>JAETUG010000019.1 GCA_021768705.1 Bacillota bacterium
TGAATCCCTCTTGTTCTGATCGTCAGCAATACGTGTGTACCGATCAGCAGACACAGCATAATAGGCCCCCACAAGAAATCCTTGATGGACAGCACCACATTGTTAAAAGCTTCCATTGAATAATTCCCTCCCAATTTTAATAGAGTATTATAATTACACGGCAGAACCTATCTGTCTTTCTCTCAAAAACAAAAGAATGTCTCCCCCGTCCCCACGAAAAAACAGGAGAAGTTTTTTTCAAGAGGTTTTGAAGAAAAACCTATCAGATTCATTTACCTGATATTATTTTACCTGATTTCCATGAAAAAACAAGTACTTTTTTATAGTAGTTTGCATGCTACCTTTTTGTTTTTTAGTTAAAATATATATTTTTATCATATATTCTTATTTATTTTTGCAACATTTTTGTTGATTCAGTTGAAGGAATTTCGCAGCTAAAATTTGTGCGAAAAGAGATAATTTGAACGAAATACGCAGAATCTTAACACTTTTTTTATAACAAGAAGTACAAAAATTAACCCCTTTCTCTCCCGAGTGGAACATTTTTTAAAACACAAACTTCCATACATTTTTTTCCATTTTGAAATTGTGCAATATCCCTATCCATTTTATTTCCATTAAAAAACTGCAATTACAGTTTTTCCCATTTATATCTAAGGATATCTCCTTTCATCCAACAATATTTGCCTTTGGCATCCATCCTATATCTTTCATATCTGTAAAATAAAGGAAATACCCATCTATAAATCTCATTTCATACCAAAATAAACGCCATGCTTTTTTAAAATATACATCTAATATTTTTGCACTTAAAAATCTATTTTGATCAAATAAAACCTCTATTTAGGCGTTTTTCTGAATAATTTCTTTTTTTTTCAAAAAAAAGAAGCGATGCTTTGCATCGCTCCTCAAATCTGTCCGCCAGTCAGTGACAATGACCACCGCAATGATGATCATGTTCGCTGCAGTTTTCGTGGTCATGGTCATGATGATGTGTACATTCCACCGCAGCATTGAATTCCAGTGTACCATCAACATAAGCCTGAGCTTTTTCATCCGCGTTTCCGCTAACACCACCCCGCAGTTCGATCCCTTTTTCTGCCAGTGCTGCTTTTGCACCACCGCCAATGCCGCCGCAGATCAATACTGTTGCGCCATTCAGCAGCAGGAAATCTGCCAACAGGCTATGACCGCTGCCCATTGTGGGTACGATCTGTGTATCGATGATCTTGCCATCTTCCACTGTATAGAATTTAAATTCTTTTGTGTGACCAAAATGCTGGAACACTTCACCGTTTTCGTATGTTACTGCAATTTTTGTTTTCATTTCGTTTTCTCCTTCTATTCTTATCTCATCTTTTCCAGAAAATCTACCATAGGATCCAGCCATTCGCCTTCATATTCTTCAGCCGCACCTCTGTCGCATTTTGCTGCAATAGCAGGGTCAATGGGAAGCTTGCAAACCACAGGAATATTATGTTTTGCTGCGATCCCTTCGATCTGGCTTTCCCCAAATATCTTATGGATGCCTCCGCAATCGGGACATTTGAAATAAGACATATTTTCCACGATGCCCAAAATAGGTACATTCATCATTTCTGCCATTTTTACAGCCTTATCCACAATCATGCCTACCAATTCCTGAGGGGAAGTTACAATAATGATGCCATCGATGGCAATAGATTGGAATACTGTCAGAGGAACATCCCCTGTGCCAGGAGGCATATCGATAAACATATAGTCCACATCGCCCCAGACAACATCTTTCCAGAACTGTTTTACAGTTTCCGCAATCACAGGACCTCTCCAAACAACAGGATCTGTATCGTTATCCAACAGCAGATTTACGGACATCATTTCGATCCCTGTTTTGGATTCACAAGGCATCATCCCCAGCTGTGTACCGTACGCCTTTTCCGTCATGCCAAAAGCCTTGGGGATGGAAGGACCTGTGATATCCGCATCCAGGATAGCTGTCTTTTTGCCCTTTCTGTTTGTCAGCACCGCCATTGTGGAAGTCACCATGGACTTGCCGACACCGCCTTTCCCGCTGACAACAGCAATAACCTTTTTGATATTGCTGTGTTCATTGGGCGCTACCAAAAAATCTGCAGGTTTGCGGCTGCTGCAGTTGGAAGAGCAGTTTCCACAGTCATGAGAACAAGTTTCACTCATTTACATTCATCTCCTAAATATCAATTTCTTAAATATCGGTTTTCTCTTTTTTGCAACAGATCTGTCCGCATTTCCTTCCGCATCCGGCATTTTCCCGCTGGCAAAGATCGATATCTCCGCCTTCGATGAACAGCATCTTGCCATTCACCAAGGCATCCGCCAGCTTCCGTCGTGCATCATTATAGATCCCTTGCACCGTCGTCCGGGCAATGCCCATCTGTTCCGCACATTCCTCCTGGGTATAGCCCGCCAAATCGATCAGGCGAAGGGTTTCATATTCATCCACCGCCATGATGATGCGTTCCTCGCCGGTTTCACTGCCCATAGGGGCGAAACTGTTGTTTCGGGGCATCCCGCAGACACGTCTGCATTTTCTCGGCCTCGCCATAGAAACGCCTCCTTATTTCTGACATATGTTGCTTTCTATAGTATACACCTATTCCGACATATGTCAATATCTTTTTTATGCAAAAGAAAAACCCAAAATCTTTTCAGACTTGAGGTTTCCTGTTTTTATTTTTTGTGTCGGAAATTCTTCATTGCCACACTAATGAGCATCGGTACTACAAATCCGCAGAGACACCTTGTTCTTTTAAAAAACAGCAGCGAAAAAGACTTTTTCTTTAGACGATTCTGATCTTATCCTTTGTGATCTCTGCCAGTGTGGCGCAATTGGTCATGGTCATGGCATCTTTCAGTTCCGCCTTCAGCTTTTCTGTATAAAGGACAACGCCTTCCGCACCGCCGCCGTAAGCTGCGATCACATAGGGTCTGCCAATCAGCACCCCATCTGCCCCCAACGCCAACATCTTGAAGACATCATCACCGGTACGCACGCCGCCGTCTACTAAAACTTTTACGCTGTCCCCCACAGCTTCTTTGATCTCAGGCAATACCTCCGCTGTAGAAAGGCCATGATCCATCACGCGGCCGCCATGATTGGAAACAACGATTGCATAAGCCCCTGCTCTCACGGCTTTCCGAGCTGCTTCCGCCGTCATGATACCTTTCACCACGAAAGGCAAATCCGTCGCCTCGGCAATCTCCTGCAGTTCCGCTTCTGTTTTCAACATCATGGGAGGATCAGCCAATCCTGCATGAGGCAGACCTGCACTGTCGATATCCATGGCAAAAGCGATGGGATTTACCGCTTCTACCTCTTTCAACCGTTCCTTCACCACTTCCACAGACCAGGGTTTTAAAGTAGGTATCCCCCATCCGCCATTTTCCTTGATAGCCTCCAGCGGCTCATAAAAATTTTCGGGCTTGGGGCCACCTCCGCCAAAAGCAAGAATCCCCGCTGCTTTTGCCCCAGGCATCACCGCGTCACAGTAAAGCTTATCCGTCATATCTTCTGTATAGGCATAGGGGATCAGCCCCATGGGTGCAACGAAAATGGGAGCTTCAAATTCCTTGCCAAACAATTCGATCTTCATGTCTCTCTCCTTGTTTCCGCCGGTCACATCCATTTCCAGCCACACATGCTCCGCCAGCCATGCAAAATTCCGCTGGAAGGTACGGGAAGAACCTTTCCCTGCAGGCCCGGGCATCATGCCTTTGCAGGCGATCCCGTTACATTCGGGACAAACCTTGCACCTGGGCGCCATCCGCTTTCTGGCATTTTCCAATACTTCCTGATATGTCATCTTTCAAACCTCCCCAGTTGTTCTTTTTCCAATGCTTCTGGGCAAATGATACCACATCTTTTCCCCTTTGCAAACATAGATTTGCTTTTCCCTCCATAAAATGCTACACTAGAAAAAGGATATATCAAAGGAGGAAACCCCATGTTGATCTATATCATTTTGATGCTCGGCATCGCCATCTTTTTTTATAAAGAAAGCAAAAAACTTCTGGAAGGTCAGTCCAATCTTCTGAAGGAATTTTGTAAAGACGCTGTATCCACCAAAAAAGCCCTAAGCCTGCTCAGAAAAATATTTCTTACCTCTGCTGCCAGTGCTGTTTTGATGGCAGTCTGCTTCATAATGACAAAAATGACCGGCACCATGCCCAAGCCTGTGGCTGCCCTCTCCATTTTATGCTATGCAGCCGGCTTCATCGGTGCCATGTTCCAGTTGAAAAATTTCTAGCAACAAAAAAGAGTCCATTTGGACTCTTTTTTTATCGAAGAAATATTCTCAGTAATGTATCCTGCAACTTATTGTAAGGAGCGTATCTAACAGGCAGATCCATCCAAGTATGCTTATTCACAATGCTCTTTTCATGGCTGAACGTATCGAAGCTCTTTTTGCCATGGTAACTGCCCATACCACTCTGTCCCACGCCGCCAAAGCCCATCCTGCTGGTTGCCAGATGGATGATGGTATCGTTGATGCAGCCGCCGCCAAAGGGTACATGTTTCAGGAAACGTTCTGCCACAGCCTTGTTCTGGGTAAACAAATACAACGCCAGGGGTTTTTCTCTTTCCTTGATAAAAGCTTCCGCTTCCGCCATACTGTCTACAGGTATGATGGGAAACACAGGTCCGAAAATTTCTTCCTGCATAATGGCATCATCAGCCGTTACATTGTCCATGATAGTGGGCTGAATCTGCATAGTCTCTTCCTTCCATTTTCCGCCGAATACCACTTTTTTCTGGTCGATCAAACCACATACCCGATCAAAATGCTTCTGGTTGATCATTTTTACATAATCACCATTTTCCGTGGCATTTTCGCCATACATCTTCACGATCCATTTTTTCAGATAACCCAGAAATTCATCCTTTACACTGCGCTCTACCAAAATATAGTCCGGGGCAACGCAGGTCTGCCCGCAGTTCAGCAATTTGCCAAAGGCGATACGCTTCGCCGCCAGATTCAGCTTTGCGGATTTCTCTATGATGCAAGGGCTTTTGCCGCCCAATTCCAGTGTCACAGGGGTCAGATGCTTTGCTGCCTTTGCCATGACTTCTTTCCCCACAGTCACACCGCCGGTAAAGAAGATATAATCAAATCTCTGATCCAGCAATGCCTGATTTTCCGCTCTGCCCCCTTCTACCACCAATACATATTCTTCAGGGAAGCATTCTCTGAGAATTTTACGGATGACAGCAGAGGTTGCAGGGGCGTATGCAGAAGGTTTTACCACACAGCAATTCCCTGCCGCAATCGCGCCGATCAGGGGTTCCATGGTTAACATAAAAGGATAGTTCCAAGGAGACATGATAAGTACCACCCCATAAGGCTCCTTAATGGTAAAGCTGTCACAGGAAAACTGGGCAATGGGGCTCAGCACATATTTTTTTCTTGCCCAGCCGTCCATATGCTTCAACATATAGGACAGCTCCGCCAGCGTCATGCCGATCTCACACATATATGCCTCTATTTTGGATTTATTCAAATCCTTCCGCAGAGCCTCATAAATTTCCTCCTCGTGGGCACGAATGGTACGGCCCAACCGTTTAAGCGCTTCTTTCCGAAAGGACAATGTAATGGGTTTTCCCGTGCGGAAGAACGCTCTCTGCTTCTGAATCTTTTCCTGCATGCTCTTTTTTCTCTCCCTTCTCCATGATTTTTTCATACATGATCTCCAGTTCCCCGGCATCCATCAAAACAGGTACAGGATAGAGGGGATTCCCCTCCGCCGCCGCATGTTTTGCCATAGCAGGGATATCTTCTTTTCTGATTTCCTGAATGGTTTCCGGGATTTCCATATATCGATTCATATCCTTCACCCACTGGATGAAAGTCGCTGCCGCTCTGCGGTCATTGGTATGCTTCGGTACCATACCGATGTATCTTGCCAGCTTTGCCAGCTTTCCATAGCAGGCAGGACCATATTCCTCCAGAAAATAAGGCAGGATGACTGCATTTGCCAGCCCATGAGGCACGCCATACTGCCCGCCCAGGGAATGGGCAATGGCATGGACATAGCCCACATAGGAGCGGGAAAAGGCAATGCCTGCACAATAGGCAGCCTGCAGCATATTTTCCCTTGCTTTCACATTCTGTCCATCATCATAAGCCCTTTTCAGATTTTCATAGATCAATCGGGTGGCCTGCTCCGCCATAAATCGTGTCTCTTTTGTGGTGCTTCTGCCGATATAGGTCTCCACCGCATGGGTCAGTGCATCCATGCCCGTTGTGGCTGTGATATTTTTAGGCAGACCCAAGGTCACATGGTAATCCAATACCGCATATCTTGGGATCAAAGAAAAATCATTGATGGGATATTTATGCTTTGTGCCGCTGTCGGTGATAACTGCCGCCAATGTTGTCTCGCTGCCCGTACCGGCTGTGGTGGGTACGGCAATCAGCAGAGGTAATCTCTTACAGATTCGCAGCAGCCCCTTCATTTTATGAACAGGCTTTTTGGGTTTTACGATACGCGCCCCTGTCACCTTAGCACAATCCATGGCAGAACCGCCGCCAAAGGCGATGATGGCCTTTGCGCCGCTTTTCAGATATAGTGCTCTGGCTTCTTCAATATTAGTAATAGTTGGATTCGCCACCACCTTGTCATAAACCGCACAGCAGATGCCTGCTTCCTTCAGTCCTTTTTCCAATCCTTGGGTCAGCCCCAGACCGCGTACGCCCTGATCTGTTACCAGCAGCACTGCATCGATATGCTTCCGCAACAGTACCTTCGGGATATCTTTCACTCTTCTCAAAATTTCAGGCTCTCTGTAGGGCAGAACGGGCAATGCCGCACGGAATGCCCCTTGGAATACTCTGCAATATATCTTTTGTAATGAATCCATTTTGTTCTCCTTCTTCGTCTTCTTTTTTCTTCTATAATTTTTCATCATACTCCCATATCATTTCAGCGTCAACCCAAAACACAAAAAACTCCGCAGGAAATCTCTTTCCTACGGAGCATTTTCTCCATTATACTACAAACAGATCCACCATTCCCAACACAACAGATGCCGCCGCCAATACCTTCGCTGTCAAAAAGGATCTTTCGCTTTTGCCGCAAATCTTTACCAGCAGCGCAATCACAGCAATGGCACCAAATCCCCAGGCGATCAACTGCTCCTTGATATAATTGGTGGGATAGCTGCTGGCCGTCATCCATGCAATCACCATGCCCCACACTGCCATGAAGTAAAACGCAGCCTTCTGCCCTTTTTCTCCTTTTAAAAGGAACAAAAGCATCAACCCTATCACACTAATGATACTCATTACCATAAATAAAACTAACAACAAACCTAATGCCATAATACATTCCTCACTTTCTAATTTGCTTTATTATAAACAAAAAAGCCCAGAGTATAAATACTCTGAGCCTTTTGATTTGCAATATGTTCGAAAAGAACCGATTATCTCTTGGAGAACTGAGGTGCTCTTCTCGCTGCTTTCAGACCGGGTTTCTTTCTTTCTTTCATACGAGGGTCTCTTGTCAGGAAGCCTGCTTTTTTCAGGGAAGGTCTGTAATCGCCATCTGCCTGAAGCAGTGCTCTGGAGATACCGTGTCTGATTGCGCCAGCCTGACCTGTGAAGCCGCCGCCGCAAACGTTAACCAGAACATCGAATTTAGCTGTTGTTTCTGTCAGTTCCAGAGGCTGACGAACAATTACTTTCAGTGTTTCCAGACCGAAATATTCATCGATGTCTCTTTTGTTGATTGTGATTTTACCGTTACCGGGTACCAGGTATACTCTAGCAACGGAAGATTTTCTTCTGCCTGTGCCGTAATATCTAGCTGCTGCCATTATGCTTTCCTCCTCCGATTAAAATTTGAATTCCAGTGTTTCGGGTTTCTGTGCTGCATGAGGGTGTTCTGCGCCGGCATATACATGCAGTTTGCCGAACATCTTTCTGCCCAGAGCATTTTTAGGAAGCATACCTTTTACAGCATGTTCGATTACTCTTTCGGGATGTGTTTCCAGCATTTTGTCCAGTCTTGTTTCTTTCAGACCGCCTGTCCAGCCACTGTGGTGACGGTACATTTTCTGTTCCAGTTTTTTACCTGTAACAGCAACTTTTTCCGCATTTACGATGATAACATAGTCGCCCATGTCAGCGTTGGGTGCGTACTGAGGTTTGTTTTTACCTCTCAGAATGTTTGCAACTTCAGAAGCCAGACGGCCCAGTGTTACGCCTTCAGCATCGATCACGTACCACTTTTTTACGATGTCCGCTTCTTTGGCGATGTAAGTAGTTCTCATGGTTTTTACCTCCTGTCATAATATTTTGTTTGACCCGTTGACTTCGCCATACCGCAGGAAGGATATGGTCGATCTCCATTATGCCTGCTTTCGCCTGCATAACTTATTGGGTCCCACCTTGAGAAACATATATTTAAAGCTGGTTTCAGCCTTAAAATCATATCAACAGCCCTTATATTATAATCTTCCGATTTCACCATGTCAAGAGATTTCTTTGAAAAATCAAGGAAGATCATAAAAAATCTCCAGCAACGTCAGCCCTTGGGGCTCTGCCGTCTGCCCCGCCTTGGTGCGGTCTTTGCCTTCGATGACGCCTGCCACCTTTTCGGGCGGGATTTTCCCCATGCCGACCGCCAACAGTGTCCCTGCAATGATACGCACCATATTATAAAGGAAGCCGTCCCCCGTCACAAGAATCCGCACACTCTCTCCTAAGCGTTCCACATGGCAGTCATAAATCGTTCTGACCGTAGTGGAAACCTGAGCACCTGCGGCGCAGAAAGCGGCAAAATCATGAGTTCCAAGAAAGGCTTTCGCCCCCTCGTTCATTTTATCGATATCCAAAGGCTTCTGCACATAGGCAGAATACAGCCGTTCCTTAGGGTTCTTCACCGGTGCATTCCAGAAACGATATTCGTAGGTCTTTTTTACACAGTCAAAACGGGGATGGAATTCCGCCGAAACCTCCTCCGCCTTCGTTACAATGATATCCGCCGGCAAAAAAGAGCGGATCGCCAGAGGGATCTTTTCCACAGGTATGGTTGTCTCTACATCAATAATGGCTCTCTGTCCCAATGCATGAACGCCTGCATCCGTACGGCTTGCGCCAATGCATTCCAGTTCAGGGTCTTTAAACAGTTGCCGCAGGGCTTTTGTCAGTTCCCCCTCCACCGTAACGACGTCTGGATTTTTCTGTTTCTGCCAGCCGGAATACTGCGTTCCATCGTATGCAATCGTCAGTAAGATCCTCATTTTCCTTCGCCGCCTTTCTTTCGATCAAAAATCACCGCTGCCCCAAAGGCTCCGCCCCAGCAAAGCACCCATCGCAGCAAAAATCCCACGCTCAGTCCAATACCAAGAAAATGCAGTAATCTATCCTGCACAAAATACAGCCAGATGCCATGATATAAATAAATATAAAAACTGAATTTGTCCACAGCTTTCATACATGGAATCCCAAAAAATCTTTCCGCCAACCGCAGTCCCAGCCAGTAAAATGCCAAAGTCGCAAAAAATACATATAAAGTATGTACATCTTCCAAAAAAGATACCCACACCAGACCTCTGGTATTGGCATACGCCAGCAGACCATCTGCCAGCAGGAACAGCACAAAGCCCCACAGGATCAACTTTCTGTTCTTTTCCACGCCCTCTCGGAACGCATCGTAATATTTTCCTGCATAGCAGCCCAGCACCCAGTACGCCAGATAGGATGTGAACACCCTGTCATTATAAGGAAACACTGTTTCCGGAGAGAGCAGGGCGATCATGGAAGGCAGTCCTCCATGGAACAAACGCATCAGCAGTACCGATGCCACTGCCGCCAGCCAAAAGTCCACCTTTTCCACCATCTGCCGCCACAGAGGCATCAGCAGATAAAACTGAAACAGTATGATGATAAAGTAAAAGGGGGATACCATATTGCCCAGAGCCAGGGATTTTAGCAGAAATCCCCCATCAAACCGATAATATCCCAGCCAGATCAGCCCGAAATAGGAAATCACCGTGGCAATGATATAGGGGATGCCGATTTTTTTGATACGCCCCCAAAGGAAATGCCCATAGTGAAAATGGTCTTTCATGCCACGGAAAAATTTCAGTGCAGACAAAAACAAAAAGCCCTGCACCACGAAAGCAGACAGCCGCCAGGGCAGAAAAATTGCCGCAAATTGCAGACTGTCCTTCTGTAAGCCTGTCACCGCCGGTGAGCAGATATGGATAAACATCACCAGCAGGCATAATACCGTATTCAAAAATGAAATCTCCTGCTTTCGCATGGTGTTTCCTCCTTTCTGCTCGTTTTTTCATCCTATCTTTACGGTAAAAATGCCCATGCCACCGCAAACACGATCGCCGGTAGGAAATTCGCCACCTTTACCTTCTTTCCAAAAACAAGATTCAGCCCCACGCAGAAGATCATGATAGACCCTACCAAGGATAGATTGGATAGAGCCGCCGTGCCAGCAGGGTCACAATCCCCTGAAAGATTCCCACAGGGATAGCGGAAAACACGCAGCCCTTCCCCATGGAAACAGTCATCACAAACACAATAATCAAGTCCAGGATCGCCTTCGCCGCCAAAATGCCGTAGTCTCCGTAAATCCCATCCTTGATGAAGCCAACCACAGCCATCGCCCCGATGCAGACAGTCAAAGATGTTGTTACAAAGGCATCTACAAAGCTGTTGTCGCCGCCGCTGCCAGTTTTTTCTTTCAGCCAGGTACCGAATTTTTCCATCTTTCCTTCAATATCCATCCATTCTCCTGTCAGTGCTCCCAGCGCCATGGTGATAATCATCATCATAGAACCGCCGCTGACGATCGCTCCCTCCTGTATGGACAGCATTTCCTCCATGGTTCCGCCAATGCCCAGCATCATCACGCAAATGCCAACGGCCATCATCAGAATATCCTGATACCGCACCTTTACGCTGCGCCCCAAAAGCAGGCCAAGGATGATCGCTCCTACATTGATAATCGTTCCCAAACCTACCATAGTTCCACCCTTTTCTTTTGTTTTTTGAAAAAGCACCCTCCAGTGGAGAGTGCTTTGTCTTTTAAATGATAAAAGGCACTGCCTTTGCAACAAATCGCAATCCAACGATCACTACAGCATAAACCACCAAGATGCCTGCCGCACGGTAATCACTACCCTTCATCTTCATCATATTCATTCTGGTACGGTGTTCATCCCCATGATAGCATCTTGCTTCCATGGCCATAGCCAGCTCCTCCGCTCTACGGAAAGCAGAGATAAATAAAGGCACCAGAATAGGGATCAGAGCTTTCGCCTTCTGGATCAGATTGCCGGTATCAAAATCGGCCCCCCTTGCCTGCTGTGCTTTCATGATCTTGTCTGTTTCATCCAGCAGCGTAGGGATAAAACGCAGAGCAATGGTCATCATCATGGCAATCTCATGGGCAGGCACACCAATCTTTTTGAAAGGCTTCAGGATGTACTCAATGGCATCCGTCAGCTGAATGGGCGTTGTTGTCAATGTCAAAATCGAAGACCCGATGATCAACAGAACCAATCGCACGCACATCTTGATCGCCAAAAGTACACCTTCCATAGTGATGCTAAAAATGCCCACTTTCATCAGCACAGTCTCCCCCCGTGTCATAAACAGGTTGATAAATGCCGTAAACAAGATGATGATCATGATGCTTTTCAGCCCTTTGAGCATAAATTTCAAAGGCACCTTGGATGCTTTGATCACCAGCCCCATAGAGGCAATGACAAATAAATAGCCAATAAAGGTATTCACAAAAAACAATGTTACGATAAAAATAAATGTAATCGTCAGCTTCAGCCTAGCGTCCATTCTATGAATGGGAGATTCCGCAGGATAATACTGACCGATAGTAATGTCTCTAATCATGCTTTCACCTGCTTTACCAATTTCAACAGGGCTTCTTTGGCTTCTTCCACAGTGTAAACATCTGTGGGCACATCATAACCCCTTTCCTTCAGCTGTGCAAAAACGTAACTCACCTGCGGTGCCGCCAGACCCATTTTTTCCAATTCCATAGGATGAGAGAAAATTTCTCTGGGCGTCCCCGTCATGGCTACCTGTCCTCTGTGCATCACAATGATACGGTCAACCAGCTTCGCCACGTCTTCCATGCTATGGCTTACCAGAATGACTGTGATGCCTCTTTCTTCATGCAATTTGCGGATAGCTGCCAGGATTTCATCCCGCCCTTTGGGATCCAGACCTGCGGTAGGCTCGTCCAAAATCAGTACTTCCGGATTCATTGCCAAAACTCCCGCAATGGCTACACGGCGTTTCTGACCGCCGGAAAGCTCGAAGGGCGATTTTTCATAAAGCTCTGGGCTGATGCCTACGATATCCAGTGCCGCAACGACGCCTTCGTGGATCTGTTCTTTTGTCCAGCCCAGATTTGTAGGGCCAAAGGCAACGTCTTTATACACGGTCATTTCAAAAAGCTGATATTCGGGATACTGAAAGGCCAGACCGATCCGTCTGCGAACTTCCTTCAGCTTTGCTTTGTCTTTATGGATATTTTCATTATCCAGCAAAATTTCGCCCTGGGTAGGAGAAATAATGCCGTTCAGATGCTGGATCAGTGTGGACTTGCCGGAGCCGGTGTGCCCGATCAGACCAATAAATTCCCCAGTCTGGATTTCGACGTTCACATCGTTCAGTGCCACTTTTTCGAAGGCCGTCCCTTCGTTATAAACGTGGGTCAAATGGCTGATTTTAATTGACATACTGCACCTACCATTTCTTCGATCGTTAAAATATCCGCGGGCAGATCGATTCCCTCTTTTCGCAGCAGATATGTGACTTCTGTCACCTGAGGTACGTCCAGCCCGTACTCCTTCAGTTTATCCACCTGCACGAAAATTTCTCTTGGCGTTCCCTGCATCACCAGGTCGCCGTCATCGATGACATACACTCTATCCCCACGAACTGCTTCGTCCATGTAATGTGTGATAAGGATGATGGTAATGCCTTCTTCTTTATTCAAACGCTCAATGGTTTCCATAACATCTTTCCGGCCTACAGGGTCCAGCATGGCTGTCGGCTCGTCCAAAACAATACAGTCAGGCTTCATCGCCAGAACGCCTGCAATGGCAATTCTCTGCTTCTGCCCACCGGAAAGCTTAGAGGGCGTATACGCAGCAAATTCGCTCATGCGTACTGTTTCCAAGGCTTCATCCACTCGAATTCTGATTTCTTCAGAAGGAACACCCATATTTTCGGGGCCAAATGCGATGTCTTCCTCTACCACTGTTGCAACCAGCTGGTTGTCCGGGTTCTGGAACACCATGCCTGCACTCTGGCGGATATCCCAGACATGACCTTCTTCCTGTGTGTTCATGCCTTTTACCCAAAGGGTTCCACCTGTAGGCTGCAGCAGCGCATTGATGTGCTTGGCAAATGTAGATTTACCGGAACCATTGTGACCCAAAACCACAACGAACTCCCCTTTTTCGATCTCAATGTCCACCTGTTTCAAGGCAGCCACTTTATGTTCTTCGGTGCCGTGGTCGGTTTCTATCACTTTGGTGTATTCATAAGTCAGACCTTCGGCCTTCACCATTTTCATATTTTCACCTATTTCTATGGCAGATTTTCCGCCTTCCAAAGTCCATGGCATAAATGCTCACAGCTATCGATATGATACGTTTTTTTCAACAAAAAGTCAATAGAAACAGCAGAATTGCCGCCTTTTCTCCCCTATTGTATCGAAACGATCCTCTCCAAAATTTTACTGTCTGTAATCGTAAGAAAACTGTTCGTTTTTCGACACATATCCGTAATAAAACTGCAATCCCCCTGTAACCAACCTGTTAGGCTGCTGTAACCTACGGAAGAAATATTTGTGCTATGATAGAGTTACAAAAGAACACAACTGAAACACAAATCCCATGTAAAGGAGGAGACATCTATGAAACAATTCGTATGTAACTTATTCACCATGGCAGCAGTCGCTTTTACTCTTTCTTTTTGTACCGGGATGTCTATCTCCCTCATGTATCAGGAGCATCAGACATTAAAGCCCTTCCTGGCAGCGCAGCAGACGGTGCAGGAGGACGCGGCGGTACTTTCAGCTGCTGATTTTGATACGGCTGATCCCGATTTTTCGTAAGAATAAATTCTAATCTCTCCCTTTGAAAACCTCGTAGTTTACGGGGTTTTTCATTTTTCCTTCTTTTATTTCTTACAAATTTCTTACGATTTTTCCCCTTTTCTTAAGAAATCCTTTCGCCTTTTGTTATGTTCCTGTAACCTACTCCTTTCCATCTTTTGCTATACTTGTCCTACAAAGATAAATAAAGGAGGATTTTACTATGAAAAAAATGTTGCATCATGTAGGCGTTTCCGCTGCACTCTTTGCGTCCCTTCTCTCTCTGGGTATCAGCCCTGCTTATGCGGAGGAAGGCGCGCCCTCTACAGCTCCCGTGGTTACCATCAATGGAGAGCCAACATCCATTCGCACAGAAATGATTGATGGAAAGCTCTATTTTTCTCTACGGGATTATTGGGTAGAAGGAGAAGGCATCTCACCCACTTCCATTACATGGTTTGCAGAAGATCAAGCTGTATCCAACGGCTCTAATTTTCTCTTTCTGCAAAATCAGACCTATCGTAATACCAACGGCAACATCACACCACTAACCGATCCGGCTGTCCTTAAAAATGGCACTACTTATGTGGCTAGCTCTTTTCTGCAGAACAGCGACTGCTACAAACAACATTCTATCATTGCCGAAGAAAACGAAAATTCTATAAATTTCAAAGCAACTCTCTGGGAACGAAAAGACGGCTATCCTATGGATTATCGTCTCCCTATCATCTTCTTGGATGAAAAAACGGGGTTGCCAGCCTTTGAAACGGTAGAAGGTATCCGCATGGCAGGCTTTACCAACGATGCCTATCACATCACCAAAACATCAACCGATGATGGAAAGACTGTCTTTCAATATGTTCTCAAAGAAGATCCTTCAAAAAACGCAACTGTCACCGTCCTTGGAGATTATGTTTCCCATGTAGTTGATGACAATGGTTTTTTCCGTTATCTTATTCGTGCTTAAAGATGCATAAATAAATATCTACTGGCAAAGCCGGTGGTTTTATGAACAACCCTAAGGAGTACGGTATAAGCTGAGCCACCGCAAGCACCTCCCTCCGAGGCGCTTATTTTCAAAGGAGGAGATATTATGAAAAACTTTTTACGCCGAGCAGCCCTTTCCACTGCCCTGTTTGCGTCCTTTCTCTCTTTGGGCTTACCCCCCACCTATGCAGCGGAAACCCAGCCGACCGTAACCATCAATGGCGATCCTGCAGATATCCAAGCCAAGTACATCAATAACAAACTGTATTTTTCCCTCTCTGATTTCTTAATAGAAGCAGCCTATGCTGATCCCAACAACATTGAATGGAATGAAAAGGAACAGGCTCTTTTCAATGGACACACTGTTTTTTCTGTAAAGGAGCAATGTGTCTATCGGCAAAATTCAATAGATGACAGCGACCGTGTGCGAAGAAAAGATATCGCAAATTTTGCTGATCCCATCATCTATAAAGATGATACTCTCTGGGCAACAGCTTCTTCTCTCAAAGATCTGCCGTCTTATCGTACCTTTACTCCAGAAATTGAGAATGACACACTGAATTTGAAAAAAACCTACTGGGAAGATTCCAATGGAACTCCCTTCCCCTACCTTCTCCATCTTATTCCTTTAGAGAAAGAGACTGGTCGCCCTGCCTTTTCTCAAAATGAACTGATTCAGAAAAAAATTGATTTTTCTGAAGATCACTACCACATTCTTTCTCAGGAATTAGAAAATGGCAAGATTGTATTTGCCTATGTGCGCAAAAGCGATCCTCAAAATTTCGCCCTTGTCACCTGTGTAGATGGGTATGTTGCCCATGTTTTAGATCATAATGGCATCTTCGATAGCAGTTTTTTTGCCACCCGTAGCGAATAGTCAACGCCCGTAGCGAATGATCAACGCCCAAAGCGAATGATCAACGCCCAAAGCGAATGATCCATTCCGGAAACGAATATTCCCAAAGCAAAACAATATTTCTCCACAAAAAAAGACCGACTTTTCAGTCGGTCTCATTTTTTATGGAATTAAACCAGTTCGATGAATACTTCCATCGCGCCGTCGCCTTTTCTTGCGCCCAGCTTCACGATTCTTGTGTAACCACCGTTTCTGCCAGCGTATTTAGGTGCGATTTCGTCGAACATTTTTGCTGCCATATCAACATTTTTGCTGTTCTTTCTGATCTTTTTGCCGTCAGCAGGAACTTCTGTTACGGGGTACAGATAGGACAGAATCTGTCTTCTTGCAGCCAGTCTGGAAGGTTTATCCTTCTTTACTGTTTTCTTTACTTCGTCATAAACAGTTACTTTCTTGCCGTTTACAACTTCTTTCACACGTTTGCCGTTGCTGTCTTTTTTTGCAACTTTTGCTGTTACTTCAACTTCTTCGAAGTTGTCTTTTTCTTTTACAGCCAGTGTGATCAGTTTTTCAGCGATTCTTCTAACTTCTTTCGCTCTTGTTTCTGTTGTTTTGATCTTGCCGTGGTACAGCAGATTTGTTACCTGGTTTCTCAGCAGAGCTTTTCTCTGGGGTGTTGCTTTACCAAGTTTTCTATAACCGGATGCGTGCATGGTTGAATCCTCCTTGTAAGAACCCGTATGAATGTGCCCGTCTCCACCGCTTCTTCGGTCTTATGTGGAGCCGTAATCATACGGTAAAATAATAGTAACTAACAGTGATACTCGTCATCACCAAGCAGTGATGCTTATTCATCACTAGGCTTCAGGGAAAGCCCCAGTTCCGCCATTTTGTTCAATACTTCTTCCAGGGACTTGCGTCCAAGGTTTCTAACCTTCATCATTTCTTCTTCTGTCTTGTTTGCCAAGTCTTCTACTGTGTTGATACCAGCACGTTTCAGGCAGTTATAAGAACGTACAGACAGATCCAGTTCTTCAATGCTCATTTCCAGAACTTTTTCTTTCTTGCCTTCTTCTTTTTCTACCATGATAGAAGTATCTTTTGCATTATCAGACAGGTCAATGAACAGGTTCAGGTGTTCATTCAGGATCTTCGCGCCGAAGCTTACAGCGTCATCGGGTGCGATTGTTCCGTTTGTCCAAACTTCCAAAGACAGTTTGTCATAGTCAGTGATCTGACCAACACGTGTATTTTCCACCAGAAAGTTTACTCTTGTCACAGGTGTGAAAATACTGTCTACAGGAAGCATACCGATTGGCTGATCGTCTTTTTTATTTTTGTCTGCACCAACATAGCCGCGGCCCTTGTTGATTGTGATCTCCATATACAGCTTGCTGCCTGCACCGCCGGAAAGTGTTGCGATATGGTGATCGGGGTTCAGAATTTCAATATCGCTGTCGCATTTGATATCGGAACCTTTGACCTCACCTTCGCCTTCCACATCGATATAAGCAATTTTAGGCTCGTTGCCTTCGCTTGTATTTTTGATCGCAAGACCTTTCAAATTCAGGATGATTTCAGTCACGTCTTCTTTCACGCCGGGAATCACGCTAAACTCATGAAGTACACCATCAATTTTCACATTGCTTACTGCTGCGCCGGGCAAAGAGGACAGCAGGATTCTTCTCAGGGAGTTACCCAAAGTTGTACCATACCCTCTTTCCAGGGGTTCTACTACAAACTTACCATATGTTCCGTCCGGTGCCATTTCAGCAATCTCAATGCGAGGTTTTTCAAATTCAAACACTCGTTCAAACCTCCCTTTTTTATGATAGAGTGCCGCAGGGCAAAAAGCCCTACGGCGATTACTTTGACTTCACTGCACAATCGATGATTATTTGGAGTACAGTTCGACGATCAGTGTTTCTTCAACAGGAACATCAATCTGTGCTCTTGTAGGTTTTGCCAGAACTGTGCCGCTCAGTGCATCGTGGGTAGCGGACAGCCATTCGGGAACGATTCTGCCGTCTGTTACAGCCAGAACGTCTTTATATCTCTGGATTGTTTTATATTTTTCTTTTACTTCAATCACATCGCCAACTTTAACCTGGTAAGAAGGGATATCTACTGCCTTACCGTTTACTGTTACGTGTTTGTGACGAACGATCTGTCTAGCTTCTTTTCTTGTTCTGCCATAGCCCAGACGGAACATTACGTTGTCCAGTCTCATTTCCAGCAGCATAAGCAGGTTTTCACCGGGGATACCTTCTTTTTTAGCGATTCTTTCAGCCTGTGCATAGTAGCCTCTGAACTGTTTTTCCAGAACGCCGTAGATGAATTTTGCTTTCTGTTTTTCTCTCATCTGAAGGCCATATTCGGACATTTTTTTGTTTGCTCTCAGATTCTGTTTTTTAGATTTTTTATCAATACCCAGATAGATGGGATCCAGATTCAGGGATCTGCATCTTTTCAGTACGGGAACTCTATCTCTTGCCATTGTTCTACACCTCCTGATTCGTTATACTCTTCTGCGTTTGGGTGGTCTGCAACCGTTGTGAGGAACGGGTGTAACGTCTTTGATAAGTGTTACATCCAGGCCTGCTGCCTGCAGAGCACGGATTGCAGCTTCACGACCGCTACCGGGACCCTTAACGAATACTTCGATTGTCTTCAGGCCGTAGTCGGAAGCAGCTTTTGCAGCTGTATCTGCAGCCATCTGTGCTGCATAAGGTGTGGATTTTCTGGAGCCTCTAAAGCCCAGCTGACCGGCACTTGCCCAAGACAGGGCGTTGCCTACTGCGTCAGTAATTGTAACGATTGTATTATTGAAAGTGGACTGGATATGAGCCTGACCACGTTCTACTTTTCTTTTATCACGGCGTCTGCGAGTTGTTGCCTTTTTCACAGTTTTCTTTGCCATTTGCCTCAAACCTCCTTACGAAATATCAATTATTTCTTCTTATTCGCAACAGTCTTTCTAGGACCTTTTCTTGTTCTTGCGTTTGTTTTTGTTTTCTGACCTCTAACGGGCAGACCTCTTCTGTGACGGATGCCTCTGTAGCAGCCGATTTCGATCAGGCGTTTGATGTTCAGAGCAACTTCTCTTCTCAGGTCACCTTCTACAGTCTGAGTTCTGTCGATGACGTCACGGATTCTAGAAACTTCTTCATCTGTCAGATCTCTCACTCTTGTATCCAGGTTTACACCTGCTTCATTCAGAATACGAACAGCACTGGAGTGGCCAATGCCGTAAACATATGTCAGGCCGATTTCTACGCGTTTTTCTCTAGGTAAGTCTACACCAGCAATACGTGCCATTTATTCTTGCACCTCCTGTAATTTTTACAATACGATTCAAATAAAAATGTTTTTCACATAAACACAGCGCGATACTCGTTGGGCATTACGAACAAAGGAGATAGACCGTCAGTCATATTGCTTACGCGCTCACAAAAATGCGCCGCCTTTGCCATTAACTGTATGCTCCTCCCAGTATAGTTGACGGATTTATCAGTTCCGGCTCTTTGGGGTATCGCCCCTCAAGCCCATAATAAATTATCAGCCCTGTTTCTGTTTATGTTTGGGATTTTCACAAATAACCATTACACGACCTTTTCTCTTGATGATTCTGCATTTTTCACACATGGGTTTTACAGAGGGTCTGATTTTCATTGTGATCGCTCCTTCCTTATTTTGCTCTCCAAATGATACGACCTTTTGTCAGGTCATAAGGAGACATTTCAATTAACACTTTGTCACCGGGCAGGATGCGGATGAAGTTCATACGCAGTTTGCCGGAAATGTGCGCCAAGATCTGGTGACCGTTTTCCAGTTCCACCTGAAACATAGCGTTGGGCAACTTTTCCAGTACAGTTCCTTCTACTTCGATTACGTCATCTTTAGACAAGACCGTAAACCTCCTTAAACATGAAACATCCCGTATCTTATTGATACTTTTTCAATGCCTTCTTGATCTCCGCATCAAGGACACTGTTTCCCTGCTGCAGCTTTTCTGCCACGCTTTCTACTATATAAGTAGTCGGCTGCACGTGCATTTTCTTTTTCCGTTTGGGCTTTTCCAGTTTCCGACGTTTGCCATCCACCAAGAAAAGGTATTCCCCCTCCACAGCTGTAATCATCTGCACATCGCCTTTATCGTGACCACTTTTGGAATAAACCACTTGGCCGATCTGATATTCCAACGATATCACCTCATTTTTCTTCGTTAAACGTAAGAATTTCCGGTTCTCCGTCCGTGATCAGAACGGTGTTTTGCTTGGAAAATATCGCTTTCCCAAGGTGACTTTCGCCATCCTTACCGCATAGGTACACACTTTATTTTCATAAGCCTAACAAGTATACAATATTTAATTCCTTTGTGATACCCCATATTAAAAGTCACTATATATATAGTAACTAATTTCCAAGGAAAACAGATCGGCAGAGACGTTGCCGCCTCTGCCGATCCTCTCCCCAAACAAACGATTTTCTCGTTTGTTATTTTTCATTTCTTATTTATTCAGACCAGCGATGATTGCTTTTGTGATTTCATCGATCGCCTTTGTACCATCTACTTCAAACAGGATGCCCTTCTTTGTGTAGAAGTCAACCAGAGGTTCACTCTGTTCGTGGAAAGTCTGAATTCTTGCCTTACCAGCTTCTACAGTGTCATCTTTACGCTGTGTCAACTTTTCGCCGCACTTATCACAGATACCGGCAACCTTTGCGGGCAGGAACAGCTTGTTGTATGTAGCGCCGCATTTAGGGCAGCTTTCTCTTGCTGTCAGTCTTTCCAGCATCACTTCGTCAGGAGCACTGATGTATACAACGTGATCCAGTTTTACCATTTCTTCCAGCTTTTCAGCCTGAACAACTGTGCGGGGGAAACCATCCAAGATGAAACCTTTCGCGCAATCGTCTTTTTTGATTCTTTCCTGTACAATGGCAATGATCAGTTCATCAGAAACCAAACCGCCTGCTGCCATGATGCTTTTTGCCTGGTTGCCCAGTTCTGTGCCTTTTGCAACTTCTTCTCTCAGCATATCGCCTGTGGAAATGTGAGCAATGCCATAATGTTCTACCAGTCTTGCAGCCTGTGTGCCTTTGCCGGCTGCGGGAGCACCAATCAGTACTAATTTCATGCGATTACCTCTTTTCTTAATAGATGGCCTTCTCTTTTTTATAAATCTCCCCATATACAACTAAAACAACCCCTCGGGAAATGCTGTACAGCATTTCCCAAGCGATTGTTATCAGTCATTTAAAAAACCTTTGTAGTGACGCATCAGCAGCTGGCTTTCCAGTGCTTTCACGATATCCAGACAAACACCAACAACGATGATCAGTGTTGTACCACCAAAGCCAACGTTTACTTTGAAGATCCACTGCAGCACTACAGGAACCATAGCCAGGATCGCATAGCAGATCGCACCAACCAGTGTGATTCTGTTTACGACTCTAGTAATGTAAGCGCTTGTAGGCTGACCGGGTCTGATACCGGGGATGAAGCCACCATTCTTCTTCATGTTCATCGCAATTTCGTTTGGATTGATTACGATGGACGTATAGAAATATGTGAAGAAGAAGATCAACAGTACATAGATGATCGCACCAACAGGGTGTGTCATGTTCAGAATATCTGTCACCTTTGTGAATGTTGCGCCCTTGTTAGGGATGAACATACCGATCTGCTGAGGGAACTGCAGCAAGGAAATCGCAAAGATGATAGAGATAACGCCAGAAGTATTTACCTTGATAGGCATTGTTGTACTTCTGCCGCTTGCCTGTTTTCTGCCTACCATTTTGGAGGAGTACTGTACAGGCAGTCTTCTTTCACCGCTGTTTACACAAACGATGAATGCCAGAACGATGATCAGGATGATCAGGATGGCTGCTACTTTTGCTGCACCAATCGCACCGCTGCCTACGATCATGTAGTACAGGCTTGCTGCACCCATGGGCAGGTTGGATACGATATTGATGAAGATGATCATGGAAGAACCATTCCCGATCCCTTTCGCAGTGATCTGTTCTGCCAACCACATTACAAATGTGGAGCCGCATACCAGAGCAAATACAGATGCAATATAAACCAGAGGGCTATGCACCAGATACATATTCTGATATGTGTAAGTCAGACCGATACCCTGGATCAACGCCAGGATGACTGTCAAATATCTGCTGTAAGACTGCAGCTGCTTACGACCATCGGGGCCTTCCTTGGAAAGCTGCTCGAATTTGGGGATCGCAATTGTCAAAAGCTGCATGATGATGGAAGCGTTGATATAGGGACCGATACCCATTGCAAAGATAGACCAGCTGGAGTTCGCACCACCGGCGATTACACTGTAAAGTGTACCCGCCATGGCTGCGTTTTCTCTTGCTGCTACTACGCCTGCAGTATCGATACCGGGCAGAGCGATCTGTGTACCCAGTCTAACGATCGCAAAGATCATCAGTGTGTACAGAATCTTGTTTCGAATTTCTTTCGTTTTCCAAGAGTTAACGAAAATCTTAAACAATTAAATCACCTCTGCTTTGCCGCCGGCAGCTTCAATTTTTTCCTGAGCTGTTTTGCTGAAGTAGTTTACCTTAACTGTCAGCTTTCTTTCCAGATCGCCTTCGCCAAGGATCTTCACGCCATCTCTAGGATTGCTGATCAGACCAACGTTTCTCAAAGCATCGATATCTACTACTGTATCATTTTCAAATACGTTCAGCATAGAAACGTTGATTGCAACGATTTCTTTGCTGTTTCTGCATGTGAAGCCTCTCTTAGGAAGTCTTCTGTACAGAGGCATCTGGCCACCTTCGAAACCGCATTTGCCGCTTGTCCCGGAACGCTGACCTGCACCTTTATGGCCTCTGCCAGCTGTTTTGCCGTTGCCTGTTGCATGACCTCTGCCGCGTCTCCAGTTCTTTTCTCTGGAGCCTTCAGCGGGTCTCAATTCGCATAAGTTCATTTGGGCACCTCCTAAAATCAAACTTCTTCAACTTTAACAAGGTGGCTAACCTGCTGGATCATACCTCTGATAGCCGCATTGTCCTGCTGAATTACACTGCTATTTGTTTTATTCAGACCCAGAGCCTGAACTGTTTTTTTGTGTTTGGGAATTGCACCGATTGTGGATTTCACCAATGTGATTTTAATTTCAGCCATCTGTCTGTTCCTCCTTAACCTAAGAGTTCTTCAACAGAAATGCCACGCAGTTTTGCAACAGCTTCGGGTGTTGTCGCTCTGGACAGACCTTCGATTGTTGCGCTTACAACGTTACGTTTGTTGTTGGAGCCCAGGGATTTTGTTCTGATGTTACGGATACCAGCCAGTTCCAGAACCGCACGAGCGGGGCCGCCAGCGATGATACCAGTACCTTCGGGAGCGGGCATCAGCAGTACGCTTGCACTGCCGTGTACACCTGTAACGCCGTGGTAGATGCTGTCTACATCGTTCATTTCTACTTTGATGATATTTTTCATCGCTGCTTCTTTCCCTTTGCGGATCGCATCGGGAATTTCAGCTGCTTTACCCATGCCGCAGCCTACATGGCCATTGCCGTCGCCAACAACAACCAAAGCAGAGAATCTCATTGTACGACCACCTTTAACCGTTTTGGATACACGGTTGATGGTTACTACTTTATCTTTCAGATCTAAAGTGCTTGGATCGATTCTTTTCAACTTACTTTCCTCCTTGCCTTAGAATTTCAGGCCAGCTTCTCTAGCTGCTTCTGCCAGTGCCTGAATTTTACCCTGGTATACAAAACCGCCTCTGTCAAATACAACTTCTGTGATGCCTTTTTCGATTGCTTTTTTTGCAACAGCTTCACCTACTGCAGCTGCAGCTGCAACTGTGTTTGTGTATTCTACTTTGCTTGCGATTTCAGCTTCCATTGTGGATGCTGCAACCAGTGTATGCTGAGCAACGTCATCGATGATCTGTGCATACATGTGTTTATTGGATCTGAACACTGCCAGTCTAGGTCTGGCAGCTGTGCCTTTTACATGGTTGCGGATTCTGTAGTGTCTTTTCACACGAGCCGCTGCACGAGAGGGCTTATTGATCATAGTATTTTCACTCCGTTTCTTCAAAAATTAGTCACTTTCCGATATAAATAGATCGTGCTGTCATGCTATCGTTCGCAGATTATTTCTTACCGGTCTTACCAACTTTACGTCTGATATGTTCGTCAGAGTATTTAATACCTTTGCCTTTATAGGGTTCGGGAGGTCTTTTTGTTCTGATTTCAGCTGCAAACTGACCTACTTTTTCTTTGTCAATACCCTTAACAATGATTTTGTTTGTACCTTCAACGATGGATTCGATCCCTTCGGGATCTTCCATTTCTACGGGATGAGAGTAACCCAGTGTCAGTGTCAGTTTTTTACCGGATTTTGCTGCTCTGTAACCAACACCGTTGATTTCCAGTACTTTTTCATAGCCCTGAGTTACACCAATGATCATGTTGTGGATCAGTGTTCTTGTCAGGCCGTGTAATGCTCTATGTTTTTTCAGATCGCTGGGTCTTGTAACTACGATCTGACCGTCTTCCATTGCGATGTTCATGTCTGCGGATAATTTTCTTTCCAGTGTACCTTTGGGGCCTTTTACTGTCAGCAGATTGCCTTCGCCAATCTTCACTTCAACGCCAGCGGGTACCACTACGGGCAATTTACCGATTCTGGACATGGTCTGCACCTCCTAATATTCTGTCTTTATCTTACCAGATGAATGCGATTACTTCGCCGCCCAGACCAGCTTTTCTTGCAGCTTTGTCTGTCATCAGGCCTTTGTCTGTGGAAATGATTGCTGTGCCCAGACCGCCCAGAACTTTAGGCAGTTCGTCTTTGCCAGCGAATACTCTCAGGCCGGGTTTGGAAATTCTTTTCAGACCTGTGATTACTTTTACGTTTTTATCTTCACCATATTTCAGGCTGATACGCAGTGTGGATTTGATACCGTCTTCGATTACTTCGTAACCTTTTACGTAACCTTCTGCCACCAGGATGTCAGCGATTGCTTTCTTCATTTTGGAAGAAGGAACATCTACTGTATCGTGTTTTGCAGTATTAGCGTTTCTGATTCTTGTCAGCATATCTGCGATAGGGTCGCTCATAGACATTGTGAATTCCTCCTTTCAATTACCAGCTTGCTTTCTTTACGCCGGGAATCTGACCTTTGTATGCCAGTTCACGGAAGCAAATACGGCAAATTCCATATTTTCTCAGTACAGAGTGGGGTCTGCCGCAAACTCTGCAACGTGTGTAAGCTCTTGTAGAGAACTTGGGTGCTCTCTGCTGCTTTACTTTCATAGATTTTTTAGCCATTTTTGTCCCTCCCTTATTTTGCGAATGGCATACCGAACAGTCTCAGCAGTTCTCTTGCTTCTTCATCTGTTTTTGCTGTTGTAACAAAAACGATGTCCATGCCTCTGATTTTGTCTACTTTATCGTATTCGATTTCGGGGAAGATCAGCTGTTCTTTGATACCCATTGTGTAGTTACCTCTGCCGTCAAAGCTGTTAGCTTTTACACCACGGAAGTCACGTACACGAGGCAGTGCGATGTTGATCAGTCTGTCTGTGAATTCGTACATTCTGTCGCCTCTCAGAGTAACCTTGCAGCCAATGTTCATGCCTTCACGCAGTTTAAAGTTCGCGATGGATTTTTTAGCCTTTGTTACAACGGGTTTCTGACCGGCGATAATGCTCATATCTCTTACAGCGCCATCCAGAACTTTAGCGTTTTCTCTAGCTTCGCCTACGCCCATGTTGATGATGATCTTTTCCAGTTTGGGAACAGCCAGTTTATTTTTATAAGAAAATTTCTTAGTCATTTCGGGAACGATCTGTGCTTCATAGAAGTCTCTTAATCTGCTCATTGTTTGCCTCCTTTCACCAGGTATTTATTAGTCGATAACTTCGCCTGTTTTCTTAGCTACTCTTACTTTTTTGCCATCTTTGATCATTGCGCCCAGACGTGTTGCTTTGCCGTTGTGCAGATACATTACGTTGGAAGCATGAATGAAGTTTTCTTTCTTGATAATACCGCCCTGCTGGTTCTGTGCGTTGGGTTTTGTGTGTTTGGAAACCATGTTTACGCCTTCAACCAGTACACGGTTGTTCTTTTTATCTACAGCAATGATCTTGCCTTCTTTGCCTTTATCTTTACCGGCGATTACTACTACTTTGTCGCCAGTTTTCAGTTTCAAATTAGCCACCTAGCACACCTCCTATTACAGTACTTCGGGAGCCAGAGAAAGGATCTTCATGAACTGTTTTTCTCTCAGCTCTCTTGCAACGGGCCCAAAGATACGTGTACCTCTGGGGTTTTTGTCATCTTTGATGATAACTGCTGCGTTTTCGTCGAATTTGATGTAGCTGCCGTCAGGTCTGCCTACGGGATGAACTGTTCTAACAACTACTGCCTTGACAACGTCGCCTTTTTTTACAACGCCGCCGGGTGTTGCGTCTTTAACTGTAGCAACGATGATGTCGCCTACGCCTGCATATCTTCTTGTGGAGCCGCCCAGTACTCTGATGCACAGAAGTTCTTTCGCCCCGGAGTTGTCTGCTACTTTTAATCTGGTTTCCTGCTGAACCATATATTGTCCTCCTCTCCAAAAAGGATTATTTTGCTTTTTCGATGATGCTTACAAGTCTCCATCTTTTGTCCTTGGACAGAGGTCTTGTTTCCATAACTTTAACACGATCGCCGATACCGCATTCGTTGTTTTCGTCATGAGCTTTCAGTTTGTATGTTCTGTTAACGATTTTGCCATACAGAGGGTGTTTTACTTTATCTTCAACAGCAACAACGATTGTTTTGTCCATCTTGTCGCTAACTACTCTACCGATTCTAGTTTTACGAAGATTTCTTTCCACGATGATTTCCTCCTTTCAACGAACGGAATATCTATTATTTTGCTTCTCTTGCTTTCTTTGTGATGATTGTCTGGATTCTTGCGATGTTCTTACGAACTTCCTTGATTCTAGCTGTGTTGTCCAGCTGGTTTGTAGCGTTCTGGAATCTCAGGTTGAACAGCTCTTTCTTAGCGGAAACAAGGTCCTTCTGTAATTCATCTGCAGTTTTGCCCATCAATTCATTTACATAACCTTTTGTTTTCACTGATGTTCACCTGCCATTTCTTCTGCTTCTGCTTTGGATACGATTTTACACTTGATAGGCAGTTTGTGGATTGCCAGTCTCAGTGCTTCTCTTGCTTTTTCTTCTTCTACGCCACCGATTTCGAACATTACTCTGCCGGGTTTTACTACCGCTACCCAATATTCAGGAGCGCCTTTACCGGAACCCATACGAGTACCGATAGGTTTTGCGGATACGGGTTTATCGGGGAATACTTTGATCCAAACGTCACCGCCACGTTTGATATGTCTTGTCATAGCAACACGAGCTGCTTCGATCTGGTTGGATGTGATCCATGTGGGTTCCATCGCCATGATACCGAAATCGCCGTATGTTACTTTGTTGCCTCTATATGCACGGCCTCTCATTTTGCCTCTCTGCTGTTTACGATGTTTTACTCTTTTAGGCATTAACATGATTCTTCAGCGCCTCCTTACTTTTTGTTATTCTTTACAGGAAGTACTTCGCCTTTGTAGATCCAAACCTTTACGCCCAGTTTGCCGTATGTTGTATCTGCTTCAGCAAAGCCATAGTCGATGTCTGCACGCAGTGTCTGAAGGGGGATTGTACCTTCGTGATAGGATTCACCACGAGCGATATCAGCGCCGCCCAGACGACCACTTACCATTGTTTTGATACCTTTTGCACCGAACTTCATTGTTCTGCCCATAGCCTGTTTCATCGCACGACGGAATGTCACACGGTTTTCCAGCTGCAGAGCGATGTTTTCAGCAACCAGCTGAGCATCCAGTTCAGGTCTTTTGATTTCTTCGATGTTAACAGCTACTTTCTGTGCTGTCATTTTCTGCAGTTCAGCTTTCAGTGCTTCGATAGATGCACCGTTTTTACCGATAACGATACCGGGTTTTGCTGTATGAACACTGATTTTTACTCTGCCTGCTGTTCTTTCGATCGTGATCTTGGAAACGCCTGCATCGTACAGTCTCTTTTTGATGAATTTTCTGATTTTAACGTCTTCTACCAGGTTATCAGCAAAGTCTTTATCTGCATACCATTTTGCATCCCAATCTTTGATGATACCTACTCTTAAACCATGAGGGTTAACTTTCTGTCCCATTTCGTACCTCCTTATCTCTCATTGAGAATGATGGAAATATGGCAAGATCTCTTCAGAATGCGATATGCTCTGCCCTGTGCTCTGGGGCGAATTCTCTTCATTGTAGGGCCCTGATCTGCACTTACTTCTTCCACATACAGTTTGCTTACGTCCATACCCAGGTTGTTTTCTGCGTTAGCTACAGCGGATTTCAGTACTTTACCGATGATTTCTGCTGCCAGTCTGGGGCTATAGTTCAACATTGCTGCTGCTGTAGCAACATCCTTGCCTTTGATCTGATCCAGGACGATTTTCGCCTTGGGAGCGGGGATGCCTACATATTTAGCAGTAGCATGAGGTCTTTTTTCCTGTGTTGCAATGTTTCTTTCTTTTTTGATTTGGCTTCTATGACCTTTTGCCATGAACGAAACCTCCTTTCGTTATCGGATAAATTAGCGAACTTTAGATTTCTTTTCTGCGTCTTTGCCGTGACCTCTGTAAGTTCTTGTCAGTGCAAATTCGCCCAGTTTGTGGCCTACCATGTCTTCTGTGATATATACAGGCACGTGTTTTCTGCCGTCATAAACTGCGATTGTGTGACCGATCATATCGGGGTAGATTGTAGAACGACGAGACCATGTTTTGATTACGTTCTTTTCGCCTGCTGCGTTCATAGCATCGATCTTCTTCAGCAGATGATCGTCAGCGAAAGGTCCTTTTTTCAAAGATCTGCTCATTGATTTAATCCTCCTTATTTTTTCTATCTGTGCCTAAGCCGCCTTAGGCACATTCGAATCTATTAGCCGTTTCTGCGGCGAACGATATATTTGTTGGAAGCTTTGTGTTTGTTTCTTGTCTTGTAGCCCATTGCAGGTTTGCCCCAAGGTGTCATAGGTGCTGGACGACCGATGGGTGCTCTACCTTCACCACCACCGTGAGGGTGATCGTTAGGGTTCATTACGGAACCTCTTACTGTAGGTCTTACGCCCATGTGACGTTTTCTACCGGCTTTACCGATGTGAACCAGTTCGTGGTCTGTGTTACCGATCTGACCGATTGTAGCTCTGCATTCGATGGGCAGCAGTCTCATTTCACCGGAAGGCAGTTTTACTGTAGCATATTTGCCTTCTTTTGCCATCAGCTGACCTACGTTACCAGCGGAACGAACCAGCTGGCCGCCTTTGCCGGGTTTCATTTCGATGTTGTGGATGGAAGCACCAACGGGAATTTTGCTCATAGGCAGTGTGTTGCCCAGTTTTACTTCGGCTTCGGGACCATTCATCAGCTGATCGCCAACCTGCAGGCCTGCGGGTGCCAGGATATAGGATTTTGTACCGTCTGCATATACGATCAGAGCGATGTTTGCTGTTCTGTTGGGATCGTATTCGATTGCTTTTACTGTTGCAGGAATACCATCTTTGTTACGTTTGAAGTCAACCAGTCTGTATTTGATCTTTGCGCCGCCGCCGTGGTGACGTACTGTCAGTTTGCCCTGGTTATTTCTGCCGGAAGTTTTTCTCAGGTGTACTACCAGAGATTTTTCGGGCGTGGATTTTGTAATTTCATCGAATGCGGACACTGTCATGTGTCTTCTGGATGGTGTATAGGGTTTGTATCTCTTAATTGCCATCTCTTTTTTCCACTCCTTTCGGATTTATATCGTCTACACGTTTCCGTGTGTTTTGCAAGTTTCTGAATTTTCTTCCTGAGTAATTACATACCCATGAAGATTTCGATGTCTTTGCTGTCAGCTGTCAGTTTCACAACTGCTTTTTTGTATTTCTTTGTTTTACCAAAGTACATACCTCTTCTCTTAGGCTTGCCATCGTAGTTCATTGTGTTTACGGAAGCTACTTTAGCGCCTTCGAACATTTTTTCAACAGCATCTTTGATCTGAGCTTTTGTTGCTTCAGGGTGTACGATGAAAGTATATTTCTTTTCATCCAGTACAGACATACTGTTTTCTGTGATTACGGGTCTTTCGATTACATCGTAAAATTTCAGATCAGCCATTATGCGTACACCTCCTGGATTTTTTCTACTGCTTCTTTTGTTACAACCAGTGTGTTGTATTTCAGCAGATCGTAAACATTGATTGTGCTTACGGAAGCTGTCTTAACTTCGGGAATATTTCTGGCGGACAGCATTACGTTTGTGTTTGCGCCGTCCATAACGATCAGTGCGTTGCCGCATTTGATGTTTTCCAGAACTTTTGCCATTTCTTTTGTCTTAACTTCAGACAGTGTCAGTTCATCCAGAACGATGATTTTGCCTTCAGCAACCTTTGTGGAAAGTGCGGACTGCAGTGCCAGTCTTTTTACTTTCTTGTTCAGTTTGAAGGAGTAGTCTCTGGGCTTGGGAGCGAATACTACGCCACCGCCGACCCACTGAGGAGAACGGATGGAGCCCTGTCTTGCTCTGCCTGTACCTTTCTGTCTGTAAGGTTTTCTACCACCGCCACGAACTTCAGCGCGTGTTTTTGTGCTCTGTGTGCCCTGTCTCTGGTTTGCCAGATACTGTACTACAGCCAGGTGCATCACATGTTCATTTGCTTCAATACCGAAAATAGCGTCATTCAGCTCGATTGTGCCTACCTGAGCGCCTGCCATATTTAATACTGCAACATTTGCCATGTTAGTTTCCTCCTTTCGTAAAGTTTATCAAGCCTTTACGCTGTCTTTGATTACCAGAATGGAACCTTTAGGGCCGGGAACTGCGCCCTTGATCAGCAGCAGGTTCTTTTCTGCATCTGCACGTACGATTTCAAGATTCTGGATTGTTACGTTCGCTGCGCCCATATGACCAGGCATCTTTTTGCCTTTTTTAACACGGCTGGGTGTAGCGGAAGAACCCATGGAACCTACAACTCTGTGAGATTTGGAACCATGACCCATGGGACCTCTCTGTGCGTTGTATCTCTTGATTGTACTCTGGAAACCTTTACCTTTGGAAACGCCGCTTGCGTCTACTTTGTCGCCTGCTGCGAATACATCAGCTTTGATTTCAGCGCCAACTTCGTAGTTAGCTGCATCTTCCAGTCTGAATTCTTTTACATATTTCTTAGCAGCTACGCCTGCTTTTGTGAAATGACCCTTCATGGGTTTGTTTACTTTTCTTTCTTTTGCTTCGGCAAAACCAACCTGGATTGCTTCGTAGCCGTCGTTTTCCATTGTTTTTTTCTGGATAACAACGCAGGGGCCTGCTTCAAGAACTGTAACTGGTACCAACGCACCGTTTTCTGTGAAAACCTGTGTCATACCAATTTTCTTAGCGATGATCGCCTTTTTCATTTCGTTGCACCTCCTAAATTTTCTACAGCGGATTGCCTCTCATCCTTTCGGATATCAAGGAAATCATTCTAGTCATATAAGAGTTGTAACTTTCTCTGTTACTTCTTTATCTTATATAAACCAGCTTTTTGGATGTTTTTGTTTTTATTAAAGTTTAAAAATAATCTTTCGGCTCGTTGCTGAGTGGGTTACCGTTGATTATTTCATCACTTTCAGTGTAATGTCTACGCCTGCGGGCAGATCCAGACGGCTCAGTGCGTCTGCTGTCTTGGGTGTAGGGCTCAGAATATCAATCAGTCTCTTGTGTGTTCTCATTTCGAACTGTTCACGAGAGTCTTTGTATTTATGCACCGCTCTGATGATTGTTACAACTTCCTTCTTTGTGGGAAGAGGGATAGGGCCACTGATCTGTGCACCTGTTTTCTTTGCTGTTTCAATGATCTGCGCTGCAGACTGGTCGATCAATTTGTGATCGTAAGCTTTGAGACTGATTCTGATTTTGGGATTAGCCATAAAAAAAGTCCCCTCCTTTTCGTACTATTTGACTTCAGCACGACAAGTGGTGACTGCACACTCATCCGGGTGTATCCAGCAACGTCAGATACGCAAACCTACCCTGTTGGTAAGTTAAACCCAAAATATTCAGTACAGTGACCTTGTCGCCCGGTTTCTTTGAACTGGACATCGCTCCTCGGAAAAACCCGTAAGCCCTTGATTCATCGGCTTCGGCAACCTTCCGTATCAACACTCTATGTCACAACAGTTAGTATTATAAAGGAAAAACAAAGAGATTGCAAGTGTTTTTTTCAATTTTTTTGCAGAAATTCTTTGATTTTCGATAAAAAATGAGGAGACAAACTCGAGGATTCTTATGCACTATGCACAACACGCCTTGTATACAGTACTCTTTTGAATCGTTTTTCAGGCTAACCAAAAACAAATACGTTCTCTTTCGCTCATTTGTTTTCTCTACAAAGACACACTCTTTCTGCCTGTTTTTCCTCCTCCTCACTCATTCCCCTGCCGGTTCCGGCAAAAAGACTATACTCCCCCCTCTCCTATATGCTATAATAGTTCCATATTCAAACAAAAAAGAAAGTCAGGTTGAAATTATGTTAAAAGAAAAAAGAGAACTATGCATTTTATGGATTTCCTTCGGTGCGGGACTCCTCTTTGCCATCCTCGAATTTTGCTTTGCCATCTATAGCCACTCCAAGTCTGCCCTCACCGATGCAGTCTATGATGCTTCCGAATTGGTTTTCATCGCCTTGATCCTCTTTCTTACCCCCTTGTTCCATAAACCGATTTCAGAAAAATATCCCTATGGATTTTATCAGGTGGAAACCATTTTCTTACTCATTAAAAATGCGATGATGCTTTCCGTTTCCTTTGGCATTTCCGCTCAAGTCATCGAATCCCTTCTTGCCGGCGGAAATATGGTAAACGGCAGAGAGGTTTCTCTCTTCCAACTCCTTCTTGGGTTGATGAGCCTAGTGGTCTTTCTGATAATGAAAAAACTCAATCATTCCCTCTCTTCCCCCACTGTCGATGCAGAAATTTTGGGATGGCGGTTGGATATTGCCTATAGCTTCGGCTTGTCCTTTGCTTTCTTCGCCTCTCTTTTTTTGGAAAGAACCCCCCTCGCCTTTCTGGCTCCCTATTTCGACCAGATCGTTGCTATTTTGGTAATGCTCTTTATGCTGCCGGAGGTCATCCGAATGCTTTGGCACACCATCAAGGAATTGTTCCTCTTTGCACCGGATGGAGAAATCCTACATCAGATTAAAGATATCTGCGGTGATATTTTGGAAAAACATCAATTTTATCCCCTCTTTTTTGATATTGTGAAAACAGGACGACATACCTGGGTAGAAATTTCTTTTTCCATCGATGGGGACAGCCTTCCCTTGCAGGTATTGAAAAGTGCGACAGAGGAAGTGAACCTTGCCGTTTCTCAACAAATTCCGGATTGCACCTGTGAATTGCTTGTTGTCCCTACAAAAAATTGATTCCTTTTTCAAAGATCTCTTCGGAGGTCTTTTTTATTTGCAAAGCTTTTCCTTCCGGAAGCACTCTCATGTTCCAACATAAAAAAGGACTCCCAAAAGGGAGTCCTTTCAATTATATTCGCTAAAATTAGCTGTTTGCTTTCGCTTCTTTGTATTTTCTTACAGCTTCAGCCAGTTTAGGCAGGATCTGTTTCAGATCGCCAACGATACCCAGGTCAGCTACTTCGAAAATAGGAGCGGATTACTGTTTTACCTGTCTGACCAACCTGTCTGTCTTTTTCGATCCAGCCAGCGTCTACACATGCTCTGGAAGAACCAACTTCTGCGCCCAGTGCGTCAGCCATGTCTCTGATGATTTCGAAACCTTCGGGACCACCAACACCACGACCACCGGAAACGATCAGTTTTGCTTCTGTCAGGTCAACGGATTTCTTATCGGATTTAACAGCTTCCAGGATTTCAACGTTCATGTCTTCTGCTGTGAAGTTAACGTCGAATTTAACCAGTTCGCCTGTTCTTGTTTCGTCCTTGTCGATCATTTTCATAACGCCGGGACGTACTGTTGCCATCTGAGGTTTTGTTCTGGGGCACATCAGAGTAGCCATGATGTTACCGCCGAATGCGGGACGTGTCATCAGCAGAGCTCTTTCGGGTGTTGCGTTACCCATTTCAGCTTCTTTCGCCAGTTCAGCTTCTGTTTTAGCCATTCTCAGACCTGTTGTATCGGCAACCAGACCAGTTTTTACACGGCTAGCTACACGAGGAGCAACGTCACGGCCGATAGAAGAAGCACCGAACAGCATGATTTCGGGATCAAATGCTTTGATTACTTCTGCTACAGCTTTTGTGTAGGGTTCTGTTACATAGTTTTCCAGTACGGGATCGTCAACCAGGATAACTTTGTCAGCGCCATAGTGGAAGATTTTTGCAACTTCGCCTTCGATGTTGTGACCCAGCAGCACTGCTACTACGTCATCTTTCAGATCTTCTTTCAGTCTTGTAGCTTCACCAACAAGTTCCAGACCTACGTTCTGAACCTTGCCGTATCTCTGTTCCATTACTAC
>JAETUG010000020.1 GCA_021768705.1 Bacillota bacterium
TTTCACATGTATTCAGTTTTGAAGGTGCAGGCAATAAATGATCCTCGATAGCTCAATGGCAGAGCATCCGGCTGTTAACCGGAGGGTTGCAGGTTCGAGTCCCGCTCGGGGAGTTTCAAAAGCAGAATGCTTTGGAGTTTGTAAACAAACTCCATATATGGTCCGTTGGTCAAGGGGTTAAGACACCGCCCTTTCACGGCGGTAACGCGGGTTCGAATCCCGCACGGATCATATGGCGCCATAGCCAAGTGGTAAGGCAAAGGTCTGCAACACCTCTATCCCCGGTTCAAATCCGGGTGGCGCCTCTTGAAAGAGTCCTGATTTTGCAATAGCAAGATTGGGGCTTTTTTGTTTTCTGTACTGCTTTTTCCAAAGGAGGAACGGGTAAGAATAAATGGTAGTGGGACTGCCTATGGTTTTGCGTTGTTTTGTGTCGGAAAAAGAACGGGAAAAAGGATTGACGAAACCAGGAAACGAGAGTATACTTACAGATAACAACAGAATATGGTGCCATAGCCAAGTGGTAAGGCAAAGGTCTGCAACACCTCTATCCCCGGTTCAAATCCGGGTGGCACCTTTTTTTGAGAACGCTTTCCGGCGTTCTTTTTTTGTTTCAAAAAAAGTTTGGGGCTGTTCTGGAAATATTTAGATAAGTATCGAAATGTTATTGACAGGGAAATGGATAGATGCTATCATTTAGACAGATATCTAAATGATAGGGGGGAGAAGAATATGGGGCTACAGGAAACGCTGAAGGCTATCAGCGACCCTAGCCGCAGAGAGATTTTAAACATCCTAAAGAATGGACAGAAAACTGCAGGGGAGATCGGCACCCATTTTAATGCTACGGGAGCCACCATTTCCCATCATCTATCCATTTTGAAGCAGGCGGGGCTGATCTCTGATGAGAAGAAGGGGAAATATATTTATTATGAATTGAATATGTCTGTGTTCGAGGAAATTTTGAACTGGATCACAGGCTTTACAGGAGGGAAGGAAACATGAAAAAAACAGGAAAAAGAGTGGCAATCGCCATCCTCAGCATACTGCCGATTTTGATGGTGCTAGCGGTCTACAGCAGATTGCCAGAACAGGTGCCGCTGCAATGGGGGATGGAGGGAATCAGCCGATATGGAGAGAAATGGCAACTATTCCCATTGGCAGGCATGAATCTTCTGTTTGCGGTTCTGATGCCTGCTTTTGCGAAGATAGACCCCAAGCGGAGAAATTACGAAAAATTTCAGGAAACCTACGATTGGTTTATTTTGTGGCTGTTGGGCTTTATGACAGTGCTGATCGGACTGACGCTGTTGGAGAGTCTTTATCCTCATACGATGAATATTCCCAAGGCAGTTTGCTGCATGGTGGCATTGCTGTTCATTTTTATCGGCAATAAAATGCCCAAGGTGAAACAGAATTATTTTACCGGAGTAAAAACACCATGGGCATTGAGCAATGAAGTAGTTTGGAATAAGACCCAAAGACTGGGCGGCAAAGCCTTCTTTTTTGGCGGTATCCTGATGCTGATCGCAGCCCTTGGGGCATCGGAAAAAGTCCTGATGACGATCACTTTTGGCGTGGTGGCAATCATCTGCATCGTGCCGACAGTGATGTCCTATATCTGGTATCAGCAGGAGCTGAGAAAAGACGGAGAATAAAGCGTAAAAACGTTGACGGAACAAGGAACGGACGGTATACTATTTTTGTAAAGACGTCGGTATCCTTGGGCTGCCAACGTTGCTTTTTTTTAAAGGAAAATTTGGAAAGGAGAAAAGATATGCTGAAGGAAAACAAGACTTTCGTCATTGGTCATAAAAACCCCGATACGGACTCCATCTGTTCCGCCATTGCCTATGCAGCACTGAAAAATAAGACAGCGGAAGGCACTTTCGTGGCAAAAAGAGCCGGTGAAGTGAATAATGAAACAAAATATGTACTGGATTTTTTCGGCGTGGAAACACCTGAATTTATTGCCCATGTAGGGACACAGGTAAAGGATGTTACCATCAAGCCTACGCCCGTGCTGACAGGGGATATTTCTATCAAGAATGCATGGAATACCATGAGAGACCTGCAGGAATCTACCATGCCTGTGGTGGATGAGGGCAGATTGGAAGGCATTATTTCTGTCAAGGACATTGCGACAGCAAATATGGATATCTATGAAACACGTATCCTTGCTATGTCCCATACAAAATATACAAATGTACTGGATGCCATCGACGGTACTATGATCGTAGGTGACCCTAACGAGGAGATCACAAAGGGCAAGATCCTGATTGGTGCAGCAAACCCTGATCTGCTGGAAAACTACGTGGAAGATGGGGATATGCTGCTGACAGGGAACCGCTTCGAAAATCAGCTTTGCGGGATCGAAATGAATGCAGGCTGCATCATCGTTTGTACCGGTGCGCCCATTTCCAAGACCATCCAGAAGCTGGCGAAGGAAAACAACTGCAACGTCATCAGCACACCCCACGACACTTACATGGTAGCCAGACTGATTTCTCAGAGTGCGCCTGTGCGTTATTTTATGAAAAAAGATAATCTGATCACATTCAGCAGCGAAGATTTCATCACAGATATCAGAGAAACACTGGCAAAGATCCGTCACAGAGATTTCCCTGTTCTGGACAGAGAGAGCAACTATTGCGGCATGCTTTCCAGACGTTCCCTGCTGAGTATGGATAATAAAAACATCATTATGGTAGATCATAATGAAAAATCTCAGGCGGTAGACGGGATTGAGGAAGCTGAGATCATAGAGATCATCGACCACCATAGATTGGGCAGCCTGGAAACCACTATGCCCGTATATTTCCGCAACCAGCCTGTAGGCTGTACCGCTACCATTGTGTACGACCTGTATCAGGAAAACAAGGTGGAAGTAGAACCCAAGATCGCAGGACTGCTTTGTTCTGCTATCCTGTCCGATACCCTGATGTTCCGTTCTCCCACTTGCACAGCGAAGGATAAAAAAGCAGCGGAAGAGCTGGCAGCCATCGCAGGCATTGAAATTCAGGATCATGCGGAAAAAATGTTCCGTGCAGGCAGCAGCCTGGCAGATAAAACGCCGGAAGAAATTTTCTATCAGGATTTCAAAAAATTCAGCGGTCATGGCAAAAACTTTGGCGCAGGACAGATCTCTTCTATGGATAAAACAGAGCTGGAACAGCTGCGTCCCAAAATCGCAGCATATATGGAAGGGGCTGTCAAGGAAGGAGAAATGCTGTTCTTCCTGCTGACAAATATCCTGACAGAATCCTCCGATCTGGTATTTGTTGGCGAAGGTGCTAAGGATCTGGTAGAGATTGCCTTTGGCCCGGCGAAAGAAAATTGGGTATCTGTGCCCGGTATGGTTTCCAGAAAGAAACAGTTCGTACCCAGCATACTGCATGCGCTGCAGCAGTAATATCGAGGAAGTTCCATGAAAAATTATAAGATCATACTGGCTTATGACGGCACACGCTACAACGGCTGGCAGAAGCAGGGCAATACAGATAATACCATACAGGAAAAACTGGAGCGCATCCTGAAAGAAATCTCTGGACAGGAAACAGAGGTTTTCGGCTCCGGTAGAACGGATGCGGGCACCCATGCCACGGGGCAGGTCATGAATTTTCGGATGGACTGGAAGGGAACTGCGGAAGAACTGCTGAATGCGTTCAATGAGAAATTGCCTGAGGATATGGCAGGCCTTTCTATCGAGGAAATGCAGCCCCGTTTTCACAGCAGGCTCAGTGCCAAGGCAAAGCACTATTCCTATACCATCTGGAAAAGCAAGCACTCTCCTGTATTTGAGCGGAAATATGTGTTTCGCTGCGAAGCAGATTTGGATGTGGCAGCCATGAAACAGGCGGCAGCGACGTTTATCGGCACCCATGATTTCAAAAGCTTTTGCGCCAATAAGCGGATGAAAAAATCCACTGTGCGAACCATCTACGATATTTGCTTCGAAGAAACGGAAGAAAAACTGACACTGCATTTTTACGGAAACGGCTTCCTTTACCAGATGGTGCGTATCCTGATGGGGACGCTGATAGAGGTTGGCGAAGGGAAACGGAACGCAGCCGATATGGCAGCCATCCTGCAGGCAGAAAGCAGAGAAGCGGCAGGCTTTACAGCACCCAGCCGTGGTCTGTTTCTGCGAGAAGTGTTTTATGAAGAATGGGAAGGCAGGGAAGAAAAATGATTCGAGTTTCCGAACTGAAGCTGCCGATCGAAGGCAACCAAAAGGCGTTGGAAAAGAAGCTGGCGAAGGCTTTGCGGGTTCCCGTGGAGGAGATCAAAGGCTATCGCATTTTCAAACGTTCTTTGGATGCCAGAAAAAAAGACAACATCCATTATGCCTATGTGGTGGATGTGGAAGTGAAAAATGAAAAGAAGATTTTAGAGAAAAATAGAGATAAAAACATTTCCAAGACCCCTGACCTGGCTTATCGCAGGATGCAGGGGCAGACCATGCCCGAAAAGCGTCCCGTTGTGGTTGGCTTTGGCCCTGCGGGGATGTTTGCAGGGCTGTTGCTGGCGGAAATGGGACTGCGCCCCATCGTGCTGGAACGGGGCGGCGATGTGGATAGCCGCAGGGAGGCCGTGAACTGTTTTTGGAACACAGGCAAGCTGGACACGGAAAACAATGTGCAGTTTGGGGAAGGCGGTGCAGGCACCTTTTCCGATGGGAAGCTGACTACCCGTATCAAAGACCCTCGCTGCCGCAAGGTGTTGGAGGAAATGGTGGATGCCGGTGCGCCGGAAGAAATTCTGTATGATGCAAAACCACATATCGGTACGGATTTGCTCCGGGGTGTGGTAAAGCAGATTCGGGAAAAGATCATTTCTCTGGGCGGAGAAGTGCGTTTTTTTGCCAAGGTAACAGGTTTTCAATGGAAGAATCATACGGTTCAGACTGTTCTTTTACAGAATGGCGAGAAAATCGAAACAAATGATGTGGTGCTGGCCTTGGGGCATAGCGCGAGAGATACCTTTGAACTGCTGCATGCAGAGGAATTTGCCCTGGAACAGAAGCCCTTTGCCATGGGGGTGCGCATCGAACATCCCCAGAAAATGGTGGACGAAGTCCAGTATGGGAAAGCGGCCCATAAGCTGCCTGCGGCGGATTATCGTCTGACTTACACGACTTCCAAGGGCAGAGGGGTCTATACCTTCTGTATGTGTCCCGGTGGCTATGTGGTGGCGGCGGCCTCCGAAGAAGGACGGCTGGCGGTCAATGGCATGAGCGAGCATGCCCGTGACGGCAAGAATGCCAATTCTGCACTGCTGGTGCAGGTATTTCCTGAGGATTTCGGCAGCAATCATCCTTTGGCGGGAATGTATTTCCAAAGAAAATTGGAGGAAAAGGCCTTTCAGGCTGGTGGCAGCGATTACACTGCCCCGGTGCAGCGGGTGGGCAGTTTCCTGAAAACGGGAACTGCATCTGCGTCGGAAGTGGAAGCTACCTATCGTCCTGCCGTCGCAGAAAGCAATATGGATGAGATTTTCCCTGTGTTCATGACAGAAGCATTGCGAGAAGCCCTGCCTGCCATGGGCAGGAAATTGAAGGGCTTCGATAGGGAGGACGCCCTGTTGACGGCAGTGGAAAGCCGCAGTTCTTCTCCTATTCGCATCCTGCGGGATGAAGCAGCCATGAGCCTAAACTATCGAGGCATTTACCCTGCAGGGGAAGGCGCCGGATATGCCGGCGGCATTGTTTCGGCGGCGGTGGATGGCATTTATGTGGCGGAGAAGATCGCAGAACGGTATGGCTGGAAGAAATAAAAGAGCAGAAACAAAGCCCTTGGGTTTATACCCAAGGGCTTTGTTGTTTATTCTGCGGTTAGGATGACAGAGGCACCGGTCTGTTTATCGGTGGTATATCCAAAGGTGAAGCCGTCGCCTTCGCTGAGGCTGTTGATGATCTTGCCTGCGGCAGATTCGGGATCAAACTGGAATGCACTGATGCTGCCATCGGGGAGCGTTACTTCTGCCGTATGGGAATCAGACAGACCATTGAATACAGCCGTGATGGTTTCATCGGGCGTGATTGTGCTGCTGTTGTCTCCGTTTTCGTCAGGGGTATCTTCTTTGATCTGCTTCATGGCAGAAACACTGCAAAGGTACAGGGGATTTTCGATTTCCTCAGAGAATGTGTTTCGGATCAACGTCACATCCCATGCGGCGATCAACTCTTCTTCGGGTCCGGTGGACCAAAGCTCTGCCACCAGTGTATAGCCGTCGTCTGTTTCCTTCACATTGGTCAGTCTTGTTTCAGACAAGCCGATATCCCCGCGGGAAAGGAAATAGGCATCTTCATCGGGATCATAGGAAACATTGCCTTTCATGATAGGGGGCAGCTCCATCAGATCATCGTATGCGCTGAACAATGCAATAGCATGTTCTTCCATGACTGCCTTGGGAACCTTCAGCTGATAGGTATCGGGAACTTCTTCCACCTGTTCATGCTCCAGACCATAGGCCCCGGCGAAGTAGTAAAGGGCAGTCCAGAAGAAATCGGGGTCTTCGGGATCATATTCCATATTATTTTCCAGCATACACCTTGCCAGAGCGTCGATGGGGGCTTCCATGGAAGCCACTGCTTCTTCAGCAGAAGGGGTGGGTGTTTCTTCCTCTTTGCCGTTGCAGGCCACCAAACCCAGTGCCATGGTGCAGGCAAGGAAAAGTGCAAGTAATTTTTTCATTTTATATTCCTCCTTTTCGGTTGAATCCTTTTTTAGATGGATTTCTTCTTTCTAACAGTATAACTTATCTTTTTGAATAATCCATAACAAAAATCTTTCAAAATTATAAAGATTGGGTATTTTTTCGCGCACAAAGACAATGGCGGACCGCATAATATGGGAAAAAGGCTTTACCACAGGTGAAAAAAATGCTATAATCAGTCGATAATGCCTTTTTATATATAAAAAAAGAAAGGCGGCTTCCGATCGGTCATTTCAAGAAAAAGGAGGACAAAATGGAAATATAAGCGCCAGAGCCGCAGATCGGGCGGTTGACGAGGCAGGAGTTTATCGAAAATTCGGCGGATGCTCCTCGCCCTTTCGTTCAGGGACGCAGGCCTTTTTACAAAACGGAGCGGTCAACGCTCCCGACAAAAGAAAGGCAACGGACGAATAAATTTTTGGAGGTAGAAAATTATGTGCGGAATCGTAGGATATATTGGTAACGATCAGGCCATTCCCGTATTGCTGAACGGCCTGTCCAAACTGGAATACCGTGGATATGACTCTGCAGGTATTTCTGTATATGAAGATGGTATCCGTACCATCAAGGTAAAAGGCAGACTGGCAGGTCTGGCGGAAAAGCTGGAAAAGGAAGAGCAAAAATCTTCTCACATCGGCATCGGGCACACCCGTTGGGCGACCCATGGAGAACCCAGCGAAACAAACAGCCATCCCCACAACAGCCAGAATGGTAAAATTTCCGTGGTACACAATGGTATCATCGAAAACTATCTGGAATTGAAGGAAATGCTGAAAAAAGAAGGCTATGTCTTCAAATCTGAAACAGATACAGAAGTGGTAGCCCATTTGTATGAATATCTGTATGATGGCGATATGATCTCCACCACAAGAAAGCTGCTGGAAAAGATCCGTGGTGCATATGCTCTGGGGATTATGTGCAGCGACCACCCCGATACACTGGTGGCAGTGCGGAAGGGCAGCCCTCTGCTGGTAGGCCTGGGAAAAGGTGAAAACTATATCGCTTCTGATATCCCTGCTCTGCTGGAATACACCAGAGACTATTACCTGCTGGAGGAAAATGAGATCGCAGTGCTGAAAAATGATAGTGTAAAGCTGTACACCATGGACGGCAGCGAGATCAAAAAAGAGATTTATCATGTAACATGGGATATCGATGCGGCGGAAAAAGGCGGCTATGACTACTTCATGATGAAGGAGATCATGGAACAGCCGGAAGCCCTGAAAAAGACTATTCAGCCCCGTATGACAGAAACAGATATCAAGCTGAATGAAATTTCTTTGACAGAAGAAGAAATCAAAAATTGCGGACGCATCCATATCGTAGCCTGCGGCAGTGCTATGCACGCCGGTATTGTGGGCAGATATGTGATTGAGGAAACATGCCGTATCCCCGTTGAGGTGGATATCGCTTCCGAATTCAGATATAGAAACCCCATCCTGAACAAGGGTGATCTTTGTATCATTATCAGTCAGAGCGGTGAAACTGCTGATACACTGGCTGCCCTGAGAGAAGCAAAAAAACAGGGCGTTAAGGTTCTGGCTATCGTAAACGTGGTAGGCAGCTCCATCGCCAGAGAAAGTGACGATGTGATCTATACATGGGCCGGCCCCGAGATTGCCGTTGCCACAACAAAAGGCTACACCACACAGATGTCTGTGCTGTATCTGATCGCACTGTATTTCGCAAAGGTGCGGGGCACCATGACGGAAGAGGCTTACAAGGCAGCAGTGGAAGAACTGCGTGCTTTGCCGGAACATACAGCAGAAGTGCTGAAGGTGGATGCAAAAATGGCAGAAATTGCAAAGCAGTATGCCCAGTGTGAAAATGCGTTCATCATCGGCCGTGGTTTGGACTATGCAGTAGCCATGGAATCTTCCCTGAAGCTGAAGGAAATCTCCTATATCCATAGCGAGGCTTACGCTGCAGGGGAACTGAAGCACGGTACGATTTCCCTGATCGAAGAAGGTACTTTGGTCGTTGCCATTGCGACCCAGGAAAGTCTGCTGGAAAAAACAGTCAGCAATGTGAAGGAAGTCAAAGCACGAGGGGCGAAGGTGCTTGCCATTGCGGCAGAAGGCTGTACTGCCATCGAAGATGTGGCAGACGAGGTGGTCTATTTGCCTAAGGTGAATAACCTGTTCACCAGTTCCTATAATGTGTTGCCCATGCAACTGTTTGCGTACTATATTGCAGTGGAACGAGGCTGCGATGTTGATAAACCCAGAAATCTGGCAAAATCCGTAACGGTTGAATAAAATGAAGAAAATTGTGCCTTAAGCCGGTATGGCTTAAGGCGTTTTCTATTTTCAAACAGGAACTTTTTTTCGGAGAGAAACATAACATAGGAGAAGTGGGGACAGGCAGAAATGCTTTGTTTACAGTGAATCATAAAAGTTAGTTGAAATGAACTCATTCCGTTGACAGGCAAGAGTTAGCCGTGATATACTCATTTCTAGTATTATTTTGTAGTTGAGAAAATAGTTCAGCTTTGGCTGAACTTGCTTAGAATAGAGGGATCAATATGACATTGAATGAACTTCCCATCGGGAAAGAAGCAGTCATTACAAAGGTTGGCGGCGAAGGGGCTTTGCGCTGCCGTCTTCTGGATATGGGCATCATCCCCAAAACAAAGGTGACGGTAACGAAGGTAGCTCCCATGGGCGATCCGATCGAACTGCGTTTGCGAGGATATACCCTGACGATCCGTATTGATGACGCAAAAAATATTGAAGTGAAAGTGGGGGAAGCAGAATGATTTTTGCATTGGCAGGCAATCAGAACTGTGGGAAAACGACTCTCTTCAATCAGCTGACAGGCTCCAATCAGCATGTAGGGAATTTCCCAGGCGTGACCGTAGACCAGAAAGTGGGGGAAGTGCGGGGGGAAAAGGATTGCTCCGTGGTGGATTTGCCCGGGATTTATTCCATCCGCCCCTATACCAGCGAGGAGATCGTGACTAGGGACTTTATTTTGAATGAAAAGCCCGACGGTATCATCAATATCGTGGATGCGACAAACATTGAAAGAAATCTGTACCTGACCCTGCAGCTCATCGAAATGCACATTCCTATGGTACTGGCGTTGAATATGATGGACGAAGTGCGCAGCAATGGCGGCACTATCAATATCAGCAAAATGAGCGAAGAACTGGGCATCCCTGTGGTTCCTATCAGTGCCGTAAAGAATGAAGGTATCGATGAACTGCTGCAGACAGCCCTTCGTGTGGCGAAAGAAAAGGAGTACCCTAAGGTATACGATTTCTGCCCTTCCGGTCCTGTCCACCGCTGCATCCATTCCGTTTGTCATCAGATCGAAGACCATGCGGAACGGGCAGGTATTTCTACCCGCTTTGCAGCCACAAAGCTCATTGAGGACGACCCTTCCATTGCAGAAAAACTGGACTTGAGCCAGAATGAACTGGAATTGGTGGAGCACAGTATCATCCAGATGGAAGAGGAACATGCCATGGACAGAAACGCTGCTTTGGCGGATATGCGGTATGACTTTATCGAAAAGGTTTGCAGGACAACGGTCATCAAGCCCCAGGAAAGCAAGGAACATATCCGCAGCGTAAGGATCGATAATGTGCTGACCAATCGATTTTGGGCGATTCCTATTTTCATCGGGGTCATGTTTTTGGTATTTTATCTGACCTTTAATGTATTTGGTGCATATCTGAGCGATTTGTTGGCAACAGGCATCGACGCAGTCACAGCTGTGGCGGATAAAGCCCTGACTGCTTATGGCATCAACCCTGTGGTACATAGTCTGCTGATCGATGGTGTATTTGCCGGCGTGGGCAGTGTATTGAGCTTCCTGCCCATCATCGTGGTGCTGTTTTTCTTCCTTTCTATTCTGGAGGATACAGGATATATGGCGAGAATTGCCTTCGTTATGGACAAACTGCTGCGAAAGATTGGCCTTTCCGGCAGAAGTATTGTGCCTTTGCTGGTGGGTTTTGGCTGTACGGTTCCTGCGGTCATGGCAACGAGAACATTGTCCTCCGACAGGGACAGACGCATGACAATCATGCTGACGCCTTTTATGAGCTGTTCTGCCAAAATCCCCATTTATGCGGTGTTTGCGGCAGCCTTCTTCCCCGATTATGCGGCATTGGTGATGATCGGGCTGTATGCAGCAGGCATTATCGTGGGCATTATTGTGGCGTTGCTCATCGGGAAAACAGTATTCCGTGGGAAACCTGTTCCCTTCGTTATGGAACTGCCCAACTATCGTTTCCCCTCTGCAAAAAGCGTGTTGCTCCTGATGTGGGATAAGGCAAAGGATTTCCTGCAGAGAGCCTTTACCGTTATTTTCGTGGCAACGGTCATCATTTGGTTCTTGCAGAGCTTCGACAGTCGTTTGAATGTGGTGACAGATAGTGCTGACAGCCTGCTGGCGATGCTGGGCCATTGGCTGGCACCTATTTTTGCTCCGCTGGGCTTTGATGACTGGCGCATCCCCACGGCTTTGATCACAGGTTTTTCCGCTAAGGAAGCGGTTGTCAGCACACTGGGAGTTTTGACGGGTACTTCCATGGAAACATTGGGGCCTGCCCTGAGCGGTTTGTTTACGCCTATTTCCGCCATCAGCTTTCTGGTGTTCACACTGCTGTATACCCCTTGTATGGCGGCAATGGCAGCAGTAAAAAGAGAATTGGGCAGCAATGCATTAGGATTGGGCGTTGCAGCGTTGCAATGCGTAGTAGCGTGGATTGTTGCTTTTGTTGTATATCAGGGATTGAGCCTGATTTTTTAAAGAGGTGAGGATATGGGTATTTTTGATTATCTCATCTTAGGGGCGATTTTGGTGGCGTTGATTTTTGCGATTCGCTTTCTAAAAAAGAATGGTACTGGCTGCGGTGGCTGCAGCGGTGATTGCAGTAACTGCAGTAAAAAAAGATGAATAAAATTTGGCTCTGGAAGTTTTCCGGAGCTATTTTTTTGAAAAAAAGGAAGAATGATTTTGGAAAAAGGGATTGACAAAGAAAGTTAGTCGTGATAAACTTCTAAATAAATTAGCTATAGCTAATTATATGAAAGAAAGTGAGAGGATACTATGAACCTGATGGCTGCAAAAGAAGGAGAAGAATATATCATCAAGGAAATTGTGACAGATGATGAAGAAATGGATGGGTTTCTTTTTTCTCTGGGCTGCTATAGTGGTGAACCCATTACGGTGATCTCTCATCTGAAGGGCGGCTGCGTCGTTTCCATCAAGGATGGCAGATATACCATCGACAATCTTTTGGCAGAAGCGATTATTGTATAAGTGGTGAATGATTTCACCACATATATTTTGCTCTTCGGTTAGTTAAAACTAACTGATATTTGGCAAAAATCATACGAAGTCAAACGAAGAACGATTATTTTTAGGAGGAATTCAAAATGAGAATTGCTTTGACAGGGAACCCGAACAGCGGAAAAACCACCATGTACAACGCGCTGACAGGCAGAAATGAGCGAGTTGGCAACTGGGCAGGCGTTACAGTAGACAAAAAAGAAAGCCTGATCAAAAAGAATTTTTATGAAGGGGAAGAGTTGATTGCAGTGGATCTGCCCGGTGCCTATTCCATGTCTCCTTTTACATCAGAGGAAAGCATCACCAGCAGCTATGTGAGAAATGAAAATCCTGATGTCATCATCAATATCGTAGATGCAACAAACTTAAGCCGTTCTCTGTTCTTTACCACACAGCTTTTGGAATTGGGTATTCCTGTGGTAGTGGCGCTGAACAAGAGTGATGTGAACGCAAAGAAAGATACACAGATCGATACGGAACTGCTGTCCGCAAAGCTGGGCTGCCCGGTCATTCAGACGGTTTCCACAATCGTCAACGATAAAGGCTTGGTTCAGGTGGTGAAAACCGCAGCATCTTTGAAAGGAAAAGAACAGAAAGCACCTTATGATGAGGGAAATATCGACCTGACAAACAAGGAAGCGGTAGAAGCTGCCGACAGAAGCCGTTTTGCCTTTGTAAATGGCATTGTAAAAGACGTTGAAACAAGAAAAGTGCTGACAAAGGAAAAGAATAGTCAGGATAAGCTGGACGGCATCCTGACGAACAGATGGCTGGGTATTCCCATTTTTGCAGTCGTTATGTTTCTGGTATTCCATATTTCTCAGTCCTCTTTGGGCCCTATGATTGCAGATGTCCTGGTAGGGTGGATTGAAAGTTTCCAGGAATTTGTGGCAGGCTTGGTGGAAAATGCTTCTCCTTTCATGCAGGCTTTGCTGGTGGATGGTATCATCGGCGGCGTAGGTGCTGTTGTTGGGTTCCTGCCTTTGGTCATGGTGATGTATTTCCTGATTGCGCTGTTGGAGGATTGCGGTTACATGGCACGCGTTGGCGTGGTTCTGGACCCTATCTTCAAGAAAGTTGGTCTGTCCGGGAAATCTGTGATTCCCTTCGTCATCGGTACAGGCTGTGCCATCCCCGGTGTGATGGCTTCCAGAACCATACGAAACGAAAGAGAACGCAGAGTAACGGCAATGCTGACACCCTTTATGCCTTGTGGGGCAAAGCTGCCAGTCATCGCTTTGTTTGCAGGGGTATTTTTCGCAGATGCTTCCTGGGTAGGTACCCTGATGTATTTTGTAGGTATCCTGCTGATCTTCTTTGGCGCACTGCTGGTAAATAAGATTGCAGGACACAAGGTAAGAAAATCCTTCTTCATTATGGAACTGCCCGAATATAAAGTGCCTAGCCTGAAGAGAGCCTTCCTGTCCATGTGCTCCCGTGGGAAAGCTTATATCATCAAAGCCGGCACTATCATTCTGGTATGCAACACAGTCGTACAGATCATGCAGACTTTCAACTGGCAGCTGCAGGTGGTGGAAGAAGGCATGGCGCACACCTCCATTTTAGCGACCATCGCTTCTCCCTTTGCTATCTTGATGATCCCTTTGGGCTTTGGTGTATGGCAGTTGGCAGCAGCATCTATCACTGGTTTTATCGCAAAAGAAAACGTAGTTGGCACACTGGCGGTTGTGTATGGCATCTCTAACTTTATTGATACAGAAGAGCTGGCTCTGATGGGGGGTGCCGGAGAAGTTGCAGCAGTGATGGGTCTGACAAAGGCGGCGGCACTGGCGTATCTGATGTTCAATTTGTATACACCTCCTTGCTTTGCAGCCATGGGTGCCATGAATGCAGAGATCAAAGATAAGAAATGGCTGGCAGGCGGCATCGCCTTGCAGTTCGCAACGGGCTTTACCGTAGCATTCTTTGTATACCAGATCGGCACACTGTTGACAGAAGGTGCACTGGGTACAGGTTTCATTCCCGGCTTGGTCGCAGTGGCAGGGATCGTGGCAGTCATTGTTGGTTTGATTCGAAAAGCGAACAGAAACATCGCAGCGGAATATGGTTTGCATGGCACAGCAAAAAGCGTATAAGGAGTCTTTCGCATGACAAATTTTATCATTGCAGCAGTTGTTCTGATTTTGGTAGGAGCAGCGGTGCTGTATATTAGAAAAGAGAAAAAACACGGTGCGGTCTGCATCGGCTGCCCTTCCTCCTGCAGTTGTGGGAAAAAACAGGGCGGCGGATGCGGCTGTCATGACAAAGAATAAAGTAATCATGGAAAGTCGTTCTTAGAAATAGGAACGGCTTTTTTGTGCTCCGCAGATTTTGGAGAAAAGTAAGGGGGAGATATCTTTTAAAAACGCACCCATACGAAAAAACCGAGCCTTTTTCAGACTCGGTTTCTTCTTTAGAGAGATAATAGAGGATAATTTTGAATTTGTAAAGAGTTTTGTAGAGGAGTTATATTAGAAAACACCTGATTTCAGATGCTCTCTATCGATTTTAATAGGCTGCGAAGCCTTTTTCCCGAATAAAAGCGAAAACGTCTTCTGGGGGATAGCCAAAGAAGAAGCCGATCTCGTGGGGAAAATCATTCCCTTCCAAGATATGCTGCCGCAGAGTGCAGAGACAAGCGTCAAAGGATGCTTCTTCTCCCACCTCTGTGGGATAACCCTCCTGAATGAGAAAGGCTTTCACGGCAGGCTGTCTCAGATATTGCAGGAGCATATCCTTGCGATAGATGAGCAGGTATACTCGCTGCTGGCGGCTGTAAAGATATTCTACAGAGACGCCAAGGGGGGACAGTTCTTTTCTGTATGTTTCGATTTCCTTCCGATAGTCTGTCAGACGACAGATGGGGAAGGAAAAGAGATTTGCCTGTTTTCTGCCTAAAAGGGCAGGGGAGGCATAGTAAAGCATTTTTTCTTCAAAATCGGACATAAATACCTCCTTTGGTTAGTTGCAAATAACTTAATGCCATTAAGATGTACAATACTGCCCAAGGATACGCTTCAGGGCAGAAGAAGAACTGCTATGGCTGCGTTCGATGGCGATATTGTTTCGTTCAGCTTCCTGCACTGCGCCATTTGCCATGATATGGGAAACGGTGCTGGTGAAAAGGATGATGAGGTCTGCCTGACCGATCTGTCCTTTGAAATTGCCGGGAAGCTGGGTAAAAACCTTGCTTTTGCAGTTGAATTTTTTACAGATATCCCTATATTGACGAACCATTCTGTCATGGCCTCCTACGATGACTACACTCATGGTACGACCTCCTTTTTTGATTTTAGTTAGTTATAACTAACTATATGCATATAAGATACCACACGAAAAAATAGATGTCAAGAAATTCCGAGCAAATTTATATGAAAAAGATTCTCGAAAGTTCAGATTCATATTTTTTCTGGAATCAGGGAAACTAAGGGAAACGATTTTTTGGGAGGTCGAGAAGATGATTGAAAGAAAAATGATCTTAAAAAATAAAACAGGGCTCCATGCCCGCCCGGCATCGGATGTGGTGGCCTATGCGAAGCAGCTGCCCTGCAAAGTCTATATTTCCCATAACGGAAAAAAGGCGGCGGCAGACAGTATCCTGCAGCTGCTGACTTTGGGGGCAAAGGAAGGCAGTGAATTGATACTTTCTGCCGATGGGGAAGGGGATAAACATTCCGTAGAAAAGCTGGAAGCCTTTCTGAATATTCTGGAGGGATGAGCATGGAAGAAATCAGAGCGGAGCAGCGGGCCTCCAAGGGTGTTGCAATGGGGCGGGCCTTTCTGGTACAACCGCAGGATCTGGCGGCAGAGCATCTGGAAATCGAAGAGACCGAACAGGAACGAGAAAAAGCAGCTTTTCGCCGGGCAACGGAGCAGACCAGGGATGCCCTGCGCCCGCTGGCAAGGACGAACCCAATTTTTGCTGCCCATCTGGATATGGCGGAGGATGATACACTGATTTTAGGTGTAGAGGAAAAGATCGGGAAAGGGAAAAATGCCCAGTGGGCTTTGGAGGAGCAGATGGAGGAGACCTGTGGGTTGTTGGAGAGCCTGGAGGATGCGTATTTGCGGGAACGGGCGGCGGATGTGCGGGATGTCTGCCGCCGCATCATGGCTTTTCTGAAGGGCATTGAGGATGACCCTTTTCGAAATATCAACGAGAAAGTTATTCTTTTTGCGGAAGAACTGAATCCCTCCGATACGTCAAAGATGGATTTTGGCTATATCAAGGGTATGGTAACAGCCAAGGGCGGCAGTACCAGTCATGTGGCGATTCTGGCGCGAAGCTTGGAGATTCCTGCCTTGTTGGGAGTGGAAGGCGTTTTGGAACAGGTGCAGGCAGGGGAAGAGGTCATTCTGGATGGGAATGAGGGTGTGCTTCTGTTGTCCCCCGATGCTTCTACCAAGGAAGTCTATACCCAAAAGCAGGAAGCAGAGCGGGAATTGAAGCAAAAGCTGAAGGAAATGAATCGACTGCCTGCGGTGACTACCGATGGACGGCAGGTGCATCTCTATGCCAATGTGGGCAGTCTGAAGGATGTGGAAGCGGCGAAAAAGCATGGAGCGGAAGGGATCGGTCTGTTCCGCAGTGAATTTTTGTATATGGAAAGCAGCCGTTTCCCTACAGAACAGGAACAGTTTGAGATTTATAAAAAAGCGGCAGAGATATTGAAAAAGCCAATCACCATCCGCACCTTGGATATCGGCGGAGATAAAAATTTACCCTATTACCAGTTTGAAAAAGAGGAGAATCCTTTTCTGGGCTGGCGGGCCATCCGTTTTTGTCTGGATATGCGGGATGTATTCAAGACTCAGCTGAAAGCCATCCTGCGGGCGGCAGCCTTCGGGGATATCCGTATCATGTATCCGATGATCGTTTCTGTGGAAGAATTTCGCAAGGCGAATCAATTGCTGGAGGAATGCAAGCAGGAGCTACGAGAGCGAAATATCCTTTTTCGGGAAAGCATCAGCACCGGCATCATGGTGGAAACACCTGCGGCGGTATTTATGGCGGAGGAACTGGCGAAGGAAGTGGATTTTTTCAGCATCGGCACCAATGACTTGACCCAATATATCCTTGCGGCGGACAGGGGAAACCAAAAGCTGACGAAGCTCTATAGTCCGTTTCACCCTGCAGTGCTGCGGGCAGTGGCAAAGGTCATCGGAGCGGGACATAGGGAAGGAAAGGAAGTTGGTATGTGCGGCGAATTTGCCGGTGACGAAAGAGCTGTGCCCATATTGGTGGGCATGGGTCTGGATGAATTCAGCATGGTCTCCAATGAGATCGCTTCTGTGCGCTATCAGGTACGAGGACTTTCGGAGAAACAGACAAAGGGCTTTGCCCAGAGAATATTGGCAGCGGGCACGGAAAAAGAGGTCAAAAAACTGCTGGAACGCTGAAAAAGCATCATATCCCTTGGGATATGATGCTTTTCATGTTCGTTCATAAAAAAGGACGTGGACGGTATCGCCTGGTTGTTTGCCGATTTTTCCTCGGATATCTTTTCGGATACCCAGGATATGGCAGGGGGTTTTCATGCGTACTAGACTGCCGTCATAAGGGCAGCCGTCAAAAAAGGCATGGACTTTCACACGGCCTTTTCCGAATTCCGCTTTTACATCAAAAGGGATTTCCACATAGGCTCCGTCGATATCGGGAACCTTTTGGATGACAGCATCGAATTCATAGAATTTTTGGTACATTTTATGCCTCCTTTTGGCGTTATAAAGGTAGTATAACAACTTTTCGGAAGAAAATACACAAAGATGTTGATATTTGGGGGAATTTAAGAAATTCTTCCATTGCGTCTGCATTGGATTATGTAGTACAATGAAAATGAAGAAATATGGCAATTTGGCCGAAGGAGGAACCCTTTTGGAAATCATAAATTGGAAAGAATTGCTTTATCCCTATGAACAGGCGGTGGAGGAACTGCTGCTGAAGTTCAAAAATCTGGATAAAGAATGTCGGCATTTGGGCATTTATTCCCCGATCGATGCTGTCACAGGCAGATTGAAAAAGCCTGCCAGCATTTTGGACAAAGCAGGCAGAAAGCATATCCACCCCGATCGGATTGAGCAGGAGATCGAAGATATTGCCGGTATCCGTATTCTCTGCCAGTTCGTAGAGGATATCCAGAAAGTAGTAGATATGGTGCGCTCTCGTACGGATATGACCATCGTGGAAGAAAGAGACTACATAACGAAAACGAAACCCAGTGGGTATCGCAGCTATCATATCATTATCAAATATCCCCTGAGTACTGCTCTGGGGCCCAAGGAAATTTTTGCGGAAATCCAGATTCGTACAAACGCTATGAACTTCTGGGCAACGGCGGAACACTCCCTGCGCTATAAATACAGCGGCAATATTCCCCAGGCATTGCAGGACAGACTGACCAACTGTGCCGAAGCGGCCTTCAATCTGGATCAGGAAATGTCTACCATCCGTGGAGAGATCACAAACGCCCAGCGGTTGAATGAGATCAGAAGAAATATGACATCCAATATTCTGGATAATATCCAGAAGCTGCATTTCATAGCAAAGCTGGAGGATATGGATGCCATCAACAGAGAATTTTCCGATGTTTGGGACAGCAACGATATCGACAGGCTGCGGGAATTCAATGAAAAGCTGAACGTGTTGGCAGAAGTTTACCGAGTATAAGAAAAGGAGGAAGCACATGGGCTTATTTGCTATTGCAGACCTGCATTTTGCCTTTTCCGTGGATAAGCCTATGGATATCTTTGGAGAGCATTGGAAAAACCATAGCTCGAAGATCATTGAGGGCTGGAAGGAACTGGTGACGGAAGAAGATACTGTTCTTTTGCCGGGAGATCTGTCCTGGGGCATGCGGATCGATGAGGCGGCGGCGGATTTGGATGTGATCTACAGCCTGCCGGGAAGGAAAATCCTTTTGGGGGGCAATCACGATTATTGGTGGAAATCCTCCTCCAAGCTGGAAGCCCGATACCCCGGCATGCGGTTTTTGAAAAACGATTTTGATCAGTATGGGGAGTGGGCGATCTGCGGCAGCCGCGGCTGGCTTTGCCCCAATGATACTCGCTTTACGGAACAGGATAAAAAGCTATACGAAAGAGAACAGGTGCGGTTGAAATTATCCCTGGATGGGGCGATGCGAAGCGGCGCGGAGAAGATCATTTTGATGATGCATTTTCCGCCCATGAATGATAAAAAAGAGGATTCCGCCTTTACGGAACTTTTCAAGGAATACCCCGTCGAAAAAGTAGTTTATGGGCATCTGCATGGCGCAGCCAGCCATGCCACAGCCTTTGAAGGGGAACTATACGGCATTACCTATGAACTGGTTGCGGCGGATTATATCGATTTTCGCCCCAAGCGCATCTTGTAAGGAGGAAAAGACGTGAAATTGGAAGAAAAAAAGATACTGACATTCCTGTGCGCCCTTTGGCCGGGCGGTGGGTATATGTATTTGGGTATGATGAAAAAAGGCGCTTTGCTGATGGCGCTTTTTACGGCTGTGGCAGGGCTGACCATGACTGTCGGCTGGAAATTTCTTGCCTTCCTGCTGCCTGTCCTTTGGTGCTATTGCTTTTTCGATACCTTCCATGCGGCAAGACTGTCGGAGGAACAGAGAGCTATGGAGGATCAGGATTGCTTTGATCGGGTCGTTGCTTTCTGCAAGGATGAACCACTGAAGAAACTGGAAGGGAAACGTACCTTCATCGGCGTGCTGATTTTGCTGGCAGCGTTGTATACGATGATCTATGGTGTGCTGCTGCCCTTCTTCCGCTGGGGGGAACAGTTCTATTGGGTGCAGCTGACCCTGACGGTGATCCCTACGGCGGTGGTAGCGGTGCTGCTGTTTATGGTAGGCAGACATATCCTGCAGAAAGAACAGGACAGAAAGGATGTCGAAGCCGCAGAGGAAGAACCGATGCAGGAGGCGGAGGAAATTGTAATGGACGCTCCTTTGGCAGAGGGTAATGTGGCAGAGATTGCCGAGGCGGTTTTGGAAGCGGAAGAAAAAAAGCAGAACGAGGAAGAAATATAAAGAAAAGATAAAAAAATCCATTTGAGGTATTTTGGCGGATACCACAAATGGATTTCTTTTTATTTTTTGGGTTTTCTTTTGGAAGAAGGAGATTTCTTTTTGCTTTTTGCTGTTTTTTTGGTTTCCTTTTTCCGTACGGAATAGCCGAAGGTGCCCAGTTTTTTACCCAGACCATAATAGGCACCATGGGAATAGCAAATGGGCTTAGCCTTGTCGAAATGGAATTTGCCTGTCTCGTCCAGGTATTCATCGCTGACCTGGACAGAGACCACTTCTGCCAGAAACATATCATGGGTGCCCAGTGGAATGATCTGTTTTACCTTACATTCGATATTCACAGGGCTTTCATAGATGATAGGGGCATCTACCTTTTCCCCCTTTTTGGCGGTCAATTTCATTTCCGCAAATTTATCGATGTCCCGTCCGCTTTTTACGCCGCAGGCATCGCAGGCATAGGCCAACTGTTCCGTCACCAGATTGATGACAAATTCGCCCCTTTCCTTGATGATCTGATAAGAATGGCGGCTGGGGCGGATGGAGACGTATGTCATGGCAGGGTCGCTGTTGACGGTTCCTGTCCATGCAACGGTGATGATATTTTTTTCCTTCATGGTGCCGCAGGAGACCATAACGGCGGGCACGGGGTAGATGACGGTTCCCGGTTTCCAGATATCTTTTCCCATAACATTGCTCCTTTCTGGGATGGTGATTTTTCTGTTATTCATCTTATATGAGTTGTAGACCTTTGTAAAGATAAAAAAGTGGCGGAAAAGGGATTTTTGTTTTTCAGGGAAAAGGAGGGGCTTGTCAATTTTATTCCGCTTCGGTATGATGAAAACAAAAAACGTCAAATTTTGACAGAATACAGGAGGAAGCCTATGAACCTGCCTTTGGAATATACGGAAAAAATGAAAGCCCTTCTGGGGGAAGCCTACAACGATTATATTGCATCCTTTGAGGATGGCAGATTTTATGGTCTGCGGGTCAATACGCTGAAGATCAGCCCCAAGGAGCTGCAGGCAAAAGACGTTTTCCGCTTGAGCCCTGTGCCTTGGTGTCCTACGGGTTTTTATTATGAAGGAGAGGAACGCCCTGCCAAGCATCCCTATTATCATGCGGGGCTGTATTATCTGCAGGAACCCAGTGCCATGAGCCCGGCGGCGACCCTGCCCATCGAAGAAGGAGATTTTGTCCTGGACCTTTGTGCCGCCCCCGGCGGGAAAACGACCCAGCTTGGTGCAAGGCTGCAGGGGACAGGATTGCTGGTTGCCAATGACATCAGCGCAGGCAGAGCAAAGACACTGCTGAAAAATGTGGAACTGGCAGGCATCAAAAATGCCATCGTTATGAGCGAAACACCGGAACATCTGGCGGAGAGACTGCCGCATTTCTTTGATAAGATATTGGTGGATGCCCCCTGCAGTGGAGAGGGAATGTTCCGCAAGGAGCCGGATATGGTAAAAAGATGGGATGCAGATATGCTGGAATTTTGCCGTACAGAGCAGGCAAAGATTTTGGAAGCCTGCGCCCCTATGCTGAAAGTGGGTGGGATGCTTCTATATTCTACTTGCACCTTCTCACCGGAGGAAAATGAAAAGAGTATCGGCGATTTTCTGGAAAATCATCCGGAATTTGAACTGGTTCCCATTGAAAAGAAAAATGGTTTCGGTGCTGGCATTTCCCCCTATGAAGCCTGCGCCCGTTTGTATCCCCATAAGCTGAAAGGGGAGGGGCATTTTCTGGCTTTGCTGCAGAAAAGGGAGAGCGGAGAAACAAACGCAGTTTCTGTGGAAGAAGGAAAATGGACGAAACAAATGGACGCATTTGGGAATTTCGCTAAAGATGTTTTGAAGGAATTGCCAAAAGGCATCTATAAATTTTACGGCGATGGATTGTATCTCCTTCCCGAGGGTACGCCCAAATTGGAAAAGCTCCGTGTTCTCCGCACAGGCTGGATGCTGGGTACCTTAAAAAAAGACCGCTTCGAACCTTCTCAGGCCTTTGCCATGGGGCTGCGGAAGGATGAGGTGAAAAATGTGGTGGACTTTCCAGTGGAAGATGACCGCGTCATTCGCTACCTGAAAGGCGAGACCGTAGAAGGGGAAGGAAAGGACGGCTGGACACTGGTGTGCGTGGATGGATTCCCTTTGGGCTGGGCGAAGCTGCAGAAGGGCAGACTGAAAAATAAATATGCGGTCAGCTGGAAGTGGGAATGAACTGTGTTTAATGCGTAGACATTTGTTCGATTATCGTTGACAAATTTGAAATCATCTGTAAAATAGAACTATCGCATGAATTTAGGGTGAACGATTTGTCTGAAAGGAAAACGATTTTATTTTCGCTGAAACGATTGTTTCTGCAAATTGGATTCCGAGGGGATAATCTCCTTGGTAGGAATTTTAGGGCAACGCCCGCAAGAAGAAAAGGAGTGAAGAAAATGGCATTGACATATATCGGTACAAGAGGGAAAGACATCAAAGCAACAGCATCGGAAGCCATTCTGCGGGGGATCTGCCCCGACGGTGGTCTGTACATCCCTGAAGAGATTCCCAAAATGGAAAAATCTTTGGAGGAATTGGGAAAGCTGAATTATCAGGAACTGGCCTATGAAGTTTTGAATAAATTTCTGGATTTTACGGAAGAAGAACTGAAAGCCTGCATCAATGGGGCTTATGATGAAAAATTCGATACAAAGGAAATCGTTCCTGTGGTGAAAAAGGGTGATGCCCTTTTCTTGGAACTGTTCCACGGCAGAACCTTGGCTTTTAAGGATATGGCGCTGTCCATCCTGCCCTATCTGATGAAAACAGCGGCAAAGAAAAATGGTTTGGAGAAAGAGATCGTGATTTTAACAGCCACTAGCGGTGATACAGGCAAGGCGGCATTGGAAGGCTTCGCCAATGTAGAGGGGACTCGTATCATGGTATTCTTCCCCGAGGATGGTGTCAGCCCTGTGCAGAAACTGCAGATGAACACCCAGGAAGGCGCCAATACCTGTGTTGTGGGCATCAAAGGCAACTTTGACGATGCTCAGTCCGCAGTCAAGAGCATTTTTACGGACAAAGCACTGGCAAAGGAATTGGAGGAAAAAGGCTTCCAGTTCTCCTCTGCAAACTCCATCAATATCGGCAGACTGGTGCCTCAGATCGTTTATTATTTCTGGGCATATCTGAACGCGGTGCGCATGGGCGAGATCAAAGCGGGAGAAGAATTGAACTTCACCGTACCCACAGGCAATTTCGGCGATATTCTGGCGGGCTGGTATGCTATGAAGATGGGCCTGCCCGTAGGTCATTTCGTATGTGCTTCCAACGATAACAAAGTCCTGTACGATTTCTTCCGCACAGGCAAATACGATAGAAACAGAGACTTCCATGTGACCGTATCTCCTTCCATGGATATCCTGATTTCCAGCAATCTGGAACGTCTGCTGGCGCACATGGGCGGACAGGATGCCACAAAGGCAGAAATGGAACAACTGAGCAAAGAGGGTGTTTATACAGCAGAAATTACGGAAACAAAGATCAGTGGGGAATATGCCACAGAGGCAGAGACATTTACTGCTATACGGGAATTTTATGAAAAAACAGGCTATGTGATGGATACCCATACTGCCGTTGCATACGCAGCATATCAGAAATATAAAGCAGAAAGCGGTGACAACAAGCCTATGGTCATCGTTTCCACTGCCAGCCCTTATAAATTTACAAAGGACGTTATGACAGCGTTGGATGCAAAATATGCCGATGGCGACGCTTTCGCTTTGCAGGCGGATTTGGAAAAGGTCAGCGGTGTTGCTGTGCCTGCCCCCATCGTTGGTCTGGAGCACAGACCTATCCTGCATAAAAATGTTTGTGAAAAAACAGAGATCAAGGACGTTGTGAAGAACTGGCTTTTGTAAGAAAAAGGGGAACTGCTTATGGAAGACCGGAAAAGAGAAGAAGTTCAAGAGGAACAGAAAGAGAAAACCTATGTGACGCGCAGAGAGTTTTATATTTGTTTTTTGATTTTGCTGGTGGTGATTTTCTGGAGCAGCCATGGGGTCGAAAGCAGACTGGAACGGCAGATTGTAAGTGGAAGCAGAAATACCAGTGAAAAGCTGGATGATATCACCAGTCAGATTTATGGTTTTTCGTCAGAGATAGAAGAGGCGGATAACCCCCTGCGGAAAAGCAATATGGAAATCGTAGATGTGGACATGAAGGGGAAAACAGCCACCCTTCGCCTGACGGCAATGCCCAAGGAATATCAAGACAGCATGGGGCTTACCTTCTTTGTATCCTGCGATGGGGCAGAAGCAGTGGAGGTGTCTGCAACGGCAGGCAAGGACAGAACCTTTACGGCAGAGGTAACAGTACCCTTCTGCGGTGAAGCCATGGTGTCCGCCAATGTGAAAAAAGGCGACACGGAATATCTGGAGGATATGGGCGGTGTCAGCATAGAAGGAGAGGTACTCCCTAGTTTCACCGGAAACAGAAGCGGCGGCTGCAGCTGGAACACCAATGATAGCTTTATGACCTTGGACGGAGAGATTTTCGTGGATATTTCATTGCCCAGCTGGCTCGGCAATGAAGGCACCTTTGATCTGAAAAAGGAACAGGTGGAGGTCTATATCGATGGGAAAAAGAGTAAGACTGTTCCTGCGAAGGAAGAGATTGCCGATCCTTTTTACCACAGCTATGTGGCTTCTTTCCGGGAAACAGATGCAATCCGGTTGGAACGGGGCAAGACTATCGAATTTATCTTCCGGGCAGAGGATGCGAATGGGCTTCGCTATCGCTTTGTGGTAGAGAGAGGGTTCTGGAACGGAGAGGATGGCTATGTGGCGGAAGAGCCTGCGGAATCCCGTTATGGCAGCAATCCGAACCTGACCATCGAATAAAACAGAATACATATGAGAAAAAAGACGGACAAAGGCGGACAAAGTTTCCGCCTTTTTTGCGTGAAAATATTGATTTTGTCTGTTTCATAGCGTAAAATAAAATTAGCATATTATGTGCATTCGGCGCTGATGCCGAAGGGAAACGACACTATAAGAATAGATTTGAAAAGGAGATAGGGTATCATGAAAATGTTTATCGACACAGCGAATGTAGATCACATCAGAGAAGCAAATGACCTGGGCGTGATCTGCGGTGTAACCACAAATCCTTCCCTGATCGCAAAAGAAGGCAGAGATTTTGTGGAAGTAGTAAAAGAAATCACAACAATTGTAGATGGCCCCATCAGTGCGGAAGTCATCAGCCTGGATCATGAAGGCATGGTAAAAGAAGCAAGAGAATTGGTAAAGATCCACAAAAATATCGTTATCAAGATTCCCATGACACTGGAAGGCCTGAAAGCAGTTAAGATTCTGGCTGCAGAAGGCGTAAAAACAAACGTAACACTGATCTTCTCCGCAACACAGGCACTGATGGCTGCAAGAGCAGGTGCTACATACGTTAGCCCCTTCCTGGGCAGAGTAGATGATATCGGTTCTGTTGGTATGACACTGATCGAAGAAATCGTTGATATTTTCGATATCCACGGCATTGAAACAGAAATCATCGCTGCATCTATCCGCAATCCTCTGCACGTGATCGATGCTGCAAGAGCAGGCTGCCATATCGCAACTATCCCTTACAATGTTCTGATTCAGATGGCAAAACACCCTCTGACAGATATCGGTATCGAAAGATTCCTGAAAGACTGGGAATCCGTACCCAAAAAGTAATATAAAATAAGCTGACTTGAAAACTGAACTTTTGGAGGAAAAACCAAATGAACAATATTGATAACCTGACAATCAATACACTCCGTTTCCTTTCCGCAGAAGCCATCCAGAAAGCAAAGAGCGGCCACCCCGGTCTGCCTATGGGTGCTGCGCCTGCTGCCTATACCTTGTGGGCAAAGGAAATGAAAGCAAACCCCGCAAATCCTAATTGGGACGACAGAGACAGATTCATCCTCTCCGCAGGTCATGGCTCTGCACTGCTGTATTCCCTGCTGCACGTATTCGGCTATGGTCTGACGATTGAAGACCTGCAGAACTTCCGTCAGAGAAATTCCCTGACACCCGGTCACCCCGAATACAAACATACAAAAGGCGTTGAAGTGACAACAGGCCCTCTGGGACAGGGGATCGCCAATGCCGTGGGTATGGCTTTGGCAGAAAGCCATCTGGCAGCAAAATTCAACACACCCGAATTTAAGGTGGTAGACCACTACACATATGCTCTGTGCGGCGATGGCTGCCTGCAGGAAGGTGTTGCTTCCGAAGCGGCTTCTCTGGCCGGTACAATGGGCCTGTCTAAGATCATCGTTCTGTATGACAGTAATCACATTACCATCGAAGGCGACACAGCAACAGCTTTTTCCGAAAATGTGCTGAAACGTTTCGAAGCTTACGGCTGGGATACCCAGGAAGTTGCGGACGGCAACGACGTAGACGCTATCGCAGCAGCCATCGAAGCAGCAAAGAAAGCGGATAAACCTTCCATCATCAAGATCGAAACAAAGATCGGCTACGGCGCACCCAACAAACAGGGCAAAGCATCTGCCCACGGCGAACCTCTGGGGGAAGAAGAAATCAAGCTGGCAAAGGAAAACCTGGGCTGGCCTTATGAAGAAGCATTCTTCGTTCCGGAAGAAGTAAAAGCGCATATTGCCGAAATCAACGCTGCAGGTGCGAAAGCAGAAGCAGAATGGAACGAAATGTTCAAAGCTTACAGTGAAAAATATCCCGAACTGGCAAAAGAATATGCAGAATGGCACAGCGACGAACTGGCAGTTGATCTCTTGAATGATGAAGAATTCTGGAAAAATGAAGGCGATATCGCAACCCGTGCCACATCTGAAAAGGTGCTGCAGAAAGTAGCGAAGGTAGTGCCTAACCTGTTCGGCGGCTCCGCTGACCTGGCTCCTTCCAACAAATCTCTGATGAAAGAAAGAGAATACTATAGCAAGGAAAACCCTGCCGGCTCCAACGTACATTTCGGTATCCGTGAATTTGCCATGACAGCAATGGCAAACGGTATGGCAGTGCATGGAGGCGTAAGACCTTATATTGCCGGTTTCTTTGTATTTTCTGACTATATGAAAGCAGGTCTGAGAATGGAAGCCCTGATGGGTCTGCCTGTGATCAGTATCCTGACCCATGACAGCATCGGCGTAGGCGAAGATGGCCCTACCCATCAGCCCATCGAACATCTGGCAATGCTGCGCAGCCTGCCTAACTACAATGTATTCCGTCCCTGTGATACAAGAGAAACAGCAGCGGCTTGGTATACAGCACTGACAAGCAAAACAACACCTACAGGTCTGATTCTGTCCAGACAGAACCTGCCCGCTCTGGAAGGCACAGGCAAAGGCGCTCTCAAAGGCGCTTATGTGCTGAAAGATTGCGAAGGCACTCCTGATGTACTGCTGATGGCTTCCGGTTCTGAAGTAGAACTGATCTATAAAGCTGCGGATGAACTGGCAGCAAAGGGCGTAAAAGCTCGTGTTATCAGTATGCCTTGCTGGGAATTGTTCGAAGCACAGGATGCAGCATACAAAGAAAGCGTAATGCCTAAAGCAGTCCGTGCAAGACTGGCTGTGGAAGCAGCTTCCGATTTCGGTTGGTACAAATATGTAGGCATGGACGGCGACATCATCTGCATGGATGGCTTTGGCGCATCCGCTCCCGCAGGTCTGCTGTTCAAAGACTTTGGCTTCACAGTAGAAAACGTAGTGGAAAAAGCACTGGCTCTGGTGAAGTAATTTAAACCTGAAATAACAAAAAGCTCCTGATGGCAGCATCAGGGGCTTTTTCTTAGGAAAAGAAAGGAGGAGACCGTTTGCGTACATTCATTGCTATTGAATTGGAAGAAGAAGTGAAGGAATATCTTTTCCATATCCAGACGGAAACACAAAAGCTTTGCCGCCGTGGGAATTATACACCCAAGGAGAATTTCCATCTGACGTTACATTTTTTGGGGGAAGTGGAGGAAGACGACTTAGAATATCTGCAGGAAGCCATCTATGAAACAGCCCGCCGCAATCGTCCTTTTACTCTGACGTTGGATAAGATCGGGTTTTTCCCCAGGGGAAATAAAGGCATCCTTTGGGCAGGCTTGGAAAAAAGTAATCCTTTGCAAAGATTATTCAGTACACTGGAAAAATCTTTGGAACAGCAGGGGTTTGCTCGGGAAAGAAAGGGGCTCAGCCCTCATATCACACTGGGCAGAGAAGTGGAGCCGCAGCGTAGCTTTCTGGATGTGCAGAAGGGCGTAAAGGTAGAACCTATGCGGGTTTCTGTCAGAAGTATCTCTCTGATGGAAAGCGTGCGAAAGGGGCCGAAGCTGGTCTATGTTCCCCTGTATCGGATCGACCTGAAGGGGAAATAATTTGAACAAAAAAACGAATCGGCGCAGCATGGCAAAAATGAACAATTTTTCATTGGAAAAGCAGTAGAAAAAAGTGTTTCATTGGTCATTCCTCCAAATCGTAGATTTTTTAACAAATTCGGTTGAAAAAAAGAAATTCCTTTTATATACTGAGATTATGCGAAGAGATTCTGTATGCTGTATATAGATGCCGCATACAGGAAATGATGTACAAAGGAGTACCTGTTTTGGGCAGGTACACGAAAGAAGCAAGTAAATACTTTTAGAGGATTTTTTTAAGGAGGAATTTAAAATGGCAAACACTACTGTATTTTTCCCCGGTTACTCCGCAGGTGAAAATGCTTACACGGATATTGATAAGGTATGCTCTCCCTACGGCACAAAAGCAGTCGTTATCAGTGATGAAATTTCTATCAACGCAACAAAAAAATATTTGGATGAAGCAACAAAGGACGGCAAGGTAAAAATCGAATATATCCTGTTCCCCGGCGAAGCTTCTTTCGAAGCTGCGGAAGAACTGCAGCAGACAGATCTGGTAAAAAACGCAGATATGATCTTCTGTCTGGGCGGTGGGAAAGCCATCGATACTGGCAAGCTGGTTGCGCATAACCTGAATAAGCCCTACTTTACATTCCCTACCATCGCTTCCACATGCGCATGCAACTCTGCACTGGGCATCTACTACTATCCCACTCATGAATTCCGCACATTCTTCCGTGTGGACAGACCCCCTGTACACATTTTCATTTCTACAAAGGTTATCGCAGAAGCTCCCGCATCTTTCCTGTGGGCTGGCATCGGCGATGGCATGAGTAAAGAAGCAGAAGTAAAATTCTCCGCAAGAGGCAGAGAAGATGAACTGACTCTGGAAGAACAGGCTGGCGTAGCGCTGTCCGGCTGCTGCACAGAGCCCCTGCTGAAATATGGTATCCAGGCGATGGAAGACTGCAAAAACAACCGTGCTTCCAAAGCGATCGAAGAAGTTGCTCTGGATATCTTCATCAACACAGGTATGGTTTCCAACATGGTTGACTCTGCAAAATACAACACTTCTCTGGCACATGCGTTCTTCAATGCAAGCACAACACTGCATCAGATCGAAGCAAGACATAAACACGGTGAAGTAGTTTCTTATGGCACACTGGTACTGCTGACACTGGATAAACAGTATGATAAACTGGACAGATTCTTCGAATTCTATAAAGGCATGAACCTGCCTACCAAACTGGCTGATATCGAAATCACAGTAGAAGAACTGGATCCTGTTCTGGAACTGGCAGTACAGAGATACGATATGGACGTAGTTCCTTACGAAATCACACCTGCCATGATCAAAGACGCGATTCTGGAATTGGAAGAATATAACAAAAGAAGAGCTTAATTAGCAGTTTTTTAGGGGGCTTTCCAGTCAAATTGATGATTTTTGGAGGCCCCTAAAAATTGGTCGTTTTTTTTGGGAAACATACTGGAAAAAGACAAGAAAGTATTTTATACTAAAAGAGTATGGGAAAACCGAGATTTTCGGAGTTTTCATCAGAACTATGGAACGGCAAAATCCGTTTCGGATATAGTAAGAGACAATAGTCTATCACACAAGCAAAAGTTTAAAGGAGGAAACAAATTTATGGAATTTGGATATTCTAAGGAGCAGGTACTGCTGAGAGAAATGTACAAGAAATTTGCTGAAACAGAAATTAAACCTCTGGCAGAAGAACTGGACGAAGAAGAAAGATTCCCCGTGGAAAGCATTCCTAAACTGGCCAGATACGGTTTTATGGGTATTCCCTTCCCCAAGGAATACGGCGGTGCAGGCGGTAACTATCTGACATACGCTATGGCAATCGAAGAACTGGGTAAAGTATGCGCTACTACAGCAGTTATCGTTTCCGCTCATACATCTCTGTGTGCAGGCCCCATCTACTACTTTGGTACAGAAGAACAGAAACAGAAATATCTGGTACCCCTGGCAAAAGGTGAAAAGATCGGTGCTTTTGGTCTGACAGAACCCAGTGCAGGTACAGACTCCTCCATGCAGCAGACAACAGCTGTTCTGGATGGTGATGAATACGTTCTGAACGGTACAAAAGTATTCATTACAAACGCTGGCTATGCTGATATCTATGTAGTTATCGCTATGACAGATAAATCCAAAGGCAACAAAGGCATCTCTGCTTTCATCGTAGAAAAAGGCACACCCGGCTTCTCCATTGGTAAAAAGGAAAGAAAAATGGGTATCCGTGGTTCCGCAACTTGCGACCTGATCTTCGAAAACTGCAGAATCCCTAAAGAAAACATTCTGGGCAAAGAAGGCCAGGGCTTCAAGATCGCAATGCAGACACTGGACGGCGGCCGTATCGGTATCGCTTCCCAGGCAATCGGTATCATGCAGGGCGCAATCGACGAATGCGTGAAATATGTAATGGAAAGAAAACAGTTCGGTAAGAAGATCGGTCAGTTCCAGAATACACAGTTCGAACTGGCAGATATGGCAACAAAGGCTGAAGCTGCAAAACTGCTGGTTTACAAAGCAGCGTGTGAAAAAGATGCAGGCAGACCTTACAGCCACCTGTCCGCAATGTGCAAATACTTCGGTGGTTCCACAGCAAGTGATATCACAAGAAGATGTGTACAGCTGTTCGGTGGTTACGGCTACACAAGAGATTACCCCGTTGAAAGAATGATGCGTGATGCGAAGATCACAGAAATCTACGAAGGTACATCTGAAGTTCAGAAAATGGTTATCTCCAGCTGGATGAAGTTAAAATAATTGAAACAAAGAAACAGGAGGAAAAAGCTCAATGAAAATCCTTGTATGTATCAAACAGGTTCCTGATACTGTTGAAGTAAAGATTGACCCCAAAACAGGTACACTGATCCGTGACGGCGTACCTTCCATCATCAACCACGATGACAAAACAGGTATCGAAGCAGCACTGCAGATGAGAGAAAAACTGGGCGGCACAGTAACAGTTGTTTCCATGGGCCCCCCTCAGGCAGACGTTGCACTGAGAGAAGCACTGGCTATGGGCTGTGATGAAGCTTATCTGGTATCCGCTAGAGAATTCGGCGGTTCCGATACATATGCTACATCCGGTATCATCGCAGCAGCTCTGAAAAACATCGGCTACGATCTGATCATCACAGGTCGTCAGGCTATCGACGGTGACACAGCTCAGGTTGGTCCCCAGATCGCTGAAAAACTGCATCTGCCTCAGGTTTCTTATGTAGAAGAAATCGTTGACGCAGCAGAAGATCACGTAGTTGTAAAGAGACAGTTCGAAGATGGTTACCACATCGTAAAAGTAAAAACACCTTGCCTGCTGACAGCAATCGCTGAATTGGCAGAACCCAGATATATGTCCATCGGCGGCATTTTCGATGCTTACAAGAAAGAAATCAAGATCCTGGGCTTCGAAGATTTGAAAGATGATCTGGAACTGGATATGATCGGTCTGAAAGGTTCCCCTACAAACGTATTCAAATCCTTCACAAAAGAAGTGAAAGGTGCCGGTACAAAGATGACAGATCTGACAGCGGAAGAAGCTGTTGATGTAATCGTTAAGAAACTGGAAGAAAAATTCATCATTTAACGATCGTTATTGCAAATGACTACAAGGAGCGGAGTGTTCCTTGTAAGGAATAGGGCCAGGGGAATGGATTCCCTTGCGGAGTGTGAGGCAGAGACCTCACGGAAAGATTTATTAAGGAGGCAATACCAATGAGCAAAGGTATTTTTGTAGTAATGGAACAGAGATACGGCAAGGTTCAGAACGTAGGTCTGGAACTTGTTGGTGAAGCTACAAGACTGAAAGAAGATCTGAAAGATGACGTAGTAGCAGTGCTGCTGGGTCA
>JAETUG010000021.1 GCA_021768705.1 Bacillota bacterium
GTTCAGCGCTGCCCATTCTTAACCCCAATCAGGTATAAAAAATAGGACTAAATTAGGCTTAACCCCTTGATTTTACTGGGTTTCTTCTAACTTGGTCCTATTATAACACGGGCATCAATATAATCTGTCCCAGCTTTTTCAGGGATTCCTCAATGGAAGCCTTCGCTTTTTCGTACCCTGCATTGGTGATCCATACCTTTGTGGTCAGGAAAAATTCTTCCCGAGGAAGACCACTTTCGGCAAGGGCAGTGCCTACGCCCTCCTCGTTGTTGTAGGCTTGTGCGGTATCGATACCGCAATGGCATCCAATACGCACCGTTTTGTATCTTCGGGAGGTGTCTGATAAACACCGTAACCCAGCTTCGGCGTGCCCCTGTTCACCCGTGGCAAAAATAAGATCGAATTGAATGAAAACGGACAGTTTGCCGTGGAATGTGCCAGAAAGCTTTTATCAGAAGCCACAGAAACGATACGCCAGGTGAAAACCTTTGACGCAAGAAGAAAAACCATCATCGTCAAATCCTGCGCCCCTGCCCCCCTATGGGAATTATTGAAAAAGCTGGGGGAAAGCTGCCCCGAAATGACCATATCCTCCAATATCTGCCGAAACGAGGAGGTTCTGGCTGCATGGGAGGAGGACGCCTGCGATGTGGCGATCCTTCCCTTCCCCCTTGAAACAGGAGAGTCCAGAAAATTTATGGAGGAGCATTTATTCGTCTGCGTCCCCAAGGATCATAAGCTGGCAGAATATAAGGAGCTGACCTTTGCGGAAATCAACGGCTTTAACTTCCTGCTGCGCTCAGAATTAGGGTTTTGGGATACCCTCTGCCGACAGAAAATGCCCGCCTCCAAATTTCTGGTGCAAACAGAGGAATTTGCTTTCCAAGAGCTGATCCAGTCCTCCTCTCTGCCCTGTTTTAACACGGATTACGGTCTTCTGCGTCTGCACACCGGCTATTCCGATCGGGTGAATATCCACCTGACCGACCATGAGGCAAATGTCACATTTTATATTGCTGTCAAAAAAGGCTGTCGGGTTCTGCAATAAATCTGCTCTGCATCAAGCTGCCCGAAATATTTTGTTATTTCCACAGCAATGCCTCATACAGCTTTCTGTCCTCTTTTTGAAATACATTGAAAACCACCCGCTTCAGATATTTGCTTTCCCATAAAAATTTCTCCGCCGCAGCCACAGCAATCTCCGCTGCTTCCTTCTTTGGAAAATGAAATTCCCCTGTGGAAATGCAGCAAAAAACAATGCTTTCCAGTTTATTTTTCTCTGCCATCTCCAGACAGGAGCGATAGCAGCTTTCCAACAGGCGGCAGTCCTCCTGCCTCAGTTCACCACGCATGATAGGCCCTACAGTGTGTATCACATAGCGGCTGGGCAGATTGATCGCCGGGCTGTTTTCATCTTCTCAAAAGCGGTATGTCCTGGGAGGATTGCCGGAGAAATCAGCAATCGTCGCTTCCGCGTCCGCCAGATACTGGACGGGATTTGCTTTCAAAAATTCTACGACTTCTTTCATTTTTCTTCCTCCTTTATTATCTGTTCTGATTTCATTTTTCTCTTTCCTGCTTACAGTCTTATCATACCGCAACAGGGAAAAAGGAAAAAGTACGCACTTTAAAGTGGTATGGTTACCGCGAGGATACCTTTGGACAGTTTCCAAAGGGAAACCTTTTTGAGATTTCGGCATTTTGCAGGCATTTTATCTTTTAGAATTTTTTGCACAAAAAAACAGACTGTCTGCCATTTTTCCGCATCAGTCTGTTTCTCTTTTTTCTAAAAATTTGTACGCAGCCCTATCATTCAGGGATATCCAAAACCAGCTTTCTGCATTCCCGGCACAGATAGCCTTCCATTTTGGCGTTGCCCATATAGCTTTTCGCCAACAGGTATTCCTGCTTTTTGCCTGTTTCGTCGTTGATTTCCTTCCACTGGATATATCTGCCGGAGGTCAGTGTGCCTTCGGACATTTCATTGCCGCAAAAAGGACATTTCATATCTCGTTCCTCCTTTTATTCGTTCGCACCATCGGGATAAAGCACCGCATCCTTCGTTGCATCGCCAATGATCCGATAGATGCTTTCCTTAGGCAATACTCCTGCAGTGCACACTTCCGTTTTTGTTACTTTTCCATCTTCCAGATAAAGCACAAAATATTCTTTTTCTCCATCAGCCTTTGTACCAAAAAGCCCCTGGGGAATACCTACCTCATAATTCAGGAAAGTATCTGTTTCTTCTTCCCCTTCGCCCAGCAGTTCTTTCACCTCTTCTGTGGTCATGCCCACAAACTGGGTACGGTCTCTCAGATTTTGCAGAATTTTCTGTCGTTCATTTCCTGTGGCACTCACCCATTTTTCTGTGGTGAAGTCTGTATTATTCTGATGATAACGACCGCCCACAAATACGACAACAGCCAATATCACCAGAATGGCAACGATCGCCTTTTCTTTTGCTTTCAATTCCATCGTAAAGCCCTCCTGTCAGGAAATCCACTTAAAGCCTTTATAGTACCGTAATACAACTTTGCCCAGAATTTCATCTTCTTCTACGAATTTATTTTCCCAAAAACGAGAGTCCAGCGAATGATTGCGGTTATCGCCCATCATGAAATAACTGCCCTCCGGCACGATATAAGGGCCATAATCCCCTTGGGTGGTCTCTGCGATATATTCCTCCTCCAACGTTTCGCCGTTGACGAAAACCTCGCCGTCCTTTACCCAGACCGTATCCCCCGGTTCGCCGATGATGCGCTTCACATAAAGGGTCTTGCCGGAAGGGTCATCGGGGTAATGAAAGACGGTGATATCCCCCCGCTGGGGTTCATCGAACCAATAGGAGGTTCTCAGCGCAAGGATACGATCCCCCGCCATGATGGTATTTTCCATGGAGCCTGTAGGTACCTCCGCATTGACAATAAAGAAGGAATTGACTGCCCCAGCCAGGATCGCCGCCAAAAGGATGGTCTTGACCCAGCTGATGACCTCTGTTTTCACTGTACTGCTCATCCGCCCATCTCCTTTGGCTTATTTCAGGAAGCCGTTGATGATCTGCGCTTCCGCTTCTTTTTCTGTCAGACCCAGTGTCATCAGCTTTGTCAGCTGGTCGCCGGCGATCTTGCCGATCGCTGCTTCGTGGATCAGGGATGCATCCACATGGTTGGCTGTGATCTCGGGTTCTGCCGCAACGACGCCGTTGTCCATGATGATGGCATCACATTCGGAATGACCATAGCATTCTGCGTTGCCGTTGATCTTGGAACGGAACAGCTGTCTGGAATTGTCTCTGGCAACGGAACGGGAGATCAGCTTCGCACTGGAGCCTGTGCCGTTCAGGTCTACGTCGAAGGAGGTTTCCGCATACTGTTCACCGTGGGTCATGATCTTTTCTTTGATGACGATGGTTGCGCCATCCTTCAGTACTGCGCTGGAGATACGTTTTGTGGAATCCACACCCTTCAGCTGTACGGTATCCATTTCTACATAAGCGTTTTCTTCCGCTTCGATATGGGTCTGGGGATTGATGATACGTTTGCCGTTGCCATCGCCTTCCCCGATGTGTTTTTCCAGATAAACGATCTTTGCATTTTTGCCCACGAAGAAGCGGTGAATGCCTTCGTGAACGGAATCGTCACAGCCGCAGTTATGGATGCCGCAGCCGGCGATGATCGTAATTTCCGCACCTTCGCCGATGTGGAAATCGTTATATACCACTTCTTTTACACCGTCCTGGGTGATGAGGGCGGGAATGTGTACATCTTCATTTTTTGTAAAGGGTTTTACATAGATATCCAGACCTGTACCGTCTGCCTTGGGTACGATGTCGATATTTTCTGTAGAATGTCTGCCTTCGCTTTTCCCATTATTACGGATGTTGAATGCCGCTGTTGCGGGAATATTCATCATGCCGGAAACTTCCTGAAGAAGGTTTTTTACGATATCGTTCAACATTATTTGTTACCTCCCATAAAATATCTGCAGCCTGTTTCCATGCCAAAGAGACCGGGCAGGACTTCTTCTTTTGTACCGATCTGTTTCACTTCGCCGGCACTCAGCAGTACCACCTGGTCAGCAATATCCAGGATTCTTTCCTGGTGGGAAATGATCATAATAGAGCCCTTGATCTCTTCGTGCATCTTTTCAAACACGTTGATCAGGTTCTGAAAGCTCCACAGGTCAATGCCTGCTTCGGGTTCATCAAAGAGCGTCAGTTTTGTTTTTCTCGCCATAACCGTAGCGATCTCGATTCGTTTCAGTTCGCCGCCGGAAAGGCTGCTGTTTACTTCACGGTCGATATAATCCTTGGCACACATACCAACCTCCGCCAGATACTGGCAGGCATCTGCTGTGCTCAACTCCTGACCACTGGCAAGGGTGATCAGGTCTTTTACCGTAACGCCTTTGAAGCGCACAGGCTGCTGGAAAGCAAAGCTGATCCCTGCTCTCGCCCGTTCTGTAATGCCCAGTTCTGTGATATCCTGTCCATCCAGCAGGATCTGACCGCTGTCGGGGGTGATGATACCGGCGATGATCTTCGCCAGTGTGGATTTGCCGCTGCCGTTGGGGCCTGTGATAACGATGAATTTAGCATCATCGATCGTCAGGTTGATATTCTTGAGAATCTCTTTTCCATCTGCGGAAAAGCAAATATTCTTCAGTTCCAGCATATTATGATTCCTCCTATTTATGAAACATTTCGTTTCGAAATTATTTCTCTCTCAAAAGCATTTCGAATCATAGACCCAAAACGCTACCTTAAATTATAGCAACGATTGCTATAAACTGTCAATCTTTTTGCCTATTCCTACCTGATTTCTTGGAAAAAGAAAGGCTCTCCCTTGAAAGGATGCACCCATTGTGGTACAGTTATGAAAGATTTCTAATTTTTTGATAAAGGAGAGAACACTATGCTCGGTTTCCATGCTGACGGCATCCGCCTGTTCGGCGCATCTGAAACACTGGTGGCAGCGTTGAAAAAACAGAAACTGCCCCTCATCAAAACATCCACAACAAATACTCTGGTCTTTGCCGTCAATACGGCGGAGGTGCTGACGAAAAAGCTCTATCTGCCCTCCTTTTTGGCACCCCAGGCTCCCTGGTTTTCCTGCTATATCGGCGATACAGAACGTCCTGCGGAGTACTCTCTGCACTTTGCCACAGAAGATGACCTGGTGGATTTTATCTTGGCTATGTATTACTGCTCCCAGGGCTTCCTCCATCTGGATTTCGATTTGGCAGAGCTGGTAAATAAGCTGAACCCCGGCCCCGAATATACCATTCGTTCCTTCGAGGAAAAGGATTTTCATAAGATCGGCGAAGAAGGTGCTTTTGCGGCATGCTTCTGCTTCTTGGAAGGGGGCTTCATGGAAAGCGACCGCCTTTTCAGCAAGCTGACGAAGGAATATGGCGTAGGGGCGGATAAGATTTTGCTGGCAGGCTCTTTCGATTCCAAATATCAGTTCCTGCGTACCTTTATTCCCCAGAAATAAGGTTTTTCTTTACGAATGCACAAAACAGTGCTAGAATGTTTACAGGAACTTCGTTCCTATGGCAAATACACAGAGTAGGGCTTTGCGCGTTAAGTGTTCGGTGAACGGGGAGTTGTCATCGGAACGAAAAAATGATTCCATCATTTTGCGATGCAGAACCCGCATCCCGCTGTTTCATAATGAAGAAGAACTTACCTCTTTGTTATCCTTACAGCCAAACCTGTTTGATGCAGGTGTATTTGCGTTGTCATTGATAATAGAGGGGTTTTTGTTTTGTCAAAATACAAAAATACCCTCCTGTTTCTCATGGAAAAAAGGAGGTTTTTTCATGTCCGAAAAACGAAGCAACACCACCCACAAGCTTGTCCTGATGGCAATGATGGTAGCCGCCAATATTGTTCTTTCCCGTATTTTTTCCATCTCCCTGTGGAATCTGAAAATCGGGTTTGCCTTCGTTCCCGTTGTTCTGACGGCCATGCTGCTGGGGCCCATCCCCGCCGGTATCGTTGGGGCAGTTGCGGATTGCATCGGGGCGATCTTGTTCCCCATCGGTCCCTATTTTCCCGGCTTTTCCTTCACAGGATTTTTGGTAGGGGTCTGCTACGGTATTTTCCTGTATAAAAAGCAGGATATGAAGGGGATTTTTCTGGCAGTGCTGCTGTCTGAATGTATCGGGTCTATTCTGTTGAATACCCTGTGGATTTCCCTGCTGTACGGTGCGCCCTTCATCGGGCTGCTCCCCGCCCGAGTGATGCAGGCGGCGGGCATGGGGATCGTGGAGATCATCGTCATTCGCCTGCTGGCGAATTATGTGCCCCTTATGAAAAAAGCAATTTAAGAAAGATGCCGCCTATCTTTTTATAAAAAACAATTTTATTACTTGGTAGTTGCAATTCTTCCCTCAAAACCATGATATCCTTGCCATGATACCGAACGCAATTCATGTTTTGAGGTGATGATAATGAAAAGTATTTTAGAGCAATTATATTGCAGTGAGCTGCTCCCCAATTTAAACAAGCTCACAAAACAACAGTTGGCAGATCACAGAAAAGCCTATCATTCCTATGACCTCTTCCGACAAAGCCTACCACAGGAACAAAAGGAAGAGTTTGAAAAACTGATAGAAGAGTATCTTGCTGTTTTCTCTAGTGATACAGTGCAAAGCTTTACGGACGGATTTTCCTTAGGTGTCCGTCTGATGGCTGAGGTCTATTTGCCAAAAGAAACGCTATAACACAAAAGCCCTTGCATTTTTTCTGCAAAGGCTTTACAATAGACTTAGAAAAGGATTGCCGCTTCCCTAAGGCGGTCAGTCCAAATGAATGGTTTATGACCGTCTAACTTGTCAGGTTAGGCGGTCGTTTTTTATTTCTTCTTGTTCTGCAACAAGGAAATAACTCCTATAATCACCAGACAAAAGGCAAAAAGCCCTTCGTATGTAACTGCGGAAGTTTGCTTCGCAAACCGCCAGAATGGCGCCTCTTTTGGTTCCGCAGCGTCACCTCCTCGCAAGGGAAGTGACTAACCGCCAACGGCAATCCTCTCCAATATTTTATCATAAGAAACAAAATTCCACAAACTCTTTTCGCACCGAGAAATTCCATCAAGGCTGGTCGCACACCTGGAAAACATAGAACTTCAAATAATAGGACTCATCCGCCGCCCAAAGGATGGGGTGATCCGGTGCCTGATGGCGATATTCCACCTGTCTGAGCCGCTTATGCACATTCTTTGCCGCCTGCCCGATAGTCTGGGTAAACAGTTCATAGGTCATAAAATGGGAGCAGGAGCAGGTTGCCAAAAAGCCGCCGTCCTTCAACAGCTTCATGGCACGCAGATTGATCTCTCTGTAGCCCTTTACGGCATTTTTCACGGAATTTCTGGATTTTGTAAAAGCAGGAGGGTCCAGGATGATGACATCGAATTTTTTGCCCTCTGCCTCCAATCGGGGCAGCAGCTCAAATACATCTTCGCACTGGAATTTCACCACATCCTGTAATCCATTCAGTTTGGCATTTTCTGTTGCCTGATCCACCGCCAGCTGGCTGGCATCAATACCCAATACGCTTTTCGCACCGGCAATACCCGCATTCAGGGCAAAGGAGCCTGTGTGGGTGAAGCAGTCCAAAACATCCATCCCCTGACAGATTTTATGGATGGACAGGCGGTTATATTTCTGATCCAAGAAGAAGCCTGTTTTCTGCCCTTCCTCCACATCTACGATGTATTTTACACCATTTTCCACGATCTGCACCTTTGTATCGAAGGGCTCGCTCAAAAACCCTTTTACCGGCAGCATGCCTTCCTGTTTCCGCACCTTGGCATCGCTTCTTTCATAGACACCACGGATAGAAATGCCATCCTTTTCTAAGGTTTCCACCAACAGACGGATGATGGTTTCCTTCATGCGGTCGATACCCATGGCTAAGGACTGCACCACCAGCACATCGGAAAATTTATCCACCACTAAACCCGGCAGGAAATCCGCTTCCCCGAAGATCACACGGCAGGAGGAAGTATCCACCGTACGCTTGCGGTAGTTCCATGCTGCTTCCACCCTCGCCCGCAGGAAATCTTCGTCAATCACTGTGTCCTTCTGTCGGCTCATCATGCGAATGGTGATTTTGGAATTGCTGTTATAGAAGCCTGTGCCCATAGGATAGCCGTCAAAATCCTCTACACGGATCAGCTCGCCGTTTGCCGCATCCTCGGTAACAGAAGCAATTTCATTGTCAAATATCCAAAGACCGCCGGCTTTCAGCATACGGCCTTCGCCTTTTTTTAATGTCGCAATCGGTAACATATTTTTCTCCTTTCAAGACCGTGGGGCTCTGCCCCACTTCCCCGCTGGGGACTCGTCCCCAGACCCCACTAGCCACAAATATAACATAAGGCTCTCCCAATCAGGAAAGCCTTATGTGTCTCATTATAAATTCCTCCCATGAAACGCAGTTTCGTGGAAATACCGGGTCAAGGGGGTGCCCCCCCTTGTAGGGGTATTGGGGACAACGTCCCCAAGGTCTTACATTGCGTAGTTATTGAAGTAGTTCTGTACCAGAACGATAGGTGTCCCCTTATCGCCGCTGCCGCTGGTCAGGTCGCAAAGGGAACCGATCAGGTCTGTCAAACGACGAGGTGTCGTACCTTCGGAAGCCATGCTGCCCTTCAGGTCAGCTTCTTTTGCTTTGATCGCATCTTTGATCGCATCTGCCAGAGCTTCGCCGCTCAAATCAGCAAAGTCGTTATCTGCCAAATATTTCAGCTTCAGTTCGTTGGGCAGGCCAACCAGACCATCTGTATAGCCGGCACCAACAACAGGGTCAGCCAGTTCCCAAATCTTACCAACGGGATCTTTGAATGCGCCATCGCCGTAGATCATTGCTTCTACCTTCACACCTGTGCGGGCAATGATCTCTTTCTGGATATTTTCCGCAACTTCCTGGGCATTCTTAGGGAACAGCTTCACAGTTGTTTCTGTTGCCTTATTGGAGCCCAGCAGACCATATTCTGCGTTGTAGCCGCTGCCATTTACGGGTGCATTCAGGATTTCTGCCAGTGTCAGAACCTTTTCGCCGCCCTTTGCCAGAATACGGCGTTTGGAGCGTTCTCTATTGTGGATATCGCAGCACAGAACGTTCTTTGTGAATTTTACGATCGCTTCGGGGTGGTTTGCAAATACGATCTCTGCTTCTGCGCCTTCTTCTTCGATCAGGTTTTTGTAGTAATCTACATAGTCCACGCCTGTGAAGGGGTGCTTGATGTAGCCGAATGCTTTGCGGTATTCATCCAGAGACAGTACGTCTGTGTAAGGATTCACGCCGCTGTCATCCAGTACATCCATATCAAACAGGTGGTTGCCAACTTCATCGGAAGGATAGCTCAGCATCAGAACGACCTTCTTTGCGCCTTTTGCGATACCTCTCAGGCAGATCGCAAAACGGTTTCTGCTGAGGATGGGGAAAACAACACCAACAGTTTCACCGCCCAATTTTGTTTTTACGTCTGCTGCGATATCCTCTGTGGATGCATAGTTGCCGTCTGCACGGGCAACAACTGCTTCTGTTACGCAGATAACGTCTCTTTCCTGCAGTTTGAAACCATCCTGTTCCGCTGCTGCCAATACGGAATCCGCTACGATTTTGACGATATCATCGCCTTCACGGATGATGGGTGCTTTGATACCTCTGGAAATTGTTCCTGCCATAGTGTAAAACCTCCTGAAAAATTCGATTTATTTCTCACAGGCTTTCGGCCTGCTTCGATCGAGTGACCAAACTCAGATTTTACGAAAAAGCATTCGCAAGGCTTCGCCTTACTCATGTATTTGCTCCGCAAATCATTTTTATCCTCTCTGCCATCGGCTCTTTGCAAGCAAAGCCGCTGCAGATCGGACAAAATGGCTTTCTCCGCTTTGCATAAAAAAATCCCGCATGTGCGGGATCGATGGCAAAATTCTGAGTCATAGAGTGATGAAATTTCTTTCGATCACCGACGCAACTATTTTACCAAGAAAACAGCCGATTTGTCAATAATAACGCCATTCTGCCTCATAAAAATATCTTATACGCTTCATAACAAAAACATTTGTGTACAGCTTCTTAAGAGAAATGTAAGACTTTTCTCACCGAAATCTTAAACAAGAAAGGTTACACTAATAGAAAAAGGAGGTCTGCCTATGTTTTTCGTATTATCTACTATGTTGGAAATCTGCAGTTATGTGCTGGCAGTGCTCCCTTTGCTGGCAGTTTGGTATCTTTTGCCTGCCCACAGGGGGCATTCTCATAAATTCCGTTTCGGTGTATTGGTTTTGACAGTCTATCTCTGCGGTGTAGCGGCGGTGGTAGGGCTGCCCACCCTGCGCTGGGGTCTGCAGTTCGATGCCACGATCACCCTGATTCCCTTCCATCATTTTCTCCCAAATATCACGCAGTTTTTGCTGAATATCCTGATGTTTGTGCCCTTGGGGATGTTTCTTCCCCTCCTCTGGGAACGCTTCAGCAGCCTGAAGGAAACGGCAGGCTTCGGCTTTCTTCTTTCCCTATTGATCGAAGTCAGCCAGCTTTTCTGCTTCCGCATCACCGACCTGAACGATCTGTTCATGAATACCCTTGGGGCAGTTCTGGGCTGGTGTATCTGGAAAAAGTGGAACCGCAGCTGCGGCGAAAAGGGCTGTTCCCCTTGGGGGATCGTTGCTCTGGTCTGGGTGGCGGCTGTGCTGTGGCAAGGCTTTGTTTCTGAATTTCTCTGGAATCAATTTTACCATTAAAAAGGGATGTGAAATCATTTCACATCCCTTTTTATATCCTTATTTCTTTTCCATCTTGACTGCTGTATCCAAGGCAATCTCCATCATCTGGGTAAAGGTGTTCTGGCGTTCTTCTGCCGTTGTGGTTTCCCCTGTCACCAAATGGTCGGAAATGGTCACCAGACACAAAGCCCGTTTATTCAAACTTACCGCCGTCAGATAGAGGGCAGTGGATTCCATTTCCACAGCCAGTGTGCCCATTTTTCCCCATTTCAAGGTCTCCTCCATACCGCCATCATCATAGAAGGTGTCAGAACAGAGCAGATTGCCCACTTTCATATCGATGCCCTGTTCTTTTGCGGCCTCCACCGCTGTGGAAAGCAGAGTATAATCTGCGGTAGGTGCCAATGTGCCGGGCATTTTATACTGCGCCGCAAAATTGGAATTGGTGTTGGAACCCATGCCTGCGACAATATCCCGCAGCTTCAATTTTTCACTGATGGCCCCTGCGGACCCCACACGGATGATGTTTTCCACGCCATAGAAGGAAAACAGTTCATAGCTGTAAATGCCGATGGAAGGGCAGCCCATGCCGCTGGCCATAACAGAAACCCTTGTGCCTTTGTATGTGCCTGTATAGCCCAAAATGCCACGCACACTGTTTACCTGCACAGCATTCTCCAGAAAGGTTTCCGCGATAAATTTTGCACGGAGAGGATCGCCGGGCATCAGCACAGTTTTTGCAAAATCGTTCTCTTTTGCGTTGATATGAGGTGTTGCCATAATTTTTACCTCCTTATATATAGAAAAATCATCATAGTTTCCATAAGATCACTATACCAACATTTTTCCCATTTGAAAAGAAAAAACGCCGCTCTCTCTGCGGAAGAAACGGCATTTTATAAAAAAAGCTCTATCAATCGTAAAAGTTTCTCTTTTTCCTTTGCACTCAAAAGGCTGAATTTCCAATAAATTTCCATATCCTGCAAAAGATATTCCCGTCCCAAAAGGGCATCCGTAGAAATATCGAAAAAATCCGCCAGACGAATCAAATCATCCAAAGAAGGTTCATTTCGCCCACTTTCATAATTAGAAATTGCCGTATACCCATAATGCAATACCTGTGCCAGCTGCACCTGAGAAATGCCACGGGATTTCCGCAAGGCACGCAGATTTTTTGCAAACTCAGACAAAATTTCTCCTCCTCTCTTTCTTTCTATTTTCATATTAAATCAAATCTTTCACCAATTCAATATATTTATTCATGTTTTATGAAAAATTCAGCATGAAACAACTATAAAAATCAAAAATAATGCAAAGTATACTATCAGTATATCATGTTGAAAGGATTGATAGTATGAGAGCAGAGTTTAGAGATAATTATATCAAAATGGGACTAAAAATCGCATACTATCGCAAGTGGAAAGGCTTAACCCAAGAACAACTAGCGGAAAAAGCAGGCTTAGGCACCAGTTTGATTGGGCAGATCGAAGCACCAAACACCTACAAATCCTTCTCTTTCGATACCCTCTTTCGGATTGCCAAGGCTTTGGATATCCCACCCTATAAAATCCTCAAATTTGATGACTGATTGCTATAAAACACAAAAGCACCCATTTCCATCGGGTGCTTTTTCTTGTATAATGGGATTGCTGTCGACTCTTTCCAGCAGGAAGGAGGTGTTCCAATGGAAACATTCATCAATTTTCTCCTTTCCCTCGGAGCAAGTGTAGCCGGCTACTACATATGCAAATGGCTAGAGAAAAGGAAATAAACGACAGTTAGCCTAAAATGGAAAACCCGCATGCGGCAACATGCGGGTTTTTCTTTTTTGTGTTCCAATGCTTTTCATCAATTTTCTGGTTACTATTATATTACAATCATTTTCACCCAATGTCAAGAATCTTTCCCTTTCTCCAATGCCAACAGCCATGTTTTGATCTCCGTTCCTGCGGCATAGCCCACCAGCTTGCCATTGGAACCGATGACCCGATGGCAAGGCACGATAATGGCAATGGGATTTTTATTGTTTGCCATTCCCACCGCCCGAAAGCCCTTAGGGCTGTCCACGGCAATGGCGATATCCTTATACGTCCTTGTTTCGCCATAGGGAATTTCTCGCAAAGCATCCCAGACCCTTTTCTGGAAAGCCGTCCCTTCGGGGGCAAGGGGCAGGTCGAAGGTCTTTCTTTTTCCTGCGAAAAATTCATCCAATTCCAGTTTGCATTTTCGGATCAGTTCCGTTTCCTCTTCCACCGCTTCTGTGGGGACTTGGTTCCATGTGATACGGGTAATGGCTCCATCCCTTTCTCCGATGCAAAGCTTTCCCACGGGAGTATTTTCATAGAAAAAAATCTTTTCCATATTCTTTTCCATATTCATCCTTTCTCCGTTCTCTCAGCAAGGCGATCTCTCTGGCATAGCCCTCCGCTTCGTTGGGCGTTTCCAGATAGAAGGGCAGATGCAGCAGCTTTGGATGGTTGATGATATTGGTCACACCTTCCAGCCCCAATGTGCCCTCGCCGATTTTTTCATGCCTGTCCTTATGACTGCCCATGGGGTTTTTGCTGTCGTTCAGATGGATGGCACGCAGCCGTTCCAGGCCGATGATCTCATCAAATTCCTGCAGCACACCATCTAAATTCCCCACAATATCATAGCCCCCATCATACACATGGCAGGTATCCAGACAAACGCCCAGCCGTTCCTTCTGCTCCACTCTGTCAATGATGGCTCTTAATTCCGCAAAGCTTCTGCCCACTTCACTGCCCTTGCCTGCCATAGTTTCCAACAGAATGGGAGTCTTTCCTCCGGCGGAAAGGATGTCGTTCAAGGCATCTGCAATGAGAGGAATGGCGATTTCCGTCCCCTGCTTCACATGGCTGCCCGGGTGGAAATTGAACATCACATCAGGCAACAGCTCCAGTCTCGCCAAGTCCTCTTTCATGGTATTTCTGGCAAATTCCCGCAAATCCTCTTTTGCCGCACAGGGGTTTATGGTATAGGGGGCATGGGCCAGCAGAGTACCGAAGTGATTTTCTGCATGGAAGGCATTGTATTTTTCGATATCCTCCAAATCCAGAGCCTTTACAGAACCGCCTCTGGGGTTTCGGGTAAAAAACTGGAACACATTCGCCCCCAATTTTACAGCTTCCTTCCCCATGGCAAGGTAGCCCTTTGATGCAGACAAATGACAGCCGATATAGAACATTCCTTGTCCTCCTTATCCGATATAGTAAACGATATTGGTAAATTCCGTCATAATCTCCCCACGGTTGCGGTATGTGTGGGGCTGAGTGCAGTCGAAGTGGATGAAATCCCCCTCCTGCAGGATATATTCTTCCCCGCCGTAAAGCAAAATCATCTCGCCTTTGGTCACCAATACATATTCATGGGTATTGACCCCATGGCCTTCGGAAGTAAATTCCCCGTCTGGGTCCAATTCACTGTTGAAAAATTCAAAATCTCTGGCGGGGTTGGCGGTGCTGTAATGATAGACCCGATAACCGTCGTGGTCCACCAGGGCGCTTTCCCCCTTGCGGATAATAAGAGGCACTTCGATCTGCTCATCAATGAGCTTCGTATAGGAAACCTGCAGCCCAGTGGCAATCTTCCAGAGGGTATTGATCGTGGGACTGGATTCGCCCTTTTCGATCTGACTCAGCATCACCTTGCTGACACCGGAAAGCTCTGCCAGCTTGCCCAGGCTCAATCCCCTCTCTGCCCGCAGGCGTTTTAAATTCATAGCAATCACATCATTCAAATTCATGGAGAGACCTCCTTTCTTGTTCTATCTATTTTACCCCGATATCCTCCCTTGCGCAAGAAAAAGAACCCTTGAAAGTGTGTCCCTTCCGTTTTATAATGGACAGCGTTGAAATGGAAAGAAATGAAATCGGGAAAGAAATGAATCGAACATGAAAGAAAAAATCATCACATTTTTCAAAAAAGAAACCATCCTCTGCATTTCCGGGGTGTTGGCAGCAGTCTCCGCCTGCATCATCCCGCCGGATGCGGCATATAAAGGCTATTGCGATATACGGGTGCTGACACTGCTGTTCTGCCTGATGGCAGTTATGGGCGGACTGCAGCAAATGGGCGTATTCGACCGTTTTGCATCGGAGCTGCTCTCCAAGGCGAAAAATCTGCGTCAGCTGACAGCGACCCTCGTTATGCTCTGCTTCTTCTCTGCCATGCTGGTGACCAATGATGTGGCCCTCATCACCTTTGTGCCCTTCACCATCATGCTTCTAAGGCGAGCAAATCTGACAGACCGCATGATCCCCATTATCGTCATGCAGACCATCGCTGCCAATCTGGGCAGTATGCTGACCCCTGTGGGCAATCCGCAGAATCTGTATCTCTATACCATTTCCGGCATGAGCCTGGGGCAGTTTTTCGGCACTACCCTGCATCTGACGCTGTTTTCCTTTGTGCTGCTGATGCTTTTCTGCCTGAACCAGAAGCAGACGCCTCTCGCCCCACCGGAAACCAGAGGGCATATCGCCTATGACACACGGGAAAAAACATACCTCGGTGCCCTTGCTTTTCTCTTTGGGCTGTGCCTGTTGGCGGTTTTCCGCCTGATGCCCTATTACTGGGTATTGGCAATCATTTTGGTCTGGTTCCTGCTGTTCCAGCACGGTGTTTTGCAAAAACTGGACTACTGCCTACTGCTGACCTTCGTGTTCTTCTTTGTCCTCATTGGCAACCTGGGGCGCATCCCCATAATACGGGAAACCCTGCAAAGCCTGCTTTTGGGCAGAGAAGTGCTGGTTTCCTTCTGCAGCAGTCAGTTCATCAGCAATGTGCCGGCGGCAGTGCTGCTTTCCGAATTTACCGACCGTTACGACCTGCTGATCGCAGGGGTCAACATCGGCGGTCTGGGCACCCTGATCGCCTCAATGGCCAGCTTGATCTCCTACAAATATTTTGCTCAGGTGCCCCAGGCAAAAAAGGGGAGATATCTCCTCTACTTTACAAAAATGAACGTATTCTTTGCGGCAGTTCTCCTCTGCCTGAACGGATTGATGATCTATTCCTGAATGCATCAAAAACGGCTTGTCTAAAGACAAGCCGTTCTTATTTTTTTAGTTTTTCCGTGTTGGCTTTACATTCACATCAGGGTCAATGCTTCCTTCAATTTTGCCATGTTCCTTTTCAAAGGCTTTTATATTCTCCCGAATCAGGACAAGGATATGGCTATTAACAGAACGACCTTCATAATCCGCCACATAGCCGATTTTTTCCAGCATTTCTTCTTCGATACGAATAGATACACTTTTGATAGACATAAAATACCTTAGAAATGCAAAAACCCCATATCCTTTTCGGATACGGGGATATTTTTTTGCGTATTTTCTTTATTCTGCGGGCAACTCTTTATTGCCGTAAATCTTACGAATCACCAGAATAACCACAATCATGGAAATGATAGCAATGGGCAGGTTGATGAACCAGTTCTGGATCAGTGCTGCCAATACATAGTTCACAGCAGATACCACCGCAACAGTCAGGGCATAGGGCAGCTGTGTGGATACATGGTTGATATGGTCGCACTGGGCACCTGTGGAAGCCATGATCGTTGTATCGGAAATAGGGGAGCAGTGGTCACCGCAAACGGCACCGGCCAATGTTGCTGCAACAGTGATCGTCAGCAGTTCGCTGCCTGCGGGCATAATAGGTACAACGATGGGCAACAGGATACCGAAAGTACCCCAAGAAGTACCTGTTGCGAAGGCCAGGAATACCGCAATACAGAATACAATCACAGGAATCAGGATCTGCAGTACGCCTGTGCTGCTTTCCAGAATGCTTGCAACGAATACATCCGCCCCAAGCAGACCTGTGATGCCGGACAATGTCCATGCAAAGGTCAGGATCATGATCGCAGGTACCATCGCCTTGAAGCCTTCAGGCAGGCAGTCCATGAACTGACGGAAGGTCAGCACACGGCGAGGAATATACATCACAAAGGTGATGAGCAGTGCTGCGGCAGAGCCCAACAGCAGACCTGTGGGAGAATCGCAGTTTGCGAAAGCATCTACGAAGGATTCCCCAGCGAAGAAGCCACCGGTATAGATCATACCGATGATGCAGCAAGCGATCAGAACGATAACGGGCAATACCAGGTCGATGACCTTCCCCTTACCAACTACCTCTGCTTCCGCATCTGCGCCGGCAAAGGGTCTTGCATCTGTGGTATAGAGGTCATCATTCAGCTGTGCATTTCTTTCATGCTCCAGCATAGGGCCAAAGTCTGTGTTTGTGATGGTCAGTGTCAGCATTGCTACAATACTCAGCAGTGCATAGAAGTTGTAGGGGATGGCTCTGATGAACAGTTCCAGACCATTCATGCCTTCAACAACGCCGGCAACTGCGGCAGCCCAGGAAGAAATGGGTGCAATGATACAGATGGGAGCTGCTGTCGCATCGATGATGTATGCCAGTTTTGCTCTGGAAACCTTATGTGTATCTGTTACAGGGCGCATAACAGAACCTACAGTCAGGCAGTTGAAATAGTCATCTACGAATACCAGAACACCCAGCAGGAATGTGGACAGCAGGGCACCTTTTCTTGTTTTGATGGCTTTTGTTGCCCATCTGCCGTATGCTGCAGAACCGCCTGCCTTATTCATCAGGGCAACCATGATACCCAGGATAACCAGGAAGATCAGGATACCTACATTGCCGCTGTCGGACAGATTGGTCAGCAGACCTCCGTCGGTGCTGTTGGTAAAGATTGTCAGGTAAGCCAGTTTAATGTCAAAGTTCGCATAGAACAGACCGCCTACCACGATACCAATGAACAAAGAAGAATATACCTCCTTTGTGATCAGTGCCAAAATGATTGCGACCAGGGGAGGCACCAAAGACCATGCTGTCGCATACATATTGCTGGTGTACTCCACTGCTTCGGCTTCCCCGCCGAAAACAGTTGTGGCCATGGCTGTCGCTACCAGTACAACGACAAAGAGCATGCCAAGCCACGTTTTTTTCGTGTTGCTTTTGGTTTTCATAACCCTTCTCCTTTCAGGAACTTAAAATAAAGAATAAGAAATGATTGCTGGAGTCCAGAGGAAATCCCCTGAACGGAAACAAAGAAAAAGACCATGCAAAGGCACGGTCTTATAGGCATAGAAAAGATATGCTGCAAGTTTCCGATAGCGCTCCACATTCGTGACAGTACATTACATTTTTTGCAATGTCCCAGCGGCAGACCCCCTTGGGCAGAGAAAACCGCTTCGGCAACGCCGCCTTTCCATCCCCCTGCCGCCCAAGGCTTTTCGGAGGAGTACTGATCGGCATTGCACCTCTATCTTATATTGTTGTCTGACCTTGCGTCAGACTGCTCTTCATTCATAACATACCCAACTGATAAAGTCAAGCCTTTCTGCAAAAAAGCTGAAAATTTCAGGTTTATTGTCGATTTTTGCAGAGGCTTTGGCCGCTTCAGGCCGCTTTTGGACTTCAGCAGACAATTACCTCGCCCCTCCCGACTCCTTATTCATCTATTCACACCAATATTGCATATTCATTGTATACAATACACAAATCCATTGTCTTATCGGAAATTTCCGAATAAGAAAAATCATTTTATCTGCGTGATGCATAAAAACAGCAGCTCAGTATAGGCGTATATTTGTGCATTTTTCCATGTCATTCTCTCTCTTTTATCCATTTCTTCCTGCAATCCGCTAAAATTGCATAATTATGCATAATTTTATTGACTTCACTTTCCAGAGGTATATAATTGAGTATAAATCAACGACCCTTGCATCTACAGGCATTTCAGATAAACCATACAAAAGAAAGGACGGCTCTATGAAACACAAAGTGTATATCGACGGGCAGGCGGGCACAACAGGCCTGCAGCTCCGCCATAAGCTGGAAAAACATAAAAATATCGAGATTTTACTCATCAGCGAGGCCCTGAGAAAGGATGAAGCCGAACGAAAGAGACTGATGAACGAAGCAGAAGTGGTGTTTCTTTGCCTGCCCGATGATGCGGCAAAGGAAGCTGTGAAGCTGGTGGAAAACCCCAATACCTGCATCATCGACGCCAGCACGGCCCACCGTGTCGACCCCGACTGGGTTTACGGCTTTCCGGAGCTTTCCCCAGTACATCGGGAGAAAATCAAAAACGCCAAGCGCATTGCCAACCCCGGCTGCCATGCCACAGGCTTCATTGCGGCGGTGTATCCTCTGGTGGAAATGGGGATTATCGGCACAGATTACCCCCTGACCGCCCATAGCCTGACGGGATATAGCGGCGGCGGCAAAGCAATGATTGCCGATTATGAGGCGGCAGACAGACCTGTTCTCTTCGACAGCCCCAGACAGTATGGCCTGAGCCAGAAGCATAAGCATCTGCCGGAAATGCAGCATGTAACGGGCATCGATGCGCCCCCTGTATTCTGCCCCATCGTGGGAGATTATTACAGCGGCATGGCAACCTGCATCCCCCTGATTGCTTCCTTATTCAAAAAGAAGGTGACAAAGGAGGAACTGCTGGCAATGCTGAAAAACTACTATAAAGATGCAAAGCTCATCAGCGTGGGGACAGAAGAAACCAATTTTCTGGCATCCAATCCCCTGCGGGATACCAACGAACTGAAGCTGTATCTGGAAGGCAATGACGAACGGATGACACTGATCAGTGTGTTCGATAATCTGGGCAAGGGTGCTTCCGGCGCAGCAGTACAAAACATGAACATTGTATTAGGACTTGATGAAACAACCGGTTTGATATAAGGAGGAAGAAATATGCAAAAGATAAATAGCGGCGTGACCGCCCCCAAAGGCTTTACCGCCGGCGGCCTGCACTGCGGCGTAAAAACAAATAACACCGATAAAAAAGATATTGCCATGATCTATAGCGAAAAACCCTGCAATGCAGCAGCGGTCTATACGCAAAATAAGGTATACGGCGCACCCATCACCGTCACCAGAAAAAATATTGCCAACGGCATGGCTCAGGCTATGGTCTGCAACAGCGGAAACGCTAATACCTGCAACGCCGATGGCGTAGAAAAAGCCCAGATGATGTGCGATCTGGCAGCAAAGGCATTGGGATTGAAACCCGAAGATATCATCGTTGCCTCTACAGGGGTCATCGGTCAGGTGCTGCCCATCGAACCCATTGAAAAAGGCATTGCGGCTCTGGCACCGATTCTTTCCAAAAAGGGGAACATGGATGCCGTAGAGGCCATTATGACAACAGATACCAAACCCAAGGAAGAAGCCTATGCAATCGAAATCGGCGGCAAAACCGTAACCATCGGCGCCATGGCAAAGGGCAGCGGCATGATCCACCCCAATATGGCGACCATGCTGGGCTTTTTGACCACCGATGCCGCCATTACCACGCCCATGCTGCAGAAAGCCCTGAAGCTGGCGGTAGATGATACCTTTAACATGGTCAGCGTAGACGGCGATACTTCCACCAACGACATGGTTGCCATCATGGCAAACGGCATGGCGGAAAACCCCATCATCGACAAAGTAGGCGAGAATTTCGACCTGTTTGTAAAAGTAGTCAAAGAAATCTGCACCTCTATGGCGAAAAAGATCGCCGGAGATGGCGAAGGTGCCACAAAACTGGTGGAATGTACCGTAACCGGCGCACCTACGATCCCTCTGGCAAAGGCCATTGCAAAATCTGTCATCACTTCCAGCCTGACAAAGGCTGCCATGTTCGGTGCCGATGCCAACTGGGGCAGAATCCTGTGCGCCATCGGCTATACAGAAGGGGATTTTGCCGTAGATACTATCCATGTGGATATCTCCTCCCCCAAAGGTAGTATTTTGGTCTGCGAAAACGGCGCAGGCGTTGCCTTTGACGAGGACAAAGCGAAAGAGATTTTACTGGAAGAAGAGATTCACATTGAGATTGCCATGAAGCAAGGAGACGCCACCGCAACGGCTTGGGGCTGCGACCTGACTTATGACTACGTGAAGATCAACGGCGACTACCGTACATAATGCGGGGCTTTGCCCCTGCACCCCACCAAGGGAGTCACTCCCTTGGAACCCGATACCGCATGAACATATTCATGTTCATGCAAAAGCAATTCAAAAGATAAGCCCCCTCGCAAAACACAGTTTTGCGAAGTATCAGGTCCAGGGCATGATGCCCTGGCAGGGGTCGAGAGGGGACAGCGTCCCCCGGAAAGAGGAAGGATTTATGGAAGATATGAATACGAATATGAATAGCTTGAAGGCAAAGGTGCTGACCGCAGCCCTGCCTTACATCCAAAAATATAACGGGAAAACCGTTGTGGTAAAATACGGCGGCAACGCCATGATCCACCCCACGCTGAAAAAGGCCGTCATGAGCGATATCATCCTGCTCTCCTTGGTCGGCATCAACGTGGTTTTGGTTCACGGCGGCGGCCCTGAGATCAGCAGTATGCTGAAACGTCTGGATATCCCTTCCAGATTCGTGGACGGTCTGCGTTATACAGACGAAGAGACGGCAAAAGTGGTGCAGATGGTCCTTTCCGGCAAAACCAATAAGGATCTGGTCTGTCTGATCGGTCAGCTGGGCGGCAAAGCCATGGGCCTTTGCGGCATTGACGGGTGCATGATCCAAGCAAAAAAACTGGAAGGCGACTATGGCTTTGTAGGAGATATCACCAACATTGATGTGACCCCCATCCAAACAGCCATCCACCACGGTTATATCCCCGTCATCGCCACCGTAGGCACCGATTGCAACGGAAACATCTACAATATCAACGCCGATACAGCGGCGGCAGAGATCGCCGCAGCCCTGCAGGCGGAAAATATCATTACCCTAACAGATATCCGTGGGCTGCTGCAGGATGTGGACGACCCCGATTCTCTGATCTCCAGCGTGACTATGGAGGATATCCCCAAGCTGATGGAAGAAGGCATCATCAGCGGCGGCATGATCCCCAAAATCAAAAGTCTGGAAACAGCCGTAAAAGCCGGCGTAAAAAAAGCCGTTATGATCGACGGCAGGATCGAACATTCCATCCTCATCGAAATGTTCTCCGATGAAGGGATCGGCACGATGTTCACATTATAATTTCCATTCCATAAAACAATTTGATACGAAAGAAGGGATTCCCCATGAGCTTTGAAGAGATCAAAAAACTGGACGACGCTTATGTTGCCCATACATACAGCCGTTACGGCGTAGCACTGGACCATGGCTACGGCGCCGTCTGCTATGACCCCACCGACAAACCCTATATCGACTTCACCAGTGGCATTGGTGTAAATTCCCTGGGCTTTGCCGATGCAGGCTGGATAAAGGCTGTTACTGCCCAGCTCAATAAACTACAGCATATTTCCAATCTATACTATACAGAGCCCTGCGCCCAGGCAGCCAAGCTGATCTGCGAAAAAAGCGGCATGAAAAAAGTATTTTTCGGCAACAGCGGTGCAGAAGCCAACGAAGGCGTCATCAAGGCCGCAAGAAAATACTCCTTCCAGAAATACGGCGAAGGCAGAAGCACCATTGTGGCTCTGGAAAATTCCTTCCACGGCAGAACCATGGCGGCCCTTTCCGCCACAGGGCAGGCAGCTTATCATAACTTCTTCTTTCCCTTTGTGGATGGCTTTGTCTTTGCAGTTGCCAATGATATCGAAGATACCCTGTCCAAGCTGACCGGCGATGTTTGCGCTGTGATGATGGAAATGGTACAGGGGGAAGGGGGCGTTATGCCTCTGGAAAAGGAATATGTGCAAGCGATTTATCAGGCTTGTCAGAAAAAAGACATCCTCTTTATCGTGGATGAAGTGCAGACAGGTGTAGGCAGAACGGGCACCTTCTACAGCTATCAGCAATTTGATATCCAGCCCGACTTGGTATCCTCCGCAAAGGGTCTGGGCGGCGGTCTGCCCATCGGCGCCGTACTGTTCGGTGAAAAAACAGAAAATGTATTGGTGCCCGGCGACCACGGCTCCACCTTTGGCGGCAATCCCGTTGTTTGTGCAGGTGCAGTAGAAATTTTGAACCGCATGGATGCGGATTTCCTGCAGGAGGTCACAGCCAAAGGGAATTATATGAAAACAGAGATCGAAAAAATGCCCCATGTGACAAGCGTAGCAGGCATGGGCATGATGCTGGGCATCGAATTGGATGTGGATGTAAAGCCTGTTGTGAATACATTGATGGAAAACGGTCTGCTGGTGCTGACAGCAAAGCATAAAATGCGCCTGCTGCCTCCTTTGAATATCACCCGGACAGAATTGGAACAGGGCTTATCTATCCTGAAAGAAACATTGACTCATATTTCATTCAATTATCATAAATTGTAACCATTGGCTATCCCCTGCAAAAACGTAGTTTTTGCAAATGGGGGTCAAGGGGAATCATTCCCCTTGCAGGGTGTGGGACAGCGTCCCACGGAAAGGAAAAAATCATGAAACATTTTTTGAAGTTATTGGACTGCACCACAGAAGAAATCTATGAACTGCTGGACTTGGCAGCGACCATGAAGCAGTATGTCAAAGAAGGCAAGGAACACCATTTCCTAAAAGGCAAAACACTGGGTATGATCTTCGAAAAATCCTCTACCCGCACCCGTATCTCCTTTGAAACCGGCATGTATCAGCTGGGCGGTCACGCTCTGTTCATCAGCGCAAAGGACTCCCAGATCGGCCGTGGCGAACCCACACAGGATACCGCCCGTGTCATGAGCCGTATGCTGGACGGCATTATGATTCGTACCTTTGAACAGAAGGAAGTGGAAATGCTGGCAGAATACGGTTCTATTCCCGTCATCAATGGTCTGACAGACCTGTGCCATCCCTGTCAGGTCATGGCTGACCTACTGACCATTCGGGAACACAAAGGCAAACTGGAAGGTCTGACCCTGTGCTATATCGGCGATGGCAACAATATGGCAAATTCTCTCATCGTCGGCGGTCTGAAAACCGGCATGAAGGTACAGATCGCTACCCCCGAAGGTTATCGCCCCGACCCTATGGTCATGGCATTTGCCGCCCAGTTCCCCGATCAATTCTCCATCACCGATGACCCTATGACAGCCGCAAAGGACGCTGATGTTGTCATCACCGACTGCTGGACTTCCATGGGGCAGGAGGAGGAAAAGAAGGATAGAGAAAAAGCCTTCGCCGGCTATCAGGTAAACAAAGCCCTGATGGCTGTGGCAAAGGCCGATGCTATGGTACTGCACTGTCTGCCCGCTTATCGGGAACAGGAAATCACCAACGAAGTATTTGAAGAACACGCCAACGAAATTTTCGACGAAGCAGAAAACAGACTCCACGCCCAAAAGGCAGTTCTGGTAAAACTGCTGGGTTAAGCCGCAAAAGCCGCCCTTCATTTTTGAAGCCGCGGCTTCTTTTTTTCTCGAAAACAAATAAGAATCATTTTCCAAAAATATCTTGACAAAAATAAAAATGATTTTTATAATTAAGAAAAAGTACTAAATAAGAATCATTATTGTTTAAGAGATGGCAACGAGAATATGGAAGGAGAATTTATTATGAAGGCATACGAAATCAAAGGCACAAAAACAGAACAAAACCTGATGGCAGCATTTGCCGGTGAATCCGAAGCAAGAAATAAATATACTTACTACGCAAGCAAAGCAAAAAAAGAAGGCTTTGAACAGATCGCAGCTCTGTTCCTGGAAACAGCCCAGAATGAAAAAGAACACGCAAAAATCTGGTTCAAGCTGCTCCACGGCGGCGAAGTAGGCACAACAGCGGAAAATCTGCTGGATGCCGCTGAAGGCGAAAACTACGAATGGACAGATATGTACGCAGCCTTCGCCAAAGAAGCCAGAGAAGAAGGGTTTGACCACATCGCTTATCTGTTCGATGCGGTAGGCAAGATCGAAAAGGAACACGAAGAACGCTATCGCCAGCTGCTGGCAAATGTAGAAGGCGGTCTGGTATTCTCCAGAGATGGCGACATGGTATGGCAGTGCTCCAACTGCGGTCACATCCATGTAGGCAAGCAAGCTCCCGGTATGTGCCCTGTTTGTGAACATCCTCAGGCTTATTTCCAGCTGGTAGCAAAAAATTACTGATACAGAACCACAGAACTCCCCTGTTTACACAGGGGAGTTTCTTTGCTTCTTCTTTCTGACGGAGACCACGAGAATGTATCTCTAAAAAGCCAGCGTCTGCAATTTACGAAACCCCCATAACGTGTTATGATGGACGAAGCGCACAAAAAGCGACAGAAAAACTTAATCAAAACAAGGAGAATCGTTATGGAAACCAACAAAACCAAAAGCAGCGGCCTTGCCCTGCTGCCTTTTCTCATCTTTATCGTCATCTACCTTGGCGCGGGCCTGATCTTGCAGGCAAAGGGTGAGGATATGGCGTTCTATCAATTCCCCTCCGTCACAGCCATGTTCCTGGCTGTTCTGACAGCATTTTTCATGGGGAAAGGAAGCATCAACGAAAAATTTTCTATCTTTGCCAAAGGCGCAGCCAATGAAAACGTGCTGACCATGCTGATGATCTACATTCTGGCAGGGGCCTTTGCCTCTGTTGCGGCAGCCATGGGCGGCAGAGACGCCACGGTCAATCTGGGGCTGAGCATCATTCCTCCCCAGTTCCTGGTGGCAGGCATCTTCATCATTTCCGCTTTTATGGGGACTGCTACAGGGACTTCCGTTGGCACTGTCAGTGCCATCATCCCCATTGCTGTGGGTGTTGGGGAAAAAGTAGGGCTGAGCCTGCCCCTGGTGGTAGGTGCCTGTGTGGGCGGCGCCCTCTTCGGCGATAACCTGTCCATGATCTCTGACACCACCATCGCCGCTACCCGTACCCAGGGCTGCGAAATGCGGGACAAATTCCGTGTCAACTTCCTGATCGCCCTGCCTGCAGCCATCCTGACGATCATTGTACTGCTGGTGGTTGGACAGCCGGATGCCATCACCGAGATCGGTGATCTTTCCTTCAGCATCGTCAAAGTCCTTCCCTATATCGCCGTACTGGTGCTGGCTTTGGCAGGCATGAACGTATTTCTGGTACTGGTCATCGGTATTTTCTGTGCAGGCATCATCGGTATGCTCTATGGAGACCTGACCATCTTCACCTTTGCCCAGAATATCTGGACAGGCTTCACCAATATGAATGAAGTATTCTTCCTGGCTCTGTTCTGCGGCGGTCTTTCCGAAATGATCGCCCATAACGGCGGTATCGTATGGCTCATCGAAAAGCTGGGCAAGATGATGAAAGGACAGCGTTCCGCCCAGATCGGCATTGCCGCCCTGGCCTCTGCCACAGACTGCGCCACAGCCAACAACACCGTAGCCATCATCATCAGCGGCAACATCGCCAAGGATATGAGCAGAGAATACAAGATCGACCCCAGACGCACCGCTTCCCTGCTGGATATCTTCTCCTGTGTGTTCCAGGGGATCATCCCCTACGGCGCACAGCTCCTGATCGCCGCCGCCCTGACCAATGCTACCCTGACCAACGCAGGGCTGAACATCACTCCCGTGGATGTAGTGCCTTATATGTGGTATTGCTGGATTTTGGCGATCTTCGGTCTGCTTTCCATCTTCTTCCCCTATGCAGACGGCATCTGCCGCAAAGACCCTTGGAACTGGGAATATGACGTAGCAGAAAGCAGCGTTGCCGAAAGAAAGCACATCATCGAACAGTAAACAAAGCGTAAAAGAGCAGTATGATAAAAATCATACTGCCCTTTTTTATTTTATTTACAGAATACCTCTTGGAAGGTTTTCTGTTCCTTCACCGCCTCTGTCAGTTCTGCCATCAGGGAAGTATCTCCCAGCAGGATGGCACCGCAGAGAATATTGTTGCGGAAATACAGTCTTTCCAGTGTCTGTTTCTTTTCATCCTTGATCTCCACTGTTTTATAGGCAGCATCGGTCTTGGTGCCTGCATCGCCGATGGCATACAATGCCGTGCCCATGCCATGGAAGGACATGCCGTTGATCTCCGGTCTGTAGGTCAGGGCATCGCCTGCGGCGTTAGCACCGGCGATACGGCCCATCTCCATAGCGACAGGCCAAATGGTGTGATTGGCACCGTCATACTGGGCGCAGTCCCCTGCGGCATAGATGCCAGCTTTGTCGGTTTCCATATTTTCGTTGACCACAACAGCTTTGTCTGTTTCCAGACCTGCCGTCTGGGCGATGGCGATATTTGCCCGAACCCCTGTGGAAACGATAACCAGATCCGCCGCTACCAGCTCGCCGCCTTCCAGCAAAACGCCTTCCACCTTTTCTTTGCCGCTGATCTCGCTGATCTTCACACCCACACGGATATCGATGCCCTTCTTCTTGGCAATCTCCATCAAAAGGGCTGCGGCAGGTGCATCCACTTTTCCTGCCATCAGCACAGGGGCACCTTCCAGTACCGTTACCTCCAGTTTGGCTTTCCGCAGTTCCCATGCCGCTTCCAGACCCAGAACACCGCCGCCGATAACAACAGCCGTCTTTGCGCCCCGCGCCAGATGATCCACTTTTTCCACATCGGCAATGGTACGGATGGCTGTGACCTGAGGCAGTTCTCTGCCTTTGATGGGCGGAATAAAGCTGTAAGAGCCCAGTGCATAGATACATTTATCAAAGGGATATATGGAACCATTTGCCAGGATCACTTCTTTTTTGTCCCCGTCCAGACGTTCTACTTTGCTTTCCAACTGCAGATCGATATTGTTTTCTGCATACCATTCCGCAGGCACGCTGGCAATGGCGTTGCCACTGATGCCCCCAAACATCCGCTTTGTCAGCATGGGTCTGTCGTAAGGCAGTTCCTTTTCTTCGGAAAGCATGGTGATGGCAGCTGTTTTGTTCCGCTGACGGATGGCCTTTGCCGCATGCAGTGCCGCTGTGCCGCCGCCCAAAATCACAAATCGTTCTTCTGTATCCCGTCGGAAGGAGGTTTCCTGACTTTCCACAGGAACAAAATTTTCAGGGCCTACGCCGCAGACAGGGCAGACCTCCAGGGAGGAATCGAAGATTTCCCCACAGACCAGACATTTCACCAGTGTGGTTCTCGCGGAAGGCTTCTTGGGTGCATCCTTTTTCAGCAGCTTCAGGCCAAAATGGTAGCCAAATTCCACCGCATCCTGCAATTCCTTTTCAGAAGGCTTCAGGCGCACACGGAAGCCATCCACCACTTTCAAATGAATCTGTTTCAGTCGTTCGATGATATGGGGCACGCCCTCGCCGCTCCATCCATAGCTGCCAAAGGCAGAAGCCAGCTTGCCCCCATGGATGGGAGGATACATACCCGTGGTCAGATCCCAAATAGGTTTCAAAGCTTCCTGCAGGATGGTGGGCGTACCGAAGAGGATACCATCGGCTGCGCCGATCTCCCCTGCCACCGCTGCCGCATCTGCCGTTACCATATCAAACAGTTTTACATCGATATCGCCGGCTTCTTTGATGCCTTCGGTGATCTTGCCTGCCAATTCTTCCGTATAGCCATAGGCACTGACATAGGGAATGACTACTGTTGTCTTTTCATTGGTGGGAATTTTGCACCATTCGTCATAGATAGCCAGCAGCTCTTGGATGTGGCTGTCCAGCACAGGGCCGTGACCGGGACAGATCATATCGATATCCAGAGAACGGACGATCTTCAGTGCATCTGTCAGATAGGGCTGCTTAAAAGGTCCTAAGATGTTGTCGAAATAATATTTTGTGGCTCTCAGATAGCCGTCGTAATCCGTCACGGTGCTTCTCAAAATGCCGTCATGGGCATAATGCGAACCAAAGGAGTCACAGGTCACAAGGACTTTATCCTCCACGATATAGGTATACATAGTATCGGGCCAATGCAGGTTGGGTAATACAAAGAATTGCAATGTTTTATTGCCAATCTTCATTTCATCCCCATTTTTCACAGGGATGCTGTAGAAATCGTTATTAACGATGCTTTTCAGGAAAGTGATGGCTGTAGGGGTTGCAATGACCTTGGCTCTGGGGTTTTCCTCAATCACACGGGCGATGGAACCGGCATGGTCCGGTTCGGTATGGTCTACTACGATGTAATCGATGGAGGAGATATCCAGCTGTTCCAACAGGGCTTCTCTGTAGTCCCCATAAAATTTTTCCTTGGCTGTTTCAAACAGGATGGTCTTATCCCCTGCCTTCAAAATATAGGAATTATATGTGGTACCAAATTCGGTGTACATGATGATATCGAATACCCGCAGGTCTTTATCCAGAATACCCGCCCAGAATAAGTCTTTTTTCAACTGTAATGTTTTCATTTGATGCCCTCCTTTATATTGAGATAAAAAGAGGAGAGGACACCCGCCCCCTCCTTTTTGCATTACATTTCTTTTTTCCACAGACCGTGCAGGTTGCAGTATTCATAAACTGCAATGACTTCTTCGCCCTCTGCCAGTGCAAAGACAGCTTCGGGTGCGCCTGTGTGGTCAAGATATTTCAGCTGACCGCCCTGATTTGTGTGGAGGTAGACCCATGGGATATGGTGTTCTTCCAGCATAGGGTGCGCCACTTCGCCAACGCTGACTTTCACTTTGCTGCCTTCCACCTGTACCACAGGTACGTGCTTTTCCGATGCGCCGTCGGATGTATTTGCTTTCATTTCCTGCATCTTTTCGCCACAGCACATAACAGGAACGCCCTTATCTTCTACCATAACGATGATGTTTTTGCAGTGGTTACATTTAAAAAATCTAGGTGCCTTCATGATTCTTTCCTCCTTCTCTTCTCTCTCATAAAATTCTCTTTTTGAAATACTCATTCTATTTTTATCTATAAATTCCTGATCTATACTTTATATTTTTTGGGCTTTTCTTTTGTTCAACTTTATGATATCATAGTTTCAGAAAAATCTGTGTTGCAATTGCAACAGAAAGGAGTTTTTATGGAAAATTTAACAAGAAACCCTTTGTTTGAAAATATTTCTGCAGAAAGCATCCAACAGATGATGACCTGCTTTGATATGCAGAAAAAGACCTACAAGGAAAAAGATATCATCACCACCTATGACGCTGAGGGAGATTTTGTGGGCCTGCTGCTGGAGGGCACCATTTCTGTTAACCGCATCAGTATCGATGGTTCCCTGGATATGCTGGAATATCTGGAGCATATCGGCGTTTTTGGGGCATCCTTTGCCTTTGCCAACCGAGAAGATGAATTCATCGTCATCTGCGAAAAGGACTGTACTGTCCTCTTTATTGAAAAACAGCACATCACCAAACGCTGCGCCAATGCCTGCCAGCACCATACCCAAGTGGTGGAAAATTTGATGCACCTGATGGCAAAAAAAGTAGTACACCTGACAGAAAAGGTAGATATCCTCAGCCACCGTTCCATCCGAGGCAAGCTCATGTGCTATTTCCGCATCCAAAGCACCAAACAGGGTCAACTGACCTTCCAGCTGCCCATGTCCCTTTTGAAGCTGGCAAATTACCTCTGCATCGACCGCAGTGCCATGATGCGGGAGATCAAAAAAATGAAAGAAGAGGAAATCGTAGAGATCAACGGCGGGGAAGTGACGTTGCTATAAAAAAAGAGTCCTTTCGGACTCTTTTTCATTTGGATTTATTATGCAAGTATTTTTCCCGTGTAGCCAGCCCGCCGCGAATGTGACGCTCCGCTTTGTTCACTTCCAAAACCGCACGAACGGATTTCGCCAGTTCCGGGTCGATGCGTTCCACCCTGTCAGTGATATCTTTATGCACGGTAGATTTACTGATACCGAATTTTTTCGCCGTTTCTCTCACTGTTGCATTGGTATGGATCATAAATTTTGCAACCTCGACCGCCCTTTCCTCGATATACGTTTTCAAACCAAGCACTCCTCTAATTTTCGCTTGATTATGTATATGCCATGGCAAGGCCAGTTATTTCTGGAATTGGATCTATATTAAATAAGTGGACACGATTTATAAACAGATGTACCATAATACTAGACACCAAAAGGAGGTATCTTTATGGCTAAAAAAAATTATTATGATGAGGATTTCAAA
>JAETUG010000022.1 GCA_021768705.1 Bacillota bacterium
TGAATCCCTCTTGTTCTGATCGTCAGCAATACGTGTGTACCGATCAGCAGACACAGCATAATAGGCCCCCACAAGAAATCCTTGATGGACAGCACCACATTGTTAAAAGCTTCCATAAAATTCCCTCCCTTAAAGAAAAGATGAAATAATTTCTTGTATCAGTATCTTATCAGGCCGCGGTTCCTGTTTTGTAAAAATACTCACACATCATTCCACTGGAATTCATATCTATAATATCCAAAAAATGGTACAAAATCAAGAAAAAGTTAAAAAATATTAAGTTTTTCTCCATATCCTTCTTTCTTCCCTCCTCAAATTATTAGAGGAAATCCTTTAAATCATGCTGTTTTTTGTCTATTTTGCCATGTATTTTTTCCTGACCCTTTTTTTACTTTTCTTGTGAATATTTCCTAAATCTAAATAAACAATAGTAATTTTAATGCAAAAAAATTTACTCAGATACCTCTTGCAAAAGTGAAAGCTCTCTTCTGCAAAAAAAAGAAAAACCGAAAGAAATCTTGTTTTCACAGAATTTCTCTCGGTTTTACTCTCATAACAATCTTTTTTCCAGAGGCTATCTCAGGATCAACCTCTGTTTTTGCCTTTGGGATTTTTTATTTATCGATAACGGGGGTTTCGTCATCCATCCATTTCATCAGACCGCCCATTTCAGCGTCTTTATCCCAAACATATTTCTTTGTTTCAGATGCGATCACACCACTCAGACCCAGCAGAGCCACACAGTTGGGGAATGCCATACATGCGTTCAGTGTATCAGCTACGTTCCAAACAATGTCCAGAGCTGCTACACAGCCTACGAATACTACCAGTGTCCATGCGATACGGAAAGGTTTGATCGCTTTTACGCCTACCAGGTAAACCCATGCACGTTCACCGTAGTAAGACCAGCCAAGGATCGTGGACCATGCGAAGGTAATCAGACCGATGGTCAGGACGATGGGCCCTACTGTAGGAATCGTGCCGAATGCGCCGGATGTCAGGTTGGCACCAACCAGACCGTCCATACCTACAGGGTCTTTGATGATACAGGATACCAGAACCAGACCTGTCATCAAACATACAACGATGGTATCCCAGAATACGCCGGACATGGAGATCAGAGCCTGGCGAGAAGGGTTTCTTGTGGCTGCAGCTGCGTCAACGATAGGTGCAGAACCCAGACCGGATTCATTGGTAAACAGACCACGGGCAACACCGTAACGGATACATGTCATCACTGTAATACCCACAAAGCCGCCGCCTGCTGCCGCAGGGTTGAATGCGGATTTTACGATCACTGCAAATGTTGTGGGAATATACTGTGCGTTGATTACCAGAATGATAATGCAGCCCAGAATATAGAAACCAGCCATCAAAGGAACCAGTTTTTCACAAACCTTGGAGATAGAGTTTACGCCGCCCAGAATTACCAGACCTGTCAGGATACACAGAACAGCGCCGGTTGCCATTTTGGGAATACCGAATGTATTCAAAACGGATTCCGCAATGGAGTTCCCCTGCGTCATGTTCCCGATACCGAAACATGCGATCGCTGTGAATACCGCAAACAGAATGCCCAGCCATTTCTGGCCCAAGCCTCTTTCCAGAGAATACATGGGGCCGCCGATGAAGGAACCGTCCGCTGCTTTTACACGATATTTTACAGCCAGAACTGCTTCGCCGTATTTTGTAGCCATACCAAACAGACCTGTCATCCAAACCCAGAATACCGCACCGGGGCCGCCCAGACCAACCGCTGTCGCAACACCTACGATATTACCGGTACCGATGGTCGCCGCCAAGGCTGTTGCCAGCGCACCGAAACCGGATACGTCGCCGGAGGCTTCCTGATCGGGTGTAATAGAAAGTTTGATGCCTGTAAATGTTTTTCTTTGGATAATACCGGTTCTCAGTGTCAGGAATACGTGTGTACCTACCAGCAGACACAGCATCACAGGCCCCCAAACAAAACCATTGATCGTACTTACGAAGTTATTAAAAGCTTCCATACATTTCCCTCCCTTAAAAAAGATGAAATTATTCCGTGTAGCAGTATCTTATCAGACCGCGGTTTCTGCTTTATTAAAATACTCACACTGGATTCCAACTTGGAATACACCCAAATCATACATAAAAAATGCACATATTGCAATATATTTCTGGAAAATAATTCCATTTATACCATTTTCTTTACATTTTCTTATCGGAAATATCTATAATATCCCAATAAAATCAATACTTTTTATCTATTTTGCTGTGTTAAGAAAATTCATCTCCGTTAAGAAATCGCAAATTACAAAAATTCATCCGCTAAACAAAAAATCATATAAAACCTTTTAATATCAATACTTTCGGCAATCCCCTTCTTTTCCATCTCAGCTATCCTGACAACCAATCATTGTTATTTTGCACAAAATTTTTACATCATTTTAACAGAAGTGGCCTCCCCGTAAAACACGAAATATCGCCGAATGCTTCCCTTCTCCCTCCTTTTTTCAAAAAGATAAATACATAAAATGATTGCGAGACAGAGCCCTCGGATCTTGCCAAGTTTTCTCTATGGTTTCACTAGGAATTTATTCTTTTTTCCGAAAAAATATGTCGTTACCGCCCATTAAGATACTGTTTAAATCCGAATGGGAAACTTCCCATCAAAAAAAACAGCGACTTAAAAAATCGCAAATCGATTTTTCAAGCCGCTGTTCTTTCCTTTGCTTTTCAGTTTGTTGTCTCCTCTTCTTCCGTTGCCTCCATGTCCTCCTCGTCTGCCGCATCCTTTGGCGCCCGCATCAGCCGCAAAGCCCCATACAGCACGATCAAAGCCATGATGACCTGAGGAAGGCCACGGCTGATATACCAGAAAACATCCGGCAGATTGAAGAAAGAACCCAACAAATACATACCTTCTCTCCAAAGGACAGAAATACCGATCAAAAGCAGCATGATACCGAAAATACGGCGGTGCTTTGCCGTAAACTGCCAATCTCTTTCCCAATTCACATAATCCTCAAAGAAAAATTTGTCCTCAACTGCGGCAAATTCCTCTTCATTCATCCGACGCAGATTGTGGGTGTGGAAAAAGCTGTAGCACCAAACGATAGGCAGCAGGATACAAAGCTCCTCCAAGCTGGTCCATGCGGAGACAGTCACTATGCCGAAAAACAGCCCCATCAGCCCAATGCCCTGCTTATACAGCCCCATATACATTTCCCCTGCACCGGGGCAGCAGGAAAACACTAATGTAAAAAAGCGATTTTTTTGATTTGTCATAATAATTCCTCCTTGTATGAAGTATGAAATGATTTCCTGCAATTATCATAGCAAAAGAGTTTTAGGCTTTTTTTCAGCGTTTTTTAAGATTTTCTAAATATTATAAAAGACCACCATAAACCATAAGGTGGTCTTTTTCATCATGATTCTTCCGTTTCTTTTTCAAATGCAGCAGCTTTTTCGCCGCCGGGCAGGAATTTTTCGATTTCCGCCCACAGTTCCTCTACTCCCGTTTTCTTTTCGCCGGAGAAGGGGATCAGCACATCCCCGGGCTGCAGCTTCAAAGTCTTTTTGATGATGGAAAGCTGCTTCTGGATCTGGCTGCGGTTGATCTTATCGGATTTGGTTGCTGCAATGATAATATCATAGCCATAGTGCTTCAGCCAATCATACATCATGATATCGTTTTTCCCGGGTTCATGGCGGATATCAATGAGGAGGATGATGGCACGAAGCTCCTCTCTTCTTTCCAGATAGGTCTCAATCATTTCGCCCCATTTGGCAATTTCGGATTTGGGGGCTTTTGCATAGCCATAGCCGGGCAAGTCCACCACATACATCATATCGTTTACATCATAGAAATTGATGGTTCTTGTTTTGCCGGGCTGAGAACTGGTGCGGGCCAGTGCCCGTCTGCCCAGAATCGCATTGATGAGGGTAGATTTCCCTACGTTGGATTTGCCTGCAAAAGCAATTTCAGGCTTGCCATCCATCGGGTAATGGGAAAAATTTGTGCCAATATATTTCAGAGAACTTGTTTTTACTTGCATACGCTTTCTCCCTTCGCCAGTGCCGCTTTCAGCACATCTTCCATGGTCTCCGCCAGAACGAATTCCATATTTTCCTTTATTTCTTCGGGAATCTCATTCAGGTCTTTTTCGTTTTCCTTGGGCAGGACAACCGTTTGGATCCCCACCTTTTTCGCCGCCAGCACCTTTTCCTGCAGACCGCCGATGGGCAGTACCCTGCCTCGGATGGTAATTTCCCCTGTCATGGCAACATCATTGCGTATCTTTGCCCCTGTCAGCGCAGAAAGTATGGCTGTCGCCATGGTCACGCCTGCAGAAGGGCCATCCTTAGGTGTTGCCCCTTCAGGGATGTGGATATGTATATCATTCTTTTTATAAAAATCAGATTCCAGTTTGAATTGTTCGCTCTGAGAACGGATATAGCTGATGGCAGCTTCGGCGGATTCCTGCATCACCTTGCCCAGATTACCTGTCACCTTGAATTTGCCGTCACCGGGCATACAATTCACTTCTACAGAAAGGGTCGTGCCGCCCACTCTGGTCCACGCCAGACCACGGACGATACCCACCTGAGGTTCTTTATAAATGGTTTCGGGCATAAATTTCTTTGTACCCAAAATCTCTTCCAAATTTTTCTTTGTCACTGTCAGGGATTTTCTTTCCCCTGCCAGAATAGATTTTACTGCCTTACGGCAAACTTCGCCAATGGTACGTTCCAGCTGGCGCACACCGGCTTCTCTCGTATACCCATCAATGATGTCTTCGATCACATCTGTCTTGATCTTCAGCTGTTTTGCTGTCAGACCGTGACGTTTTCTCTGCTTATTTACCAGATGTTCTTCCGCAATATGAAGCTTTTCCTGGGCGGTATAGCTGCCCAGTTCGATGATTTCCATACGGTCTCTCAAGGGGCCGGGAATGGTATCCAGACTGTTTGCCGTACACATGAACAGCACCTTGGAAAGGTCATAGGGCAATTCAATGAAATGGTCACGGAAGGTATTGTTCTGTTCCCCATCCAATACCTCCAGCAGAGCCGCCGCAGGATCGCCATTATGGGACACACCCAGCTTATCCACTTCGTCCAGTAGCATCAGAGGATTAATGGTGCCGACCTGTTTCATGGCGTTGATGATACGGCCCGGCATAGCGCCGATATATGTTTTTCTATGTCCTCGAATTTCCGCTTCATCCTTCACGCCGCCCAAAGACATTCGCACATATTTGCGGTTCAACGCCTTGGCTACAGAACGGGCGATGGAGGTTTTCCCCACGCCGGGAGGCCCCACCAGGCAAAGAATCGTCGCACTTTCTTCGGGCGCATTTTTGCGGACAGCCAGATATTCCAAAATACGATCCTTCACTTTTTTCAAACCGTAGTGATCTTCATCCAAAATCTTTGCCGCTTCGGGCAGATCGAAGGCTTCTTCTGTGGTTTCTGTCCAAGGCAGGGAAAGGAGTGTTTCGATATAGTTTCTGGAAACATTGGATTCGGGGGAAGTCACGGGAATTTTCAGCATGCGGTCAATCTCTTTTTCAATGGTTTCCCGCACATAAGCAGGAGGGTTCTTTTCCTCCAGCTGCTGGCGGTATTTTGCCGCATCGGCTCCCACGCCATCCTTATCACCCAGTTCTTCCTGAATGACCTTCAATTCTTCCCGCAGGTAATATTCCCTCTGGTTTTGATCGATATTCTGTTTTGTTTTATTCTCGATCTCTTTTTTGATATCTAGCACCTGACGTTCCTTCTGCATCAGTGCAATAATAGCTTCCAGTCTTTCGAAGGGATTCAGGATATCCAGCAATTCCTGTTTTTTATTGAAAGCCAGTTCCATACCTGCTGCCATGATATCTGCCAGCTGGCCGGGCTTTGTGGCAGAGACCACATTTCCCATCAAGTCCATGGCTGCAGTATTGGGTGCCAGCTTGATATATTCATCGTACTGTTCCACAGCAATCCGCATGACTGCCTGCACGTATTCGCTGGGTTCTTCCTCAAAATCCTGGGGGATCGTCGTAATTTCCCCATAATCGCAGTTTCTGACATGGATATTGGTCAGTCTGCCGCGGCATTTCCCCTCCACGATCACGTGGGTCAGGTTTCCGGGCAACTTCAGCACCTGCTTCACTTCTGCCAGAACGCCGATATCATACAAATCATTTCTGCCGGGATCCGGTGTAGCAGGGTCTTTCTGGGTCACCAAAAAAATCTCCTTACCGTTTTCCTCCGCCGCCTGTAGCGCATCCAAAGATTTCTGTCTGCCTGCGGGGAAGCTGATAGCCATACCGGGGAATACCGTCAGGCCGCGCAAAGCGATCATCGGCACGATGATCGGTTGTTTCTTCTCCATTGTTTTCACCTCATATATGCAATGTTTTTCTCAAAAACTCTCATTTCTGTATCCGTCCGGCAAAAAAGCAAGAAAAATGCACTTCTTCGCCTTAACTAAATAGTATACAATAAATATAAGGTTCGGTCAAATATTGTCGAATGGAAAATTCTTTAATACACTAAGCAAAAGGGGGAATTTCTTGTGGCAAATATCAAAGCAAAACAGATTTTAGAGAACATCATAAAGGTTCTGTTCTTCGGGTTTGTGCTCTATCTTCTTTGGGGAATTTATATCGTCAACCTAGGCTATGATGTAGAGATGAAGCATACCATCCAAGCAGGGCTTTACGAAGGAGAAGAAAAACTAGAGGACGTAACCATAGAAGTGGAAGGCACCTTCCGCAATTATTTTTTCCAGCGGGACACTTACGAAGGCAAATTTGCCGTATCCTGTCTGCCGGAAACCATGGACAAGTATGCCCTTGCCCATATCCATTGGTATAAAGATGGCCATAACTCCTATTCATTTATTTCCTATCTGGATGAAACACCAGACCTAAATGAACTACGATTCATCGAAACAAATGGACACCGCATCATATCCGTTCTCGATAAAGATATGACAGAGATTCTCTGGGGAACCAACGATGGCAAATGCATCGCTACGCCCGAAGCCTACGAAAGTTGGCTGGCGGAGAAAAATTTTTAATAAATCGATTCAAATGGAATAAGCTCCGCCAATAGACGGAGCCTTTTTTAGAAGAGTCCCGATAAGAAAACAAAAAAATTGAAATCATGTTTTCTTAAGCCACCACTACATTATCCAATCTCTTTTTCTTTCAAAAATTCCACTCCTGCCGAAAGAGAAGCTCCTTCCGACAGAAAAATGCTTTGCAGCAACTCCTGCACTGTTCCCACAGGGATCACCTCGATGTCTATTTCTCCATAGGAAGCCTTCCAGTTATCCGCAGGGATAAACACCCGCTTTGCCCCGCTTTCAACAGCAGCTTCCAGTTTCTCCTCCACGCCGCCCACAGGCAGCACCTGTCCATGCAGGCTGATCTCTCCCGTCAGGGCAATGTCATTGGGCACAGGGGCTTCTGTAAAAGCAGAATAAACCGCCAAAAACATGGCTGTCCCTGCCGAAGGCCCGTCCACAGGGATGCCGCCGGGGAAATTCAGATGGACGCTGTAATCCTCTTTGGAAAATCCGAACTGTTCCATCAACGTCAGCACATTTTCCGCCGCAGAACGGGCATTGCTTTTTCGTTTGGCAGAACCCTGTCGGTTTTTGAATTCCTCTTCTTCCATGATGCCAGTCACCGTCAGCTCTCCTTTTCCTTTCTGCACAATGGCTTCCACAGAAAGGAGCATGCCGCCGCCATGGCTCTGCACACCAAGTCCGTTGACTACGCCCACCATAGGCTTTTCGGGGATTTTTCGCTGGTAAACAGGCTGATATTTTCCTGCTTCCGCTACCCATTCCAAATCTGCCGCCGTGATGGTACGATTTCCTTCCATCCAGGCCAGAGAAGTCAGGGACTGCACCAAATTGACCGTATCCCTGCCCCCGCTGGCATAGGCTGCAATTTTTCCGCAAAGTCCTTCCTCATAATCCAATCCTGCCCGATGGAGACTGTTTTCTGCGATTTTTTCTACAGAAGCCCTATCCAATCGGTCAAAGAAAATCTCCGTACAGCGGGAACGAAGGGCATCAGGAATCTCGTTAGGGCTGCGTGTAGTCGCCCCAATCAGGCGAAAATCCGCAGGAATTCCCTTCTGAAAAATCTGATGGATATAGGGAGGAATGTTTTTGTTACTGCGGCTGTAATAACTGCTCTGAAAACGAGCCACCCTGTCCTCCAACACCTTCAGCAGCTTATTCATCTGGATCGGATGCAGTTCCCCGATCTCATCGATGAAAAGCACGCCGCCGTGGGCTTCGCAGATTGCCCCCGGGCGGGGTCTGGGGATGCCCGCCTGCCCAAAAGAGCCTGCCCCCTGATAGATCGGATCATGGACAGAGCCCATCAAAGGATCGGCAATATTCCGTTCATCAAACTGCAGGGTGGTGGCATCGATCTCCACAAATTTTGCCTTTTCCCCAAAGGGAGATTCTTTTTTCTGCTTGGCTTCCTCCAAAATCAGCCGCGCCGCCGCCGTTTTCCCTACCCCCGGTGGACCATAGATCAAAATATGCTGGGGATTGGGGCCGCAGAGGGCCGCTCTGAGGGCTTTGATGGCCTTCTCCTGGCCGATGATTTCCTCCAGCTTTTTCGGGCGTGTCTGCTCTGCCAGGGGTTCTGTCAGACCCGTTTCCCACATTTCCATCAGTTTATCCATCTGGATGATGTTATCCTCGCATTTCAAGCCCTCACCGGCGCCTTTCCTGCGGCTGCTTTTGTAAAAATACCATGCGCCCATGCAAAAAAACAACAGCTGCGCCCACAACAATAGATTCCCTTTCAAACTCCCATCTCCTTTTTCCATTCTTGGAAATAGTATCCCTCGAAAGAGCAAAATTATCCCACAAAAAAAGAGAGACTAAATTTGATCCACAAATTCACTCTCTCTTGGGGAACTATGTTTTTCACCTTAAATCTCATTCAGATCAATGGGGAAATCCTCCAGAACCATATCGCCCGGGATGGTATATTCATAGTGATAATACTCATAGGGCGTAGGCAAATGCCAGAACACCCCATACACAAGCAGCCCCACCAAAACCATTCCAAGCACCGCAAAAACAAGCCACGCCTTTGCCAGATTCCGACGGTTGGGATTGCTGTTTTGATTGCATATCCAGATAATCGGCACAATGAGATTCACAATGGGGATACATAAGATCAACCCAATCAGCAGATAGGCACCCACGCTCAAAGGTTCTGCCAGATTCTGTTCCTTTTCTTTTTCCCTTTCCTCTCGGGGAGATTCTTTTTCCAAGGGCATACCGCAATGGATACAATATAAGTCCTCCGATCCCACTACGCCGCCGCATTTTTTACAGGTTCTCGACATGATATCTCTCCTTTCCGTTTTCTTCTCTCTACACGATATCATATCATATTCCTCGGCTTTTGTCTTTCTTTTTCTATTGTAAACTTAATAAATTTTATGGTTGACAATCATCCCTTCTCTGTTTACAATACTCCTATCACGAAAGAAGAAAGAAAGAAAGGAAGAACTCTCATGGAAACAAACACCAAAAATATCGTCTATATCGCCCTGATGGCAGCAATCCTCTGTATCCTAGCCCCCATCAGTATCCCGATTCCCGTCAGTTCCATCGCCCTGACTCTGGCGACTCTGGCAATCTATCTCATCGCCTATGTGCTGGAACCAAAGCAAGCATTGGCTGCTGTAGGACTGTATCTCTTATTGGGTGCCATCGGTCTGCCCGTCTTTTCCGGCTATATGGCAGGCATCAGCCGTTTTGCTGCTCCCGGCGGCGGCTATCTGGTAGGATACCTTTTTCTGGCAGGCATCAGCTCTGCTTTCATTCATCGCTTTTCCCATCCCCTGCCCCAAATCGGCGGAATGTTTCTCGCCACCTGCATCACCTATTGCATCGGCACTTTTTGGCTGGCAAAAGTAACGAATGCGCCTTTTCTGGCGACCCTTCCTGCCGGTGCGTTGGTATTCCTGCCTTTGGATACAGTAAAAATGCTCTTTGCCTGCTGGCTGGGCAGAACGTTGCAACAACATTTAAAGAAGGCATAAGCAAAGCATAGAAAAAGGCTGTCTGGTTTCTGTCAACAGATTCCAGTCAGCCTTCTTTTTTATCCTATTTTCTCCACTCTATCACAAAACCAATGCTGTCGCAATGCTAAAATATACCACCAAGGCAATGGCATCCACAACGGTAGAAATCAGAGGCCCTGCCATCATAGCAGGATCCAGTCTGACCGCCTTTGCCAGAATAGGCAGGATACAGCCCAAGGTCTTTGCCAAAATAACCGCAACACCCATGCTGAGGGAGACAGTCAGATCAATATTGAAGGGCGTTGCTTTATCAAAAAAGGTCATACGCACCATGTTGACCAGCGCCAGAACCAGCCCACAGATGAAACCAACCCGCAGTTCCTTGAACACGACCTTAAATGTATCCCGCATTTGGATGTCCCCCAGTGCCAGACCACGAATGATCATGGCAGAAGCCTGAGAACCGGCATTACCGCCTGTACCGGTGATAATGGTCATAAAGCTGGAAAGGATAACGACAGAATCCAGCAGATCCTGATACATACCAATGACAAAGGCACTCAAAGTACCGGAGATCATCAGCACGCAAAGCCAGGGGATCCTGTTCTTTGCCAATGCCACAACACTCATTTTCAAATATTCATCATCGGAAGGCAGGACCGCATTCATCAGTTCCATATCTTCTGTGGTTTCCTGTTCGATAACGTCCACGATATCATCGACGGTGATAATGCCTACCAGACGGCCTTCCTTATCTGTTACAGGCAGCGCCATCCAGTTATATTTCTTAAAGATATTTGCGACCTCTTCCTGGTCATCCAGTGTGTGTACGGAAACGACATCATCCTGCATCAGGTCGCCAATGGTGCTTTCATCAGCGGCACAGATCAGCGTACGCAAAGGCACGACCCCGATCAGCTTTCGCTGGGCATCAATGACATAACAGGTATAAATGGTTTCCTTATCCATCCCTACCTTTTTGATCTCAGAAAGAGCAGCGGATACGGTCATATTGGCACGCAGGCGCACAAACTCAATGGTCATCAGACTGCCTGCGGAGTTTTCAGGGTAATTCAAAAAACGATTGATGAGCTGTCTGGTCTCTGCGTCCGTATTCCGCAGCACCTTTTTCACCAGATTGGCAGGGGCTTCCTCCAGAAAGTCCACTGTATCATCCAGGAACATTTCATCGACAATATTTCGCACTTCTCGGTCTGTGATAGACTGCACGATATGCTCCTGTGTATCATTATCCATATAAGAAAACACTTCCGCCGCCACATCCTTGGACAGCAGACGGAAGATAAACAGCTGTTTTTCTGCCGTCAGTTCTTCAAAATATTCCGCAATATTGGCAGGCTGTTCTTCGTTCAATTCCTGTTTCAGCTGAAGATATTGTCCGCTTTCCATCAAAGCGGTATAGTTTTCAAACAAGATCATCATTTCTTCATCCATGTTTTCCACCTCAATTCCAAATAAAAAAAGCACCGTATGCTTTTCGGAAATTTATCCTACATACCGTGCATTTATTCAAAAAAGGGCATAAAAACCAGAGTCAGGCTTCATTGCACACAAAAGAAAGCTGACTGAAACGCACGGCAATATTCTTTTCAGATCGTCGATACCCTTCGGGTTCTAAAGGGATACCATCCTTAGTATGACTGCCGTCCATTCCGTTTCACCTCCATTTTTACCGCATTTCTTTAAGCTCAACACTTTCAGTATATTCCTACAAAATTCTTGCGTCAACACCATTTCCTAAAATTTATAAAAAGTTTTTCGATTCTGTTGGAAGGAACAAATTTTTTTGCTATACTAGAAAAAATATGTTGATTTTTGTATTTTTAAAGGAGGAGTTTCCCGTGGCTTTGAAAGATACCATCAAAGAGTTTAAAGAATTCGCTGTAAAAGGCAATGTGGTAGATATGGCAGTCGGCGTTATCATCGGCGGTGCCTTTGGTAAGATCGTAACATCTTTGGTAAACGATCTGATCATGCCCATCATTGGTAAGATCACAGGGGGCACAGATTTCACACAGCTATTCCTGCCTCTGGACGGCAATACATATGCAACCTTGGAAGAGGCACAGGCAGCCACAGCAACCATCGCTTACGGCTCTTTTATCACGCAGATACTGGATTTCCTGATTATTGCTATTGTCATCTTTGCAGCACTGAAGGTGCTGGTAAGGCTAAAAGGACCTGCGGCGCCCGAACCCGAAGAAGCACCTACCACAAAGGTATGTCCTTTCTGCAAATCTGAAATTGCCATCGATGCAACCAGATGCCCTCACTGCACTTCTCAGTTGGAAGGCTGATGTTGTAAACACACAAAAACGCAGAGCAATTAGAGAAATCCCCATAAGAAGACAAAAAATCGAAAGAAATTCTTGAAATCAAGATTTCCTTCGATTTTTCTTTTTCTTTATTTTTCTTGTGCGGAGAAAACTGCTTCTATTTCTTTCAAAATCGTTTCTACCTCCGCGCTGCCGCTATATTTCACTTCCATCAGTTGATCTCCCTGCCGTGCTAGAATATGCAACCGCTCTCCCAATTTGGATGTTACCATACAAACGTGCAAATCATCCAATTTATCTTTTTCTGCATCCAGAAATTCTACAGTTCCTTTATTCCAGTAAATCTCATCCCCTGTATAGATACCGGAACCACCCATGTTCCTTGCTTCTTCCTTCTCAAATTTTCGCTCAGCAATCAATTCCAGACGATATCTATAATATGTGGTTTCCATTTTTTCTGTCTCCCCCAGTCCTGCCTCCTCCAAATACTGGGTAGTAAAAACCTTGCTCTCCAAGGATGGCAAATACCGAGAAGCCATACCGAAGTTATACAATTCACCCCTACGCTTTTTGCTTCTATACTCCGCATTACCTATAAAATCGATATTTCCCATCTGAACGCCTTCTCTTTCAGGGTCAATGCCCTCGCCTATCTGTTCCCAATCTCCTCTTTTAAGCTGTTCTATCCTTACCGCAGGAATTTCTGTATAGGAAACCTCCTGTGGCAAAACAAAGGTGGTTTCATTGAAATCTCCACAATAATAAATAAATATACCCAGCAATAACACAACCACACAGATCCACATTGTATGCCGCTTCCGACTGCTGCGCCAATCCTCATCTTCTGCTCTGCCTTCCTTACAGTTCTCCCGCTGTTGCAGCAGTTCCTCCTTTTTCTTACGCAGACGTCTCCTTTGTACCATGTTAAAAACAATACCAAACAACAATACCACCAAATAAGGCCAAGCCCTATCCCAAACCATCAGGAAGCTTTCCTGATTTAAACCATGATAGAAAAACGCGATCCCGAAAGCAACGAATATACCAATTAGAATAGGATAATTGGGCACAGTCCCCTCTTTTTCCGTCTGTATTATCTGCCGTTCCACCTCCAGCAATGCATTCTCCCGATGGTCAAATAATTCCGGTGCATCTGGGTTTTCTGTTGCAAAAACATATTCCTGCTCCCAGTGCCCCACCTCACGCCACCCTTTGTCTGCGTATTCCGCTAATTCCTCAGTAGAAGGGGTTGTTGTGAACACCTGTGTTGCATAGCGGATATCCTTCGGCTCTTCCTCTCTGAAATAATAGAACAAATAACCAACCTCGTCCAAAACTTTTCCTTCTGCCGCCATATCCCGAAAATACGCCTGTGCTTTCAGACCATCTAGAATAGGCATCTGCTTCTTTAAAGTTTTGATCCGCTTCTCCTTCATTTCTTCGCCTCCCCCTTCCAATTCCTTCATTTTCTTTATGATAGCATAGGGGTTGTTTTACCGCAATTTCCGACTGCAAATCGTAAGAAATTCGTAAGCAATTATGGTAAACTTAAAAAAGCCCCAAACCAAAAGGCTTGAGGCTATGTTCTCTTAAAATTTCTTCAGGAAATTCCCAAACTTTGTATACTGACCCATCCAAGTCAAATCTACCGTACCCGTCGGGCCATTTCTCTGCTTTGCAATAATCAACTCCGCCTGATTTTTCTTTTCCGTATCAGGGAAATAATATTCATCTCGATACAGGAAAGCCACCACATCGGCGTCCTGTTCGATAGCACCGGATTCACGCAGGTCGGAAAGCATAGGACGATGGTCGGCACGCTGTTCGCAGGCACGGCTCAACTGGCTCAACGCGATCACAGGTGCTTCCATTTCACGGGCGATAGCTTTCAGGGAACGGGAGATTTCAGAAATCTCCTGCTGACGGGAATCGGTTCTGCCATTGCCGCTCATCAACTGCAAATAGTCGATGACGATAAGCCCCAGACCCTTTTCCACCTTCAGGCGGCGACACTTGGAGCGCACCTCCATGGGCGTCACACCAGGGGTATCGTCGATATAGATAGGAGCCTGAGACAACGGTCCCATGGCACGGATTAATTCCGCCCAGTCGTTATCCTCCAATTCACCGGTACGCAGTTTCTGGGCATCCAGCATGGCTTCCGAACAGAGCATACGGTTTACCAACTGCTCCCGACTCATTTCCAGAGAAAATACAGCCGTAGGCACATTGGCACGGATAGCCGCATTCTGGATAATATTCAGGGCAAAAGCAGTTTTCCCCATGGAGGGACGGGCCGCCAGCAAAATCAGGTCGGATTTTTGCAGACCTGCCGTTTTGGCATCAAAATCCACAAAACCCGTGGGCACACCGGTCAGCTTGCCTTTGGAACGGTAAATATCCTCGATTTTTTCGATAGAGCTTACCGCAATATCCCTGATATGATGGAACTGCTCGGAATGGCGTTTCTGCATGATATCAAAAATACCCTTTTCCGCCGTGTCCATGATGCTGTTGACATCTTCTTTCCCCTCATAGCTCATCTGGGAAATGTTCCCCGCCGTACGGATCAAACGGCGCAAAACGGATTTTTCTTCCACAATAGCGGCATAATGCCGCACATTGACAGAGCTGCCCACAGCCGCAGAAATATTGGCAAGGAAAGGCAAACCGCCAATCTGTTCAAACTGCCCCTTTTCTTCCAGTTTATTTTTTACTGTAACGATATCGATCGGCGCACCGGAACGATAAAGCTCCTCCGCCGCTTCAAAGACCATGCGGTGGTCAGGGCGATAAAAATCTTCCCCCACTAGCACTTCCAGTGCCACAGAGGCCGCCTCCCTGTCCAAAAACATGGAGCCAAGAACCGCCTGTTCCGCCGTTTCATCATGGGGCGGCACGCCACGGGTATATTCATTTTGTTTCTCTTGCTGTTCCATGTTTTCCTCCCGAAGTCAAAAAAGCAGTCTTACGCTTCTATGATCTTGATCTTTACTTCTGCTGTTACCTTAGGGTGTAGCTTTACCACAGCAGTCCGTTCGCCCACCATTTTGATGGGATCCCCGATGGATACTTTCTTTTTATCAATATCCAGCTTTGTCTGTTCCACGATGGCTTCTGCCACTTCTTTATTAGTTACAGAACCGAACAGCTTGCCGTTACCGCCTGTTTTTACTTTAACCGTTACCACTTTATCTTCCAGTGCTTTTGCGATTTCCTGGGCTTTTTCCAATTCCTCCTGTTTGCGCTTCGCATCTGCTTTCTGTTTCAGTTCATAGTCATTCAGGTTGGATTTTGTTGCTTCCACCGCCAGTTTTTTCGGCAGCAGGAAATTCTTTGCATACCCTTCGCTGGCATTGATCAAATCGCCTTTTTTGCCGACGCTCTTCACGTCCTGTAATAAAATCAGTTTCATACGGTTTCCTCCTTCAAATATTCCTCAATGGCATTGCGGATCTGTTCCTTGGCTTCCTCAGTAGTGCAGTCCTTCAGCTGCGCCCCGGAAACGGTGAGATGACCGCCGCCGCCCAATTTTTCCATAATTCTTTGTACATTGATATCCCCAAAGCTGCGAGCACTGACATAAATCGTATCCCCTACCTTGCTGCAGACGAAAGAAGCCTTGATGCCTACCACATTCATCAGGTCATCGGCTGCCTGCGCCGCTGTCAGCATGGAATTTTCCACATCGGAAGGGCATACGGAAATCGCCATACATTCATGGAACAATTCTGCATCCCGAATGGCTGCCGCCTTTGCTTTATAGGAATCCATATCATTTTGGAACAACATTCTGACTCTAATGCTGTCCGCACCATTGCGGCGCAGGAAGCCTGCTGTTTCAAAGGTAATCGCCCCTGTTTTTACCGCAAAATTTTTCGTATCCACTGTGATGCCTGCCAGAAGGGCATCAGCTTCGATGGATTTCAGCTTGATCTTCTTGCCGATATGCTGGATCATTTCCGTAATCAGCTCTGAGGTAGAAGATGCGTAAGGTTCATGATAAATGAGTACTGCCTGATCGATGAAGTCTGTACTCTTTCTATGATGGTCGAAGATCACAATTTTCTTCGCCGCCGCCAATACCTGAGGGCTTTCTACAATACTGCTGCGATGGGTATCCACCACAATGACAAGGCTCTTGTCATCCATCATTTTGAAGGCATCCCCATCCTTGATCAAGGCTGTCTCGTAATGCCCATTTTCCGCCATATTGGCATACAGATGCTTGATGCCGATGCTAATCTCATTCATCATGATGTAACATTTTTTATCCATAGCCCTTGCAATGGCGCAGATCCCCATACAGGAACCCAGGCTGTCCAAGTCAGCATTCCGATGGCCCATGACAAAGATGCTGGAGGCTTCCCCCATCAATTCCCAAAGGGCATCCGCCTTTACACGGGCACGGATACGGGAATTTCTGCCCATTTCGCCAGCCTTCGCGCCATAGAAGAGATATTTTTCCCCCTCTTTGATCAAAATTTGATCGCCACCGCGGCCCAATGCCAAATCCAGGGCTGCCTTTGCACTCTGCATGGCATCTTCCAGAGAACCGCCGCCAACGCCGATCCCCATACTCATGGTCACAGGGATATGCTCCCCGACGCTGATCTCGCGGATGGTATTCATAATATCGAATTTCTTTTCCTTCAACGCTTCCAGATCGCCCTTGGAAAGCAAGAAAATATATCTGTCCTTTTCCAGCTTCTTCATGACGCCATTGGCATCTGTGGCAAACTGGGTCAATTTTCTGTCCACCACTGCGGAAAGCAAAGGCTGTCTGTCCTCTGCCAGGGAATCCACCACATCTTCGTAGTTATCCAAAAAGAGCAGACCAATGACGGTTTCGCTGCTGTCCAGCTGCTGCTCCAATGCGTGCTGTCTGGAAACATCCACCATAGTCAGATTCAATACTGCACCAACAGCACCGTTTTCCTCCACCACTTGACATTGATTCAGCATGGCATCGTAGCATTTGCCTTCCACTTCCACCCTGTTGTGTTTTCCCACACCTGCTTTTTTTAACTGTTCTACCACAGGCGCAACCTTTTTGATATCAGGGAATTCCTTGGCGAAGGTTTCATTGACCATCAGGATATGCCCACGGATATCCAACACCGCATAGGGGATAGGCATGTGTTGAGGAATGGGAAAATTCCGCTGCAACACCGCTGTATCCAGAAAGGTGGCTCTGCCTTCTTCGTTTTCATCGTTTCCGGAACCGTTGTCCCCCAAAAGGGACCATGCAAAAAAGCCTGCCGCCGCACCGGCGATGGCACCAACACCCAACCAGGTGTCAATGATGAAGCAAACGCAGATACACAGCACCACCGCTGCCGCCCCCACCATATTGCTTTCCCCTTTTTTCTTCTTATTGCTGCGCTTCTCGCTTCTATCGTCCATAAAAAGACCTCCATAACAGAAAAGCTCTTGTTTTTTATCGTTTATCCTTTTCAACCTTCTTTGCTAATTACATAGTATAGCATAAAAAAGAAAACGACTCAATAAAAAAATGCCTTTCCCGCGTCTGCCCCCGCCTTGCCGCTCGTAAAACAATTGATTGCAAAACTTATGTTGAGAAAATTTTAATGGAATTTCTATAGCATTCCTTATCATTTCATAGTATCATGGATATGGTGCCATTTCTTTGGGGCATTCTACTTTTGATTCGAGGTGTCAAAATGAAAAGATTTGATAAATTTAGACACAACAGGAACAATCAGGATAAGCTGTTGGCGAAGATCAGTATTTATGTCTTTCTGGTAGCAGCAGCACTGATCTTATTTGAAAAAGTCATCGGCAATCTATCCGGCATCGGCAGCAATATCGCTACAGCATCCAACTATCTGAAAGCTTTGGCAGCTCCTTTCCTGATGGGTTTTGCCATTGCCTATGTCATGAATCCCTTCATGAATTTTTTTGACAAGATATTGAAAAAAAGCGGCAAATTTTTTGTGACACATGAAAAAACCACCAGAATCCTTGCCATCCTGATCAACTACACCATCATCATCGGCGGCATTATATGGATCGTGATTTATTTGATTCCCGAAGTAAAGAGCTCTATTATGTCCTTTGCAGAGAATGTCAGCATCTATTCTACGACAATGAATATCCGTATCCAGAGGCTCTTCGATCAGATCTCTTATATTGACAGTGAAAATGTAAATAAAGCCATCAACAACATCCTGAAACCCTTGCAGGATATGTCAAATAATCTGCCAGAGGTACTGGAAACCATCGCCGGCAACATCTATGTATTCGGTCGGGTCACAGTTCAGTTCATTATGGCCATCTTTATCGCATTTTATATGCTTTATGACAAAGAACACTTCAGCAGAAAATTCCGGAAAGGCGTATACGCACTTTCTACCAAGGAAAAGGCAGAGCGATTTTTCATCAATGTCAACCGTGTGCATCATATTTTTCAGGATTTCATTGTCGGAAAAGCGATTGATTCTCTGATCATCGGGATTCTGGCTTTCATCGGGCTCACCTTCATGCAGGCCCCTTTCCCTTTGATCCTGAGCCTGATCCTCGGTGTGACCAATATGATCCCTTACTTTGGCCCTTTCATCGGTGCGATCCCTGCTATCTGCATCACCCTGCTGATCGATCCCGTTTTGGCTATCTGGGTGGGTATCTTCATCCTGATCCTGCAGCAGTTCGACGGCAATTTCCTTGGCCCCAAGATCCTGAGCAATTCTCTGGATCTGAGCCCGCTGTGGATCATCCTTGCCGTTCTGGTAGGCGGCGGCATCATGGGTCCTTTGGGTATGTTTATCGGTGTACCCATCTTTGCAACGATCAAAACCTTTGGCGGTGAATACATCAACCGCAAATATGAAAAAAAATATCCCATGGACGGCCCCATGGATTTTTCCGAACCTTCCGAACAGAAAGACACTGATGAGATTTCCTGACAAAAAAATCTCAAGTCTGAAAATGGCTTGAGATTTTCTGTTTTTATATTACGAACGGAGGTCTTTTATGACTGAAACAAGAAGAACCAATCTTTTCGCCCTGTTGTTTTTTATCTATTTCATCGTGGTATCCTTTGCCCTGGCCTTTCTCCCGGCAATGGCGAGCCTTTCCGATGGAACGTATATGCTGCTGGCACAGCTGCTTTGCTTTCTGCCGCCTTTGATACTTTATTTTGCCCTTACCAAAAAAAATATAAAGCAAACCCTTCGGCTGCATCCTCTGGGTTGGAAAAATGTCCTCATCATCATTTCCTTCGGCATTTCCATACAGCCTTTGATGAGCCTGCTTTCTTACGCAGCGGCACTGTTTTTCCCCAATCCCGTGGAACAATCCATCAGCGGCATCCACAGCTCCGGATTCCTGCTTTCCCTGCTTTCGGTAGCGATCCTGCCCGCCCTTTTTGAAGAGGTTTTCTCCAGGGGCATCCTGCTTTCCGGCTACACCTTCTTGGGAAAATGGAAGGCTGCCTTTGCCAGTGCTTTGCTGTTTGGTCTGCTGCATCTGAATCCACAGCAGCTGCCCTATGCCTTCGTGGTAGGGTTTCTCTTCTGCTTTCTGGTGGAACGGACAGATTCCCTTTACGCATCCATCCTACCCCATATGGTCATCAACGGCACCACCGTTTTCAGCATCTTCTCTGAAACAGCTACAGAAACGGCTGCATCTGTCGAAATGAGCGAAACCATGATCCTGGTTTCCCTGCTGTTGATGGTGCTGCTTTCCATCCCCTGGCTGGCTGTGCTGCTGTATCTTTTCCTGCGGATCAATCCGCCCAAAGGGGAATTTGCGCTGATGGATGAAAACGGTAAACCTTATCAGGAACGGTTTTTGACTCCCGCCATCATTACCATTTTTGCCATTTATGCTGTATTCGGTCTTTTGCCATATCTGATTTCATAGCATAAAAAAGAGCATATTCCTATCGGATATGCTCTTTTTTATGCTATGAATTTCAGTCCTTTCGGAAGGATGAAACGGAATGCCCTTGGCACCATTGACCGCTTCATGGAAGCTGCCATTCCTGCCGCCTGACCCTTATCATTGTTCCATTTGCTTGCCCAAAAAGCCTGCCGCTGTCTGCGCCAGCTTTCCTTCCACTTCACCCATTTTCTGATCCTTGGAAAGCAAAATAATTGCCCCCATGGCGTCCCCTTCGGCAATGATGGGAACGATCAGCTGATGGTTATAGCTTTCCGCAGAATCATCCTCCAAAACGGGGACAAAATTGGAATCATTCCGTTCTGCGATCAAAGACATCCGCTTATTGATGCAGTTCTCCATTTCCGGACTGATATGCTTTTCCAAAAATTCCTTCTTGCCGCCGCCGGAAACAGCAATGATCTGGTCTTTATCCACGATACAAGTGATGTGACCTGCTGTCTGTGCCAAAGATTCCGCATATTCCTTTGCAAAGGCCCCCAATTCCCCGATAGGAGAATATTTTTTCAGGATGATCTCCCCTTCTCTGTCGGTGAAGATCTCCAGAGGGTCACCTTCTCTGATACGAAGCGTTCTTCTGATTTCTTTTGGGATGACTACACGCCCAAGGTCGTCCCATTGTGTCAAGCAGGTGCAAAAAAATTTGAGCCACCTCCGAAAAGCCCAGTAATATCAATGTTTTTAGGCTTCTCGGAGATTTTTAAAAACTCATTTTATCTCCTACCCATTGAGTTATTTTAGGACAAAAATCGACCTATTTCCCCAAAATGAAACCAGCCCGAAGGCTGGCTCCAAGTTACGCCGCAATAAAAAGGTCATCAAACTTCCAGACAATTTCAATGTGCTGACTGTCCGATACATTCACCCTTTCAATAGCATCGTACATGATTTGCTTCAATTCTTCATCGCTCAGCTTTGACGCACGATCCGCAACTGCGCTGTCCTTTGCTGCCTGATTTCCTGCATTGAGATATTCCTCATATTCGGCTTCCAGGCTTCTGATTTTTTCCTGAAGCTCTACATGGCTTTTCTCTCGCTCTGCACGAAGAAAGATGAATTCTTCCTTGGTGATACGTCCCTCCCGGTAATCCATATAACTCTGCACCTTCTGACTATCACCATTTTCCAGTTCCTTCTTCAGCGCACCCAGCTGAAGCATGAGCTGCTTACCCTTTGAAGCAGATTCTTTTTTCTTTTCTCTCGCCGTTACCTGCATGACTGCAATCTCAGCTTTCAAAGTCTCAAGAATCACATTCTCAAGATCTGTCTTATCCCATCGGACTGATTTGCAACTTTCTTGGCTCTCATCCCAATAGGGACTGACGCAATAAAAGTGAACGTCATTACCAAACGTCCTCTGCAGCTTGCGTCCGCAATGGGCGCAATAGAAGGGGAAATCGGCTTGTGGTGCCTTTTTGGTATATGGCCGAACCTTTCTCAATGCAGCTTTGGCAGCTTCAAATTCTTCCATCGTGACAATGGCTTCATGAGTATTCTCATTGATAATCCATTCATCAGGTTTCGTCCTACGCTGGTTCTTGTCTCGAATGTGTCGGCTCTCACGAGTGTTATTAACCATGCAGCCTGTGTACTTCACATTCTTCAGCATTTCAAGAATCCGCTGATGTGTCCAGATGGGCTTTCTCGGCTCTTTGGTTTCCTTATACCTACGAGTGATCTTCTTATACTCCAAAGGTGTGGGAACGCCTTCTGCGTTAAGCTCCCTGGCGATCTGGCTGGTGGATTTCCCAGCAATGACATCTGTGAAAACCCTCCGAACAATCGGAGCTGTCTCCGGGTCAATCACCATTTTATGTTTCTGACCCGGCAGCACCATATATCCGTACAAACAGCAGCTGACGTAGCCACCGTTCTTTTGCTTCACTCTCATGCCAGTTTTTACTTTTTTGGACAGGTCTTTGCTGTAATAATCGTAAATAAGATTGCGGAAGGTCACATCAATCCCCGGTGTACTGCCAAGGTAATTGTTGCTGTCGTAATGGTCGTTGACCGACATAAAACGCACACCCAGGAAAGGGAAGATATGTTCCAGATAATCGCCAACCTCCAGATAGTCACGCCCAAAACGTGAAAGATCTTTGACGATTACACAGCTGATTTCACCTTCACGGATTCTTTCAATCATGCGCTGAAATTCCGGTCTTTCAAAGTTTGTTCCAGAGAAGCCGTCATCACAAAATTCCAACCGGGGAAGTTCAGACAGCTCCGGAGACTGCGCAATGAACCGGCTGATGATCTGTCTCTGGGCCGAAATGCTATTGCTGTCATCTTTGGCAAGGTTCGTTCTCTTGTCTACATCTTCCTGCGAAAGACGCAGATAAACAGCAATGCACTTTGTCCTGATATAGATGCTTTGCTTCATGCTACGCAACCTCCTTCCTGAGTTTCTCAATTTTATCTACGACAGCCTTGAAATCGTCCATGTAATTGAATGTAATCTGCAATGTGCTGTCCTCATTCAGTTTCATGGATTCAATCAGAGCATCGACCATCTCCGCACTGACTTCCTGGGCGTTATAATACTTTTTCACAAGCATTGCCCACTTCTTTTCTCCCAGAAGCTGATCGTCGTTCTGAGCCTTGGTATTCTCAAGTTCAGATAACTGTTCTTCCAGACATTGAATCTCTTTCAGAACTACTTCACGGGTTTGTGCGTAATCTTCCTGAGAAAGAAGCCCTTCTCGTAAATCACGGTACATCTCGCTGAAAATTGCTTTTTTATGAGCTATTTTGGCTTTCAGCGACTTGATTTCTCCGGCACTGCCTGACTGCTTTATCTGAGCTTTTTTCATAGCCAGAAGCTGATGCAGCGTTGCCTGCATATCAATAAAGAGGTCAAATTGTGCCTTAATTGTCTCCAGAACAGCCGCATCCAGATCTGCTTTTCGCATTTTCTTAGGAGTGCAGGCCCTGGCACCATGTTCTGCATAAGAAGGACACTTAAATGTAAAATACGCTTTGTCCTTCTTTGTGCTGAAAGAGCGAACCAGCTTTATCACACAGCCACAATCCGCACAGGTGAACTTCTTGCCGTAGATGTTTTCAGCTTTCGGCAGGTAATCATATTTACCATGATTTGCTTTTGTTTTTTCAACTGCAGCACGATTGATTTCCTGAACCTTATCAAAAAGTTCCTGACTAATCAGGGCTTCATGCGTGTTTTCCACCACAATCCAGTCTTGTTCATCAAATCTTCCATAAGGAATACCTGCATATAAACATTGACCGGCTTTTCTTTGAGCCAGATGCCCAAGGTAAACGGTATCCTTCAGGATCTCCGTCACCATGTGTTTATTCCAGAGAATTTTATGGGCTTTCTGGTTGTTGTTAGTCACAATGCCACGGTCAGCTTTATACTGCCCAGGAGAAGGAATCCCCATATCATTGAGCTTCTTATTGATGCCCATATAGCTCATTCCTTCGCTACGCCATTTGTAAATCATCTGAACAACAGGCGCAGTCTCCGGATTAACAATCAGCTGATTTTTATTCTCAGGACTCTTTAAATAGCCGTATTTTTCCCAACTGCCAATGTATTCGCCATTTTCCATCTTTGTTTTCAAAGCAGATGTTACTTTTCGAGAAATGTCTTTGGCATAATAATCATTGATTATATTGGAAAGAGATACGGAAAGCTGTCCATTCGCTTCTGCAGTATCTGTGTCAAAGTTGTCGTTAATCGCAATGAAACGAATACCAAAGAACGGACAGATTTTCTCAAGAAACTCGCCGGTCTCAATATAGTTTCGCCCAAGGCGGGAAAGATCTTTGACAACAATGCAGTTGATTTTCTTGTCTTTAACATCTTCCATCAGCCTTTGCCAGTTGGGTCTGTCAAAGTCCGTACCTGTAAAGCCATTGTCGATATAAATGTCAACGCACTCCAGATAAGGACGATTGGCAAGATAGCTCTTGATATATTCCAGCTGATTTTCAATCGACTCAGACCCGTTCAGATTGTCCTCACGGGAAAGGCGGGCATAGATCGCTGTCTTATAAATCACAGCTACAGGCTCGTTCTTGGTGCTTTGAGCTACAGCCTGCTGCCGACGTTTCGCAGTTCTTGCCATTTAGCCCACCTCCTTCCCAGCAAAGGAGACAACCTTGGAAGCAGATTGCTGTGCATGGTAATCGCTGAGATAGTCTTGAATTGCCTGGAATTGGTCTGCGTTATTGAGAAACACACATATTTCCTTATTTTCGCTGATCTCAATACGCTCCACAAAATTTACCACAACTCTGCGGCTCAATTCCTGAATATTCTCGTACTGTTTGAACTGTGCCAGGAATCCCTGTTGCTCAGTGAGACCGGCGCTTACTTGATTGCGACTGCTATTCAGACGTGCAATCGCCTTTTTAGCATCCCGGATATTCTTGTCGAATTCTTCCTTAAAGATATTGTATTCCTCCAGGCTGATGACCTCACTTTTGAAGTCATCGTAAATCATAGCTTTCATCTGTTTGTTATGCTCTATGATTTCTTCCTGTCTCTGGATTTTCACCTGAATACGCTCTATTTCACGGCTTTCCCACGACATATCGTTGATGCTGGACAACGCCTGTTCCAAATCCAGCGCAAGTGCCACATAAGCACGAATGACAGCCAAAACAGTGTCATACACTGCCTGCTCTTTTACACTGTGATGGGAGCAGACAGATCTATCCTGCTTATTTGCAGTACAGATGAAGTACACATACTCCTTACCGGCAGACTTTGTTCTCTTGCGTGTCATGGAACTCTGGCAGTCCTGACAAAAGATTTTGCCAGAGAAAAGGTGTACGGAATCATCACCGGATGCGCTTCTGGTATCCTCAAGCATTAGCTTCTGAACCAAGTCAAAAGTTGCGGGAGGGATAATGGCATCGTGGGCGTTTTCCGTTCTTATCCATTCCTCTTTATCTTTTGTCGTTCTGTCCTTTATTTTGTAGTTCGGGGTAGAAGTCTTACCCTGAACCAATGTGCCAGTGTACATCTCATTTTTGAGAATGCGATAAATAGAGACCGGGCTCCACTCGCACTGAACCTGACGCTTGAAACCGCTTCTGAAACGATCTCCATGATGTCTCTTATACTCATAAGGAGAAAGAACACCGTCTTTGTTCAGTTTTTCCGCTATCTGTGACGGACTGAACCCATCAACCTTCATACGGAAAATGCTCTGTACAACAGCAGCAGCTTCCTGATCAATAACTAGCTGATTTTTATTCTCATCAGAACGCTTATAACCATAAACCACATGAGTACCCACAAATTCGCCATTCCTTCTTCTGATTTCCAGATTGGAGCGAACCTTTATGGATATATCTCTGCAGTAGGAATCGTTAATCAGGTTCTTAAAAGGAATGATTATTTCGCTCCCCGTATCCTGCGCCAAGGCCGAGTCATAATTGTCGTTAATGGCAATAAAACGGACACCAAGTGCCGGGAAAATTTTCTCCACATACCTGCCCATCTCAATGTACTCACGCCCGAAACGGCTGAGATCCTTCACGATGATGCAGTTGATTTTATTCTGTTTCACCAGAGCAATCATTCTCTGGAAATCCGGACGGTCAAAGTTTGTCCCTGTATAACCGTCGTCGCAAAATTCCTGATAAGATACAATTTCAGGATGATGTTTCAGGTAATCCTCAATCAGCTTTCTCTGATTGGCGATACTATTACTTTCTTTCTTTTCCCCTGAACCGGAAAAGTCACCATCTTCCATCGACAATCTCAGGTAGATGGCAGCATAGTATTTTTTGTCTAAATAACTTTGCATATTGCGCCACTCCTTTTGTTTTCGATTGGAAGCCTAAAAACAAACCGGAGCTTTGCTGATTTTGTCCAAGGCTATGATAACATAGCCACCAGCAAAACTCCAGTTTGTCGCCGCCAAAGTATCACGCCAATTTCTACCAACGGGTAAGAAATGCTACATAGAAGCAATCATATTGATGAAGTTGTCCGTTATTGTGTTTTGCGTATTTGCAAACGACACTTTTACAACAACATCGCCTACCTTGAATTTGTACGGGTCCTTGATCTGCTCTACAAACGATCTGATTCTTTCCTCAGTCGGCAGTGTGCGATCAATCTTCACATCACGAATATCAACAAGCTGTTCATCAGCTGTCGAACACTTCATGTTTTTCTCGGTCATCTGCAATCACCACCTTCATATATAATTCTTGCCAACAATTTCCTATGATATTCATAGAAACTCTCATCAGCAAAAGGATAGGCAGGGCCACCTTGTGGCGGATCTGCCCATAGATTTCACTGACGATATGACTTATCCAAGGCCAAGCTGATAAGAAGTGCCTTGTTCACTGCACTCATTTCTTTCCTGGACGCTTTGCCCAGATAACGCTCAATACGCTGTTTATCCACAGTTCTGATTTGCTCCAGCAAAACAACAGACGGCTTTTTCAAAGCCGGGTTATGCTTCATCAAATAGTGGGTGGGCTGCTTCGTCTTTTTTCTTGTCTTGGAAGTAAATGTTGCCACAACCAGCGTTGGGGAATGATAATTCCCCACATTGTTCTGAATTACCAACACGGGGCGTACACCACCTTGCTCAGAACCGCAAACCGGAGTAAGGTTTGCCATGTAAATATCGCCACGGCGAAATACCCAGTCTCTTTTCAGCATCTGTACAACCTCTTTTCAACGAATATGTACAAGGGACAGGCAATCATAAGAAAGCCTGTCCCTTCTTAATACTATGTCGTTCCCATATTTGTCCTCAACACCCCTGGGAGTGGGAAATCATCAAAGCGGCTGGCTGCTGACCAGCTCCATAGGCATTTAACCTCCCCGTTGTTCTCACCGGGCTGCCCCCATTGCGTGATCCCCTCAATCCCAGAAAGGAAGGAGGGGGCTGTGGCTGGACAGAAGTATCATTATGCCTGTTGCTTTCATCGCCGTACCGGGAGCAACCCGATATTTACAAGCAGATAGTTCTCGCTCATGCTTCCGAATGACAACAGACAAATAGATATGTGACTCTATTTCACCGGGAACATATCATGGCGTATCTCTGACGTGGCTGATGCTTTCGCACCGGCAACAGGAACGTACCTGATGAATGTGTATTCGGTTTTCAAGGAACAACGCATCCAAGGACAACCTTGATTGCAATTAAATTGTACTGTTTACACATTCATTTTTTTATGACCTGTCACGGCGGATTACCCACCGTGGTACTGCGGATTTTACAGTTTCTGCTCAATCTCCATCAGCTGTTTCAACATACTGTGAATTTGTCTTTTGAGAGCATCTGTCTGCAACTCACGGCCAAGCAATATGTAGTCCAGAGACACATCGAAGAAAATGGAAAGTTCTATCAACAGATCAATAGATAACCCCTGGAGACCCCTTTCCAGCTTTCCTAAATTGCTTGTACTGATATTCAGTTTGTCTGCAAGCTGCTCTTGCGTCAGCCCTTTTTGTTTTCTCAGTTTCTTTATTCTTAAACCACTTTCTCTAAGGTCGTAATACATCCCTATATCCTCCGTATTCTTGAAATTTGAAAAGCGAAATTTCAAGGACGGAGGAGGTGATCGGCACTGAGGGTCCGCATAAAAAAGAAAAAGGGAGCAGACGCCTTTACAACTGTGTGCAAAAGCGCCCGCTCCCTCATATTGATGGGCAACCAAAATGAACCTCCATAGATTTATTTCTCAAGCAAATTTGCTTTTGCCCGGAAACTCTACTCTATGGAGGTTCTATGGAAATTTTCGATTGTTATTTAGATGTTATAATTGCGGTGTTTGAGCTATTTGGAAATTACCTCCCTGTTATATGAATGTTATATGAGAAAATTCGTGTTATACAAACTTCTCCCCAACGTTATATGAATGTTATATAGCGTTTATCCTCTCAATCTCTCATTGCGAAATAGGTTTGGTGTTGGTGAAATTTCCACCTTCTTTAATTCGGACACCAGATCATAATAATCTTCTTCGCTTAGATTTTCTTGAGCAATCTGCAGTTGTGTTTTTGCAAGCTCGCTGGCACCCATTTTGACCATGGAATAAATCAGCCAGTAATAAGCTGTACCATTTGTTGGGTCAACGGACAAAGCCTGTGCTGAATACTTGTGTAAATTATGAAAATCTTTACCTTCCGCAAGTGTTTTCAATAATTCACTGACCATTCCAAGATAACGAAGACTATAGTGCGATGCTGTCGGTATAAGCCAATGCTCACCAGCAGCAGAAGAAAGAACATCTCCCTTATACAAGTTCATGGCCAATTTGAGTATATCAGTTTTATCTGTGATAAAGTATGATTGCTGAACTGCTTCCCAATATTTCTCAAACATCTGCAGGTCGGTCACGATATTGAGCTTTGGATTAAGGCAATACCCATTTGGAGTTGTCTCTATCAATGAATAACTGGAAATCAAGCTGAACGACTGGCGCAAGCGGAAAATCAAAGCTCGCAGATTCTTTCCCGGATTGTCCGTTTCCAGAATTTCCTCCGGCCAGATTGCCTCTACAATTTCCCTCGCCGGTATTGTGGCTTTCCTGTTCAGGAGCATGTATGCCAATAGACGGCAGATTTTAGGAGATTTCAAGTCCGACTCACGTAGAACACCATTTGAAGTGTATATCTCTAGGTTTCCAAAAAGATTTATTATTACATCTGTGTCACTTTTGATATTCTCTGGCGACAAAGACATTTTCATGCTCTGCATCAGCTTTTGCTCATTAATGGAGGAAAGTAAAACGAATGCCAGCATCTGCAGCATACTGCTTCGGGTAATGTGTCGCTGCGGATTACGAACTACCAGAAATCCTGTAGGACGTGGCTTGATCGGCACAGCCAAAAGCTGTCTAATATTAAGATGATGATACAGTTTTAATTCCTCTGGAGGGGCATCACTGAGTTCGTCCAAAGAAAGGAAAAACAAAGCTCTATTATTATGCATAGCATCAATCCACCTGCTGAAAAATTCAGCAGATTCAAATTCTTGTAGCAAAATCGCAGTCTGATCATTTTCGTGCGGATTATACCAAACATACGGTGTCCACAATCCCAGTTCCAAGTCTACCTGCAGGAAGCCAACCCAATCTCCCTGATAGAACTTACAGGCTGTTTTCATTACATTCTGAATGATCTCTGCTGAATCATCACTCTCGTGTAGGTGTTCTTCCAGCAGACGTAACGTACACTCTACTTCCTGTGCATACTGAATATATTGTTGCTGCTCTACTTCCTCAGACTTTTCCGCTGTTGTTTGCTTACCGCTGAACAATTTATGAATTGTACTTAACATATGATCTCCTCCTTCCTATAAATAATCAAAAACGGCACAAGGCCCTTTCAATAAATATCAGGTAGCCTTATGCCGTAATCTTTATTTAGGCTACCTTGTGAATGGAAGCCATATGGTTTTCGTGGAATTAATATTCTTGCTGATCTGCACACACCATTTTTTGTTGTTCTATCAGGGCATCGAGTATTTTGCTTATCGTTATTAATGTCGTTGCATTGCACTGTTTAAGTTTATCAGCAATTTCAGAGTCGATTATACTCTCACATTTTGCATACGGTGTATCTAATAGGAAATAATCAAAATTCTTATCTAAAACAAATGCCAATTTCAAAAGCATTTGGAGAGAAACCTTAGTCTGCCCAACCTCGACATGGCTCATATGATTGTTCGAGCAACCAACCCGTGCGCCCAGTTCAGCCTGACTATACCCTTTTTCAAGACGTGCTGTCTTGATACGCTGACCAATTCTAACGTAATCAATTTCCGGTTGCATTTCAATCACCCCCATGCATTTTTATTACATTTTTATTATAAATTATGCCCATATTTGCAACAACCAACCATAAATGCACATTGCATTTATAAGTGCAATGTGCTATAATTTTATAGGCAATCTGCATTAAATGATGGAAAGAAAAAAGACCCGAAAACAAGGCGGCTGAACCTATTTTCGGGTCTTATAAATAAAAAATTCGTAGAGTACATTACTCCACG
>JAETUG010000004.1 GCA_021768705.1 Bacillota bacterium
ATTTCAGACCAGCGAATATCGGTGGTCTTATTTTGATGTTCAAAATCCTTCATAAAACTTTTTGCCTAAAAACATCAATTTGTTATTGACTTTTAATTTGCAGGCTAATTTAAAAAATCTCAAAATCATAAGTACTAATAACGCTATAAAAATAAAGGTTTCCTTTAGTTTATCTTGTTTTTTATTTTCCATCGTAATTTACCTATAATTTAAAGCATTTAACATTTTCTAACTTTAATTCAATATCCTGATTATTTTCCAAAGAAATACCTATATATTTTTTGTGAAACATATATTCCAAGTATCTTTGTATCTCCATGATATTTTCTTGTGTTTTATTAACTACTTCTATTTGTATCCCTCCATTTTTAATCCATGCATAATACCCTTTATCTTTACCTTCAAAAACATTATGCGCTATTTTTTTATTATAAACTCCTTTCATATATACTCGTGTCCTTTTTACTAATTTTTTATATGCAAAATCAGATGAGATCGTAATATTAATTTTCATCGCTATTACCTCCTCTATCTGCAAAACATTTCGATACTCTATAAAATATATTCTTTTTATATGCTGCTTGATTGTCTTCGATAAATGCTTCTATCATTCTGAAACTATCGATTATATCATTATCCACCACATCTTGATTCCATGTATTAACAAAATTCTGTAATTCTTCAAGTTTTTCATATGAATAGCCATATTGCCTAGCCTGTTCTAGTATTCTTTCTCTCTTTTCCTTCTCCAAGTAAGTACGAATACCACAATCCCGCCGTTCTATCTCGAGCTTTTTTTTAGCTTCCCGAATATTCGAAATTTCCTTTAAATGTTCAAGCTCTTGTTGATTCAAAGCTTGTATTTTATTATCGTATTCTTCAAATTGGTCAATCTTATTTTTAAACACAAGTTCATGTCCCCCTCCAATATTAGCCAACTATCTTTTGAATGCTATTAACTATTTCTGCTCCGTTCAATAAAGTACAACACCACATACAAACTACCACCTTCAATAAAATACTAAAATAATTACGTATATTTTGTGTTGTGACAATTTATAATATCGTTTTTTGACATAAGATATCTACTTTACCTCAATATATCATATTCATTTAATAATATTTTTTACTAAAAATACATTATTAGAGAGAAAATTTTCAAAACCAAAAAACGTCAACTTTTTGAGCCATTTTTACATAAAAAAACTTAATATGATGTATATTATATCACTTTTTATCAAAAAATATCAAGTTATATACTCATCCCATTTACAAAACACGACAAAAATTCTGTTTTATTTCAACATAAAGTGCACTCTAACAAACAGTCAGATAGCATTTTTTCTTCTCTAGATGAATATCCTCAATCAATACAATAATAAGATACCAAGCTAACTTAAAATACATATTATTTTTTCTGTTATTCTTACCACATTAACAATACAAACAATCGGCTGATATGACTTACACTCTAAATTTCCATTACGCATCCAAGCGCTCACCATTCCAAATCATCTTTTTATTTAAAATGGAACAGCTGAATCCATTGATTTAACTAGGTTTGTACAAAATCGCTCTGCATCCAAATAAACACCTACCCACATGGTCAGTGCCTGCTTTCCATGGGCCCCTGCCTTCTGAAACAATCCATCCAGATTGAAAGCAATACGGGGCAGCAAACCAAAATCCTCCAACAACGTAAACAAGGGAAAGAAAATCGCCATTGGCGGCAGCATGACAGCCACCACCCAGCTGACCGTCAGCCAGACTCCATCCACCAGCAGGCTTTCCAACCAAAGGGGCGTCTCCAGAGAAACCAGCCCCCTTCGCATCACTTCCCCACATTGGCTAAACCACTGCATCAGAAAATCAGAAGGGACATTGGCCCCTGCCACCGTAATCCAAAATACTCCGCCCAACAACAACAGCATGATAGGGATACCCGTTTTCGGGGAAAGGATAATCTTGTCGATGCGTTCCGTATAGCTGTCCCGCTCCTCTTTTTTTCGTACCACTTCTGCGCAGATTTCCTTAGAACGTTCCAGAAAAGCCAGAGAACGATTGGTTTTAAACTCTGCCGTTTGATAGCCCTCTTCCGTTTTGGGGGCAAAGGCATCCCAATCCAGCCCCTTGGGGCGAATCTGCCGCCGCCCTTCCGCCACTTCCAGCAGCAGTTCCTTCAATTCTGCCAGGCCAATCCCTTGTCTCGCTGCCATTTCAACCACAGGGATGCCCGTCAATTCCTCTAAACGCTCCTTCTCAACAGAGATTCCTTTTTTCTTGGCTTCATCGGTCAAATTCAAACAAAAGATAACAGTATCGGTCAATTCCATGATCTGCAGACCAAGGGGCAGATTGCGTTCCAAGGAAGTAGCATCCAGAATGACAATGACAATATCGGGATTTTCGTAACAGATAAAATCCTTGGCGGCGCATTCCTCAGCGCAATCGGAAAAAAGAGAATAGATCCCCGGCAGGTCGTACAGCTCTACCTCCCATTCCTCCAGAGAAAATCTCCCCACAGCATTGCCTACGGTTTTCCCCGACCAGTTGCCTGTATGCTGCTTCAAGCCCGTCAGAGCATTGAAAACGGTGCTTTTTCCCGTATTGGGGTTCCCTGCCAGGGCGATACACAGGCGTTTTTGCTCAGCCATCCCGCCTCGCCTCCTCCACAGCAATCCGCTCCGCATCGGTATTTCTGAGAGCAATGAGGGTATCCTTCACCCGATACACCCGCGTACCGCCGCCTGCACATTCATACATCGGCAAGACCCGGCTGCCTCGGAAAAATCCCAGGTCGAAAAAACGCAAACGACACTCCCCCTGCACTTCCTGCACAAAACAGGGCTGTTCCACAGGGATCTCCGTAATATTTTTCCATTTGTCCATGTCCTTCCCTCCTCGGGAATTTGTTATTTTCAATATATCCCAAGAAGAAGGTTCCGGTGCATGGACAAAAAAAGAAAGCCCCAGACCAAAAACGTCTGGGGCTCTGAGATTACTAAAGGAACTTACAGTCTTTCTTTGAATACGTCTACCATATCCAGTTTTTCCCAAGGCAGATCCAAGTCTGTTCTGCCAAAGTGACCATAAGCAGCTACCTGTTTATAGATAGGTCTGCGCAGGTCGAAGTTTTTAATAATAGCAGCAGGACGCAGGTCGAAGTTTTTGTTTACGATCTCTACGATTTCCTCATCAGAGATTTTGCCTGTGCCATATGTGTTTACCAGAATGGAAACGGGCTTCGCTACGCCGATGGCATAGGCAAGCTGCACTTCACATTTGGTTGCGATGCCGCTGGCAACGATATTTTTTGCAACGTGTCTTGCTGCGTAGCAAGCGGAACGGTCAACCTTTGTAGGGTCTTTGCCGGAGAAAGCACCGCCGCCATGGGCTGCGTAACCACCGTAGGTATCAACGATGATCTTTCTGCCTGTCAGACCGGAGTCACCCATGGGACCGCCGATAACAAATCTGCCTGTGGGGTTGATGTAGTATTTTGTTTTGTCATCCAGCAGTTCTGCGGGGATGACTTTCTTTACTACGTTTTCAATGATGTCCTTTTCGATCTGGCTGTGTTCTACATCGGGGTCATGCTGAGAGGATACAACAACGGTGTCCACTCTTGCGGGCTTATCATCTACATATTCTACGGTTACCTGTGCTTTCCCATCGGGACGCAGATATGCCAGTGTGCCGTTTTTACGCACTTCTGTCAGTCTTCTTGTCAGCTTATGGGACAGGGAGATAGGCAGAGGCATCAGTTCTTCTGTTTCGTCGCAAGCGAAACCAAACATCATACCCTGGTCGCCGGCGCCTGTATCAAATTCACTGTCATCTTCACCTTTCTTGTTTTCCAGAGAATGGTCAACGCCCATAGCGATATCGGGGGACTGACCGTGGATGGCTGTCAATACGGAACAGGTTTCGCTGTCGAAGCCGAATTTTGCTCTGGTATAGCCAATCTCTTCCAATGTTTCTCTAACGATTTTTTCTACGTCTACATAAGCGTCTGTTGTGATTTCGCCCATAACGAAAACCACGCCTGTTGTTGTGCATGTTTCGCAGGCTACACGGGCATTCGGGTCTTTTGCCAGCAATGCGTCCAGCACGCCGTCGGAAATCTGGTCACAGATCTTATCGGGATGCCCCTCTGTAACAGATTCGGATGTGAATAATCTTCTGCTCATTTTCTGTTCTCCTTTTTTCACACAAAAATTTTACCAACTGCAAATAGAGTTTTTAAGTAAGGAGAGACTTGTCTGAATTGTTTCTACGAGAAAACCATTCGTAAGGCCTTGCCTTACTCATGTCCTTGCTCCGCAAGCCCCATCCTACCTTTCTCTCTCTTGCGTTCTGCAAGCAGACGCAACAAATCGAAACGTAGTCTGTGGTTTTCTCCGCTTTCCAACAAAAAAAAGCCCTTCAGGGCTTCTACGTCAATCTCATCTTCCGCAAATTTGCGGGGGAATTGGCACCGATGCGTTTCCGCCGGTTGCCGGGTGTCACAGGGCCCTGTCCCTCAACCACTCTTGATAAGTCCTCTATTTACTTCCTGTAGTATTTTACAAGGGCGTGCTTTATCTGTCAATAAAAAATCCGCCGTTCCCAACAATTCCCACAGATTGCATAGGGAAATGCTGCAAAACGACGGAAAAACAAGACATTTTCACAACATCAGCCGCTGATTTTTGCTGACAGAAAAGCCGCTGCCGCCTCCAAGCCATGCAGATCCTCCCCATCGAAACGACCGCTCACAGGGCTGTCAATATCCAACACCCCCTGTACGAATCAATAAAGTATAAAAATAGGAAACCATAAATAGCTTCCTATGTCAAGTCTCTTTCATTGATGAATACCCCGCTGAACTGGGGCAAACCAAACCGTTCCATAAACCACTGGCATTTGCAGAGGAACAGATAATAAATGTTCAGACCACAGCCATGAAGGCTTTCGAAATTGCCCTGTCCCTTGGAAACAAGGATATCCGCTTCGTCAATAGCCTTTTTGGCTTCCACAGAAACCCAAGGGAGATATGTACCGGCAATATTCGTGCCATTGGGAAGAACGCTCCCCAATGCATCCATGCCCACCTGCAGGGCATCTTCCATAGTGGCATCGTTCAAAACAGGCTCTCCCCGAACAATGATGATCCGTTCTGCCTGGGGCACAACGGCGGCAATGGTCTCCAAAAGGAGTTTGTCCAGCAATATCTCGCCGCAGTTATCCGTCAGATAGACCAGCTTTTTTGCCGTTTTCAGGTCTTTTGTAAATTTTGCATAGGTTTCTGAGGACAAAGGCAGGCTTTCCGCCTGTTCCAGAAACGCTTTCAGTTTTTCATCGTCCACACTGCCCAAGGCACCAAAATCGATATAGTTCCCGATCTGCGCATAGCGCAAAGCCAACGCCAGAGGGTCGGCGGAAGCATGGATCTTTCTGCGGATTTCCGTTTCTTTTTCCAGCAACATGGCATTGTAGCCCTTTTTCAGCTCGTCGAAGCTGAAGGGCTTGCCGAAATATGTCTCATGCAGTCTGCCGATATAGGAAAGGAGGACAGGGGCAGGCTCTTCTGCCGCCTTTTCCGCAATGATGCCCAGCACCTTTCCCAGATATTCTGCCTTTTTTTCTTCGTTTGGTTCTTTTTTGACGCCTTCTGCCTGTCTTTTTACCAGGCAGTGCATACATTCCGCGCTGACCTTCATTGGCTGTCACCTTCTTTTCCGATCAAGGGCAAAAGGGCTTCGCCCCATGTCTCCACCAGTTTTTCCAGTTTCCATGTGGCATTGGCAGGGCTGGTGGAGGGCATTTGCAATGCTTCGATGCCCAGTCGTTTTTCCTGATATTTTTTGTATAATTTATAAGCCATGCCGCCGTTGCAGAGGATAGGAACCTTTCCCGTCACCGCCAAAATACGCTCCAAGTCGGCAGGCTCCACGTTTCGGATACTACTGTCGCTGCTGCCGATGATATCACAGCTATGGATGACATCATGCAGGGCAATATGGTTCCGCAGCAGGAGGGTTCTCTTTTCTGCAATGGTCTGGGGGACTTCTTCCTCTGTAATCGCCGCCAGCATCTTCCAAAAGCGATTCTGGGGATGTCCGTAATAAAAACCGGACTCTCTGGATTTACGGGAAGGGGCTGTGCCCAAGATCAGCACCCGACACCCCCCATCACAGACAGGGGCAAAGTTCTGGGTCACCCGTTCCCATTTTCCTTCTTCCTGTTTCATGGTATCAGCCTTCTTTCAGCCACTTCGCCGCATCCAAAGCATGATAGGTGATGAGAATGGTTGCACCTGCCCGCTTCATGGCAATGAGATTTTCCATGACAATACGCTTTTCATCGATCCAGCCCATTTTTGCCGCCGCCTTTACCATGGCGTATTCGCCGCTGACGTTATAGACCGCCAAGGGCAAATCGAACCGCTGGGCCGCCGCTTCTACCACATCCAGATATGCCAAAGCAGGCTTCACGATATACATGTCCGCCCCTTCTTCGATATCATCGGCGATTTCCCGCAGGGCTTCTCTTTTATTGCAGACATCCATCTGATAAGACCGTCTGTCCCCAAACTGGGGGGCGGAATGGGCCGCATCCCGAAAAGGGCCGTAATAGCCGGAAGCAAATTTGGCACTGTAAGCCATGATGGGGATATGGATGAAGCCATTTTCATCCAACGCCTGACGAATAGCCGCCACACGCCCGTCCATCATATCGGAGGGGGCGATGATATCCGCCCCTGCCTGTGCCAAAGTGACGCTCATTTTCGCCAATAATGGCAGAGTCTCATCATTCAAGATATGACAACCGTCTACCAAACCACAATGCCCATGGGAGGTATATTCGCACAGGCAAACATCGGCGATGACCAACAGTTCGGGGTATCTTTTTTTGATATGGCGGATGGCTCTCTGGGTGATGCCATCGGGGGCATAGGCCTGAGAACCCACCTCATCCTTTTCTTTGGGGATACCAAAGATCAGCACCCCTGCCACGCCGGCAGCTGCTACCGCATCCAGCGTCTCATCCATACGGTCGATAGAATACTGATAAATCTCCGGCATGGATGGAATGGGATTTTTGATGTTCTCTCCGTCGATGATAAAAATGGGATAGATCATTTCCTCTGCAGCGATCCTTGTTTCCCGTACCATGCGGCGCATCTTCTCAGAACTGCGCAGTCTTCTGAATCTTCTCACTTTTCTGCCTCCTTCAATATTGCTTCGACCACACCGTCCACGTTGAAGGTCTCTGCTGTGATCTTCTCATAATCGCCGTATTTTTTGAGCATCTTCCTGGTGGAAGTGCCAATGCAGACGGCTTTTGTACCATCGGGAATGGTGCCGCCGTTTTCCATGAAGCCACGGACACCGGAACCGCTGGCAAAGGTGATAAAATCCATCTCCCGTACCTTTTCATTGGCAGTACGGCGTTTTTCCTCGTCCACAAGAATATCGTAAATCTTCACATCCGTATATGTCATGCCTGCCCCATCCAACACCTCTGTCAAAATTTCGGAGCCCTGTTCCGCCCGCAAAATGAGCAGCTTTTCTTCTTTTCCGACCCTCTGACAAAGCCCCTTTGCAAGGCTTTCCACATCGTATTTTTCCGGCAGATAGGCAGGATAAATGCCATGCTTTTCCAAAGCTGCCGCCGTACCTGTGCCGATGACGGCAAATTTGAGTCCTGCCAAGCTGCGGATATCCTGCTTCCGCTTTTTCAGATAGTCGAAGAAAATATCCACCCCGTTGGGGCTGGTGAATACCGCCCAAGGGTATTCCGATACCTTCTGCAAGGCGTCCTCCAGCATATGATTTTCCTGATAAGGCACAAGGGTGGAATAATCCATTTCCGTCACCTCTGCCCCCAATTCTTCCAATCTGTCCCGCAGCTTTCGGGTGATGGATTTTGTCCCCGTCACCCCGATTTTCACCCCACGAAGGGGATGGGGGATGGTTCCTGTAAAATCCAATCCTGCCGTTTCGCCAACGACAATGACCGCAGGGGCTTCCAATTCTGCCTTGCGGACTTCTGCCGCCAGATCGCCCAATTTGGCTCGCACAACCCTTTGCTGGGGTGTCGTTCCCTGGGAAATGACTGCTGCAGGCGTTTCGGCATCTTTGCCCCCCAGAAGCAGCCCTTGGGTGATTTCTTCCAGATGATGCAGACCCATGAGGAACACCAATGTTCCTTCCAGCTTCGCCAGTGTATCCAGATTTTCCGTCAAGGTAGTTTCGCCGCCAGCTGCCGTATGACCTGTGATGACATGAAAGCTGCGGGCGGTTTTCCGATGGGTCACGGGGATACCTGCCGCCGCAGGTACAGCGATGGAGGAAGTTACGCCGGAAACCACCTCATAGGGGACTTCCGCCGCCTGCAACGCCAAAATCTCCTCACCCCCTCTGCCGAATACAAAGGGATCGCCGCCTTTCAGCCGCACCACTGTTTTCCCTTCCTTGGCCTTTTTCACCAAAAGGACGTTGGTTTCTTCCTGGGGCAGGGAATGCTTGCCGTAACGCTTGCCCACAAAAATTTGTTCACACTCCTGCTTCGTTTCTTCCAACAGCTTGGATGCCGCCAGATCATCATACAGCACCACGTCACATTTTTTCAGCAGCTTCAGCCCTTTCCATGTGATGAGTTCCGGGTCGCCGCAGCCGGCCCCTACCAGATATACCTTTCCTGTTTCGCTCATCCTCTTAACCTCCCAACGACCTCCGCCGCCAATTCCAATCGTTTCTCCACGGGGGCTGTACCTTCCCCATAAGCTGTGCCATACATAGCCCGCAGGCGAATCGTATCCCCCGAAAGCTCTGCAAAGGCTGCCGCAGGCTCGCTGCAGTCGGCATTCAACAGCATCAGCACTTTCCGTTCTGTTTCAAATACCCATCTGGTTTCCTCGTGGGTCATTTTCCCGATCAACTCCGCCAGTTCCGGGCGCCCCTCTGCCACGATGATGCCCTGACAGGCGGCAGGCAGAAATTCCTCTGCAGAAAGGACACGGAAGGTATAGCCGTCCTCCTCGGTAATGCCCATGCGGTCCAGCCCCGCTTTGGCAAGGATGATGGCATCAAAACAGCCGTTCATCAGCTTTTGCAGGCGGGTATGGATATTTCCACGGATCAGCTTACATTCCGCCCAGGGAAAGACCTTTGCCGCACACTGCTGCCTGCGCAGGCTGCCTGTGCCGATGGTCTTACAATCCTCCGGTTTTCTGCCCTTGGGCATCACCAACACATCCCTGGGGTCATCCCGCTGCAAAACGCCGATGATATCCAGCCCCTCCGCCAGAAACAAAGGCAAATCCTTGCCGCTATGGATGGCGATATCAATTTCATCGTTTAAAATCATTTCTTCAAACTCGGAAGCAAAGAGCCCCTTTGCCCCGATTTCCCAAAGGGGCTTGTCCAAAATTTTATCCCCTCTGGTATGGAAGGGGACGATTTCCGTTTCCAAGGTGGGATGGACATTTTGCAGGGCCTGCAGAGCCATATCCGTCTGTTTGCGGGAAAGCTGGCTTTTTCTGGTGCCCACTCTGATCTTATCCATTTCGTTCCCCCTCCTTTCTTAGTATTGCATCGATTTCCTCTTCTGATACATTCCCTGCTTTTTCCAAAGCCAGCGCAAAAAGCTCTTTGAATACCTTTTCTCGCCTTTTGCCATCGGGAATCTCTCTTTTGACCCTTTCACGCACATCCGCCAAGGTCTCCACCACCTTGTCGAACCCATCGGGGACAGCATCCTCCATCCTTTTACGGATAAACTGTGCCGCCAAAGGACTGCCGCCGCCGCTGGAAAAGCCTGCTACAAATTCCCCCTTCTTCACCAAGGCAGGGAAGAAAAAGCTGCATTTTTCCCGATCGTCCACGATATTAACGGGAATGTTTCTTGCTTTGCAAAGAGCGGAGATCTCTGCGTTTACCGCCTCATCATCCGTTGCGCCAATGACAAACAGCATCCCCTCGATATCTTGGGGCTGAAATTTGCGGCAGATACGGCGAATCCCTGCCAATTCCTCCACTTCCCGACAAAACCCAGGAGAAACGACAGTGATATCTCCCCCAAAGGGCAATAATTTTTCAATTTTTCTGAGCGCCACCATGCCGCCGCCCACCACAAGGCAGGGCTTTTGCCCAATCTCTATGAAAAAAGGGAAATAGCTCATCGTCTTTCCTCCGTTCTCTCTGTTTCGGTAAAGCTGCTTTTCTCAAAAAAATGCCGTCGGGCTTGCGCCAAACGGCATTCTCATTCCATTGTTTCGATAATTTTATTTTGCCAGAATCTCTTCTTTTCTTTCCAGTAATTCATTAGACAGGATCATTGCTTCCGCTTTGTCGAAACCAACTCTTGCGATGGTATCAGACAGACGTTCGCCTGCATTGCCCTGGTCTTTGAAGAACAGCATTGCTTTTTCTACAACATCCAATACTTCTTCTTTGGAAGTGAACAGCTTGCTCATTTCCTGACCCTGGGCAATCTTTTTGCCCCATCTGCCGCCCAGTGTTACCTTGTAGCCTGTCACTTCTTCTGTCATTGCGCCGAAAGGACATTTTGCCAGTGTAACGCATCTGCCGCATTTGATACATTTTTCTGTATCAAAGTTCAGCTTTTCGCCCTCTGTCTTTGTTGCCGCTTTCATGGGACAAACATTTGCCACTACGCAGATCTTGCAGCTCTTACATTTTTCTGCATCAAACTGAGGTTTTCTCTGACCGATGATGCCCAAGTCATTCAGGTCGGGTTTTACGCAATTGTTGGGGCAGCCGCCTGTTGCCACTTTGAATTTATGGGGCAGTTTTACATCGTTATAGCCAATGAAGAAGCGATTGTGGATCTCTTCGCTCAGTTCATAAGTATCATACAGACCATACTGGCAGGTAGTCCCCTTGCAGCTTACGATAGGTCTGATCTTTGCGCCTGTACCGCCTACCATCAGGCCGCCTTCTGCCATGTAAGCGATGAAGTCATCGATTTTGTCATAGGGAATGCCCTGTACTTCGATGGTCTGGCGTGTGGTCATTGCCATTTCGCTGCTGCCGAATTTTTCAGCGCCTTCTGCGATACGGTGTGCTTCCGCCGCTGTGATCTTGCCGTTTCTTGTGATAACACGGGCATTGAACAGGTCTGTGCCCTTCTGCTGCAGGCAGCCCATGCCTTTTACTCTTTTGATGTCATCCTTGCTTACTGTTACGCTCATACCGATCCCTCCCAAAAATCTTTCTACTTTATGTATCCGTCATTTCTTTCCTTTGTGATATAGCTTACTCCTGTTTTTTGATAAAATCAAATTATAATTCTTTATGAATCAATAGTTTTTTGTTATTGATTGATGATGTTTTCAAAATGTCCGCAGACCAATGACAGAACAAACTCTCATTCCCCTTTCAATTCCTGATAAACTGTAAGAATTTCTCATTTTTTCAGGCTTCTCAGATACTTTTTGTCCTCCGTAGAAACACGGTAGGATTCGCAGGCTTTTTGGATAAATTTGTTGAACGTCCAATCATCCAGATGAGAATGGGAGAGAACTTCCATGCAAGCTTCCCTGTCCTTCACCCAAGCCGTCGCCAAAAGCCATGCCTGCCCCATGCGAACATAGTAATGCTCGGAATGGATGGCATCTGTCCGCTCCAATACCTCTTTCATGTATTCCGGTGCTAGATAGTGGCTCAGCATCATGATGATGCCCACACGGACAGCCCAAGGGTTTTCCGATCGCAGATATTTTTCGATGTACTGAAAAAACTCCTTCTCATGTCCCTTTAGCTTTTTCTTCACAGAAGAACAGAACACATCGCAATGGGCCCAGTTTTCCACCAGATGCTCTGCGTAATGGTCGCAATAGGGCAGAAAGGCCTCATAGGAAACGGGCAGTGCCGCCGCCACCAGCCCATAGAGCAGCCGCTCCTCATAGGTATCCTTTCCGCAAAAGCGGAGGAATCCCTCGCCGTCCTCTTTCGCCAGCTTCGCCGCTGTTTTTCTCAAAAAAGGTACTCGCAGCCCGATGACAGGCAGCTGCGAACAAAGGAGTTTGGCATTGAATTTCTTATACTCCTCTTCTCTCTGAGAAAACAACTCTTCCCGAAAGACTTCATAGCTCTCTTTCGTCCAGCTTTTCATTGGACTCACTCCTTTTCTCGTTCTTCGATCTGCCGCAAAGCAGCTTCATATTTTTTCAATCTCTGTTTGTCTTTTTCCGTGGGGTTTGGGATGCGGCTGATGTCCATATTATCCATCAGATCGGCACGCTTCACCTGCGCCGCCAAAGGGTTTTCGCAGACACGACGGATATATGCCATATACTCCTCCCCTTCCCTATGGGTCAGGCAGGAAACAGCTTCGATGACCTTTGTCGAAAATCCTTCCTTTTTCAAATCCTCGGCTGTATATGGGGTATCCTCCAAAAGATCATGGAGGATGGCAGCGGTCTTTTCTTCCAAGGTCTTACATCTTAACATCACCCGTATGGGATGCAGAATATAGGGCTGACCGCCTTTGTCCACCTGTCCTGTGTGCCCTCTTGCCGCTAAAATGATGGCTTTTTCCAACATGTTTCCCACCTCTTTTTCCCGTAGTTTTCTTATCTTTAGTATATCTTGTCAAAAAAATTGTGTAAAGGCAAAAAACATGCAAACTTTTTTCCTTCTTTTTACGTCTATGAAGAGAGTAGCGTCTGAAAAAGGCAAATTTTTCATAAAATACATTTTGAAGCTGCTCCCAATCAGAATTGTATTAAAAATTTAATATTTTCTTCAGGGTTTTTCCACAGAAAATATGCTATGATATGCTTAACTACAACATTCGACAAAAGGACGCATCATATTAGGAGGGGACTTTTATGATCTATTATTTCAGCGGTACCGGCAATTCCTACGCAGCAGCAAAAAAACTGGCCACCGGTCTGGGCGAAGACCTGATGGATATCGCTCTGGCTGTCCGAGAGGGCAACTATGCCCATACTTTGAAGGCAGGCGAACGGCTGGGCTTTGTATTTCCTGTTTACGCATGGGCACCTCCCAAAGTGGTGACCGATTTTGTAAAAAATCTGGAATTGTATTATTCCGGTGATCCTTATATTTTCGCAGTCTGCACCTGCGGCAGTTCCGCCGGCAAAACCATGGATATTTTCGAAGATGCCCTGAAAGAAAACGGCCTTGTGCTGGACAGCGGCTTTTCCGTGGTGATGCCCGATAACTGTGTCATCCTGTTTGACACGGAAAAAGAAGCACTCTCCGCAGAAAAGCTGGCAAAGGCAGAAAAAACACTGGATCATATTCTCCGTGCCATCAAGCTGAACTGGAGCGATTTTTTCCGAGTAAAACGAGGAAAACTTGGCGGCTTCCTGAGTACGGCAGTGAATCCCGCTTTCTGCAAAGGCATGAAAACGAAACCCTTCTATGTCACCAATGACTGTATCGGCTGCGGTCAGTGTGAACGGATCTGCAGTAGCGGCTGTATCAGCATGACTGTCGGCAAGCCCGTATGGACAGAGGACAGATGCAATCTTTGTCTGGCCTGCATCAACCGCTGCCCTGCCAAGGCTATCCAATACGGCAAAAAAACAGCAGATCGGGGACGCTATGTACACCCGATCTATCAGACAGGAGAGACGGAACAATGAAACCAAAACGCATATTTGCATTCCTTTTGATCGGCATACTGATCCTTTCCTGCTGTGGCTGCAGTGCCACCAGCAGCGGGCTTTCCATGCTCAATTGCAAAAAAATCACAGAGCTGACCCAAAAAGGGGAAACCTATTGGGCAGCCTATCAGGAACATCAGGAGGTGGGGGAAGCCACCAACGTGGTGGAATACCAAAAGCCCCTTTCCTATGTGCTGCAATATCCAAAAACAGGGTGTGCCGCTGTGGATGCCCGCATTGAAGGCATCGTAACAGAGATCCGCAATGCTTTCGATCAGGAATTTTTGCCAGCAAAAACATCGGAAAATGAAACAAAAAGCAGCAAAGAAACAGAAGCTACATTGTATCTGGGGTATGAAGCCTATCTGACGGATAACGACCACATGAGCCTTGTGTTTTTCCAGACCCATGAAGCGGACGGCGTTCTTTCTCCCCATACCCGTATCCAGATCTTCCATTTCGACCTGAGCGAAGATGCAGAAATTCCTGCGGAAGAACTGATGTGGACAGATTTTGCAAAAAATGCTTCCACCTACACACAGAAATATTTCACCACCACAGAACCCTATAACAAAGGCATCTTTGGCAACTATGCCACACTCCTTGCCCCGGATGGGGGTCGCTTCGACCGCTTTGCCTTCACCACCGAAGGTGTGCTGTTCTATTTCGACCGCTACGACCTTTTCCCCGGCAGCTATGGCATCGTCAGCCTGACCATTCCTTACAAGGATATGCGGACAAAGATACAGGCACCCAAGGCAGATACCCTGGTTCCTCCCGAAAAATCCAATAAAAAAATGGTGGCTCTGACCTATGATGACGGCCCCAACCCCATTGCCACCAATGCCATTCTGGATACCCTGGAACAATACGGTGCCAAGGCTACCTTCTTTGATCTGGGGCATCTGGTGGAAAAATATCCCGATGTGGTGAAGCGGGAAGCCGCTTTGGGCTGTGAAGTGGGCAGCCATTCCTACGACCATAAAAATTTCAGCAAGATGACTGCCACAGAAATCTCTGCGGACGTAAAGAAAACATCTGCCGCTTTCCAAAAGGCACTGGGGAAAGGCCCTGCTGTGTTCCGTCCTCCCTATGGGGCCTGTAATGAAAACGTGAAAAAGCAAATCCCCATGCCCATCTATCTCTGGTCCATCGATACCCTGGACTGGAAGAGCAGAAATGCCAAGGCCGTTTTGGATGTGGTAAAATCCTCCGGCGATCTGGACGGAAAAGTCATCCTGATGCATGGCATTTATACCTCTACCGCGGAAGCCACCGCTGTCTTGGTGCCTTATCTGCAGGGGCAGGGCTATGAACTGGTGACCGTTTCCGAACTGATCCAGGCAAAGCATGGAGAAACTCCCGCCAAAGGCAAAATTTACGGATACTCTTATTTCCAATAAAACAAAAAAAGAACAGACCCTTGTTCCTTCCCGGAGGACTTCGGGTCTGTTTTTTATTCCTTTACATCGGGATTCAGTTCATGCCATTTCTGATGATGGGCTTTCATACAGGCAAAGGTCTCTTCACTGAGGATATGTTCCATGCGGCAGGCATCCTTCAAGGCGGTTTCCTCGCTGACACCGATATCCATCAGCAAATGAGAGATCACGCAATGTTTTTCATAGGTTCCTTCTGCCAAGGCTCTGCCCTTTTCTGTCAGTACGATACGGCCTTTTTCTTCGATCTGCACATAGCCTTCCGCTTTCAGCTTTTTCATGGCATTGGAAATGCTGGGTTTGCTGAAGCCCAATTCCGTTGCCACGTCCACAGAACGTACATAGCCTGTTTTCTGATCTAATACATAAATGGTTTCCAGATAATTTTCCATGGATTCCTGTGTTTTCATACGCGTCTCCCGCCTTTCTTTTCATAATGTTAGCAAAAAAGCCGCCATTTGACAATCATTTTCTGATTCCCGTTCCCTTTTCCATCGCTTTTTGAAAATTTCTATGGATTTCAGTAAAATTTTTTATTGATATTTCGCTCAAAATCATGTATGATGTACTTAAGAATAAACGATAACAGAGGCATCAAACACGTTGTTGTTTTGGTGTCTTTTTTAGAAAATCGTATTTTTTAACTATGCTTGCTTCTGTAGTTTGAGGTTTTTCTCCTAACTTCAAGCTATTTTGAATCAAACTTTTCATCTCTTCTTGTCGTTGCTTCCCAAGCGCAAAAAAACGCCCCCTAACTGTTTTTCTGCGTGGCAATGACAAACCCTTACACGGCGTCTTCTCCCCCAAGAAGGCGCCGTTCCCCTTTCTATCCAAGATTTGCTAAAATAAATTTCATCTTAATTCCATTTTTACTGTACGAAATTAATCTTCCCCTCTTCCTGTCCTTGTAGTATGATATATTCATAAATAATTGTCTTTATATAGCAAGAAAGAAGGTAACCCCATGTACAGAACATTATATAGTCCCCAGGGCGGCCGCATCATCCTGGATGGCCGTGAAGTCATCAATATGGCATCCAATAACTACCTGGGTCTGGCAAACCATCCCGCAGTGGTGGCTGCTGCAAAAGACGCTTTGGAAAAATACGGCGTTGCTACAACAGCCAGCAGAAATATCTGCGGCAACTACCCTGTTCATGATGAACTGGAAGAAAAGCTGGCGAAATTCAAAGGCGTAGAAGCCACACTGGTATTCAACTGCGGCGTTTCCGCCAACTCCGGCCTGATCCCCCAGCTGGTAGGCAAAGGTGATTTTATCTACAGCGATGAACTGAACCACGGCTCCATCATCGATGGCTGCCGCCTGTCCGGTGCGAAGATCAAGGTTTTCCGCCATATGGATATGGCTCATCTGGAAGAACTGCTGAAAGAACCCGTAGAAGGCAAAAAGCTCATCATCACAGACGGTGTATTCAGCATGGACGGCGATCTGGCTCCTCTGCCCGAAATGGCAGATCTGGCAGATCAATACGGCGCAATGCTGGTGGTAGACGATGCCCACGGCGATGGCGTAATGGGCCCCGCCGGCAGAGGTACCGTTGACCACTTCGGCCTGAGAGACCGCATCACCATCGAAACAGGTTCCCTGTCCAAGGCATTCGGTTCCGCCGGCGGCTTTGTGGCAGGCCCCAAGGAATTTATCGAAAGCCTGCGCCCCAAGGCAAGAAGCTTCATCTTTACCGCTTCTCCCATGGCTCCCTGCCTGACAGCAGCGGCAGCAAAGGCTGTGGATCTGGTAATGGAAAACACAGCGCTGGTGGATAAGCTGTGGGAAAACCGTAACTATTTCGCAGACCGCCTCAGCAAACTGGGTCTGAATATCGGCACATCCGTGACTCCCGTTATCCCCGTCATCGTTGGCGATGCAGAAAAAGCCCAGAAACTGAGCCAGATGATGTATGAAAGAGGCGTTTATGCCCAGGCACTGCAGTTCCCTATGGTACCCAGAGGCACAGCCCGCCTGCGTACCATCATTTCCGCAGATCATACCAAAGAAGATCTGGATAAGGTTGTGGATGCACTGGAAGAATGTGCAAAAGAACTGGGTCTGATCTGATTCCCTAAAAATAAAGAAAATACCGTATAAAAAATCCCCCGACCATTCGGTCGGGGGATACTTTATGTGATAGGAAATGATCAATTGGGAAGGATTGTAACCTGCTGTGCTGCCGCATCCCAAGTCACTGTAGCACCCAGATTTTCCGCTACAAAACGCAGAGGCAGTATGGTTCTTTCGTTGCGGATGATGGGAGCAACATCATTGATAACGGGTTTGCCAAAGACAGAAGCCACTCTCTGGTTGATCGTCAGGATAATGGACTTCGCTTCTTCGGTTACAACGGGTTCGTCCTGGGCTTTTGCGAAGGTTGCCTTGATTTCAACCTTGGATGCGGGCATTGTGAAGGTATATTTGCCATTGCCCTGATCTGTCAGAGTGATCTTGTCACCGTTGGCATCTGTTGCCTTTACTTTCTCAATTTCATAGCCTTTATCAGGAGTTACGATTACAGTGACTTTGTCTCCCTTTGCCGCTTTTTCAGGGCTCATGGTTACTTTGCCATGTTCATTGCTGTCGACAGATGCAGAAACTGTATATTTCTTGGAAGAAGAACTAGAGGAGCTGCCACCACTGGAGGAGCCGCCGCCGGAAGGTTTTCTTGTTACACTAACTTCACAAACTGCACTTTCATACCCATCTGCTGTTGCGGTAAATTTATATGTTTGTGTTTTATTTGGCAGAGATGCACGAAATGTACCATCGGCATTTTTAGTCACTGTAATATCATTACATACAACAGTCGCAGTATCACCGTCTTTCAAGTTACCTACTGTCAGTGTTACAGTACCTCCGCCTCGCAGCTTGTTTTATCTGCTTTCAATGTCAGTAACTGTCCTACTTTTCCGTCTGCCTTCCAAATCGCTTCACCTGCATAACCTTTCACGCTTACTTTCACGCAAAGTTTTTTACTCAGATTATCATCTGTTACTGTGTAAACAGGTCCTGTTCCCAAAATAGTGTCAGAGCCCTCATAGTACCGTTCATACTGAGCATCGGCATTTACAGGATAACTGCCAATTTCTCCTTCACTGGTCTGAATGTTTGCTGTCAATTTCTGACCAGGCTTCGGATTTGTAACAGGTGTATAACCATCTGTGCCATCTACAACAGAAACACCTGTTACAGTACCATTGCTTTCATCATTTTCTGTTACAGACACTTTAGATTCAAGTCTTTCCTGGGTTTTTGCTCCTGTCCCATTTTCTGCCCATGCTGTCATAGGTGCCAGTGCCATGCTCACAGACAAAGCAAGGGCAGGGATCCTTTTCCAATTTTTCTTCATTTTTTCAACCTCCAATTCTTTTTTGTATCTTTTCTCACAGCTTATTTATCTTTTTTTCGCTCGCACTCACCCTTTCACAATATTCTGTAGAATATAATTCCTCATTTCACTTATTTTATATCTTTATTATCCCTACATCAACAAAAACCTGTATTTATTATCCGTATAAATAAAATAATCAGGATTTATACTATTTAAAACTTTAGGAGATGATAGTATGGATTATATTGAATGGTTCTATTTTCGGCTGACTAGCTTACGGGAGCAAAAAGGCGTTTCCGCCAGAGATATGAGCCTTTCCCTTGGGCAAAGTGAAAGCTATATCAACAAAATTGAAAACAAAAGGATGTTACCTTCCATGACAGGTTTCATCTATATTTGCGAATTTCTTGGCATCACTCCTCAGGAATTTTTCGATACCAATTCCCACTCTCCCCAAAAAACAAAGGAACTCCTGCAGGAATTTGAAAAGCTGACTCCCACCCAAGCTGAGCATATCTTACTGCTCATCAAGGATTTGAACGGGAAAAAATAGATTCTCTTTCCCCATGAAAAAAAGACCACCGTTTTCACGATGGTCTTTTCTTACTATGCCGATAAAAAATCCCGGACATTTTTTGCCCGGGATCATAGTATTTTTTTGTATGATTTTTATGCTGTCAGTTCTGCCAGCGCATCCAGGTAGGCTTCCTTGGTTTTGTCATCGAAGCAGACCAAGACGATCTGTTCCATAGAATCGTCATTTTTCAGAAAATGCAAAATCTCGCCCACAGCGATCCTTGCCGCCTGATCCACAGGAAAACGATAGACCCCGGTACTGATGGAAGGGAAGGCAATGGTTTTTACGCCATTTTCCTTTGCCAGTGCAAGAGAATTTTTATAGCAGTTGGCCAAAAGTTCCTCTTCGCCCCATTTTCCGCCCCGCCAGATGGGCCCGGGCGTATGGATCACATATTTTGCCTTCAGCTTATATCCCTTTGTGATCTTTGCCTCGCCGGTGGGGCAGCCATGCAGTGTTTCACACTCTGCCAAAAGCTCCGGCCCTGCGGCACGATGGATGGCACCATCCACACCGCCGCCGCCCAGAAGGGACGTATTGGCTGCATTGACGATAGCATCTGTTTTTGCTTTTACAATATCACCTTTTACGATAGACAAACGTTTCATACTTCAACCCCCCTGTCTAAATAGGATTACCCTTGTCCTACCATTTTATCCTCTTTCGGAAAATTCGTAAAGCGGTTTTTTCATAAAAAATAGTTTTTGGACATTCTTTTTCTGTTTCCGCAAAAAAAGAAGTCTGATAAGAAATACATTTCCCCAGACTTCTTTCCCGATCAGCTTTTCTTCAGATTTTCAGTAGGGTCTTTAGGTTCCCCATCCTGTTCCATGGCAAATTCCAGATGGCTGCCCAAAGCCACGCCATACTTCGTGGGCGCAGCCACAGAACCAATGATCTGCCCCTGTTTTACGGTTTCGCCTTCCTTCACTTTTACGGTCTTCTCCAGCTGACCGTATGTAGTCAGCCAGTTTTCCGCATGCTCAATGACAACAGTCATGCCTGCTTCCGCATCCTCTTTGATTTCTTTCACGACACCATCCGCCGCCACTTTGACTGCCGTTCCCGGCTCTGCGGACAGGCTGATGCCTGCGTTGGTGCGGTACTGATCCAAAGTAGGGTCATAGATAGCATGATCCACGCTGTAGGGCAGAAGGATCTCCCCTTCCACAGGATAGGCAAACACAGGCTTTGTGGTTTTTTCCTCCGTTTGCTTTGCAGGTGTTTTTTTCTCTGCATCGGGGGCTTCCCCAGGGTCGTTGCTCTGTTTGTCCCGATTCAAAATTGCCGTATCGACAGTAGGAGTCTGCACCGCTGTGACAGGCTGTTCCCCTTCCGCAAAATCAACGGATTCCACAGGAGTTCTGTCAAAGGCACGATAGGTCACCCCTGCCCCCACTGCCACCAGGCACAGACAGCCGCAGATAGCCAAAGTCTGCATCCGTCTGGCTGTTTCTTTCTCGTTTTTTTTCATTTCCATAGCACCTCCGATGCTATTGTTGCCAGCACAGGAAGGTTTTATGCAATCTTTTGGAAATCGATGCCCGTATAATAATGCTTCAAAATTTCACGGTAATCCATGCCCTTTTCCGCTAAAAAAGATGCCCCATATTGGCTCATGCCTGCCCCATGGCCATAGCCGGATACAGTAAACAGAAAGCCATCCTCTTTCTTTTCCACGGTGAAATTGGAGCTGCGCAGGCCAAGGGCTTGCCTGATCTCTCTGCCTGTAAAGCTTTTATCTCCCACCTGCACCTGATCCACATAGCCTGCATCGGTACGGCTGCGGATAGAGATCTCCTTGGCTTCAAAGCCCAGTTTGTCCGAAATCTCCTTTGCAGAAAAGTTCACTGTGGTTTTGTGATCGGGAGCGTTTTTATCCTCACTGCTGTCTACGCTTTTCAGATAAGGCACCGGGCTGTTCCAGACATTTTCCGCATCCTCCGTTTTTCCTGCGCTTTGAGCATGGAACGCCGCTAAAATCGGTTCTCCATCATATATCATAATTTCCCCTGCCGTAGCACGGACAGCATTGCGTATTTTTGCGGCATAAAAAGCGTAATTCTCCCCCCATTTTTTCTTCTGTTCCTCCTCTGTGATGTATGCCTGTCCCACATCATAGAGGACAGTATCACTGCCTGCCGCCTGCATTTGCCGTATCTGATAGGTACGGGCGGCAACAGCCTGGGCTTTCAGGGCTTCCTCCGGGAAAGCCGCAGGCATTTCCGCCGCCACCACCCCCACCACATATTCCTCCAGTTCCGAATCCAAAGGGGCCAGGTCCGCCAAGCCATAGAGCACCTTCGCCTGTTGGGGCAATTCCCTGTGAAAACCACCGCAAAGAACCGTCACCAAAAGGGGCAGGAGCAGCACCGCCAATACGATATAGAAAAGCACCACGCCAAGGATTTTTTTCATAAAGACACATCCCTTCTGTTCAGGATATGTGGATTTTCCCGACAAAATGAATTAGAATGAAAGCAGGAGGTGGAAACAGCATGATAGAGATCGTATTTGGGAAAACAGCAATCCATTCCCTGCGCCGTGCAGAAAAAAATGAAAAAGATATCTATTGCTTTGACATAGACCTCAGTGTGGGAAATTTGATGGAAAAAGCATACCCCGACCTGACAGAACTGAGGACGAAGGCAGAAAACGGCGAACCGCTGCGGGTCTGGTACAGCCAGGACCCTGACGAGATGTGTGGCTTTTGGTGGCTGATGTCCGAACTGGAGGATTTAGAGGATATCCAAATACACGGCATTGAACTGCCTTCCTATTACGAACGCCCTGATGACGTCGTTATTATATGGGACAAATGGGAAGAGGTTGCCCCCGAAGAATGGCCCCTTTTTCTTTCCAAAGAAAATCTTCTTCCCCGTAACTTCAGAAGGGGCTGTGCCTTGGAGTGGCAGGAACTGGTATGGGAAGATGCCCCCTTGCGAGCTGTCGTGAATGGGAAGCTAGTCAGTGCATCAGAAAAATTATACGATTGTTTCCTTCGAAAAGATGTTGAACCGGCTCAACACCGAAAAAGAAGATAAAACGCAAACAAGCCTTAAACTCCTTTGAGTTTAAGGCTTTTATCTTTTATCGGAACCAAAACAGCCATACGCCCAATGCCATCACCAGCAGGCAGAAAACGATGCCGCCTTTGGCATATTTCCGATCCAGGCGGCGAACCCGTTTGAAGAAATCAGGGTTCTCCAATTCCATAATATACAGACCACCAAAAAGACCCGTTCTGATCTGCAGACGCAGGTTTTTTTCTTTTTTCAGCATTTGGAAGGTGCGCTTTGTCAGCTGGAAATGGTAGGTAATGCCATTATTGATGCCTTCCAGATAATGTCCCTGTTTAGCAATCTTTTCCGCACCACTTTCGTGGGAAACGAAGCAGCGGCAGGACAACAGGATCAACTCCCATTCCTTCAATCTGGAACGGTCGATGCCCGTATAGACCTGAGCGGTATAGAAATAATTCAGCACCAACATCGGAAGGATCGTCAAAAGCAGACGCACATAGGGCATGGTTTCGCTGCCCCAGCCCTGAATATTCAGGATATAGCCCTTAATCTGCGCCTGCGCCACACTGTAGAGCATCAGCAGAAAAATGATGACATACAGCGTCCAGAAAATCACCGGATGCTTCTTTCTCTGCTTGATATTCCAGCCACGAATTTCCGTCAGCCCTCTGCGGCAGAGCAGGAACAGGGCAAGGCAGATCAGCACCATCAGCCCATTGACCTGCATTCCTTCTTCGAAGCTGATGGCCATGGCAAAGATGGGCAAAAGCCAGCCTGTCAAAAGCCCCCAACCCCATCGGCCTGTGGTCACGACCAGGAAAAAACACCAATATATCGTTATCAATGTGACAAAACCCAGCCACGCCATGCTACCATACTCCTTAAAAATCGATACGCTTGCTGTTTATGGAAAGTCGATTGCTCCGTGCTTCGCATTGTCGCAGTACGGAACTTTCCTTGTTAAATCCCCCTAAACATATCAGGGCGGAATTTGCTTCTCTGTCTGCTTGTTTCGATCTGTGCCAAAATCTTATCCCGTTCCCCATTCAATGTGCCGCCCAGAGGGATATAGTTGGAGGCATGGTTGGAACGGAACATCGTGCCTTCTGCATCCACACTGCGGATGAACAGCTCTGTTTCATCCAGCACTTCATGGGGTGTCAGCAGTTCGATCTCCCCTCTGTTATACTGATCGTACATCTCTGTACCGGGCTCGATCATCAGTGTCAGGAAACCAACATATTCCGGCTTGATGGCGGAAATGACCCTTGCGCTGCCCAAGGCGTGTTCTCTCCAGAGCTTTTTGCCGCCCAGGCCGGAGATTACTGTCATGGACAGGATCATACCTGCCTCCCGCACTTTTTTCCCCGCTTCGATCATTTCATCGGCAGTAACACCTTTCTTTACTTCCTTCAGCACTTCGTCCGCACCGGATTCCAAGCCCATATAGACCATATCCAGGCCTGCTTCCTTCAGGCGGCGCAGTTCCTCCGGTGTTTTATGCAGGATATCCTTGGGGGCACCGTAAACGGAGATCCGTTCCACCTCGGGGAAAATCTCCTTACATTTGTCAATGATATACAGCAGATCCTCTGTCTTTACGATCAGAGCATCGCCATCTGCCAGGAAAATACGGCGCACCTTGATGCGGCTGTAGTATTTTCTTGCCATTTCCAAATCCTCCACCACTTCTTCCAGGGGGCGGATACGAAATTTCTTATCCTTATACATATTGCAGAATGTGCAGGTATTTCTGGCACAGCCAATGGTCAGCTGGATGATCAGACTGCCTGCTTCACTGGGGGGTCTGTAAACAGTACCTTCATATCTCATGTATACATCTCTCCTTCAACTATCGTTTTACATGCTCCTTATCAAGAGCTATCTTTTCTATTATACAGGTCAACACATGAATTTATCAATACCTATTTCTTTCCAATTGACAAGTCATCGAAATTTGTCTATAATATGTTCTGTATTTTTTCGTTAATATAGCCTTTGTTCATCAAGCAGAGGGATTTCCTTCGCAAGATGCCGAGGGGTGGCCGACTTGAACGGCTGTTCTTTTTCATCTGCTGTTGGGGATGCCAAAGGGCGGTGATTCGGCGGAGGGACGCGGAACTGCTTCGGCAGGCACACACCCATTCTCCAAATCTTTCCAAAGGGACATCATTGGCTTTATTAAAAAAACCGGCGGCAGGGCTTTTGCTCTGCCGTTTTTTATTGGCATAAAAAAGCCCCTTCGTTTAGAGGGGCTTTCCTTTGCTTATTTTGCTTTTTTCTTTTCACTCTGCTGTTTCATCGTACGGTTTGCGCTTGTAACAACTTTTTCAGAGAGTGTCTTTTTCTTTTTATCTTCCAGATTCATACCTGTGATACCTACGATGTACATACCGGCCAGATCAACCTTGATCGTTTTCCTTACAGGGAGCACTTCGTAAACAGGCTTATCACACATCAGTGTTACGATCTGAGGACCAACTTTTGCACGAACCAGATTTGTTTTACGCATCTTTGCAGATTTGGGCATCTGTTCAAAAACAGCCTTGGGCATGTTGGAAGGAGAAGGTTTTTCCTTTCTCTTATCGATAACAAAAATCTGAACGGTTGTGCGGTTTTGGTCGATAAAATCCTGTGCCTGGATCATTTTCTTCATACCTCTTTTATTCAGGTAATACATCCCGACACAAAGCAAAGCCAAAACAACGATGATGATGATCATAATATCAGATGGACTCAAAATATTTCCTCCTTTATTGCTTTCACGCAAAATGATACTCGTTTTGCCGTAATTTTTCACGCTCTTGCTATTCTACCATCGATTTTCACTTTAGGGAAGAGAAAATCTGCATTTTTTTCGATTTTTTTCACAAAAGGAGCAGTTGCAACCCACCGGAAAGATATAGTATACTACTATAATATAAGTTTGTTACCATAAGTCTGAGAAAGGAGAATGTCTATGGGCGGCGTATTGAACTGGATCACCCTGATTGCACTGATCGTTTTGGTCGCCAATGTCATCCTCTCTGGTCTTGTCGTCTTCTTTGAACGGAGAAACCCCGCCAGCACATGGGCATGGCTTCTGGTGCTGCTGTTTATCCCGATCCTTGGGTTCATTGTATACATGATCTTCGGCAGAAACAGTAAACGGGAAAAAATGTTTCGTGAAAAAGAAAAATACGATCAGGAAGTCTATTATAAATACCTTTTCCATGACGTCCACTCCGCAGAAAAGGTCAAGCTGCAAAAGGAATTGATCGAAAACAAAGGGAAACTGGTGGATGCAGAATATGTCACCGACCTGGCCCATCTCCATTTGAACAGTGGCAACTGGATGACCTTCAATAATCAGGTGGAATATTTCAATAGCGGGAAGGAAAAATTCGAATCTCTGGTGCAGGATATCCGCAATGCCAAAAAATTCATCCATCTGGAATATTATATCTGGCGGGGCGACCGACTGGGCGCCCGTTTGGTGGAGGAGCTGACGAAAAAAGCCGCGGAGGGTGTGGAAGTCCGTATCCTGTATGACGGCATCGGCAATGCCAGTCTGCCGAAATATTTCTTCGATCAATTCCACGCCGCAGGGGGCTATACGGCAGCCTTTCTGCCCCGTTTCGTGGTGCGTCTGAATTACCGCAACCACCGTAAGCTGGCTATCATTGACGGGGAGATCGGCTATATCGGCGGCTTCAATGTGGGGGATGAATACCTGGGCATTGTGAAACGCTATGGCCCCTGGAGAGATACTCATCTGCGGTTCCGAGGGGACGCCATCGACCAGATGCAGATGCGTTTTATCAAAGACTGGAATTTTACGGCAAAAAACGGCATCATCCAGCTGAACGAAAAATATTTTCCCAAAAGGCCCCAGTTTGACGGAGTACGAACACAGATCGTTTCCAGCGGCCCCGATACGCAGTGGAAAAATGTCCGCAACGGCTATTTCAAAATGATAAACGAAGCCGAAAGCCATGTTTATCTGACGACCCCTTATTTCGTACCCGATGACGGTATTTTCGAAGCATTGCGGGTGGCCGCCCTTTCCGGGCTGGATGTTCGCATCATCATCCCCGGCAACCCCGACCATTTCTTCGTATATTGGGCCAGCATGTCCTATCTGGGGGAACTGCTGGAGGCCGGTGTAAGGGTCTATCAGTATGAAAAGGGCTTTATCCACGCAAAGGTACTGACCATCGATGGTACTGTGGCCTCTGTGGGCTCTGCCAATATGGATATCCGCAGCTTCGATCTGAATTTTGAAGTCAACGCTTTTATGTATGATGAAGACATCACAAAGGTATTAGAAGATGATTTTATGAACGACCTACACTGCTGCGTAGAGATCACGAAAGAATGGTATCACCGCAGAAGATGGTGGTTCAGGGTGAAAGAAGCGGTCGCAAGGCTTATTTCGCCCATGCTATGAGGAGGAACACAAATGGACAGAATTGGATATGAAGAAGAACGGAAGGTTCGTTATTTTCAGATCGACAGCAATAGCTGCATGACCCCTGCAGCCCTGCTTTCCAGCCTGCAGGAAATAGCCATCACCCACTCCGACACATTAGGCTATACCATCGATTATATGCTGGAACATCAGTGGTTTTGGTCTGTGCTGAACTGGCACCTGAAGCTGTATCGCATGCCAAAGTACGGTGAACAAATCCTTTTGCAGACCTGGAGCGATAAAGTGGCCCGTATTCAGGCAAACCGAAGCTTTTTTATCTTTGACGCAGAAGGCAATAAACTGATGGATGGCATTTCCCGCTGGGCATTCATGGATCTGGAAAAGAGAAGACCCACCAATGTGCCGGCAGAAATGGTGGAAAGATACCACACCGGACAAGCCTCCGCCATCGATGGGGAAAAATTCCTGATGCCCAAAGAACCCTCCGGGGAACTGATTTGCACCAGAGATATCGTGGTGACCCGACGGGATACCGACACCAACGGTCACGCCAATAACGTAAAATATCTGGAATGGGTCATGGATGATATCCCCGATGAAATCTACGTAGAAATGGCATTGAAAGATATCCGCATCGTTTACCGCAAGGAATGTCTGCGAGGCGATACGGTAACCGTAAAGACCTTCCTGAAGGATACAGAGGAAGGCAAAGAAGTGGAATCCTTCCTCTATGAAGGAGATACGGTAGTGGCTCAGGTCATCACTCTTTGGGCGTAAGCCTTCGCAGTCAAAGCCAGCAAAAGCTGACTGGGGGCATAAAAAAGCCAGATGAGCCCAGGAACAGGGGTGAAAAAATATCCCCACGCCACAGTCACATCACAGCAGATAAATAACACTAAACCAAAAAGGTACAGCTTTCTGGAAACAGAGGGCTGTGCCTTTTCTTTTTGAAGGGCAAGGAAAAAATGACAAAAAAACAAAAAAGCATAGAGGGTGCCAAGGAAAAGCAAAGGAAGAAAGAGCCCAAGGGGAAGGAAAAGCATTGCCTGCCACGGGAAAGCCCGCCCCTGCAGATTGCAAAGATACGCCAATTGGACAAGGAGGAAGAAAGAAACGCCTATAGTATAATTGTCCGTAAAAAGCAGGAAATAATCCCCCAAAAGGGTGTATAGGGCAGCCAAAGGCAGTCCCTTCCAAAAAGAAAGCAGAAAACAAAAAAGAATCCAGAGAAAGCGAATCCTATCCATAATACAAAAACCACCTCTTGGGGATATTCTTCCCAAAAGATGGTGATTTGAACATAAAAAATGGAAGTTACAGGGCTCGAACCTGTGACCCTCTGCTTGTAAGGCAGATGCTCTCCCAGCTGAGCTAAACTTCCATAATTTTAACATAATTCAATTGATATAAAATCCACGGATGACCCGTAGGGGAATCGAACCCCTGTTTCAGCCGTGAGAGGGCCGCGTCTTGACCGCTTGACCAACGGGCCTTAGTAAGTAGTAGAGTAGCGGAGGAGGGATTTGAACCCCCGACACTGCGGGTATGAACCGCATGCTCTAGCCAACTGAGCTACTCCGCCACAAGCTGACTTAGTCAGTATAACGTTTCGTTCAGTTTTTGTCAAGGCTTTTCCACAAAATTTTTACAAAAATTCCATTCTGTCCTTATTCACTGCGGTTGATATAGAGGATTTCATTCGGCTTTACCATGCCCAGCTGTTCCCTGGCTACCTGCTCGATATAGCTGTCGCTAGTATAGTATTCCTTGCGGGTCTCAAATTCCAGCTGTCTTTTCTGTTCTTTTTCGATCTCCGCCGTGATGACTGCCAATTCCTCCTGCAATTCCTGATAGTGGATGAATTGTGTACCGACGCCCACAGAAACTGTCACAACAAATACCAATAAAAACATCCTCAGAAAAAGGCTGGATGGTTTTCTGGATTTTTTGATTTTCTTTTTCTTTTCCATAAAAAAACCCCCTGCTGTGTTCCTATTTTCTGCGAAGCATCCGCCAATCCAATCGGATATGATGTATTATCATTTTCACACAAAGTTTACAAGATTGCAATAGTTTTTTCCTTTGTTTCCCGCAAAATCTGCCAACTTTCCCCAAGGGTCGGCGAAACAGGAGATACACCAGACGAAAAGGTGTGGTGACAATACGCCAGAAAAGCCCTACGATGTATTTCGCCAGACGAATGATATGATCGCTGACGGCAATGACAAATCGGCTGAGGGTCAGGAAATAGAGCCCCATGCCGCCGAACAGCCCAAGGATGGTGAAAAAGCGGATCTCCCCTGCGCTTGCGCTCAGCATCACGCTGAACACCAAAAATACCGCCAACAGCCAAAACAGACCGTCCTCCAATTGTACCCAAAAGGGTTTATGGTGCAGTGCATGGCGAAATACCCGCAGCCCATCGTACAGCAGACCCATGCAGCCCCCCATGAGGATCGTCAGCAGAAACAGACTCGCCTGGGCATGTAATGAAAGGATCATAGCACCCGCCCCTTACCGAAACAACTTGCCCAGAATGGAGTGTTTTTCCGCCAGGGTGCCATCGGAATATGAAATGCTGTCGATACTGCCGTCTACGATAACATCCCCTGCGTCCAAATCCAGCTTGCCGATGTGCATGCCTGCCCCTCTCAGCATCAAAAGGCCGCAGGTGGTTTCCATCATAATGCCTTCTTCATCGAAGGACAATACCTCCAATACGCCGCCGATCCGCACCTTTTCCCGTTCTTCCATGCTCAATGTATGTCTGCCGCTTCTCTTCTTTTCTTCTGCCATAAAAAACGCCCCCTCTGTTCCAAGGATATGCGGACAGAAGAGAAAAAAGACCTGCCTTGAGGGCGTTGCCCCCAAGGTTTTACACCGATCTGTACATGCCTGCGGCGTCCTCTTTTTTCGTGGACTCCTTCAAATCGAGGACTTCGATCTTTGTTGTGTTATTGCCAAACTGAATCTCGATAATATCCCCGATCTTCACTTCCGCCCCGGCCTTGACCACCTTGCCATTGATCGTGACCCTGCCCGCATCGCAGGCTTCATTGGCAATGGTGCGTCTTTTGATGATACGGGATACTTTCAGGAATTTATCAACTCTCATAGGAACTCCTCCCTTTTTTCTCGCTCATTTTTGATAAAGAAAAAGCACTCTGGCGAGTGCTTTTCGTTTCCGTTCAAAAAAATTATTTGTTGATGGCATCTTTCAGTGCTTTACCAGCTTTGAATCTGGGGGCTTTGGAAGCGGGGATGGGCATTGCTTCGCCTGTCTGAGGGTTTCTGCCTTCACGTGCTGCTCTTTCCGCTACATCGAATGTACCGAAGCCAACCAGCTGTACTTTGCCGTTTGCTGTCAGTTCTTCTGTTACTACATCTTCAAAAGCTTTCAGTGCTTTTTCTGCGTCTTTTTTGCTCATTTCTGCTTTTTCTGCAATTGCTGCAACCAGATCAGATTTGTTCATTTGTGTTTGCCTCCTAATATTTTCATTTATGATTTCATTGGACGAAGTTTGGTTTTTGCTTCATCCCAGAGTAAATCCATTTCCTCCAGTGTCATACCGGAAAGGTTTTTTCCCTGTAAAAGGGCGGATTTCTCAATATATTCAAATCTATTTATAAACTTTTTGATGGCTTTTGTCAAGGCAAACTCAGGATTTATTTTCAAAAAGCGTGAGATATTCACCAGAGCAAACAAAATATCCCCAAATTCCTCCTCTTCTGTGCCGTTTTCCAGCTTAACAGATTCCTCCAGCTCCTGTATTTCTTCATACACCTTTTGGATGGCGCCAAGGGCATCAGGAAAATCAAAGCCAACATCTGCCGCCTTTTTCTGCACCTTTCTTGCACGAATGAGCGCGGGCAGAGCATCGGGCACATTTTTCATGACTTCTGTCTGGGTCTCGGTATGCTTCTCTTTCTTTTTCAGTTCTTCCCAATTCACCAGCACCTGTTCTGCCGTATCCGCCTGTACCTCGCCATTGCCAAAGACATGGGGATGTCTGTAGACCATTTTTTCGCAGATGCCACGGATGACATCCTCTATGGTGAAGCCGCCCTTTTCTGCTTCGATCTCCGCATGGAAGACCACCTGCATCAATACATCCCCCAGTTCTTCGCAAAGGTTTTCCATATCGCCTTTATCGATGGCATCTGCCGCTTCGTAAGCCTCTTCCAGCATATCCTGGCGGATGGATGCATGGGTCTGCACCCGATCCCAGGGGCAGCCGTTTTCTCCCCGCAAAATTCGGATGACCTGCACCAGATCATCCAGTGTATATTTCTTTTCCTCCATGATGGGTTCCTCCTTGTCTGATGATCGGGACAGAAAACGTCCCGTTTTTTGTTCGTTTCCCATAAACTTTTGTCTTCTTTTCTACAGAAAAATGGTGTTTTTCCGTCTTTTACCAGTGCCCCTTTTGTGCTATCATTATGTATAATCATAAGTGTATCTTATCAAAAAACACATCCAAAGGAAACCCTTTCGGAAAAATCAAATCAACAGAAAGAACTATAAGAAAGGAAGGAAACCCCATGTTTCGTATTGTAAATAAAAGAGAACTGAACAGCATGGTCACACTTCTGGAGATCGAAGCGCCCTTCGTAGCAAAAAAAGCGCAGGCAGGCCAGTTCATCATCTTCCGTGTGGACGAATTCAGCGAAAGAGTCCCCCTGACGATCGCTGATTATGACAGAGAAAAAGGCACCGTAACTATTATCTTCCAGAAAGTCGGCCTTTCCACAAAGCTGCTGGCTGCAAAAGAGATCGGCGATTCCATTCAGGATTTCGTTGGCCCTCTGGGCGTTGCTACAGAATATGACGGCATGAAAAAGGTTGCCGTAGTCGGCGGCGGCGTTGGCTGTGCCATCGCATATCCTCAGGCAAAGGCCCTGCATGAACTGGGTGTGGAGGTTGATGTGATCGCAGGTTTCAGAAACAAAGATATCGTTATCTTGGAAGATGAAATGCGAGCAGTAGCAACAAACTACTACCTGATGACCGACGACGGCACTCAGGGCGAAAAGGGCTTCGTTACTGATAAACTGAAATCCCTCATCGAAGCCGGCAACAATTACGATGCCGTGATCGCCATCGGCCCTATCCCCATGATGAAATTTGTCAGCCTGACCACAAAACCCTTCGGCATCAAGACTATCGTTTCCCTGAACCCCATCATGATCGACGGTACAGGCATGTGCGGCGGCTGCCGTGTCACCGTTGGCGGCAAGATCAAATTTGCCTGCGTAGACGGCCCCGACTTCGACGGTCACGAAGTGGATTTCGACGAACTGATGAACCGGAACTCCATCTATAAAGCAAGAGAAGCGGAACTGACAGAAACACACATCTGCCGTATGGATAAGCTGGCAAATGAACTGATCAAATAAGGAGGTACAAGATCATCATGGCAAATATGAGTCTGGAAAAAATCAAGATGCCCGAACAGGCACCTGATGTGAGAAATAAAAACTTTGAAGAGGTAGCCCTGGGCTATACTGCGGAAATGGCAGTGGAAGAAGCCCAGAGATGCCTGAGCTGTAAGCATAAGCCCTGTGTCAGCGGCTGTCCCGTCAATGTACGCATCCCTGAATTCATCGCAGAAGTAGCCAAAGGCGACTTCATGGCGGCTTATAAAGTCATCACCTCCACAAACGCACTGCCCGCAGTCTGCGGCCGTGTCTGCCCTCAGGAAAGCCAGTGCGAATCCAAATGTGTGCGGGGCATCAAGGGCGAAGCCGTTGCCATCGGCAGACTGGAACGTTTTGTTGCCGACTGGTATATGAAAAACTGCGACGAAATGCCTGAAAAACCCGCTTCCAACGGCAAGAAGGTAGCCGTGATCGGCTCCGGTCCCTCTTCTCTGGCATGCGCAGGCGATCTGGCAAAACAGGGCTACGAAGTAACCATGTTTGAAGCCTTCCATAAAGCCGGCGGCGTATTGGTTTATGGTATCCCCGAATTCCGTCTGCCCAAGGGAATCGTACAGAAGGAGATCGACAAGCTGTCCGCTCTGGGCGTAAATATCATGACAAATATGGTCATCGGCAAGGTGCTGTCCATCGATGAGATCATTGAAGATATGGGCTTCGACGCCGTATTCGTTGGTACCGGTGCAGGTCTGCCCTCTTTCATGGGTATCCCCGGCGAAGCACTGGTGGGCGTATATTCCGCCAATGAATACCTGACAAGAATCAACCTGATGAAAGCATACCTGTCTGAATACGACACCCCTATCCGCAACAGCAAGGCAGTAGCCGTTGTGGGCGGCGGCAACGTTGCCATGGACGCAGCAAGATGTGCAAAACGTATGGGTGCAGAACATGTATATATCGTTTACCGTCGTTCTGAAAAGGAAATGCCTGCCCGTCTGGAAGAGATCCATCACGCAAAAGAAGAAGGCATCGAATTCCACCTGCTGCGGAATCCTGTAAAAATCCTGGATAACGGCAACGGTCAGGTCTGCGGGATCGAATGTCTGAAAATGGAACTGGGCGAACCTGATGCCAGCGGCAGAAGAAGCCCTGTGCCCGTGGAAGGCTCCAACTACGTGATTGATGTTGATACCGTGGTTATGTCCATCGGCACCTCCCCCAATCCCCTGATCCGCAGCACCACAAAGGGTCTGGAAACCAACCGCAAGGGCTGTCTGGTGGTCAATGAAGAAACAAACCAGACCACAAGAGAAGGCGTTTATGCCGGCGGCGATGCCGTAACCGGTGCGGCTACGGTTATTCTGGCAATGGGTGCCGGAAAGAAAGCCGCAACGGCGATTGATGAATACTTAAAGCAGAAATAAAACCAAGACCTTGAGGGCTCTGCCCTCAATTCACCCGCAAGGGTCACAGACCCTTGACCCAATACAAAAAAGCATATCCAAAAGGATATGCTTTTTCTTTTCTATATACAGCCAATCTATACAGCCAAAAATCAGGTTGATGCAATCACACTGTCAGTTCGATTTGATTCCCCTCAAAAGCAACAATGCAGCTTTCATAATAGCCATCCCCTGTTATTCTTGGGCCGCTGAAATCCCCCCATATCCTCCATTTTTCCTTCAAGCCGATACTTCCATTTTTCCTACAGCAAATTCTCCTCAGGATTCTTTTTTGCCAAAGGGGATAAAGAGATATGGCGCAAAACATCCCATAAAGACACAAATCCAAAGATTATCAATCCATTTTATCAGCACCAAATATATAAAATTGCTCCAGTCCAAAGTTTCCGCCCAATATAAAAATAATGTTGCCGCCGGTCCTGTTGTTGCATTCATTTTCCATTGGACAATCAATAAAAGGATTTGCAAAACTACAAGAATAGATGCAGATACAAATATCTCCTTTTTCGTCATTTCCCGAAAGAAATATAGACCGCCCAGCAAAACCACTGCCGCAAGGATCAGACCATAAAGAATCAGGGTCGCTGTATCATTTATTGTAATACTTCCATCTGGCAATGTAGTAAGCGTAAATCTGCCAAACAGATAAACATTTAATCGAAAGCTGATCAGCCCCGCAATAATAGAATACACCGGCACCTTCCAAAGCACTTTTTTATTCACCATACCATTTCCCTCCTACTTCATTCCCTTCCGATACAGCATGATTTCTTTGTATTCTTCAACATTCTTTTTTCTCTTCCAGCGGGGAGCCATCCCTCTGAATCCCCAGAGTTTCATAATATGCGTCGCTGTATATGATCTTACTTCCGTCAAAATCCTGCTGCACTTCTTTCACATACCCATAAGGATCTTCCATCGGCGAAATATCGAGTTCCGTTTTGATTTTTTCCAAAACCGCCTTTTCTTCCTCACCACAGGAGTCCCAAGTGGATTTTACATGATTTTCAAACTGCTCTCTCGTCATATTTCCAATCTGTTCCACAGGATTTGCCGAGCCGCAGGCAACCACTAGCCTCAAAAAATCTTCAAAATTTCTTGCAAGGGGATATACCTGTCCTTCCTCCCCATAATTTTCGGGATTTACGGCAAAAACCATGTCATCATAGCCATCGATAAAGCAATACAGGATGCACCCCTCGCATCCGATAGGCTTTGCATTGACCGGATAGCAATAATAAACGGGAAACTTCTTCCGTTTTTCCAGCTGGATCAGACTTGTATCTATATCCAACCCATGATATTTTTCAAAAATCGTTTTCATCCTTACAACCTCCCTTTACCTGCTATGCAAACCTACGACATGCTTTACATCCATAATATCATAGAAAGCATTACAAAGCATCGGTATATTTCTTACGACTTTCTTACGGTTCTTCCTTTTCCCATTCCCATCCCTTTCCTGTTGCAAATTCCTCCCAAGATTGATATAATTTGAAAAAATGAAATCTGAACGAACCAAGGAGGATTCCCCATGAAAATCGCTTGCTACGCTGCAGGTTCTGTCGGCACCAACAACTATGTGGTTTCCGATGACAACGGCATCACTGCCATCATCGACTGCGACGGCAACCCTGCGCCCCTGTATTCCTATATTGAAAAAAACAACCTGAAAGTGACTCATATCCTGCTGACCCACGGTCATTATGACCACACCGGTTCTGTCAACGAAGTGGCAGAACATTACGGCTGCACCATCGTTGGCGGCGCAAAAGAAATGCGCGTTTTCACAGACCCCAGCATCAACTGCTCTCATTTTTGCTGTGGTGATATCATCGTGCATCCCGATGTACTGGTAAACAACGGCGATGTGGTAAAGGTGGGCGATATGGAATTTGAAGTACTGGAAACCCCCGGTCACACAGAAGGCTCCATCTGCTTTATCAGCAAAGATGTGATCTTCAGCGGCGACACCCTGTTCCAAGGCTCCTGCGGCAGAACAGACCTGCCTACAGGCAACTGGAACGATATCATCCAGTCCCTGAAAAAGCTGGCAGCTCTGCCTGGCGATTATCAGGTCTATTCCGGTCATGGCCCTGCTACCACACTGGAAACAGAACGCAGAACAAATCCTTATATGAAGTAAACCGAAGGCCCCTTTAGAGGAGTCCCGATAAGAAAACAAAAATCGAAAGAAATACTTGAAATCAAGGTTTCTTTCGATTTTTGTTTTCTTAAGCCGCCACTACATTTACGGGGCTTTTTTATTCTTTATTTTGTGTTCTCTTTACCGGCCTTTCGCTTTTTGTTATACTATTTTTAGTGACGATTTGCGTATAAAAGGAGGTCTCCGCCATGAAATATATCCTTTCCTTAGATCAGGGCACTACCAGTTCCCGTGCCATTCTCTTTGACCAAAATGGGCAGATGCACAGCGTTGCCCAAAAGGAATTCAAACAATATTATCCCCAGCCCGGCTGGGTAGAGCATGATGCCATGGAAATTTGGGAAACACAGCTGGAAGTTGCCCGCCAAGCCATTGCAAAGCAGGGCATTTCTCCCGAAGATATCGCCGCCATCGGCATCACCAACCAGAGGGAAACCTCTATCCTTTGGGATAAACGCAACGGCAAGCCCGTATACCATGCCATCGTTTGGCAGTGCAGAAGAACCGCTCCCTACTGCGATTCCCTGCAGGAAGCAGGCTGGACAGAAAAGATTCGGGAAAAGACAGGGCTGCTCATCGATGCCTATTTTTCCGCAACAAAAATCAGATGGATCCTGCAGAACGTCCCCGAAGCCAAAGCATTGGCAGACAGCGGCAATCTGCTTTTCGGCACCATCGACACCTGGCTCATCTGGAACCTGACAGGAGGTCAGGTACACGCTACAGACTATTCCAACGCATCCCGTACGATGCTGTTCAATATCCACACGCTGGAATGGGACAAGGAGCTTCTGGAATTATTTGAGATTCCTGCAAGCATCCTGCCGGAAGTACGCCCCTCCAGCGGCGTTTTCGGTAATACCTTGCCCCTCCTCTTCGGGGCAGCCATCCCCATTGCGGGAGCAGCAGGAGATCAGCAGTCTGCTTTATTTGGACAAGCCTGTTTCTCTCCCGGCACAGCAAAAAACACCTACGGCACAGGGGGCTTTTTGCTGATGAACACAGGGGACAAACCTGTGTCCTCCAAAAATGGTCTGGTCACCACCATCGCATGGGGTTTGGACGGAAAGATCACCTATGCCCTGGAAGGTTCTATTTTCGTAGCCGGAGCGGCAATCCAGTGGCTGCGGGATGAACTGAAGCTCATTTCCTCCGCAGGAGAAACGGAAGGACTTTGCCAAGCGGTAGAGGATACCTGCGGTGTCTATTTCGTACCTGCCTTCGTTGGGCTGGGTGCGCCCTATTGGGATCCTTACGCAAGGGGCATCTTGACAGGGCTGACCCGTGGAGCAAATCGCTGCCACATCGTCCGTGCGGCAGTGGAATCTATGGCTTATCAGACCTACGATGTGCTTCACGCCATGGAACAGGATGCAGGTATCCCCTTGGCAGAACTGCGGGTAGACGGCGGTGCAGCCGCAAATACCTTCCTACTGCAGTTCCAGTCGGATATCACAGGCGTTCCAGTACTGCGCCCTTCCGTACTGGAAACCACTGCTCTTGGTGCTGCCTACCTGGCAGGGCTGGCAGTGGGCTATTGGAAGGACTTAACGGAAATCCGCCGCAACTGGCAGGTCTCCTGCGCCTTTTCCCCGGAAGCCTCCCATGAGGATGCGGAAAAGAAGATGACGGGCTGGCACCATGCCGTAAAACAGGCACGATTCACAGAGTAAGCGAAAACTATATATTGTGTTTATCATAGAATATATATTGCAATATACTACAAGATATGGTATATTTGTAGACAACCCCCAGCGCATTGCTGGGAGACTCTGTCCATAAAGGAGGAAATACAATGTACGTCATCAAAAAAGATAATACCCACGAAGCCTGGAATGTCCAGAAAGTCGTGACGGCTGTCAATAAATCCGCCTATCGCGCCATGGTAAAATTTACACAGGAAGAACTGGATTTCATCTGTGAATATGTGGAAAACAAAGCCCGCTCCCTGGGGCAGGAAGGAATCCCTATCGCCCAGATGCACAATATTGTAGAAGGTGCTTTGGAACAGGTAAAGCCCGAAGTCGCAAAAAGCTATCGGGATTACCGCAACTATAAACAGGATTTCGTCAAAATGCTGGACGAGGTATACAAAAAAAGCCAGTCCATCATGTATATCGGCGATAAGGAAAACAGCAATACAGACAGCGCATTGGTCTCCACCAAGCGCAGTCTTGTGTTCAATCAGCTGAATAAAGAACTGTATCAGAAATTTTTCATGACAACAGAAGAACTGCAGGCCTGCAGAGATGGGTATATCTATATCCACGATATGTCCGCCCGCAGAGACACCATGAACTGCTGTCTGTTCAACGTAAAAGATGTGCTGACAGGGGGCTTTGAAATGGGCAACCTGTGGTACAACGAACCCAAAACCCTGGAGGTTGCCTTCGACGTCATCGGCGATATCGTCCTTTCCGCAGCCAGCCAGCAATACGGCGGCTTCACGGTGCCTTCTGTAGACCTGCTGTTGGAGCCCTTTGCGAAAAAAAGCTATGAAAAATATTACCGCCGCTATATCGACATGGGTCTGACCGCCCGTGTCGCCGACAGAGAAGCTATGAAGGACATCCAGAAGGATTTCGACCAGGGCTTTCAGGGCTGGGAATATAAATTCAACACCGTTGCATCCAGCCGCGGCGATTATCCCTTCATCACCATGACCTTCGGCACAGGCACAGGCAAATTTGCGAAAATTGCTTCTACTACAATGCTGAATGTCCGCAGAAAAGGACAAGGCAAAAAAAATTGCAAAAAACCTGTTCTTTTCCCCAAGCTGGTTTTCCTGTATGATGAAAATCTACATGGTCCCGGCAAGGAACTGGAAGATGTTTTCGAAGCAGGCATCCTCTGCTCCTCCAAGACCATGTACCCCGACTGGCTTTCCCTGACAGGGGAAGGCTATGTGGCGGAAATGTATAAAAAATACGGTGCCATCATCAGTCCCATGGGCTGCCGTGCTTTCCTGTCTCCTTGGTTTGAACGGGGCGGCATGGAACCTGCCGATGAACAGGACAAGCCCGTTTTCGTAGGACGCTTCAACATCGGTGCGGTCAGCCTGCATCTGCCTATGATCTATGCTAAGGCAAAGCAGGAAAGCAAACCATTTTATGAAGTACTGGACTATTATCTGGAACTGATCCGTCAGCTGCATATCCGTACTTATGCCTATCTGGGGGAAATGCGGGCATCTACCAATCCTCTGGCTTACTGTGAAGGCGGCTTCTACGGCGGTCATCTGAATATCCACGATAAGATCAAGCCTCTGCTGAAATCTGCCACAGCATCCTTCGGCATCACAGCTCTGAACGAATTGCAGGAGCTGTACAACGGTAAGTCTCTGGTAGAGGATGGACAGTTCGCCCTCGATACCCTGCAGCATATCAATGATAAAATTGCAGAATTCAAAAAAGAGGACGGCAATCTTTATGCCATCTACGGCACCCCTGCGGAAAGCCTTTGCGGTCTGCAGGTGACACAGTTCCGCAAAAAATATGGTGTCATCGAAAATGTTTCCGACAGACCTTATGTTTCAAACAGCTTCCACTGCCATGTAACAGAGGATATCACCCCCATCGAAAAGCAGAACTTGGAAAAACGCTTTTGGGATCTTTCCAACGGCGGCAAAATCCAGTATGTAAAATATCCGATTGATTATAATTTAGATGCTATCCGCACACTTGTGCGGCGTGCCATGAAGATGGGTTTTTATGAAGGAGTAAATCTTTCCTTATCTTATTGCGACGACTGCGGTCATCAGGAGTTGGAAATGGATGTTTGCCCGAAATGCGGCAGCAAAAACCTGACGAAGATCGAAAGAATGAACGGCTATCTCTCCTATTCCCGTGTCAAAGGCGACACCCGCCTGAACGATGCGAAAATGGCAGAAATTGCAGAAAGGAAGAGTATGTAATGCGGTATCACAACATCACAAAAGACGATATGCTCAACGGCGAAGGACTACGGGTGGTGCTTTGGGTAGCAGGCTGCTCTCACCACTGTGAGGGCTGTCATAATGCCTTCACCTGGGACCCCAATGGGGGGCTTCCCTTCGATAAAGAGGCGGAAGCAGAGCTGTTCTCCATCCTCAGCCGTGATTATATCAGCGGTATCACCTTCAGCGGCGGCGATCCCCTTTACGAAGGAAACCGCATAGGCATCGAACAGCTGGCAAGAAAGGTAAAGCTGGAATATCCCGATAAAAATATCTGGCTCTACACCGGCTATCGCTGGGAAGAGATCAGTGCTCTGCCCCTGATGCAGTATATTGATGTACTGGTAGACGGGAGATTTATGGAGAATCTGAAGGATACAAAGCTCCACTGGAAGGGCAGCTTTAACCAGCGCATCATCGATGTGCAGAAATCTTTGAAAAACAGTTCTCTCTACTTATATAACGCAGAGTGACCAAAGGAGAAACATATGGAAACCATCAAAATCAGATATTTAAGTGATAAAATTGAAAAACTGCGCTATATCGACGGCAAATCCGACTGGATCGACCTGCGGGCGGCAGAGCGCATCGAACTGAAAGCAGGGGAATTTCAGCTGATTCCTCTGGGCATCGCCATGCAGCTGCCCAAAGGATATGAAGCCCATATCGTGCCCCGCAGCTCTACCTTCAAAAATTTTGGCATCATTCAGACGAACCATTGCGGTATTGTGGATGAAAGCTATTGCGGCAACAATGACCAGTGGTTCATGCCTGCCTATGCCCTGCGGGATACGACGATTGAGGTAAATGACCGCATCTGCCAATTCCGCATCTTCGAGCATCAGCCTGCCCTGGTATTTGACGAGGTGGAAGACCTGGGCAATGCAGACCGTGGCGGACACGGCTCTACAGGAAAGCAATAAGACTAAGACCATGTGGACGCTGTCCCCAATACCCCTGCAAGGGGGTCACCCCCTCGACCCAATATAAAAAAGGACGATCTTTTCAGATCGTCCTTTTTCATTGCATGATCAGCGGAAAGTCCCTGCTTTCCGGTTAGCGGCTTAGCCGTAATTATTTCATAGGAGCAACTGCGCCGCCGTATGTGCTTTCGATGAATGCAGCAACTGTATCGCCCTGCAGCACTTCCATCAGTTCTGCCATACCGGGAGCATTTTCATTGCCAGCTTTTACCGCTACGATGTTGCCGTATGTAGTAGCAGCCAGAGAGTCAGCAGCTTCGATTGCCAGTGCATCTTCTGTTTTCAGGCCATTCTGCATTGCATAGTTCCCATTGATCACAGCAATCCCCAGATCGCCCAGAGACAGAGGCAGCTGTGCAGCTTCCATATCAACGATTTCCAGATTCAGAGGGTTTTCAACGATATCCAGCTTTGTTGCAGCTGTACCTGCTTCAGGATCCAGTTTGATCAGACCGTTTGCTTCCAGCAGCAGCAGTGCACGGCCGCCGTTTGTTGCGTCATTGGGAATACCAACTTTTGTACCTTCGGGGATATTTGCCAGGTCTGTTACTGTACCGGCGTAGATGCCCATGGGTTCATAGTGAACAGCGCCGATGGAAACCAGGTTTGTGCCCTGTTCTTCATTGAAGGAATCCAGGTAAGGCTGATGCTGGAAGAAGTTTGCATCCAGATCGCCGGATTCTGTTGCCAGGTTGGGCTGTACATAATCTGTAAATTCCATGATCTCCAGATTGATGCCCTTTGCAGCCAGTTCTTCTTTCGCTGCTTCCAGGATTTCAGCGTGGGGTGTGGGAGAAGCGCCGATCTTCAGTGTGATCGCATCTGCGGATGTGTCCTCAGCAGGTGCTTCTTCGGAACCGCCGCAGGCAGCCAGGCCCAGTGTCAGCACGCCTGTCAGTAAGATTGCAAAAAATTTCTTCATGTTACATTTCCTCCTTGTTCATAAAAAATAAATTGATTTTGTTTTTATATGCAAATCCCTTCGGGAATTACAATCTTCTGTCTGTATGTTTGGAAATTCTCATCCCCAATTCCTGGAATACCAGTACGATAATTGCCAGCAAAACTACCATTACATACATAATATCGTTCTGTCCACGGTAGTAGCCATAGTTGATAGCAATGGCACCCAAACCGCCTGCGCCGACGATCCCTGCCATTGCAGAATAGCCCAGAATCGTTGTGATGCTGATGGCTGCGCCTACCAGCAGAGAAGGCTTCGCTTCCGGCAGCAGCACCTTTGTCATGATCTGGAACGGAGAAGCCCCCATAGACTGCGCCGCTTCGATCACGCCGACCTCCACTTCTTTCAGGGAAGATTCCACCATTCTGGCAACAAAGGGCGTCGCTGCCACCCAAAGCCCAACGATCGCCGCCTTCGACCCGATGACAGTACCGACGATCGCTTTTGTAAAAGGCATCAATGCGATCAGCAAAATCAAAAACGGAACGGAACGGAAAAAGTTGACGATCAGTCCCAACAGCTTATTCAGCCAGGAAATGGGGTGTATCCCATCTTTATCCGTCACCACCAGAATCAATCCCAACGGCAGCCCAATCACATATGCCAAAACCGTAGAGATAACTGTCATATAAATAGTTTCAATAAACCCCTGCCCGACAAGGGCAAGCATACCTTCCTTAAACATATTCTACCTCCTCTACGACAACGCCTCTCTCCCGCAGATACTGGATCATTTTTTCCCGCAGTTCTTTTTCTTCGGGGAACTGCACAACCATCTGTCCAAAATCCTGACCGTCAATGGTTCTGGTATTTGCCGCCAGAATATTAACAACACCCGTTGTTTCAATCATCATTTCCCCAAGAACAGGCTCGTTTTCCTTACCACCATTAAATACCAAACGATAGCAATAGGGCAGTTTGCCTGTGTAAGCTTCTCTGTTAGAGCCTTCATGCATCACCAGTTCCTGACCGATCTTTGTTTTGGGGGCACGGAAAATCTCTTCCACACTGCCTTCTTCTGCAATCAGACCGCCGTCGATGATAGCGACTCTGTCGCAAATCTCCTGAATGACGCTCATTTCATGGGTAATGACCACAATGGTGATCCCCAGTCTTTCGTTGATATCTTTTAGCAGGGAAAGAACACCTGCGGTTGTGTTAGGGTCCAGTGCGGAGGTCGCTTCGTCGCAGAGGAGCACCTTCGGCTCTGTCGCCAATGCTCTGGCAATGGCAACTCTCTGCTTCTGACCGCCGGAAAGCTGTGCAGGATAAGAATCTGTTCTGTCGGACAGACCAACCAACTCCAGCAATTCCAAAGCCTTTGTCTTTGCCTGCGCCTTGGGCACACCGCTGATCTCCATAGGGAAACAAACATTTTCCAAAGCCGTTCTCTGCATCAGAAGATGGAACTGCTGGAAAATCATCCCCATATGTCTGCGCTGTTCTCTCAATTCCTTTTCCGGCAGAGCCGTCAGTTCCACCCCATCCAGCCAAACCTTACCGGCTGTGGGGCGTTCCAGCAGGTTGATACAGCGTACCAGTGTACTTTTGCCGGCGCCGCTCAGCCCGATGATACCGAAAACTTCACCTTTTTTGATATCCGCATTCACACCATGCAGCACTTCCAATTCGCCCGCTTTGGTACGGAAACGTTTCTTGATGCCCTCTAAGCGGATCATTGTATCTTTTTCAGACATTTTCAAACCACCTTTGCTAAATAAAAAAGCTCTCATCCCTATAGGTCAAACCTAAGGGACGAGAGCATATCTGCTTCGTGTTACCACCCTAATTCACCATAGCCTCACGGCTACAGCCTTATCAAGTACGGGCATTTCGCCGATACTCTGGCGCTGTCACGGGCGCTCCCGTCGCAGCCTAAAGGGTTCTCCTCTCGGTGCGCGGCTCCAAGACCATCTTCCACCCTTTCCGCATTTCCTCCTTCGCAGCTACCAGAGGTTCTCTGTAAAATCTTTCAGGATGTACTCTTCTTTTCATTGCCTTTATCTTTTGAACTTGTATCCCATTATACCTCGTTCAATTTTTTTGTCAATCACTTTTTTGAAAAAGATACATTTGACTTTTTAAATCATTTATTCGGTTCTTTCCATGGATTCCTCTGTCACACCATACTGTTCAAAGGGGATATCCTCATAAATATACTGCTGCAGCATATCCTTTGCCTGCTCCAGATCGTAGACATAATACCAGCCGCCATTGATGGTCTGACCGGTGGAGGCGATGTAATCATTGGGGAAAGCCGCCTGTTCCAAAACAAGGTCACTGCCCTTCAGACCCACCGAAGCGATCTTCAAAATTTCTTCATTGCTCAGAGAGGTTTCCACCATGGGCGCAAATTTCCGCACATAGGAAGGGTATTCCAGCGGATTGATCTCCTTGGCTTTTTCAAAAAGGGACGCAAGGACTTCCCTCTGACGGGAGGCCCGCATACTGTCGCTGTCGATCTTTCGAATACGGGAATAGCTGACCGCCTGGGGGCCATTCAAGTTGATATAGCCTGTTTCCCGCAGGGGTTCCCCCTTCAGAAGATAGGCATTGACCTGCTGTCGCTCCGCTTCTGTCACATCCACCATGACGCCGCCCATTTCATCGATGACCTCTGCCAGAGAATCGAAATTGACGGTGACATAATCGGTAATATTCATACCAAAATTTTCATTCAACGTCTGGATGGCAAGCTCAGGCCCGCCATAGGCATAGGCATGGTTGATTTTCGTATCATAATAGCCGGGAACGGAGACATAGGTATCTCTGGCAACGGAGATCAGCTTCACCTTCCCCGTCCTGCCATTGACAGAAGCGATCATAATGGCATCGGAACGCCCCTGATAATCATGGTTGCGGGAATCCACGCCGTAAAGGGCAATATTCATGATCTTATCATCGCCGTATTGTTCATTGACAGAAAGATTGCTTTCATCAATTTCCGAGCGGTTCAAACCGTCTACCAAATATAAAAATACGCCGTAAGCCGCTCCCATCAAAGCGATACAGACCGCCAAAGTGATGGCAAGGGTCTTGAAATATAAATGTCTCAAACGTTTCTTTCTCTGTTCGTTCAAGGCAGTTCCTCCTTTGTTTTTTCATGTCCCTATTATCTTACGGCGGTTTTCGGCAAAAAACAACAAAAAAAGTCTTAAGATTGGCTTTTTCCAGAAGAAAACCATCTTAAGACTTTCCCAAGTATTATTTTTGAACCAATGTAAGAATCTCGTCTACGGGAGCAAAAACCTCCCCATCCACATAGAAGCACTGGATGCCTGTTTCCTTGCCATCCACCAGCAGCTTGAAATCCGCCTTTTTCGTTACCAATCTGCCGCTGCCATCCATGAGCATTTCATTCCCCAATGTGGTAAATTTTTTGCCCAAGGTCAGGTTCAGTGTGCCTGCTTCTTTGTTATATTCCGCAGAGAATTTTTTGCCCGCTTCTGCCAGCTGGCGCAGGGGTGCATGAGCTTTGCCGAAGATACCCAATGTGGTAAGCGTCATTTCCTTATCCCCCACCAAAAATGCCTGTTCTGTCAAGGCTCTGCTATTTTCCAGACCTACCCAATCCAGTTCATAGGGCTTGATGCGGTCGGTATAGATACCATCCACACCCATCTGCAGCAGGTCTTCAAACATCAAATAACGATTTACCGTATGGGCATAGACCTTCAGTCCCTTAGCTTTCAGGGCACTGACGTTTTCCTTGGTGGCACGGTTATAATGCAATGTCACCGTATCGATGCCATTGGCGGCACAGAAATCTGCGATCTCGCCGTAATTGGGATTAGTGATAAGATACAGGGTAAAGATCCAATTCTGGAAGGGATAGATCTCCTTCACCCAGTTCAGCATATCCTTATGATAGATCTGCGGGATAATACGATCCAAAATCTCCGGCGCCCCGATATTGTTGGCAATCGTTTTCAAATCGTTGAACTGCCGCTGCACCGTTGCCTTGTCCGTATCCTTCGTATCCGTCACCAGATACATATCAGGATATTCCAGCATCAGATAGAGCAGGTCTACTGCCGTGATGGCAGTCTGCTCATAGACCACCGGCGTTTCCACAAAGGTCTTGCTGTCCATTACCAGCTTGCCGTTGGGCTCGATCTCCAGGCGGTAATAAGAGCCATCGGCATCAAAATCGTGACGCAAAACCAGCGTGCCATCGGAGGTATAGGTAAAATCCCCTTCTACCACACGATAGCCATTTTCCCAAGAGGTGATAAAGGCCTCCTTGGAATTTGTTTCAATTTTCCCATCGGCTTCCCCCAAGGCATGGGCGATCAGTGGGTTTTGGCTCTGCCAGTCCGCCGCATAAACAGGCTGCACTGCAGAAACCCCCAGCATGGCCGCCATCGCCAAAGCCGTCAAACGGTTTCCTTTCATTTTTCATCTCTCCTCACTTTGCTTTGGTATAAACAAGGAAAGGCGGGAATAGTCACCCATCCCCGCCCTTTTTCATTTTATCATTCTTCTTCGTCTTCAAACAGATCATAGAATGTATTGGATACTTTTTCGAAGTCGTCATCGCTTTCGATATTCAGCAGTTCGATGCCATCTTCGTTTTCTTTATATTCATACAGCAGAACGGTTTCGTCTTCCAGAGGCAGCAGTGCAATGTATTCCTTGCCTTCGATGTCTTCTACTGCAAAAACCCCCAGAACGCCGCATTCCATTTCTGTATCGTCATCCAGTGTCAGTGTCAATGTTTCCATTTCCATTTCTTCGTGTACATGATCGTGGTCATGATCGTGACCGCATCCGCATTTATCGCTCATTGTCGAATCCTCCTTAAAACTCTTTCTTAAATAATACTTCCCTATCATGATAACCGATAATCGTCTTTTGGACAATTATTTTTTTTGACTTTTTTGGCGGTTTGCTTCTTTTTCGGCAAGTTTTTTCGCTTTTTTCGCAAAGAAGCCTAAGTTTTCGTCCTCTTTCTTCCCGGATTTTCCTTTTTTTCCGCCTTTTTTCTGGGGCTTGGAAGAAGCAAAGGAGAAATCATTTTTTCCTTTTTTATCTTTTTTCTTTTTCTTGGGTGCGCCGCCTGTTTCAATGATGAGATCATCCAGATCGCCCCAATCATCGAAATCGCCCCAGCCATCGCCTTCTACCCATTTATCCTCAATGATAAGTTTTTTCGTTTTGATGGGCTTTACAATATCTTTTTTCGTTTTCTGGCTATCCACCAGCTTGCCGTAGGACATTTCCTTCTGCTTGAATTGCAGTCCCCACGCCTTTTCGTATTTATGAATCCACTTCCGTTCATAGGGGGTCACAATGGTGATGGCTGTGCCTTCCATGCCCTTTCTGCCGCAACGGCCTGCACGGTGCAGATAGTGGGTAGGTTCTTCGGGAACATCCAGATTGATGATATGGGTCACCCCTTCGATATCCAGGCCACGGGAACCGATATCGGATGCCACCAGCACGTTGACACGACCCTCTCTGAAATGATCCATGGCATTCTTTCTGTCCAGCTTGCTGGCCTGCCCATAGATGCCTGCCGCTTTGATGCCGTGATAATTCAGCTTATCCACAGTCACCTCGATATTTTCAGGATTGTTCAGGAAGATCATGCACTTGGCAGGCTTTTCCCCCGCAAGAATTTTCCGCAGGTTGGCAAACTTTTCCCTATGGGAAGAAAGGATATAGTAATGGTGGATGCCCTTGGGCACAATGCCGCCGCTTTTGGCTTCCAAATCCACTGCATCCGCCTTCATCAGTCTTGCCGCCTTTTCCTTGGCTTCACCGCTGACAGAAGCGGACAGCAGGACGATCTGACGCTCCTTCAAAGTGGTCTTGATGACCGCTTCCACATCCTCCACGTTGCCATCATCCATCAATCTGTCGCCTTCATCCAGAACGAGGGTCTTTACCAGATGGGCCTGAATCTTTTTCTTGCGGATCAAATCCAAAATACGGCCCACAGAACCCACAACGATACGGGGTTTTGCCTTCAGTTTTTCCATCTGTCTGCCAATGCCTGCCGCACCAATGAGCAGAACGCAGCCCGCTTCGATGCCGGAATTTTCCTGCAGCAGTTCCGCCTGACGGAACACCTGCGCCGCCAGCTCGTGGGTCGGGGTCAGGATGATGGCCTGTGTTCCCCTGACATTCAAGTCCAGTTTTTCAAAAATGGGCAGCAGATAGGCCAAAGTCTTGCCGGAGCCTGTTTCGGAACGGCCGATGACATCCTTCCCCGCCAAAATCTCCGGAATCATTTTCTGCTGTATTTCTGTGGGGGTCTCGATGCCTTGCTTCGCCAATGCTTCCACCAGTGCAGAACGCAGCCCCAGTTTTTCAAAATTATTTTCCATATAAAATTCCTTTCTATTCGGATAAAAATCAATCCTTCTCTAGTTTAGATGATACTGATTTTTTCGAAATAGTCAAGGATACCGCAGTAAATCGCCCATGCCAGTTTTTCCTGATAATCGGCATCATTCAGCAGTCTTTCCTCCTCTGCATTGGAAAGAAAGCCACATTCCACGATAACGGCAGGAATTCCCGTGGTTCTGAGTATGTAATAATCCTTATTTTCCTTTGCTTGGCGCATATTGCTGCCATCCACCCGGCTCCGCAGGCTTTCCTGCACGCACTCTGCCAAAACCTTTCCCTTTTCGCTGCTCTTATGATAAAAGACTTGGGCGCCCTTGGCTTTTGCAGAGGGAAAAGCGTTTTGGTGGATGCTCACCAGGATATCCGCCCCCGTTTCATTGGCAATCTTTTTCCGCTCTGCCATATCCGTCTTTTTCCCCTTGCCCAAGGCAGCATCACTATCTCGGGTCAGGATGACCTCTGCGCCCCCCTGCTCCAGATACTCCGTCAGCTTTTCCACCACCGCCAGATTCAGCAGCTTTTCATCGGCGCCATTGGTACCCGTTTTCCCCGGGTCCCAGCCGCCGTGGCCTGCATCCAACACAATGGTAGCATCCATCATGGGAAACATGGCATGCGCCGCCCGCTGCTCCCAAGCCGTATGCACTAGGCAAGCACCGATCATACACAGACAGCAAAGGATGCTGCCCCATTCTTTGCGTAAAAAAATCCCCTTCATCCTACCTCCTCCTTCTGTAAAGGATATGTAGGGAAGGGGAAAAATTTGCTTTTTTATTCTTCCACGATAGCAACGGCACGAATGGGCGCACCGTCCGCTTCTTTATATTTCAGGGGCAGGGCTGCCAGGGTGAACAGACCACCGCCGATTTTATCCAGATTGGTAAGATTTTCCATGATAACAATGTCCTTATTGCCAAGGAGCATTTTATGTCTGGGCAGGGTCATTTCCTCTACAGGGTCAATGCCGATGGTATCGAAGCCAAGGCCCTTTTTGCCGCTGTCCAAGGCATATTGGCAAATTTCCATGCTGACCACGGGATAGTCTCCAAAATATTCTGCTTTGCCCCAGTTTTGATCCCAGCCAGTATTGAAAAGCAGAAAATCCGCTTCATCCGCCATTTCACGCACTGCTTCGATGCGCTCCATGCCGATCTCATCTCCCGCTTTCAGATCACGGCAGTCGATAACAAGAGCTTTCCCCACAAACTGGGCAGCAGACATTTCATCCAGCTTTGTCCGTTCCGGGAACAGGTGGTAGGGGGCATCCATGTGGGTTCCTGTATGGGAAGTAATATGGAACATCGTCTCCCGAAAGCCGTCTGTTTCAAAGGTATTGGCAACCTCCAGCCCTGCGGGGGCTGTGCCGGGGAAAACGGGCATATCCATAGAAATGGTCTGTGTCAGATCAATCACTTTCATGTCTCATCTCTCCTTTCTCATTTGTTTCATTTTAGCATAGCCGCCGCCTTCTGTCATCCTTCTTCCTATTCTTTTTCTTACAAAAAGCCCATCTCCGGCGAAACCGGACACGGGCTTTTATAAGCTCTTTTTCTATATTTTTTTAGCCGATCTGCGCTTTATAGGTATCATAAATATCCAATGTTGTGCCATCCATCAGCATATTGTATTCCTCCCATGCCAGATCATAGTCATAGGCTGCGGCAGACAATTCCATTTCCGTCTGCTCATACTGCAATTGGAGTGCCTGCAATTCCACAGCGGAAACCAGCCCCAGCGCAGCGGATTTCTGCTGCTGTTCCCATTCGATCTTTGCCTTGGCATTGGCATCTTTTTTATTCTGATATACCGCTGCCGCCGCATTGATGCGATCCAGCTTCTTTTTCAGATCATTGGCGATATTGGCCTCCTGATCCTTCATGGCAACATCCGCCAAATCCATATCCAGTTCACTGGCTCTGATCTGTCCGTCATATTGGGACATATCCTCGGATTTCTCCTTCGCCTGCTGCTTATCCCGCCGCAGGGTCTTCAGCTTATAGTTTTTATTGGTAGCTGTTTTCAGCAAATCTTCGCTATACTCCGGGGCTGTTTCAATGGTACGGGTCAGTTCCGGCGGTGTAATGTTCAGTTCTTCGTCCAGTTCCCGTCCCATCAGGTCGTTCAGCTGCCGTTTCAACAGAGTCAGACCATCCTTGGCATCCTGCAGACCCTTCGCCCCTTGGGAAACCTCCAGCTTTTTGCCGGAAAGGTCTGTAGGGGTACTGAAGCCCAGTTCCGCCTTTTTCTCTTCGATCTGGCAGACCCGTTCCAAAAGAGCCTGCTTTTGGCTCAACAGGCTGACTCCCTTTTCCACCTGTACCGTTTTCGTTACCAAAAGCTGGGTCACAGCCAAGGCTTCATTGTTCCAATCCTCTTTGGTCTTGTTCAGGTCCAGCTTGGTGTTTTTCAGTTCTGTCTGCTGATCCTCCAAGGTATCCCGTTGCTGGTCAGCAATGCTGTCCACCATGTCCTCCATGGCACTGGCAGTTTTCACACTGCCGGAAAGCAACTTACCGCTTACCTCTTTCCAAAGATTATCTGATAAACTCGTTCCACCCTGTATACCGCCTAACTGCCCTAAGGTGGCATCAATAGTTGCCTGCCCCTGACTGGCAGCTTGGCTAGCCTGTTTTCTTGCCCTTGCCGCATCATCTTGCGAATCCTGCAATTCATCCAGACCATCATCGATGGCACTCAAGCCCGCTGTTACTTTTTTGGCGTTCAATTCCAGCGTGGTTTTCAAGCGGTTATTTCTCAGCACCTGCTTCTGAATTTCCTCCAATGTCATAGGCTCTGCCTTGGGTTCCTCTGCCGTTGGCTCTGTTGTTTCTTCTGCCTGCTTTGTTTCCGCCGCAAAGGCAGGAACCGCCATCCCTGCCGCCAATACCCCCGTCAAAAGAAGGGCGTTCATTTTTTTATATTGATAGAATTTCATATTCGTAAAACTCCTTTCTCATACCTGCACAGGCGTATTTTCCTCCATCTCCACAGTTCCTTGCTGTGTCTTTTTCTCCGTATGGGTCAGCCGCAGATGCCAGATGATGCAGCTCAGCACCAGGCAAACCACCGTGATGCCGCCCAAAATCATCATATCCCCTCGAATCGCTTCAAATCCGCAGCCCGTCAATGCCACATTGCGGTATCCGATGACAAAATGGGTCAGAGGGAACACCTGCGCCAGCTTCTGGTAAAAGGCGGGCAAAGCAATGGTCGGCCATGTGTATCCGCTCAAAACCAAAGAAGGCGAGGTGAATACCAAGGACAGGGAGGTTGCCAGCACAGGGTTTGGCATAAAGGAAGAAAAGAACTGCCCCATGGCAATGATCGACAGCAAAAATAAACTGCTGTATGCCAACCAGACCTGCCAGCTTCCCTTCATGGGGATGTCATAGACCCCTCGGATGATGCAGGAACAGATGCCCCATGCCAACAGAGAGATCATGAAATATACCAGACATTTCACGATCACCTGCAGGGTAGTGCTTTTGGAAATGCCCCGCAGCTCCTCCAAGTGTCCGCTTTCCTTTTCCCGCACCAGAGAAATCGCTGCAAAATAAATCAAAACCTGCTGCACCGTCGCAATGACGAAGCCAAAGGTCAGGAAATAACTGAAATTATTGGTGGGGTTATACCACTGACGGGTATAGAAACCCACAGGGTTCATGGCCGCCAAAGCATCGTCCACCGTTTCTCCCTTTGCCACAAGGCTTTTGACTGCCATCTGGGTGGAAACCGTGCCCAGCACCTCCGAGCCCTTTAGGTTGATGGTACTGCCATAGCCCATATTTACTGCACTGGAACCCAGCAGCACCTCTGCCTGCTGCCCCAACTGCAGCTTTTTCGTGAAATCCGCCGGGAAGATGAGACAGCCCACGATCTCGCCGTCCCGCATGGCTTCGGCGATCTCTTCTTCATCGCCATAATAGCCCACAATATCGAAATAGGGAGACTGTCGAAAGGCTTCCACCACTTCCCGGGTCTGCTTGCTATAGCTATAGTCCACCACACCCATCTTCAAGTCGGAAAAATATCCCTTGGCATAGCTGCTGCCGCAGATACAAGTCACAAAAATGGGGAGCAATATCATCAAAACCAGAGAACGAGGGCGTTTCAGCAGATACTTCCACTCCCGCAAAAATAATTTTGCAAATGCTTTCATGCTTCCACGACCTCCTCTCTCGCTGTTTGTTTCTTTTCTGCCCACTGCACCTTCCAGAAAAATACCACAAGGCTCAGCAGGAAAGCTACAATGCCCATCATCAGCAGCATCGTTCTGCTATGGACCAGAGACGCCCGCTCAAAGCCGATACCCATGAGGACGATATCCCGCACAGGGCTCATAAAATGGGTCGCCGGCAGGAAATCTGCCACCCTTACCAATGCCGCAGGCATTTCCGTATGGGGCCAGGAAAAGCCCGACAGGATGAAGAAAGGATAGGTCAGTGCCATAAGCCACTGCATGGCATGGATGGTATTTTTGCAGAGCAGCCCCAAAAGTGCCCCAAAACCCAGCAAGCAGAATACAAAACAGCCGCACAGCAATATCAGGTCTGCCTGTCTGCCTCGCATGGGAAAGCCAAACAGCTTCATAATAACAGCATAATTCAGCAAAATATTCAAAAAGCCGATGACACCATAGAAAATCATCTTATTGAAGAAATGTAGGATGCAATCCCTTTTGGGCATGGTGCCCGTCAGGATGCCCTCCTTTTTTTCCTCACCAAAGGCACTGGCAACCGCCATTAGGAAAAGCTGATGATAGACCAGACCCGTCAAGCCCAGCCCCAGATACATCAAATAGCTGAACTGGGGATTGAACCAGGGGCGCAGCACGGAAGAAACGGGCATGACCTGGGCCATCCCCTCGTCAACACTACTGCCGGAAGCTACATAGCTTTTCACGGCAATCTCGGTAGAAATGGTCTTAACTACCTGCATGACAGAAACGATAGCACTATTGCCCACCAGATTGTTGGCACTGTTTACGCCAACCAATACCTCTGCCTGCTGTCCCAGCTGCAATGCTCTGGTATAATTTTCAGGAATGACGATGATGCCTTCCACCTCCCCGGCCTCCAGCATCCGTTTTGCCTCCTCCGTATCCTGCAAAACCGCCGTTACATCGAAACGGTCAGATTCATCGAAGGCACGGATCAATTCTCTGGTCTTTGCCGAGGAAGCAGTATCCACCGCCGCCAGAGGAATGTGGTTGACGATGCCGTTCTGAAAAGCACCACAGACCACGATATTCAATAACAACGGGGCAATCAGAAACATGAACAGCCCCCTGGGGTCTTTCAAGAGACGTATCAGCTCTCGCCAGAACCCTTTGAAAAATGTCAGGATCATTGCGCCTCACCCACTTTATCCAGGTCTACGCGCACCAGCATACCAGGGTAAAGCATCACGTCATCTTCCCCGGAAAGGGCGATCTTCACTGCGTATGTAACCACATCCTGATCGTTCAGCTCATTGGTAGATTTTTTAACGGCAAAATCAGGATTTTTGCTGATATTGACGATCTTGCCGTGGAAAACCGTGTCGGGGTAAGCCTTACTGGTCAGGGGAATTTCCTGACCGATCCGCAGCTTGCCGATCTCATATTCATCCACATTTGCCATGATCCAACGGTCACCGTAATCTGTCAAAGTTACGATCGTAGTCCCTGTGCCGATCAGTTCCCCTACGGAAGAGGAGATCATGGTAACCGTACCGTTGCAGGGTGCATACTGGGAAGTCTGGCTCAGGTTCAAATTCACCTCTGCCAAAACGCCCTTGGCTGCCTGCAGTTGTCCTGTTGCCGCTCCATATTGTCCTGTTGCCGCTTCATACTGCCCTTGGGCTGCCTGCTGCTGAGAAAGTGCCGCCTGTGCATCCAGCTTTGCTGCCTCCAACTGGGTTGCCAGCTTATCCATGTTATCCTCAGATACGGCGTCCATGGCATACAATTCCTGATATTTTGCATATTCTGTTTCCAAAAGCTGCACATTAGCATTTGCCTTATCCACTACGGCTGCCGCTGCCTCCACGGCATTCTTTGCAGCCTGCACCTGTCCTGCCGCTGCTTCCACCTGCCCTGCTGCCGCCTGGGCCGTTGCAGAAGCCTGAGTCTGTTTCACCTGTACGTCCCGCTGGTCTGTAGAGAACAGCAGATCGCCTTCCTTGATCTCCTGCCCTTCCTCAATGGGGATATCCGTCAGATAGCCGGGAATCTTCGCACGAACGTAAACCTCTTTACATTCTACCGTACCTGTCACAAAATTCCCCTGTTCCGCCTGTTCTGTGTCTTCCGCCTGGGTGCCACAGCCGCTAAAGGCACAGCAGCCTGCCAACAATACTGCTAAAACTGTCTTTTTTCCGTTCCGCATCTGTCCTCATACTCCTTTACTGTTTTTCTTGGTTTTTCCTATTTTATATGCCTGTCGTTACGATGGAATCAATATCTGGAAAATAGGACGAACCATTTTCTCCGCCAATTCCATCATTTCTTCTTTGGAAAGCGTCATCCCCTCCATCAGCCATTGCTTCACCATGCCCATGGCACCGCAGGCGATAAATTGATGCACATAATCTATTTGGGGTATTTCCGTTTCCAGCCCCATAGAACGGCGCACCTCCATTCCCTTGCGTTTCATGATCTCTGTCAGCTTTCCTGCCAAACGATCGCTTCTGGAATTTAACAGCAAGCAACGGCATAGCTGAGGATTCTCTACAATATAATCGCAAATATGCCCGATCACGGGATATTCCCAATCTTCATCCGGTCGGATCTCCATCCGATCCACCATCTGAGCGAATTTTTCCACTACCTCATTTTCCATCTCATCCAATAATCCAAATACATTATTATAATGGAGATAAAATGTGGCACGGTTCAGATCCGCCTTGGAGGTAATATCCTTCGCCGTGATATCGCCGAAGGGTTTTTCATCCATCAATGCGATCAGCGCATCCCGCATCAATCCCTTCGTCCGCTTCACTCTGCGATCCTGCTTTTCTGAAATCATATTCCGCCTCCTTTTCCAATTTCTCTCACCTTTTTGCTGTATCATACCACACCCACAAAAGATAATCAACAATTTTCGTTAAATAGAATATTTTTGACTAATTCGCCGTGTTTCTCTATGTATACAATGGACAAAAAACATTTTTGTGTGTATCACAAAGACATCTGTCCGTCATTTTTACCAGTCCTTTTCGTTATTTTTCTATCAAAATTTGCTTGTTCTGCCAAAATATAAGGTGGGACAAAAAAAATCCCATTTTTTAGTTGACTGAAATTTCTAAAGTGCTATAATTTCCCTATCGGCAATGTCCGCATTGGGCGGTCATGTGTCTGCCAATAAATACCTAAGGAGGCTTATCTATGGAAAAAAGAGTATACAACTTCTCAGCAGGTCCTTCCATGCTGCCCTTGGAAGTTCTGGAACAAGCACAGCGCGAGCTGGTCTGTTACCCTTCAGCGGGCATGTCAGTCATGGAGATGAGCCACCGTTCAAAAGTTTTCGAATCTATTTTGGAAAAAGCGAAGGCTGATCTCAAAGAATTGATGCATATCCCCGATAACTATAAAATCTTGTTCCTGCAGGGCGGCGGCTCAACACAGTTCGCCATGATCCCCATGAACCTGATGAACAAAAACAACAAGGCGGATTATGTGATCACAGGCCAATGGGCGAAAAAAGCGGCAGAAGAAGCAAAACGTTACGGCAAAGTCAACATCGTTGCTTCCTCAGCAGACTCAACCTTCGACCATATCCCTGAACTGGACAAATCTAAATTCGACCCCGAAGCGGATTATTTCTATATCACACTAAACAACACCATTTACGGCACACGCTGGACGGAACTGCCCGATACAGGCAATGTGCCTCTGGTGGGCGATATGTCCTCTTCCATCCTCTCTCAGGAGATCGATATTACCAAATTCGGCCTGCTGTTCGCAGGGGCACAGAAAAATCTGGGTCCTGCCGGCGTAACAGTGGTCATCGTGAGAGAAGACCTGTTGGGCAACGCCATGGATTTCACACCGACCATGCTGCGTTATGATATCCACGCAGAAAATAATTCCCTTTACAACACACCCCCTACCTATGGCATCTACTTTATGGGTCTGGTATTCGATTGGGTGAAGAGACAGGGCGGCATTGAGGCTCTGCAGAAGATCAATGAACATAAGGCTGGCATCCTCTATGATTTCTTAGACCAGTCTAAGCTGTTCAAAGGTACTGTTGTAAAGAAAGACCGTTCCCTGATGAATGCGCCCTTTGTTCTGCCTACGGAAGAGCTGAACGCCAAATTCATCCAGGAAGCCAAAGCCCAGGGCTTTGAAAACCTGAAAGGTCACCGCACTGTCGGCGGCATGCGCGCTAGTATGTATAACGCAATGCCCGTGGAAGGCGTGGAAAAATTAGTGGAATTCATGAAGAAATTCGAGATGGAAAATAAATGATTTCGAAAGGGTCGTGAAAACGACCCTTTTCTTGTATCAAAAACTTTTCGCGCATATATTAGAATAGAAAAAGGAGAATAGATCATATGTATACCATTCGTACTCTGAACAACATCGCTGAAACAGGACTGGCAAAACTGCCTGAAAACAAATTCGTTGTAGACAACAACGCTGAAGACCCCGAAGGCATTATCCTGCGCAGCTTCGATATGCACAAAATGGAACTGAACAAAGGTCTGCTGGCGGTTGCCCGGGCCGGCGCAGGCACCAACAATATCCCCATCGACCGCTGCACAGAAATGGGCGTGCCTGTATTCAACACCCCCGGTGCCAATGCCAATGCCGTAAAGGAACTGGTGCTGGCTGCCCTGTTCGCATCCTCCAGACGGATCATCGCCGGTGCAAACTGGGTACAGACCCTGAAGGACAGCGGTGAAGACGTAGAAAAAGCCGTGGAAGCAGGCAAAAAGAAATACACAGGCCCCGAGATTGCCGGAAAGACATTGGGCGTCATCGGTCTGGGTGCCATCGGCGTGCAGGTTGCCAATGCAGCCTTGGATCTGGGCATGAACGTTATCGGCTACGATCCCTTCCTGTCTCTGGAAAGCGCATGGCATCTGTCCCCTGCCGTGGAACATGAAGAATCCATGGAAGAGCTGGTTTCCAAGAGTGATTACATCACATTGCATATTCCTCTGAACGACAAAACAAGAAATACCTTTGATGAAAAGCTGTTCTCCGTAACAAAACCCGGCGCCCGCCTGCTGAATTTTGCCCGGGGCGGTCTGGTAGACAATAACGCACTGAAAAAAGCCATTGCAGACGGTATCATCGCCCGCTATATGACAGACTTCCCCAGCGAAGACCTGTTGGGCGACCCTTGGAACATCATCGTGACCCCCCACCTGGGTGCTTCCACCCCCGAAAGCGAAGAAAACTGCGCCATCATGGCGGCACAGGAGATCAGAGAATATCTGATTTACGGCAATATCAAAAATTCTGTAAACTTCCCCAACTGCGTGGTGCCCTACAACGGCAAGCCCCGTATTGCAATTTCCCATAAAAACATCGTCAACATGATCGGTCAGCTGGGTGCTGTTTTCACCAAATATCATGTCAATATCGATAAACTGGTAAACAACTCCAAAGGCGACCTTGCATATAACATTGTTGTATGCGATAATTTACCTGAGAATGTGCAGGATATGATCGATGACCTGTATGCCATCAATACTGTTATTAAAGTACGCATTTTAGAATAAGCTTTTGAAAAAAAGGAGGAAACCTCTATGGCAACCATCAGACCTTTTATGGCCATCCGCCCTGCGGCAAATTACGCAAAAGACGTGGCGGCACTGCCCTATGATGTAATGAACAGCGAAGAAGCAAGAGAAATGGTGAAGGACAAACCCTGGTCCTTCCTCCATGTAGATAAGGCAGAGGTAGACCTGCCCGTGGGCACAGATATTTACAGCCCAGAGGTCTACGCAAAGGCAAAAGAAAATCTGGACAACATGGTGGCAAACGGTGTAATGGGTCAAGATTTACTGCCGAATCTGTACATCTACCGCCTGACGATGAACGGCAAAAGCCAGACCGGTCTGGTCTGCTGTACTTCTGTAGATGAATATATTGACGGCACCATCAAAAAACACGAGCTGACCCGTGCAGACAAAGAAGCAGACCGCATCCGCCATGTGGATACCCTGAACGCCAACACAGGCCCGATTTTCTTGGCTTATAAAGAAAACCCTGATGCCAAAGCCATCATCGATGGCTGGACAGCTTCCGTTGCGCCTGTCTACGATTTTGTTTCCGAAGACGGCATCGGTCATACTGTTTGGGTCATCGACAGCGATACAGAAATCGGTATGTTGGTGCAGTCCTTCCAAAATGTTAAAAATCTCTATATTGCCGATGGTCACCATAGAAACGCTTCCGCCGTCAAAGTAGCCCTGAAGCGCAGAGAGGCAAAGCCTGATTACACCGGTGAGGAAGAATTCAACTATTATCTGTCCGTGCTTTTTGCAGCAGATGATCTGTATATCATGGACTACAACCGTGTAGTCAAAGACCTGAATGGTTATGATGCCGTTGGCTTCTTAGAAGAAATCGGCAAGAAATTTATCGTAGAGCCTTATAACGGCGATGATCCCTACAAACCGGAAGAAATCCACACCTTCGGGCTGTATCTGGAGGGCAAATGGTTCAAGATGACAGCGAAGGAGGAGATCATCACTGATGACCCTGTGCTGGGCTTAGACGTTTCCATCCTGCAGAAGGAACTGCTGGAGCCTGTTCTTGCCATTGGCGACCCCAGAACGGATAAGCGCATCGATTTTGTCGGCGGCATCCGTGGGCTGGAGGAATTGGAACGCAGAGTAGACAGCGGCGAAATGAAACTGGCCTTCTCCATGTTCCCCACTTCCATGGCGGAACTGATGGATGTGGCGGATGAAGGGATGACCATGCCGCCCAAGTCCACATGGTTTGAGCCCAAACTAAGAAGCGGATTATTCATCCACGACTTAGGTTGATTTGCCACAAAAGACCTTGGGGACGCTGTCCCCAACACCCCTGTAAGGAGCTCAGCCCCTTGACCCGATACGAAAAAAGAGGTTTTCCAAATGGAAAACCTCTTTTTTAATGAAAGTTTAGGTCCACCCTTTTCAAAGGGTGGCAGGGTGTGGGACAGCGTCCCACAAACTTAAAGATCAAGCTTCAAGTCGTTTTCTTTGATCCAGCCTGACTTGCGCATGAAATACGCAATCACCCAAGACAGTACCGCAGGCAGAAGGAAGCATACTAAGCCCATGCCCATCCAGTCCATAGCCGTGATCGCCGTCTTTGCGCCACTGGCAATATCATTCAGCCAGCCTGTATACACGCCAATCTGCCCTACCAGACCGCAAGTACCCATACCTGCCGCTACCGCATCGCCGTTCATTTCCATATGGAAGATGCAAGTTGCAATAGGCCCTGTGATGGCAGAAGCCAATGTTGGAGGCAACCAGATACGGGGGTTCTTCATGATATTGGGCACCTGCAGCATAGAAGTACCAATGCCCTGTGCCAGCAGACCGCCCCATTTGTTTTCTTTGAAACTCATTACAGCAAAGCCTACCATCTGGGCACAGCAGCCTGCTACAGCCGCACCGCCTGCCAAACCGGTCAGTCCCAGTGCCGCACAGATCGCCGCACTGCTGATAGGCAGGGTCAGTGCCAGCCCCACGATAACGGAAACAACGATGCCCATAAAGAAAGGCTGCAATTCTGTTGCCCATTTGATGGCATTGCCCACGGCACTTGCCGCCGCACCGATGGAAGGCGCCCACCACATGGAAAGCAGCACGCCCACGCAAATGGTAACAGAAGGTGTCACGATAATATCCACTTTTGTTTCTTTGGAAACCAGCTTACCAAATTCCGCCGCAAAGATGGTCACAACAAGTACTGCCAAAGGACCACCGGCACCGCCCAACTGATTGGCTGCACCGCCCACGGCGATCAGGGAAAACAGTACCAACGGGGGACATTTCAAGGCGTACCCAATGGCTACTGCCATAGCAGGGCCTGTCCCACCCTGGGCAAACGCGCCGATCTCTACCAAAGTTTCAATGCCGAGCTGCTGTCCCAGTGTTTTCAAAATAGTGCCGATGAGCAAAGATGCGAAAAGCCCCTGCGCCATAGCACCTAATGCGTCAATGCCGTATCGTTTTGCTGAAAAAACGATATCTTTTTTTGCTAAAAAGGCTTTAAAGCCTTTTTGGTTTGTATTTTCCATTTTTTACTCCTTTACCATAATACCTTTACAGATGACAAGACATTATTTTTATTATATGATATCCCTTCCATAAAGTCAATCAAACCTTTTTTCGAAAAAATAAATCTTTCCGGCAGGATAAACCGTTCTTTTCGGCTCATACTAACCATATCAAAGGAGGGATAACATGAACAAATTTACCACAGGCATACTCATTGGCGGTGCCATGACTATGGCAGGCATCGGCTATATGATGAAAGACAAAAGAACCTATCAGAAGGTTGCAAAAAAAGGGAAAAAGATGGTAGCAAAGGCGGAGGAAGCCATTGATGATATGATGGACAGCATGATGCCTTGATGATCCAAAAACATCTGTAAATCTCCATGAAAAAAAGAGAATTGACAAACCATGCAAATTCGTTTGTCTCTTCTCTTTTTTTACTGCTTTTTCTACTTGTTACAATTTAAAAAGGGGGAGGGTATATTATGTTTACAAAAGGTGGTCCGTTCCTTTTGATATTCTTATCCTATCATATCTTTTTGAATGACATTTGTACAAAAACAGACGATTTTTTTAAGAAATCCTGAATAATTTATGAACATAAGAAAAGGAACGGATTTTTTCTCCGTTCCTTCGTTCTTTTTTTATTTACTCAGCAGTTCGATGCCTTTTTTGATTCTTCTGATCGATTCTTCTTTTCCCAGAATATCTGCCAGTTCCATAGCACCGCCGGGGGATGTAGGTTCACCGGAAAGGGCTGTTCTGACAGGCCACAGCAACTGACCGTTCTTGATGCCCAGTTCACCAACCAGAGCCATCAGGCTGTCATGGATGGCGGTTTCGTTCCAATCAGGCAGGTTTTCCAGTACAGGCAGAGCCGCCTGCAGGGATGCCAGTGCGATCTCATCGTTTGTTTTCATTTTCTTATGGGTATACAGTTCTGTGCCATATGCAGGCAGTTCCTTGAAGAAGGCAACCAGACGAGGGATGTCGTTCAGTGTTTCCAGACGTTTCTGCAGCAGAGCAGCGATCTTTTTCAGATCAAGGTCTGTACCGGTCAGAGCTTCTTCCAGCTTGGGTCTTGCCAATTCGAAATATCGATCGAAATCCATAGCCTTCAGGTATTCGCTGTTCATCCATGTCAGCTTCTTAATATCGAAGATGGAAGGAGATTTGCTTAAGCCTGCGATATCGAATTTTTCTTCCAGTTCCTTCAGGGAGAAGATTTCAGTGTTATCGGAAGGGCTCCAACCCAGCAAAGCGATATAGTTTACGATCGCTTCTACAACATAGCCTTCGTTCACCAAATCTTCAAAGGATTTATCGCCATGACGTTTGGACAGTTTATGGTGTGCATCCCTCATAACCGCAGGCAGATGCACATATACGGGAGGTTCCCAGCCAAATGCCTTGTACAGCAGGTTATATTTGGGTGTGGAGGACAGATATTCGCTGCCACGGACAACATGGGTAATATTCATCAGGTGGTCATCCACAACATTTGCAAAGTTATAAGTGGGGAAACCATCGGCTTTCATCAGGATCTGGTCATCCAGTTCCGCATTGTCTACGGTAATATCGCCATAAACAACATCGCTGAAGGAGGTTGTCCCTGTATCAGGCATTTTCTGGCGGATAACGAAAGGCTCGCCGGCATCCAGTTTTGCCTGCACTTCTTCCTTAGACAGACCCAGACAATGACGGTCATATTTTGCGAAAGCAGCACCCTCTGCGTTGCTTTCCTTCAGGCTTTCCAGTCTTTCCTTGGTACAGAAGCAATAGTAGGCTTCGCCCTTTTCCACCAGTTCCAGAGCATATTTCATATACATGCCCATACGTTCGCTCTGCACATAGGGACCATACTCGCCGCCCACATCGGGGCCTTCATCATGCTGCAGACCTGTCATTTTCATGGTTTTATAGATGACATCTACAGAGCCTTCCACCAGACGGCCCTGGTCTGTATCTTCGATACGCAGGATGAATTTCCCACCCTGAGATTTTGCGATCAGATATTCATAAAGAGCGGTACGCAGGTTACCGATATGCATATACCCCGTAGGAGAAGGGGCAAATCTTGTTCTAACTTCCATTGTTTTTCTTCCTTTCTGAAAATAGTCGGATGTTCCTTAGAATAGTTTATACGCAAATCCCCTTTGTGTAAAGGAAAAAGCAAAGAAAATCTTAAGAATCTTCCTGTTCTCTTGCGAGAAAAATCCTTTTTATGTTATACTCCTTCATAATAAAGGAAACCATTCTATGAGGAGTTGATCTCATGCAATTAGATAAAGAAACCATCCGCAAGCTGCGGGGGCTCATCCTGTTCACGCTGGTGACTCTGGTTGGGCTTTTGCGGTTCGATATGGTGCTGGGGGCAGTCAGATTTGTTCTGCATATCCTGTTCCCCTTCCTGCTGGGCGGCACCATCGCCTTTGTGCTGAGCGTACCCATGGGGCGCATCGAAAAACGCTGTTTTGGCAGCGTGAAACCAAACAGTAAGCTGAAAAAATCTGCCGCCCCCCTAAGCCTCGTCCTAACACTGATCTTCGTTCTGGCCCTTTTGGGGCTTGTGGTGGTCGTTGTTCTGCCGGAACTGGGCAGCACCATTGCTACCCTGGGCAAGACCCTGCCGGAAAAAGTTCCCCTTCTGCTGAAACAGGTTGAACTGCTTTTTGCAAACAACCCTGACCTGATCCAATATATCGAAGAGATCGAAAGCAACCTGAATTGGGAAGAGATCATCAATCAGCTGGTAAATTTCTTCCGCTTCGGCGCAAATACCATGCTGGATTCTACCATCAGCGTGGCAAAGGGCATCGTCAGCGGCATAGGTACCTTCTTCATTTCCTTTGTTTTCGCCTGCTATATCCTGCTGCAGCAGGAAGCCTTGGGCAGACAAGCCAGAAAGCTGCTTTTTGCCTATCTAAAAAAAGAACGGGCAGAGGAGATCCTGCGTATCTGCGCCCTGACCCACCGCACCTTCACCAATTTCCTGACAGGACAATGCTTGGAAGCTGTCATTTTGGGCGTAATGTTCTTTCTCGCCATGACGATTTTGCGATTCCCCTTTGCGGTTTTGGTGGGTGTACTGATTGCTTTTACAGCACTGATCCCAATTTTCGGGGCATTCGTAGGCTGCGCCGTGGGAACATTTCTGATCCTGACAGTAAATCCGCCCCAGGCTTTGGCATTCATCGTTCTGTTCTTGATTTTGCAACAGATCGAAGGCAATCTGATTTACCCAAAGGTGGTGGGCGGCTCCATCGGTCTGCCTGCCATCTGGGTGCTGGCGGCAGTATCTTTGGGCGGCAGTTTGTTTGGCGTTGTGGGGATGCTGGTGTTTATCCCCATCGTTTCTGTGCTGTATACCCTGCTGAAGGAAAATGTCCATAACCGATTGAAGAAAAAACAAATCGATGTAAAATAATAAAATCCGCAAACACACCAGTTTGCGGATTTTATTTTCTTCTCTCATAAGGCTCTGGATTATCTGTCAGCCCAACCAGATAATCCACACTTGTTCCATAAAATTCTGCTAATTTTATTACAATATCCAAGGGATAGTTCAATACACCTATTTCATACTGAGAGTATGTATTTTGCTTTACATTCAAATATAAGGCTACCTGAGACTGGGTAAGACCTTTATCTATTCGAAGATTTCTAATTCTTTCGTATTTCAAAACCTCATTTCTCATGCCATCACCAATTTTATTGTAAATATCTTAAAAAAAGATATTTCATTTTATCTTAAATTAAGATAAAATTAGTTTGGGTGATAAATATGAATCTATACAATGAAATTAAAAAACACTTTCCAAAAATGGCAATATTCCTTTCTCTAAAATCTCTAAAAGAGTTTTTAGAATGTGATTACGAGCATTTATGTTTTTATCATTTTGGTTTTGGAACTTGGATCAGAAATGAACTTTTACAAGAAAATCAGCCCTTATATGATGCCTTTCTTTCTTGCGGTATCTCACAAAAAGACGACATGTCTTTTTTGATGATTCAACTATTTTATGTCTACTTAAAACCAAAATATAATCAAAAATTTTATGGCAAAAAATAAGAAAGACCCTTTAAGAAAGTAGCAATAAGAAAACAAGAAATTCTTAAATTATGTTTTCCTAAACTGCAACTATGTAAAAGAGTCTTTCTGGTATGAATTTATGAAATTTCTGCACTTTCCAGATACCTGCAAATGGCTCGATAATACGCCGCCGCTGCCATTTTGCAGCCTTCCTCCGTACCGAATTTTTCCACATCATCCGCATTGGTGACAAAGCACTGCTCCGCCAAAACCGCAGGACAATCCATATTTTTCAGCATCCCGAAGGTATCATAATCATAGATTTCCGTATCGCTGGAATCCACCAGCAGCTTTTCACCGTTTGCATCATAATAGCCAAAACGCACACCGTCGGTGCCACGTAGCTTCGCCCCTACGGTTTGCATTTCCTCCGCCAAAAGCTCCGCAAAGGCAAGGCTGACCTCGTGATTTTCATAGCCCGGTGGGGAAGGATAGCACTCAAAGCCCTTGGCACTGCTGGCATCATTGGAGTTGCCATGGATGGAAAGCATCAAATCGGGATGATGCCGCCGCAGTTTTTCATTCCGCTCGGTGATGGATTTTCCTTCCCCTTCCTTACGGGAAAGTATGATGCGAAATCGCCCATCTTCTTCCAAAAGGGTCTGCAATTCCGCCACCGTGCGCTCCGTCAGCTCTACTTCGTTGATGATGCCCTCTGCCCCTATGTCTACGCCGCCATGACCGGCGTCCAGGGCAATCGTGTAGGGTTTACCGAAGGTATAATATATCAGAAAGCCAAAATAGCCAATGGCAAATAAAAGCACTGCCCATTTCAGTTTTTTGAGCAAGCCGCCCTTTCGTTTGCGGCGGTGGGTCCGTTGCTCTCGTGTGGTCCTTGGCTGCCGCTGTGGCTCAAATTCCCTCCAATTCTTCCCTTTCATCCTTTTTCCTTCTCCCCAAAAGTTTTTTCTTTCAGTATAAATCAAAATTCACAAAAAAAATTAAAGATTTCTTTAATATTTCCCGATTAAATTTCAAATTTTTCATTTTCCGCCGTAATCTTCCGGATCGTTTCCCCATAACCCAGTTCCTTCAAAAGATCACACACCTCGAAATGTCCCCAGAAATGCATGGGGAACAACACCCTTGCGCCAACGGTTTTCAAGAAATAATTCACTGCCCAGAAATATTTATCCTGCAGGCGCAGATCGGCAGGCACAAATGCCACATCGATCTGCTCCCCTTTCAGCTTATCGATCTCTGTGGTATAGCTGCGTGCAATGTCATTATTGAAATCGTCAGACTCCCCATTCCAGTGCCACCAGTTCAGGTCACCGGCGTGGTAGATGGTCTTGCCATCGGCTTTCACCAGAAAAGCCACGCCTTCGTCATTAGACTGCAGTGTTTCAATATGGATGCCGCCAAAATCATGGCTTTCATGGGGATTTACTGTCAGCACTTCTCCCTGAAATTCCAGTTCCGTCCGCACATCGGAGGACAGGACATACTTTACATGGGGCAATTTCCCCCAATCCAGAATACGTCTGTCGTAATGATCCTCATGGGCATGGGAAACGAATACAAAAATATCCTTATCGCCATAAGCGGTGGGATCGAAATACGCCTTGCGTCCCCCTTCTGTATAATAATCGAACAGCAGTACCTTTGTCTCCGTCTCCACGGAAAAACCGCTGTGGTGCAGATAGGTTATTTGCATAAGATCGCTCCTTTTCGTGATATTGTTTCCATCTTATCACAAACGAAAAGGGAGCGCAAACACAGTACGCTCCCTTTCTTCATAAATACGTTCTTATAAATACTGTTCGGGGTCCTGATAAATCCCATTCAGCTGAATTTCATAATGGCAATGAATCCCTGTTGCCATACCCGTTTTGCCGCTCAATCCAAGGGCATCTCCCTTTTTCACGGTATCGCCGGCTTTCACATCCAGTTGGGAAAGGTGTGCATAAAGGGTCGTGAAGCCGTTCAGATGATTGAGCTTCACATAATTTCCCCTAGTGGCATCAAAGCCCGCTTCCAGCACAATGCCATCTGCCGTAGCAGAAACGGGGATATTTTTCCCTTCGGAAGAAAAGTCTGTTCCCAGATGCTTCACCTCGCTATTCGTTATAGGATTCTTTCTGGTGGAAAAGGGGGCGGAAATGGTTCTGCTTTCGGTGGGATAGCCGGAGGGAATATTGCTGTTCTCTGCCGCTTCTTCCGCAGGAATTTTTTCCCAATACCCCTGTCTGACTTCCGTAATAATGTCATTTCCGTTTTCGTCTTTTTCAAAGCCAAGGGTAAAACTTCCACCATAACCGATACTTTCATTTTTCAGCCATTTGGTCCATTCTTCCCTTGTCATGGTATAAGGATCTTCCCCCACTTCACCCATAATGATGACCGCATCTTCTGCTACTTCAAATACACCGCCCTGTTCCAGATACAGGTCGAAATAGCCATTATTTGTTCTGCCTGTCGCATCGGAAATACGGATCTTGCGCTCTACTGTAACTGCATCCTCCCATTTTGTAGGAGAAATGTATGCAAACCAACCATCTGCCGGCTCCTCCTTATAACATGCTTTCGATGCAACATTTTTGTTCTCAAATGTAATTGTATGGGGATTGCCATCATCGTTGTAAAGACAGAAGGTATCCGGATAACAGGTATCCTCGTAAATGCGCCCTTCGCCCGGCAATACTTCACAGGTAAAGCGCATATAGCTATTGCTTTCCTGCTGTTGATAATATTCCTGATATAAAATATCATACTCTTTACTGCCTCGATTCTTCAGCTTCTTGAGAAAAGAAGTTTCTGCGGGGTCTGCAAAACAGTTGCGGTGCAGAATCTGCAGTCCGAAATCTACGGTCACTTCATCCCTGCCATTTGCCAGCCGTTTTCGTTCCACATTGGTGATATTGAAATTAAATTCTTCCAACTCATAAATCTGCCAACTACTCTGGCTGATCATTCCAACTACACTCTGATACAAGAAGTCCCAGATACCTTCATCCAATTCCATGCCCTTTCTGCCGATGACAGGATGCACCTTACCATCCTCCCAATACAGATTGGAGGTCAGATAGCTTTCCACCACTGTTTTGCCATTTTCTTCTCCAAATTTCAGCAGCTCCTTCATGGTATACTGCTGGGGTGTGCTGTCCTGCATGGTATAGGTAATGATAGCGACATTTTCCTTATCCTCCACGGCATAGGACATGACCCAAGGGCTGGACCAGCCGATGCTATAACTCCATTCCTCTCCATCCAAGCTCTTTTGTTCTTCAATAAATTGTGCTTTGGCTGTCTCACCCATGCGGTCATAGCGAACCTTCCCATCCCTTTGGGAAAGGGCTTCCGCCCAAAGCTCTACAATCTCCTGCTGTTCCGTTGTGAGGGCAGTGTTTCTTTCTGCCGTTTCCATGGCAGATTCATCTTCCCCACCATAGCTGACCAGACAGCCGCAGGTCAATGCCAGCACCAATGTCATGGCAACCAGCGCCATGCCCCGTTTTCGTTTTTCTCCATTCAAAATTTCCACCAGCCTTTCCTGTAATGCCTTTTTCCCATCGGTAAAGCAAGTCGTCAGTGCTGCCTGCTTTTGTAAGCTATGCTCCGCCACCTGCAAAATCATCAGGCTATATGCTTTGCGGTATGCAGCATCCTTGCCCTGTACCGCTTCTCCGTCGCAGGAAATCTCCAAATCTCTGTTTGCCCGCTTCACCAACAACCACACCAAAGGGTTGAACCAATGAAGGCTCCTTGCCAGAAGTAGAATCAGTTTATACCATAAATCCCTTCTGCGCCAATGAATCAGCTCGTGACGGAAAATCATTTCCATCTCCTGCGGACGATATCCTTCATGGGGCAGATATATTTTCGTCTGAAATAGTCCCACCGCCATGGGTGTTTCCAAAGCAGGGCAAATGATTAGGGGCGGTCGTTTTTCTCCTGCCATTTCCCTGTAAAAATCCATTGTTTCCGCCGAGGGCTGCTTTTCCCATCGCTTCAACAGCTGCTTCATCCGCAAAGTTGATGCCACTGTACGCAGCATGGAAATTGCCGCCCCTGCCAACCATAGGGCAAAGAAAATTTCCATGGGCGTGATGGCGGAAATCGGCTCTTCTACAGGCTGTTTTTCCCCATCTGCCACGACCACAGGGGTCATGTCTGCTTTTGCGGCGGCATCCAACGCATCTCCGCCCAAGGCAACAGGCACCCACTGCATAGCGGTCTCCCTGGGAATATCCAAATGGATGGGGGCTGTTTCCTGCGGCAGCGTCAGATTCCACGGAACCAGAAGCCGTACCGCCACAACCAACCACACCCCATAGGATACCTTTGCCGTATATCGATTGGAAAGCCGTGGCAAAAGCCACAACGCCAAAAGGATGAACGGTACCATCCAAAGGCTGACCTTGATATATTCCAGAAAAATACCCATCGAATCACCCCTTCGTTTTCTGCTCGATGAATGTCTTTAAATCTTCCAATTCCTCCTTCGTCACGGAATGGTTTTCGTATAAGCACGCCACCAAATCCCGCAGAGAACCGCCCGTCCATTTTCGGAAATAACGGCGGCTGTCCTCTGCCAGATAGTCTTCCTCTGTCACCAGCGGATCATAAAAACGGCTTTTGCCCCGTTTTTCTGTGGCAAGAAACCCTCTATTCACCAGCCTGCCCAAAAGAGTCTGCAAAGCAGAGAGATTCCATGGACGTTCCTTCTGCAGTTCTTCCCGAATGGCAGAAGTGCTGATGGGCGTTTCGCTATGCCAAATGACCTGCATCACCTTTAATTCCGTATCCGGCAATTTTTGTTTTTCCATACGCTCACCTCTTTTGCCTACATTTGTATGTTTATTTATAACATACATCCGTATGTCTATTTTGTCAAGAAAAAAATACCAATCCCCTAAAACGTAAGAAATTGGTATTTTATAAACTGAAATAACTCTCTTAAATGGCTCTCACTGCCCCTGTATGAGGATCCATGATAAAGCCCAGTACCTCCAGATCCTTCGGCAGGAGAGGATGATTTTCGATGGCATCCACCGTACTCTGCACCGAATCATAAATATCACCGAAGCCTGTCAGCCATTGCTCCACATTCTTGTGGTTTTCATCCACATGGTTGATGGCTTCTTGAGAAATGCCCCGTTCCTTCATTTTTGCGATCATTTTCTTGGGGTCCAACAATCTGCCGCCGCAATCGTCATGCCCGATGACGAGGACAGTATCCACGCCCAACTCATAGACCGCCACCAGCAAGCTGAAAATCACACTGCCATAGGGGTGCATCACACGTCCCCCTGCGTTTTTGATCAGCTTCACATCGCCGTTTTTCAGCCCCAGTGCCGCAGGCAGCAGCTCTGTCATGCGGGTATCCATGCAAGCCAAAATAGCAATCTTGCGATCGGGATATTTTGTAGTCTCGTATTTTTCATACAAACCATGCTCAACAAATACACGATTATATTCCAGCATCTTTTTTACAAATTCATTCATATCTGTATCACCTCATGTCAAAGATTCCCTATTATTATACTGCATTTTCAGGGAATTGGAAAGAGGCGGCTGCTAAGGGCCTTTTATCGTATCGTCAAAAGAATTTCAATCAAATCCGAAACGATTTTTTGATGCTTCGGTATCAATTTTCTGTAACCAGAAAGCAGCTTATTTCCCTCCCGCATTGTGTTTACGCCTAGAAGTTCATCTGTCGTCACATCAAGAAGTTTTGCCAATGAGATCAGGTCATCAAAAGCAGGTTCATTTCTGCCGCTTTCATAATTGGCGATGGCAGTATAGCCATAATGCAGTTTTTTTCCCAAATCTGCCTGAGAATATTTTTTTTGCTTTCGGAAATATTTTAAATTTTTTGCAAAATCCGACATAGAATCACCTCATATTTATTCCAAGCTTATATATTACTTTATATTACTTTATATTTAAAATCAATACTAAATAATATTTTATAGTATTGTTTTTGAGAGGTGATTTCCATGGATACATTAAAGAAAAAACAACTCAGTGTCACATTAGATGAAGATTTAATCGAAGAAATCAAAGCTGTCGCAGAAGAATGCGACCGTCCTTTTTCGCAATATGTCAATCTTGTTTTACGAGACTATTTGAAAAAGCAGAAGGAAACTCCACAGAATTGAGGTGTATAGATTGAGACCCTTAAAGAAACGTGTCAGTATCGTTGTAGATCGAGAAATTTATGAGGAAATTAAAATTTTGGCAGAAAACAGCGACCGTTCCCTTTCCCAATATATCAATATGATCTTAAAGGAACATTTAACGGGAAAAAAACAAAAGGATATTTTTGATTAAATAAGATTTTCCGAATGGAAAGTCTTGTTTTTTCTCGTTTAAATCAACCGCTTATGAAAAAATAACGACTATATCTAAAACATTAAACCTTTCAACAGCTATTTTAATTGAGGTGAGAAATTTGAGACCATTAAAACAAAAAGTTAGCGTAACATTGGATGAAGATATTGTAGAAAAAGTAAGAGAGCTTTCGGAAGAAAGCCAACGCTCTTTTTCCCAATATGTCAATTTAGTTTTGACCGAACATTTGAAACGCTTGGAAAAAGGCGAACAAGAAGATATTTTCCAAAAATAAACGCACACAAAAACACCTTCCGAATGGAAGGTGTTCAACTTTAGGCGAAGTAATTTTCTGCGCTTTACTTTGCAAAGCCACTTTGTGGCATCCCCATCCAGCAAAAAATACTTTTCCGAACTGTCTGAGCCTGCGTCTCTGTGAGGAAAAGTTTATTTTTGTGGATCGGGATAGATGCCACTGTGGCGTCCCCACATACAAAAAACACCTTCCGAACGAAAGGTGTTTTTTGCGTATAAATGAGAGCAAGCCTGTAAGCCGGGTTCTGTTTTTCAGACAGCCATCTATCTTGGTCCGCTGTTGCCAGCGGCATCGTGCGACTTTTTCGAGACGGAACGAGCAGCCCCATGATCTCTGTTTGTCTTGCTTCGGGCGGAGTTTACATTGACCCATGATGTTACCACCACAGCGGTGGGCTCTTACCCCACCTTTCCATTATGACCTGCCAAGGCAGGCTACCTATTTCTGTTGCACTTGTCCTGGAGTCGCCTCCGCCGGCCGTTAGCCGGCACCCTGCTCTGCGAAGCCCGGACTTTCCTCACTCACATAAAACGGCGAGCGCGACTGTCCAGCTTACTCACAAATAAAAATTATAATCTATTTTATTCCCTCTGTCAAACCTTAAAGCAGCTTCCGCCAACAAATTCCTTGATGAGGGAGTTATTGGGAATTTCCAATCCGGGTGCCGCCAGGAAATAGCCCAGGAATTTGATGAGACGTTTTGCCGTCACATATTCGGGCATGGAAGGATCAATGGCGAAAAGCTGGGGTTCCGCATACTGCTTCAACACGCTCAATTCATACAATGTAGCAGAATTGAACACTGCATCGGCATTTTCCTGGAAGGGGAAGATATTATCCTCTTCGCCCTGGGTCACTTCGTTCCAAGAGGAGATGGTTGTAACTGCGCTTCTGCCACGGAACTGGAAATCCCGCACCATACGGCGGATCAGGCGGCTATCAGAGGTGGAAATGCGGTTATGGTCATCAATATTCAACTGCGTGATCGCACTGATGAAGATTTTGAATTTATTTTCCGCAGGGATTTCCGGCGTCAGGCGGTCATTCAAACCATGGATGCCTTCCATCACCAGAATCTCCCCATCCCCCAACTGAACAAAATCACCATGATATTCCCGTTTGCCTGTTACGAAATTATAGAAGGGCAGTTCCACTTTCTCCCCTGCGATGATCTTTTTCAGGTCATCGTTCAACAGTTTCAGGTCAAGGGCTTCGATGCGTTCAAAATTTTTCTTTCCGTTTTCATCCAGAGGGGTATCCTCCCGATTGATGAAATAATCATCCAGAGAAACCTTGTGGGGCTTCACCCCCAAGGCCCGCAGCTGGATGCACAGGCGGTTGGCAAAGGAAGTCTTGCCGGAGGAGGAAGGCCCTGCGATCAGCACCACCTTCACTTTATCCATTTTACGATAGATCTGGTCGGCAATCTGGGCGATCTTCTTTTCATGGAGGGCTTCATTGATGCGGATCAGTTCACCAAATTTCCCCTCTACGATGCTGTTATTCAGATCTGCCACATTAGAAACTTCCATCAGCTGACACCAGCGCATCTGTTCCATGAAAGTGTCGCTGATTTTCGGAGAATCCTGAAATGGCAGCAGTTCCCCGGGATTTTCAGGGTCGGGAAAACGCAGCAAAAAACCATTTTCATAGGGCATCAGCCCAAACAGCTGCAGTGCGCCCGCAGAAAGAGGCATATAGCCGTAGAAATAATCATAAAATCCATCCAATTCATACAGGTTGATATTGGAGGCACGGCGGAAACGGAACAGCTCCGCTTTATCCTTCATACCCTGTTTTTTCGCAATGTTGATGGCGATATCCTTGCGGAAGGTCCGTTTCAGGATAGGCAGGTCTGCCGCCACATATTCTTTCATTTTATTTTCCAGCTGAGAAAGCAGTGCTTCTGTGATCTCTATGGCAGGCTTGCGAATTTCACAGTAGAGATTGCCCCGCAGGGAATGTTCGATCACAACCAGAGCATCTTCCCCAATGACATCTCTTGCCGCCTTTACCAAAAGGAAGGAAACCCCACGGTGATACAGCCGCATGCCTTCTTCATCCCGCAGGTCAAGAAAAGAGATATCATCCGCATCTGTAATCTCATAATCCAGTTCTTTCAGCACATTCCCCTGCTTTGCCAGCAGGATGGCAGAAGGGAACTCCCCCTGAAATTCTTTCGCCAATTCACCAAAGGTCACACCTTCGGGAATCTGCATTTCTTTTCCCATGACATTTACTTTATTCGTTTCCACTCTGCATGCCTCCTTTTAAATCGTCCAGAAGGTCTGCCCGTTTTCCTCGGAACAGACAACTTCGATATTCCATCCATTTTTCTGTGCCGCTTCCATCAACTTTTTTTGCAGGACAGGCACAATCAATACTTCGCTGGCGTAATGGGTCACATCTGCCACAGCAATTCCCAGTTCCACAGCTTTTTGCGCTTCGTGATATTTGATATCCCCCGTCAGGTAGGCATCACAGCCCTTGGCAGCCGCAAGGGATACAAAATCCACTCCTGCGCCGGTGCAAAGACCGACTTTCTTCACCAATTTATCCCCATCGCCCACCAAGCGGATATGGTCCAGCTGCAGTTTTTTCCGCAGCATTTCCGCAAATTCCCGAAAAGGTACAGCTTCGGGCAGCTCGCCCATACGGCCGATGCCCTCTTTTTTGCCTTTCTGCTCTACGGGATAAATATCATAGGCCGCTTCTTCATAAGGATGGGCGGCGATCATCGCTTTTACCACTGCATTGACCTTTTCCGCAGGAACGATGGTCTCCAAACGGATTTCATCGGCCACTTCCAGCTTGCCCTGTTCGCCGAGGAAGGGGTTCGTTCCCTCCAAGGGTAAGAATGTGCCTTTGCCGGCAGCACCAAAGGTGCAGTGGGAATAGGCACCGATATGACCGGCACCTGCTTCGCACATGGCACTGCGTACGGCTTCTTCGTAGCCTACAGGCACATAAGCCACGATCTTTTTCAGTTCCTGCGCCCATGTCTCTTCCAGAATCTCGATCTCTTCCAAACCTGCCAACTCCGCCAGCACATCGTTGGTACCGCCCTCTGCCACATCCAGATTGGTGTGAGCAGAGAAAGCGGCAATGCCGTTTTCAATCAAGGCATAGATCCGTTTGCCCAAGGGGTTATCCGCCGTAATGCTTTCGATTTTTTTGAACAAAAGCATCGGATGATGGGTGACAATCATATCCGCACCGATGCACTTTGCTTCTTCGATGACAGACTCAATCACATCCAAAGCCACCAAAATCTTTTTTACTTCTTTTTCAGGGTCGCCGATGGCAAGACCGGGCTTATCCCAGCCCTCTGCCAATTTTGCAGGAGCGATCGTTTCCATCACGCCCATGATATCCTTCACTTTTACAGACATGCCAATGCCTCCCTCATCAGAGCCAGCTTTTCTTCCACCTCCGGCAGACGCTTCTGGGCGTTTTCCGTGGGGTTGTTTTTCAGTTTTTCGAAAAGACGACTATATTTTCCTTCTTCATGCAATAACAATTCTTTCAACAGAGGTTCTTTTTTCTCCAAAAGCTTTTTGCCGTAGAGATAATCGATCTCCCTGTCATATTTTTCTTCTTCCTTCTTACAGCGCATCACTACATAGGGCTTATTGTCTTCTTTCAGCATATGCTCTTCTTGAATGGCAAAACCGATTTCATGCAAATATTTTCTGACCTCACCAAAATCACGCTGGGGGGAAAGCACCAATTCTTTCAGGCTTTCCGCCACCTCCGGGCTATCCTGCAGGATATGTACGATAAGCATACCGCCCATGCCTGCCATAATGGCTGTTTCCGCTTCAAAGGGCCGCAAGGGCATCATTCCGCTGCCCAACCGTGTTTCAATGGCATTTTCCGCCCCATGGAGTGCAATATTCTGTCTGCATTTTTCCAAGGGGCCTTTCCGTACATCGCAGGCATAGGCTTTTTTGATCTTCCCCTGCAAATATAGATAAATGGGCACATAGCCGTGGTCTGTCCCGATATCCGCTATGGTATCATGGGTGACCAGGCTTGCCACCAGTTCCAGTCGCTTTGATAGTTCCATACTTCCTCCCTCTTTGAGGACGCTGTCCTCAAACTCCTGCCAAGGGGGGACACCCCCTTGGAACCCAATACGCAAAAGCATTCGCTTTTGCAAGGATAAAATTCATTTATAAAAAGGGCGACACAAATTTGTGTCCGCCCTCTTTTCTTTCTCCCTATTATTCCAAATAATCCTTCAATTTTTTACTTCTGCTGGGATGGCGCAGCTTACGGAGAGCCTTCGCCTCAATCTGGCGGATACGTTCTCTGGTAACATTAAATTCCTTGCCCACTTCTTCCAGCGTTCTTGCTCTGCCGTCATCCAGCCCGAAACGCAGACGCAGTACTTTTTCTTCTCTTTCTGTCAGAGTATCCAGCACCTCGATCAGCTGTTCCTTCAGCAGCGTGAAAGCTGCTGCTTCCGCAGGGGCAGGAATATCATCATCGGGAATAAAATCGCCCAGATGGCTGTCTTCTTCCTCGCCGATGGGCGTTTCCAGAGAAACGGGCTCCTGGGCGATCTTCATGATCTCCCGAACCTTTTCCTCGGGCATCTGCATTTCCACAGCCAATTCTTCCGCAGTCGGTTCACGGCCCAATTCCTGCAGCAGCTGTCTGGAAATGCGAATCAGTTTATTGATGGTCTCAACCATGTGTACGGGGATACGGATGGTACGCGCCTGATCCGCAATAGCACGGGTGATGGCCTGTCTGATCCACCATGTTGCATAAGTAGAGAATTTGAAGCCTTTATGGAAGTCGAATTTTTCAACAGCTTTGATCAAGCCCAAATTCCCTTCCTGGATCAGGTCAAGGAACAGCATCCCACGGCCCACATATCTTTTCGCAATGCTGACAACCAGACGCAGGTTGGCTTCTGCCAGTTTCTTTTTGGCTGCTTCCCCTTCGGGGCCGCCTTCTTCCATTTTTTGCGCCAGTTCGATCTCTTCTTCCGCTGTCAGCAAAGGCACTTTACCGATCTCTTTCAGATACATACGCACAGGGTCATCAATATTGATGCCTTCGGGCAGTGTCAGGTCAATCTCTTTTTCGACCTCTTCTTCCGCTTCAATATTCCCGAGGATATCGATACCCTGGCTTTCCAGATATTCATAGATACGATCGATACGGTCAGGATCCAAGTCCAAATCCGCCAGATGATCCATAATCTCCTTATATTCCAATACACTTTTTTTCTTTTTGCCCATCTGAACCAATTCTTCCAGTCTGGTCAATAATGTTGTTTCTTCGACGGATTTCAACGCAATCCTTCCTTTCTCTGTTCATATAGTCTAACCATATCAAATGGTAATATACAGGGAATCCAGTTTTCTCTTGGCTTCCACCAGCCTTTGGATCTCTTCCACGGTGGTGGCGTTTGCCGTCAAATGGTCGATTTTTGTCCGTTTCAGCCGCCGCACCTGTTCATTGATGGCTTTTTCCATATCCGCACCGTTTTCCGCAGGCAGCTGCACCGCAAAGATTTCTGTGACCATTTTTTGTTCTTTTGTTTCCTCAAAACGGCTCACCAGATCGGCTGGGAACACATGGCCCGAGGAACTCCAAAGTTCACCGATATAGCCGAAGGCTCTGCGAAAAACTTCTTCCGTGAAATCGTCTTCCTCTATGATGGTTTTGAGGATATCATATACGCCCTGATGCTGGGCACAATAGTATAACAAGCTTCTCTGGGCTTCCATCAGCCCTTTTTCTGTTTTCCTGCCCTCTATGCTGTAAGTCTTCAAATTCTGCTGCCGTCTTTCTGCTTCCTTTTGGAAAGCCTCATCTTCTTTTCGCATCAATTTTCCGATCTCACTGCGGATGGCTTCTTCTTCCACGCCTGTGACCCGGCTGACTTCGCCAAGGTAGACGTTGCGTTCGATCTCGCTGTCCAGTTTTGCCAGGATTTCCGCAGCTTCAGTGGCAAAACGCACCCGATGCTCAGGGTTTTTCAGGTTATATTTCCGCTGGATACAAGCGATCTCGAAAGATATATAATGCACAGCATTGATTAACAATTTAGAAAATTCCGCTGCGCCCTTTGCCTTGATAAATTCGTCCGGGTCCTTCCCATCGGGCACTTGGGTGACCTTCACACGGAACCCATTTTTCACCAGCACGGGAATCGCCCGCAATGCCGCATTGGTTCCGGCTTCATCGCTGTCATAGAGCAGGATGACATCATCGGCGAAACGCTTCAATGTCCTTGCGTGCTCCTGATTGAAAGCTGTGCCCAGGGATGCCACAACATTGTGAAACCCTGCCTGATAGATGGAAAGCATGTCCATATAGCCCTCCACCAGAATCAATTCCCGTTTCCTTGCCGCTTTGGCAAAATTCAAACCATAGAGGTTTCTGCTCTTGCTGAACAGGATGGTTTCGGGAGAATTCAAATATTTTGGTTCGCCCTTGGCAAGGATACGTCCGCCGAAGCCGACGACCCGCCCCTGCACATCGAAAATGGGGAACATCAGCCGACCACGAAAACGGTCATGATAGCCTTTGCCATCTTTATTTTCCAGCACCAGCCCTGTTTTCAGGATATCCGATACGCTGAAGCCCTTTTCCTTCAGATGTTTGAAGAGGGCATCATAACGCTCGGGGGAATAACCGATGCCAAATTTTCTTGCGATTCTAGGGTCCATCTGCCGTTTTTGCAGATAGGCTCTTGCCTCTTTCCCCTCCTCGCTCTGCAGGCAATCGTAAAAAAATCTGCCTGCGGTGGTGTGTATGTCGAACAGCCTTTGCTTCAACTGCTCTGCGGCGATAGCCTGAGCGTTTTTTTCTGGCTCCGGCAGAGCGATATGGGCTCTGTCCGCCAGCCGCTTCATCGCTTCGGGGAAATCGCAGTTTTCCATTTCCATCAGAAAGGAAAATACATTCCCCGCCGCACCGCAGCCAAAGCAGTAGTAAAACTGTTTTTCGCTGTTGACGGAAAAAGAAGCAGTCTTTTCGTTATGAAAAGGGCAAAGCCCAAAATAGGAACTGCCCTTCTGCTTCAGTGGAACATACTGGGAAATGACTTCAACGATATCGTTCTGCAGGCGCACTTCATCGACGACCTCTCTCGGATATCTCATTCCATCACCCCCATCGCTTTCGCTGAATTACAGTCGAAAAGGAAGCGATTTCACTTCCTTTTTACTATATAGTTTCGACATTTTTGGGGAAAATCCTTCTCCATTGTATACATTTTGTAGGGATGAACAAAAAAATTGCAAAAACCCCTTGACTTTTTCAAACTTTGTGCAAAATGCAATAATGATTTCAATCAAATTTGTTCCGTTTTTCAACCGTATCTTCTCAAAGAATCGTCCATTCCTGGGGGATAAACAGCTCCTTATATTTTGCCACAGCAAAGCGATCTGTCATGCAGGCAATATAATCGCAGACCACCTGACGCACCGGGTCCCCATCCTCCAGCAACACCTGGAATTCCGAGGACATTTCTTCGGGGTATTCCAAATAATAATCGAACAGATCACCAACGATCTTTTCCGCTTTTTTATGCTCCGCAACGGCGATATCGCTGGCATAGACATGCTTAAACATAAAAGCCCGCAGGTCTTTCAAAGTTGTGCGCATTTCCTCACTCATGCGGATATCGTTGAGATTCATGCTGTTTTGGATGGTATCCCGTACCATGGCGTTGATGCGGCTGCTGGAACGGGTGCCGATACGGGCAACGATCTCTCTTGGAATATCCCGAGGACGCAGCATCCCCGCACGAATGGCATCATCGATATCATGGTTGGTATAAGCGATCTTATCGGAAAGCTGTACGATCTTCCCTTCCAAAGTGGCAGGGGTTCCGCTGGTGCGGTGGTTTAAAATGCCATCCCGCACTTCCCAAGTCAGATTTAGCCCACGACCGTCTTTTTCCAGCCGTTCCACCACCCGCAGGCTCTGCTCATTATGGGCAAAGCCGCCGCTGTCCCTGCAAAGGGCGTCCAGCTTTCGTTCCCCTGCATGGCCAAAAGGAGTATGACCCAAATCGTGGCCCAAAGCAATGGCCTCCGTCAGATCCTCATTCAGGCGCAGCGCACGGGCAATGCTCCTGGCGATCTGGGAAACCTCCAGGGTATGGGTCAGGCGGGTACGGTAATGGTCTCCTTCTGGAGAGATAAACACCTGTGTTTTATGCTTCATGCGGCGAAAGGATTTGCAATGGATGATACGGTCTCTGTCCCGCTGGAAATCCGTACGGATATCGCATTTTTCCTCTTCCCTCTGCCGACCTTTTGTATGGATACTTTTTGTAGCATACTGCCCCAACATCTTTTCTTCCAGTTCTTCCTGAAGCTGCCGTAATTCCATAGCTTTCCCTCCTTCTTATCCAAAAGTACAAATTTCTCCTATTACTTTTAGAATACGCCGTTTCCCTTGAAAATCCTCTTTTTCCCATAGAAAAAGCCCTCTTTTTGAGAGGACTTTCTATATCATGTCCGATATTTTTTTATTTCGCCTTTATCTGGTTTCTCCAACTCACTGGGGAACCTTGCCGCCGCCGTGGTATTCCGCATATTTCTTCCCTCGCACCTGCACAAATTCCATTTCAGGATAGCGCAGTGCCGTCAAATATCCGCCATAAACACAGCCCTGGTCGATATCCACGGTACGATTGACAATCTCCGGCTCTTCCACCACCGTATGTCCATAGACCACAAAGGGCTTCCCGTCATATTCCGCCGCCCAATCCAGCCGTTCCGGCTTGCCGTTTTCATCGAATCGTCCTGTGGTTTCCCCATAAAGGCAGACCGCGCGAATCTTATTGGAAAATTTTCCAATGGATTCGGGGCGCAGACCGCCATGGACAATCGCCAGCTGTTTTCTGTCCAACAGCAGATAGAAGCACTGGCTTTCATAGCAGCGCATATAGCGGTTGCGAAAGGCTGTGCGTTCTTCCTTGGGCAGCTTGTCCAGCTCCGCTACAGTGTTCTCCAAACCATGGGACAGGTGGACACGGTTGCCGAGGAAATACCGATACAGCTTGTTACAATGGTTTCCATGAACCCAGAAGGCACCACCATGGTTCACTTGGTCGATCCAGAAATTCAGGCAGGCCAGATTTTTGTGTCCTTTATCCGCCACATCCCCCACAGAAATGAGCCTTCTGCCTTCGGGATGGACATAACAGTTGTCCTTTTTTTCATAACCCAGTTTTCGGATCAGCTCCATCAGCTCATCGTAGCAGCCATGGACATCCCCGACGATATCAAATTTATTTTCTCGAAATTCCAATATACGGAAGTTTCGTTCTCTACGCTCCTTCATGTACAGCTTCCTTTCAGGAGTTTTTCTGATCTCAGACTTTTCTAATATAATCATACCACAAAAATGTGTTTATTTATAGGAGAAAACATAAAAAACTTTTGGAAGCATATATATAAGGAAAGAAAATTCACGGAGGTTCCCATGTATTCCAACAAAAATATTCCCGCACCCTTTAATCAGCCCCGATCCACGAACAGCCAAAAAGAAAAACCGGTAGGCGAACTGTCCACACCCACGCTACAAAATAGAGCGGTAGAAAAAGATGTAGTTCCAATCACTGCCAAGAAAAAAACGGTACAAAAAAAAGCAGCTTCCCCAAACACTTCGCCTTTACTGGCAGTTTTATTATTCGATATTCTTTCCAATAAAGAAGGGTGATGCAATCAAATTGCATCACCCTTTTGCACGGTCACAGTCCCAGCATTGCCATGATCTGTGCCAATTGTGCCTGTTCCTCCTTGGGCAGGCTTGCCGCCACTGCTGCCAGTAGAGCTTTCTGTTCTTCCGGAGGAAGCTGCCCGCCCTCTGATAATTTTTCACCATATTCCAGGAAAATATCCAATCGTTCCATGTCGGTTTTCCCCTTGCATTTTTCCGCCGCTTCCCGCATGAGCTGCAGCCGTTCCTCTCCCAAAGCCTGCACTTCCGGAGTATCCCATGTATTCATTTCAAGCCCTCCCGTTCCATGATCTCTTTCATATCCATCATTCTCAATAGGGTCTGCATCTGGCCTCTCTCATCCGGCGGCAGATATTCCTGGACTGCCCACAGCATTTTCCGCTGCCGCAGGCGGGGCGGTTCCTCCTGCCGTTCCCTTGCTTCCAGCAGACCTCCGCTCAATACTCTCTGCATTTCCATCAGGCGAACAACGATATACAAATCCCGCTGATATTCCCGATTCAAAAAAGGAATGGCTGCGGTGATCATATTTTCATTTCGATTGCGGGCAAAAAGCTCCCCTTCCTCTTTTCTCTCCACAGGAGGGGTGGGCGGTTGGGTTGCCGCAGGCCCCATAAGCCGCTGCAGCCTTTGGATTCGCTGCATCATCTTCAGGGCATCCTGCCCCTGCTCTCCCATCAATGCCGAAAGCATCTCCATTCCGTTTTTTTCTGCCACAGACATCCTCTCCTTTTTCTTCCTAAAATAAAGGTATGCCCCAAAGTCCCCAAAAATGCTTTTTTACATACTTTAGTAAAGAAAGGAGATGCTTGCCATGTCGTTGATGAAACACCTTTTTTCTGCGGAGCTGTCTGCATCTGCAGGCAAGCGGAGGCTCTCCATCGCTTTTCTGGATACGGGGATCTCTCCCGTGGAGGATTTTATACTGCCGGAAAACCGTATCGTGGCTTTTCGGGATCTGATCAATGGGAAACGGGAGCCTTACGATGATAACGGTCACGGCACCCATGTCACGGGTACAGAAAGCAATTCTTTCGGCAAACGAAAAACCCTCGTCTGTTTCCAGACGAGGGTTTTCCCGGAGTTCAATATGAGCTACATCTAATTGGGATAGATGAAGGTCATCGAGTTTCAACCATAATAGTAGAACATACAAAGTGCTGTCATCAAAATGATGCCGCAGTCCAGCATACTTTGTACAATTTTTTTTGAAATACTCATATCAATCAACTCCTTGAGAAGCTTTTAACAATACTGTTCTTAGCCCATCAGGTTAGGCAAGAACATGGAAATTGCAGGAATATAAGTGATGCACAGCAACGTGATAATCATCAGTGCCAGGAAAGGAATGATACCCTTGATGACAGTATCCAGCGTGGTTTCGCCTACACGGGATGCAACGAACAGGTTTACGCCCAGTGGAGGTGTGATGAAGCCGATGGCCAGGTTAACAACCATGATGATACCAAAGTGTGTAACATCTACGCCCATTGCTGTTACAACGGGGTACAGGATAGGTGCCAGAATCATGATAGCACACAGCGTTTCCATGAAGCAGCCAACGATCAGCAGCAGGATGTTGATCAGCAGCAGGATAATGATCTTACTATCTGTCAGAGCCAGCATAGCAGATGCAACTGTGGTAGGGATACGGCCCAGTGTCAGGACTTTGGAGAAGCCTGCAGCACAGCCGATAACGATCAGGATGGATGCTGTTGTTTCACAAGCATTCTTTGTGCACTGGATCAGTTTTTTCACATCCAGTTCTCTGTAGATCAGACAGCCAACAATGATACTGTAGATAACGGATACAGCCGCTGCTTCTGTTGGTGTGAAGATACCACCGTAGATACCGCCCAGGATGATAACGGGAGACAGGATCGCCCAGAAGCCTTCTTTTGTTTCGTGAAGTGCTCTCTTTATGCTGAAGGGTTCGTCGTCACCTTTGTAGCCCATTTTCTTAGCGTATACATAGGAGTACAGAATCAGTACCAGACCGATCAGAATACCGGGTACGAAACCAGCCAGGAACAGAGTAGATACGGAGCTGTTTGTTGTTACAGCGTAAATTACCATAGGGATACTGGGAGGGATGATAACACCGATGGAACCGGCTGCTGCGATCAGAGCCAGTACGAATTTTTTATCATAGCCTTTTTCCAGCATTGTGGGGATAACCATACCACCTACAGCAGCAACTGTAGCGGGACCGGAACCGGAAATCGCTGCGAAGAACATACATACAACGACTGTTACGATTGCCAGACCACCCTGGATTCTGCCGAAGAATACGTTGGCCAGATTCAGCAGTCTCTTGGAGATACCGCCGCCGCCCATCAGTTCACCGGCAAAGATGAAGAAGGGGATCGCCATGGTAGGGAAAGAGTCACAGCCGGTTACCATGTTCTGTGCAACAAAGCCCAGTGTCAGCTGTTTTGTATAAAGGATATAGCCCAGAGATGCAATACCCAGGGAGAAACCGATGGGAACTGTCAGCACCAGACATGCAATCAATGTAAGAAATACTACTGCAGCAATAGAACCTGTCATGCTTCAGCCACCTCCTCGTGATTTTTCAATGCTTTTACGCGTCTAACGATACACTGGATCTGACGGATCGCTGTCAACGCCATACCGATCATGGGTGCAGCATATACAAACTGCATGGGGATACGCATAGCGGGAGACATCTGACCAGACCAGGCGATTTTGCCGAATACAGTATAGCCTGTAACCGCAATGAAGATAGCGAAGCCCAGAACGATCAGTTCGCTGAGGATTTCAATATAAGGACGTGCTTTTTTAGGATACAGATTGATCGCAGCGTCGATACGGATATGTTTTTCTCTTCTTGCTGTGTAACTTACAGAGAAGTATACCAGCCATACGAACATATATCTTGCCAATTCTTCAGACCATGTCAGGGAGCTCTGGAATACATAACGCATAACTACCTGAACGAAAATAACGATACTCATTGCAAAAATCAGTGGAATCATGAAAAATTCTTCCAAATGATCCATAAACCATTTCATTGTTTTTCCGCCCCTTTCCTAATTAACCTTCAGCAGGGAATTTTGCCTTTGCTTTTTCCACTTCGCTGTACAGCAGGTCTACAACAGAAGGATCTGTTACTTTCTCGTAAGCCATTTCCTTCAGACCTTCACAAGCTGCCACCATTTCTGCTTTTGCTTCGGGGGACAGGTCGCTGTATTCCATGGAACCGCAATTTTTGATGTTTTCGATGGCAACCGCTTCGTATTCGGAACATCTTTCACGTTCGTAAGCAACTGCTTCGTCGGAAACCTTCAGTACGATTTCCTGCTGTTCGGGTGTCAGACCATCGAATTTATCCTTACTCATCAGGATCAGGTAAGGAGAATAGATGTGTTTTGTATATGTATAGTGGCTCTGTACTTCATAGAATTTTGTCTGCCATGTCAGTTCGGCGCCGTTATCCTGTGCGTCTACTGTTTTCTGCTGCAGTGCTGTAAACAGTTCAGTGAAGGCCATGGGTGTGGGGTTTGCACCGTAGTTTTTCCACTGCTGCAGCTGCAGTTCGTTTTCCATGATACGGATTTTGATACCCTGCAGATCGGACATGGAGTTGATGGGTTTGTTGGTGGACAGAGTACGGAAGGAGTTTTCCTGCCACTGCAGCAGTTTAAAGCCGGAATCTTCCAGGCCTTCTGCCAATCTGTCGCCCAGAGGGCCATCCAAAACTTCGTATACCTGCTGTTTGTTATCGAACAGCCAAGGGATATCCAGACAGAAGATATCATTTTCAAAAGAAGCTACTGTTGCGTTTGTTGCCAGTACGATGTCGTAGTTACCAAACTGGCAGCCTTCCAACAGTTCACGTTCAGAACCAAGTACGTTGTCAGTGTAAATATCGCAGCTTAATGTGCCGCCGGATTCCTGTTCCAGACGCATTTTGAAGAATTTTGCAGCGTCGATTGTCGCAGGAGCGTTACCCAGTGCGTAGATGAAATGATAGCAGTCATCTGTCAGTTCTACGCCGGATTCAAAGTTTACAGGTTCTACTTTCTTTTCTACAAAATCTGTATTTGTTGCTGTTGTGTTTTCGTCTGTTGCAGCTTCATCAGAAGAACCGCCGCAGCCGGCCAGACCAAACACTGTGACCGCCGCCAACATGGCAGCCAGACCTCTTTTTAAGATCATACAATTCCCTCCTCAATATTGAACTGATTAGCCCGGTATGTGTTGCTTCTCTCAATCCGTTTTCCTTTCATTTGGACCAATGGAAAACGGAAGGTTTCTTTTGTACTGTTGCTTTGTTTTTTCTTTTGTAACACAAAATCCACTTAACAAAACTTCTTTTTTCGCGAAAAAAACTTTTTAAAGACTTAAAACGTCTTTTTTTGCATTATAATACTCTAATTTTCCAGTGTCAATAAACAATAAATCCAAAAAGAAGTTGTTTTTTCGTCTAAATTAAACTCTTTTTTGGTAAAATCAACTAAATTTATATCAATTTCATCTTTTCCGTGTCTTTCACGAGACAACTTTTGTCCCATATGTGACTTCCATTTTGCAGTTTTGCAGTTATTTTTGATCGAAAATAAAGTTTTAAAATCATTTTTTATTTTTTTCTATGTCTCAAAATCAAAAAAAGATGTTGTTTTTTAAAAATCAATAGACTTTTTTAAAACAAAGGTGTATAATATAAAATACGTTATTGAGGAACCTGCCTTTCAGGGAATAGTAGAATTTGAAAGAAGGTGCGATATTTTGAAGGGAACTGATCGCAGTGACGAATCAGCAGGGAAAAAACTCACACTGACAGATAAAATCTATCAGGATATCAAGGATGATATCTCATCTAAGGCATTCCAGCCTGGGGAAAAATTAAACATCAAAGAACTTGCCAGGAAATATCAGGTTAGCGATACACCGGTAAAACAAGCCTTACAACGGCTGGCAGAAGAAAAACTGGTCATCAATACACCCAATAAGGGTATGAGTGTTCGGGCGTTGACACCTCATGAACTGCAGGATATTTTCGATATGCGACTGATGATGGATACCTTTTTCATAAAGGATATCGTTACAACGCTGAACTATAATCAGGCTCTGCGCCAGCAGCTGATCGACTGTCTGGAAGCGCAGCGCAAATTCATTGAAACCGATGATTCCAATCACAAACCCGATGAATTCTTTGAACTGGATATGGATTTTCATACATTATATTTGGCGGCTTCCGGCAACCAGAAAGCCGTAGATGTTTTCAGAGATCTGCAGCCCTTTACTTATGCTTCCGGCACATATGTCAGTCAGCCTCATTACAGAGACTGCGAATGTGTAGATGAACATCAGGCTATCCTGGATGCAGCATTGGCATCCGATCTCGATGCATTGGTAGCAGCAGTGACGACCCATCTGAATAATTCCAGCAAAGCATTGCAGTTGATCTTCAAGGTAAATCAGATGGTTTACCCCGAATAAAAAAAGAGTCCTTTCGGACTCTTTTTTGTTGAAACGAAAACCATTCATTCGTAAAGCTTCGCCTTACTTCTATGCCCTAACAGGTTCACAGTCCTTCGGACTATGTGATGTCTATCTTACGAAAACCATTCATTCGTAAGGCTTTGCCTTACTCATGTGCTTGCTCCGCAAGCCTACGAAACAAAAAAAGCCCACGATCAAGCATAAATGCTTGATCGTGGGCTTTTTATTGTTTCTATGGTTTTCTACGTTTAAATCACGTACAACAGCTGTGTCTGATGGGCTTCCATAGACATTTCTGTCCAATAAGTACGGAAGGTATCTTCGTCCAATTCCGCTTCATTCGTCAGCACACAGATATCATAGGCCGTACCGCCTTCCTGCAGAGAGAAATCATCAAAAACTTTCAGAACCTCAAAGTTTCTTGTATAATAAAAATCCCGATCCTCATCCTCAGATTCATATCCGCTTCTTGTTTCATCTGTTACCAGCAGATAGCCTGTCTCCACGCTATAGTACAAATAATCCAAGATTGCGCCATCAAACTGACTATACTGGCAGATGACAACAGAAGTCTCCTTTCCCGCTTCACTGGCGGTCAGAAAGGCATCCCATGCTTCCTGCCCCCCTGCCACTGCGCCATCATTGATGGTAAAGAAGCCTTCCTCCACCGCAGTCTCTGCCGGAATTTCCGCAGGCTGTTCCTTCAAATACGCAAGCATCTCTTCCTCTTTCGCTTCTGCTGCTGTTTTCTGTGTTTCCTGTGTCGGTTCTGTCTCTGTTTTTCCGCAGCCCGCAACACCACAAACCATCATGGCAGCAAAAAGCACTGCTAACATTCTCTTTCTCATCTTTCCTTCCTCCTTAAAATCACTTTTGTATTTCGACCACAGGGGAATTTCTCGTTCCAAAGGGCGATTTGCACCTTTGTTTCATCCTTCTCCCCACTGCATCGAATATTTCCTGTTTTATGATAGCTTCGTGGGTATTTTCCACCACAATCCATCGATCTTTCGGCAATTCTCGGGTCTTTTTCTCCTTAAAGCTAATCTTTTCTTCTTTGCCCTGAGCCATGTGTCCCAGATAGACAGGATTTTGCAGGATCTTTCGTATCGTTCCCACAGACCATGTTTTGCAGTCCTTCCTGCCCATGTCCTGCCCCCGCTGTTTCTTCACCTGGGTGGGCGTGGGGATCGCCTCTGCCGTCAATCGTTCTGCAATCATTTTACAGGAAAGCCCCGATAAGTACAAGTCATATATTTTTTCCACGATCTGCGCCGTTTCCCGATCCACGATCAAATGATGGCGGCAGGCAGGATCTTTCAAATAACCATAGGGAGCATAATTGCCAAGAAACTGCCCCTCCTCCATCTTGCGGCGAAATACGGCCCGAATATTTTCCGAAAGCTCCTCTGAATACCATTCATTCACCAGGCTGTTGATCTGCCGTGCTTTTTTGTTGGCCCGCAAAGCCGTATCCACATGATCCACCACCGTGATAAAACGGATGCCCCATAAGGGAAACAATTCGTGGAAATATCGTTCCGCCGTGACGGCGTTTCTGGTAAAACGGGATTGGGTCTTGCATAATAGGATGGAGAATTTCCCTTCTTCCGCTTCTTTCAACATCTGCCGAAAGGCAGGTCTGTCCTCCCGCAGACCAGAATAATCCTCATCGGCATAAATGCCATAGACCCCCCAGCCTTGCTTATGGGCATATTCCAAGAGAAGGGCTTTCTGATTCTGGATGCTTTCGCTTTCTGCCACGCCCTTTTCCCGATCCTCTACAGAAAGCCTGCAATAGATGGCCGCTGTTTCCTGCTTCATGCCCGCCGCTCCTTTTTTCTTTCTTAGAAAAAATATACGGTAATCCTTTTATTTTATCCATAAAAAAAGCATTCGTAAGGCTTTGCCTTACTCATTGATTTGCTCCGCAAATCTTTTTCAATTCCTATATTGACTGCACCTTACAAGCAAAGTCAGTCAATACAGGAACTGAAATGCTTTTCTCCGCTTTTACAAAAAAAACCGCAATCGATGGATGCGGTTTTTAAGCAAATCTTAAAGTCCTCTGAAGATATATTTCTGACACTTGGGACAAACAGAATCCTCATGAATCTTGCGGCGGCAATCCAGCCCTTTGCCACAATGGGGACATCTATACAGTTTTACTTCCAGGAAAATATCCAAGGCTACAATTATAATCATCAACGGGATATTCCTCGCAAATACGAAAGCCATCGCCGCCAGCGCATAAAGCACCAAACTTATTTTCTGGAATTTTTTAAACTTCGCCATCAGCGCAGTTCCTTTTTCTGATAAGGCTTGCACAATTTTTCCCTCCTTTTTTCGGATTCTTTCTCTTTATTTTACAACAAATGTATGCAAAATGCAATAAGAAAGAGAACTTGTCCCGAAAAGGAGGAATATCCCGTGACCCATGTCACGGGTATCGCCTGCGGTAATGGCTGGAATTCGGACGGAATCTATCGAGGCATCGCCCCCGATGTAAATATCGTTTCCGTAAAAATATTGGATCGGTATGGGCAGGGAAATTCCACCCATGCGGTACTGGGTCTCAGATGGATAATGGACAATGCCCGTAAATATAATATTAAAGTAGTAAATCTCTCCATCGGCACCAATGACAGAAAAGTCAACCTGCCTTTGAAGGAAGCCGTCGAACGGCTCTGGCAAATGGGCATCGTGGTAGTGGCTGCCGCAGGAAATCCCGATGGAAGAAACGGCTATCGTCCGCCTCCTGCCGTCAGCAGCGGGGTCATTTCCGTTGGGGCATGGGAGGACAGAAGCTATTTCCAGACTTCCTCCTTTTCCTTTTTTACCCAAGGGGAAATGCCCGACCTTTGGGCACCCGGGGAAAATGTCATTTCCGTCCTTTCCCCGGATTATGATTTTAGCCTGCCCAATCGCAGCCGCAGCAGCATCGTCAAGCAAAACTATATCACCATGAGCGGTGCATCTATGGCAACGCCCCTCATCAGTGGTGCAGCTGCCCTGCTTTTGGCACGAAATCCCCGTGCCCGCCCCGCAGAGATCAAAAAACTGCTGCTGCAAAAAGCCAGACCCTTCGGCGGACTTCTGACAGAGGAGGTCTGCCGCACATTTTGAAGAAAGGTGGTTTTCTTATGTCCGAAAACACTGTCTACACCCTCGCAAAGACCCTCCAGAAAACCGATGGACTGGAAAAGGATTTTTCCGAAATGCTTTCCAGTCTGCGGAACACCATTGAAAAAGAATATCTGCTGAAAATCCGCTCCGCCGCCAACTCGGAAAAATCCTTCGCTGTGGAACATCCGCCCCGGGAAGTAACTTTGCTCCGAGCCATGTCCGCCTTTATGGACGAAAACGGCAAACAGCAGATCGACCGCATGACAAAAAGCCTGCTGTTCCTGCATACCATGCAGCATATCCAGCAAGGCGTGGAGGATTTTTCCGCCGGAAATCTGCTGGAGGCCCGCAGCGCAGAGGGCGGCACCCCCGAAAGCCTGCCTTCTCCCCAATCCGCCAAAATGGCTGGATTATTGCTCACCTTGGCTCTTGCTGACCAGTTTTAAAAGGAAAAAGCCTCAAGCCCTTTTCGGGTTTGAGGCTGCTCTGCTCCTTCTTATGCGTGATCACTCACAACGAACATATTCATTTTTTTCAATACACGGATATCTTCTTTGGAAACAGACAGTTCCTCTTTCAGTTCATCATCTTCTTCCAAAATGTGGGGAGAAAGGATAAATTTGAAGCAGGCAGGCAGGATCGGCTGTGTAGACAGACCACAATATAACCCCGCCATTCTGCCGCTGTGGCTGAAGGAATTGATGGCATAGAGGAAAGCCCTCTCTACCTTATTGTTCTGATTTTCAAAATTGAAGTTGACGAAAGTATCATAGCGGCGCATGGTGCCATGATACAGCAGCTTGCACTGATAATAGTTCGTAAAATCCTCCAGATACGCATACATATTTGCATCGAAAACGCCGTTCTCCTCTCCGCCGTCCTGCACTTCGATGACGTTGCGGGCAATGCGGCTGCGTCTGCCATCGTAAAAATACATATAATATCTGCTTCTGCCCAGCTTGCGTTTGGTGGATTCTCCTTCTTCCCCCATTGTTTCGCCGGCATCTTCATAATCGATTAGCTGATTTACAGAAATCCCCAAAGCCTGGGCAATGATAAATAGTGTTTCGATATCAATGGAGATATCCCCATTCTCATATTTAGAAACCGTTGCTTTGCTTTTATGGATCATCCCCGCAAATGCTTCGATGGTCAGATTCTTCGTTTTTCGGTACAAACGGATCCTCTGCCCCACATGGATACTGATTTCTTTCATCTCTTTCACCTACGTTTTCTCCTAATTGTTTTCTAACATATTTCTCTATGATATCATGTAAAGAATGAACTTTTTTATATCAGGTTTATTATAGTATAAAGATTTCTATAAAAAAAGTATTCTTTCCAATACTTCATGTATTTTTATAGAAACTTAACATGAGAATTTTCACAAAAGGACAACCACCCAATTCCCGAAAAAACTGTTTCCTGACACTACTACTGCTCATAAAAAAATACAACGCCTTTTTCGGGCATTTCGAGGCATTTTCCCTTCAAAAGTTTCTTTACACTTGATTTTTTCCATTTATTTACAGTTCATAGAAAAATTTATTGTACATCATTGTAACATATAAACAGAAAAAAATTCATATTTTTTCGACATAGCTCCTAAAATCATTCAGAAAAACACCAATGTCTTTATGGGATTTGACAAATACATTTTCGATAAATCACCTTTCCGCATCTTCCTATATTGACATTATGTCAATTTCATAATAATAAGAAAATCTATGAATTCTCGTCGTTTTTCATATGTTTCTATCGAAAATAGCAGATTTAAACACCCTTTTTCTACTCTGAATATAAAAACAAGACCTTTCGTTTCACTAAATTATTTTTCATCCATTTGCCGAAATTTTATTTTTCAGGCATAATACAGTTTGTAGAACAACCGAAGCACTTTCACTTCGGTATATTTAGAAAAAAGTAAGAATGAGAATTAGGAGGAGTTCAATCTATGCGTAAAAAAACAAGTTTGAAGGACATTGCAGTAATTGGGCTGGCATTGTTTGCAATGTTTTTTGGTGCCGGCAATCTGATTTTTCCCCCTCACCTAGGCACAAATGCAGGCAGTGAGTGGTTCTTGGGCTTTATGTGCTTTTTTGTGGCTGACGTAGGCCTAGCTCTGGTAGCAATCCTTTCCATGATCAAAAGTGGTGACGTTTCCATTCAGGGCGTAACCAAAAAGCTGGGTTCCGTTCCTTCTGTTATCATCAATACTCTGATCGTTCTGTGTATTGGGCCTTTCCTGGCAATCCCCCGTACTGCAGCAACAACCTTCGAAATGGGCGTAATGCCTCTGTTCCCCAGCATCAACAGCTGGATGTTCGGCGCAGTTTTCTTCGGTTTGGTATTAATGTTTACCGTACGTCCTTCCGGTGTTGTTGATGTAATCGGTAAATATCTGACACCTGTACTGGTTGCTTGTCTGTTGGCGATGATCGTGATCGGCTTCGTAAACCCCATCGGCGATATCAGCGCAGTAGCAAAATTCGACACAGTAAAAGAAGGCATTATGTCCGGTTATCAGACCATGGACGTTCTGGCTTCCATCGTATTCGTTATCATTATCATTTCCGCCGCAAAGGATAAAGGCTATACAGAAACAAAAGACACCATGAACGTTGTAATCAAATCCAGCATTTTCGCTGCCATCGCTCTGTTCGTGATCTATGGCGGTCTGGCATTCCTGGGTGCAACAACATCCGCCGGCGGTTTTGAATCTTATAACCAGACAGGTCTGGTAGTAGCAATCACACAGTCTCTGATCGGCAGCTATGGCGTGCTGGTTCTGGCAATCATCGTATTCTTTGCCTGCCTGACCACAGCAATCGGTTTGGTTTCTTCCTGTGCATCCTATTTCGAAGACCTGACAAAAGGGAAAGTTTCCTATACAAAGGTAGTTGTCCTGACCGTTGTTTTCAGCTACATTGTATCCAATTTTGGTATTTCTACCATCATCAGCATCGCTTCTCCCGTACTGAGCCTGCTGTACCCTGTTGTTCTGGTAATGATCGTGCTGAATTTCTTCGGCAGCCGCATTAAAAACAACAACATCTATATCTTTGCAGCAGCCTTCGCTCTGGCAGCAAGTGCGGCAGAAGTCCTGTGCGGCTTTGGTCTTCCTCTGGAATTCATCCATAAACTGCCTCTGGGCTCCTTCCAGTGCGGTTGGATCGTTCCTGCCATCGTCGGCGGCATCATCGGCAAATTTGTGCCTGCGCCCAAAAGAAGCTTCTCCTTCAGCAAAGAAAAAAAAGATATCGATGCGATTTAATGAAATCTATGATAGAATAGACACCGTAAAAAATACGGTGTCTTTTTTTATGAAAAAATTTTCTATTTGGCAAACTTTTTTGTCCTCCATCCCATCTATACTACAGAAAACGAAATCAAAGTTTTCCAAGCTGACCGGAAAGCAATAGAAACAGGAGGTACCCCTATATGCAGGACATTTATGACTGCACTGTGCAATATATCATTGAAAATCAAAATAAGTTTTATCGTCTGGCATACAGCTATGTTCAGGAAGAGCAAGCCGCACTGGATGTGGTGCAAAATGCCATCTGCCGTGCCCTGGAAGGCTGCTTCGGACTGAAAAACCCCTTAGCACTGAAAACGTGGTTTTACCGCATCCTTGTCAATGAATCACTGCAATATCTGCGCAAGCGAAAAAAAGAAACGACGCTGACAGAAGAACCTACAGCCGTACTCACCTATTGCGAGCCTGCCTTTGAAGAGGATAAACAGACCTATGAAGCCGTGATGCAGCTGCCCGAAGCCATGAAAAACGTCGTACTCCTCCATTATTATGAGGACCTGACTCTAAAACAGATTGCAGAAATCACCGACACCCCCCTCAGCACCGTAAAGACCCGACTCTACAGTGCCCTAAAAAAACTCAAATCCACCCTAAAGGAGGAAGCTTTATGAACCCTGAAAACGGCAAAAAGACTTATGAGTCCATTGAGATCCCCGAAAAACTGAATGAAATGGTGACCCAGACGATCGCTTCTAAAAATAAGGAGGAATTACGCATGAAATATGAAGAACAGAAAAAGGCAACAAAACCCGCATCCCATCGCCCCGTTTGGAGAGGCTGTGTGGCTGCAGCTGCGGCAATCTTGGTGGCAGGCACAGTTGGCCTGAACGCCAGCCCTGTCTTTGCGGAAGAAATGAGCAAAGTGCCCGTCATCGGACAGCTGGCACAGGTATTGACCTTCCGTTCCTTCCAGGGAACCGAGGGCGATGTAGAGCTGAATGTCAATGTACCCGTGGTAAAGGGTGCAGACGGCAAGGAACTGCCTGCAAAGGTAAACGCTCAGATCCAGCAGATCACTGCCAACTATGAAGCCGAGGCAAAGGCAGAAATGGAGGAATACAAAAAAGCCTTCTTTGAAACAGGCGGCACAGAAGAAGAATGGGCAGGACGCACCATGGATCTGTTCATTGATTATGACGTAAAATATTTTACAGACGATATCCTCTCTCTGGAAGTGACCACAGGCAAAAGTTGGGTTTCTGCCGATGAAGAACGCACCTACTACAACATCGATCTGAAAAACGACAAAGAACTGACACTGGAAGATCTGCTGGGCAAAGATTATGTTTCCATCTGCAACAAGAGCATTGTGGAACAGATCAATGAGCGGATCGCCGCAGATGAAAACGTTTCCTTCTTCGGTTATGGCAAAGATACAGATGAGATCGGTTCCATTGGCGGCTTTGAAACTGTAGATGCAAGCACATCCTTCTACCTGAACGCCGATGGTGAAGTCGTGATCTCCTTCCCCGAATATTCCATCGCTCCCGGCTACATGGGGATTCAGGAATTTGTAATTACTCCCTAAGGGCTCTGCCCTTAGAATCCCGCAAGGGAAATAATTTCCCTTGACCCTTATACACGCAAAAACTCCGTTTTTGCAAAAGGATAATAAGAAAAGGTATCTCTATCATAATGACAGGGATACCTTTTTTATTAATTGCGTTATTTTTTATTCAAAATTTGATCGGCTACATACATACCATTCGCCGCCGCCTGAGACAGAGAACGGGTAAAGCCTGCGCCATCGCCGATGGCATAAATACCGGGGCAGCCGTCGATCTCAAACTCCGTACATTTGGGACGAGCGGAATAATATTTACATTCAATGCCATAGAGCAGGGTATCATGGTTCGCCGTACCGGGGGCGATCTTGTCCAATGCGTGGAGGGTCTCAATGATATTATCCAGCTGGCGTTTTGGCATGCAAAGGCTCAGGTCCCCTGCCACTGCCTTCAGGGTCGGCCGTGTGGTGGATTTTGCTATGCGGCTTTCATCGGAACGTCTGCCCTGTTCCAAATCCCCCAGTCTCTGCACCATAACGCTGCCGCCGCTGATGAGGTTCGCCAGGCTTGCCACATATCTTGCGTATTCGATGGGCTGGCGGAAGGGTTCTGTAAAACGGATGGTAGAGAGCAATGCGAAGTTGGAATTTTCCGTTTTTCTCGCCTGTTCCCGATAGGAATGACCATTGACCGTCAGCACACCGCCGGTATTTTCCGTCACCACCTGTCCGCCTTCATTAAAGCAGAACATTCTGGTGATATCGCCATACTGCTTGGAACGATACCAAATCTTGGGCTCATAAATCTTCTGGCTAAAATGATCCCAGATCATACGGGGCAGTTCTACTCGAACGCCGATATCCACCTGATTATTTTTCAAGGGAATCTGATTCTTTTCGCACCATGCGGAAAAGAAACGGCTGCCTGCCCGCCCCACGGCAAAAACGATCTGCTCCGCAGTGATGGTCTGTTCTTCCCCATGACAGGAAAGCAGGATTTCCCGTGTATCCTTATTGATATCCAGCGCCGCTGTATCTGTAGCAATATGGATTTTCGTTTCCAGATATTCGATCAGCTTTCGCATGGTATCAAAATTGCTGTCTGTGCCCAGATGCTTCAGCTGTGCCTGGCTCATGTGCAGATCATGCTGCAGGCAAAGGCGTTTCAGCTCATTGCTGGGCATGAACCGTTCTGTGGTGGCGCCGAATTTCACCAAAACGCTGTCTGCTTCTTCAATATAATGGATAACCGTCTGGGGTTCCAAAAATTCCGTCAGCCAGCCGCCGTATTCCGTAGAAATAACATATTTCCCGTCGGAAAAGGCGCCGGCCCCCGCCATGCCTTCCATAATGGCACAGGATGCGCATTTTACGCATTTATCTACCTTACCCAGCACAATCGGGCAGCTCCGCTGTTTGATGGCGTGACCTTTCTCCACGATCAGCACCTGCAGCTCCGGTTTATTTTCGATCAAACGATAGGCAGTCATGATGCCGCCGATCCCACCGCCAATGATGGCTACGTCATAGTGTTTTTTCAGTTTCATTTTTCCTACGCCTCCTACCGGCTGTCACCAGCTTCATATTTATAAAACAAAATGTATAAAAACACCATTTTACACAAAAAGAAAGCGAAGCCATTCTTCTTTGTAAGGAATGTTTTGCTTCGCTTACGATTTATTCTAACCCCAAACCCCATTTTTGTCAATCATATTTCACAAGGGATATCCTTCCTTGTTTCTATAAAAAATATTCCTGCTTTTCTATATTCTGCATAATCATTCAAATATAGACTGTTTTCACTGCGCCTTATGCAAAAGGAAGATTCTCCCGATTATGGAAAGAAAAACCGATGGGTCTCCCCATCGGTTTTTTATGATTATTTGATCTGTTCAGCAACGATTTCTTTTGCTTTTTCCAGTGCTTCGCCGATCTTGGAAGCATCCTTACCGCCAGCCTGGGCCATATTGGGACGACCGCCGCCACCACCGCCGCAAACTGCCGCAGCAGCTTTGATGATGTTGCCTGCGTGTGCGCCCTTCTTCACCACATCATCCGTTGCCATTGCCATCAGGCTTACTTTGCCGCCTGCAGCACCAGCCAGAACGATGATGCCGCTGCCCAGCTTATTCTTCAGCTGGTCGCCCAGAGTACGCATTGCGTTGGCATCCATATCTTTCACTTCAGCAGCCAGAACCGCTACACCGTTGATATCCACCTTCTGGTTCAGGATTTCATCTGCTGCACCGCCTGCCATTTTTGCTTTCAGTTTTTCCAATTCTTTTGCCAGTTCCTTCTGTTCTGCCAGCAGCTGTTCCACTCTTGTCACCAGCTTATCAGGTGTTGTTTTCACCATCTGGCTCAGGGTACGCACTTCGTCCTCCTGTGCCTGATAATGCTGCAGTGCGCCTTCCCCTGTCAAGGCTTCGATACGTCTGACACCTGCTGCAACGCCGTTTTCGGAAATGATCTTAAAGGAGCCCACCTGTGCTGTATTTTTCAGGTGTGCGCCGCCGCAAAGCTCGATACTATAGCCGCCCATATCAACGACACGAACCACATCGCCATATTTTTCGCCGAACAACGCCATTGCGCCTTTTTCCCTGGCTGCGTCGATGCTCATTTCATCTGTATCGATGGCATAGCTTGCAAATACAGCTTCGTTGACCAATCTTTCTACTTCTTTGATCTCATCGGGTGTCATTGCTGTAAAGTGGGTGAAGTCGAAACGCAGTCTTTCTGCACTGACATAGGAACCTGCCTGTTCTACATGGGTTCCCAGAACAGTTCTCAAGGCTTTATGCAGCAAGTGTGTTGCGGAGTGGTTTCTGGAGGAAGCCATTCTGTGGTGCAGATCGATAGAAGCGCATACAGTCTCATCCAGAGAGATGGAGCCTTCTGCCACTTTCCCCATATGAGCGATCTTGCCGCCAACGACCTTCACGCAGTCTGTTACTTCTACCAGACCGTTTGCAGTTTTGATAATACCATGGTCGCCCACCTGACCACCGCTTTCAGCATAGAAAGGTGTTCTATCCAGGAATACGGCAACTGTGTCGCCAGCCTGGGCGATACCGGAAATTTCATCATTTGCCACCAAAGCAACCACTTTTGCATCAGCTACTTCGTTTACATCATAACCGGCAAAAGCTGTCACCATTTCTGCGGACAATTCATTGTATACCGTTTCCGCAGCACCCATATAGTTGGATTTTGCTCTTGCAGAACGGGCACGTTCCTTCTGCGCCTGCATTTCAGCCGTGAAAGCATCTTCGTCTACGCTCATGCCTGCTTCTTCCAAAATTTCCTTTGTCAGGTCGATGGGGAAGCCATATGTGTCATAGAGGCGGAAGGATTTTTCACCGCTCATAACTGTCTGCCCTGCGGCTTTCATTTCTTCCATATCTTCTTTCAGGATTTCCATGCCTTTATCGATCGTCTTATAGAAGCTGTTTTCTTCCGTGGACAAAATTTTGAAGATATATTCCTGTTTGTCTACCAGTTCAGGGTATGCATCACCACTGCAAGCGATTACGGCTTTGGACAGTTCTGCCAAAAATTCACCCTGGATGCCCAGCAGCTTGCCATGACGGGCAGCTCTTCTCAGCAGTCTTCTCAGCACATAGCCGCGGCCTTCGTTGGAAGGCAGAACGCCATCTGCTGTCATCATAGTTACGGAACGAACATGGTCTGTGATGACACGGACGGAAACATCGATCTTGTGTTCTTTGCCATATTCCACACCGGCTTTTGCACAAACGGTATCACGGATGGATTTTACAGTATCTACGTCGAAAATGGAATCCACACCCTGCATGATGGTCGCCATACGTTCCAGACCCATGCCGGTATCTACGTTTTTGGATGCCAATTCGGAATACGTACCATCCTCTTCCGCATTGAACTGTGTCAATACCAGATTCCAGAATTCCATATATCTGTCACAATCGCAGCCTACGCCGCAGGTAGGGCTGTTGCAGCCATATTCGGGGCCACGGTCATAGTAAATTTCCGTACAAGGACCGCAGGGGCCTGTGCCATGTTCCCAAAAGTTGTCTTCCTTCCCCAGTTTTACGATTCTGTCCCAGGGCAGACCAACCTTTTCATGCCAGATCACGCCTGTTTCATCGTCCTCTTCATAAATGGTAACATACAGCTTGTCTTCGGGAATCTCCAGCCATTTTGTGATAAATTCCCAAGACCAGGGGATGATCTCATTTTTGAAGTAATCGCCAAAGGAGAAGTTGCCCAGCATTTCAAAGAATGTGCCGTGACGAGCGGTTTTCCCAACGTTGTCGATATCACCTGTACGGATACATTTCTGGCAGGTGGTCACACGGTTTCTGGGGGGAATTTCCTGCCCTGTAAAGTAAGCCTTCATAGGTGCCATACCGGAGTTGATCAACAGCAGGCTGTTGTCGTTATGGGGCACCAGAGAGAAGGATTTCAGACGCAGGTGATCTTTTGTTTCAAAGAATTTCAGAAATTCTTCTCTGATTTCATTTACACCGAGATTTTTCATAATATGTTCCTCCTTAATTAACGGGTTTTGCTGCGTTTTGAGAAGCGAACAAGTAAGCGAAGCTTGCGTGAGCGCCGATTGCAGCAAAAGGTTAGTGATCTTTTCCGAAAGGAAAAGAAATGACCTTAAGAATTTGTTTCAAAGCCAACAGGCAAATACCAAATAAAAAAGCCCCTGAACTACTGTTCAGGGACGAATTTACCGTGGTACCACCCTCGTTACGACCGTCATGAGCCGTCACTCAAAGCCGTTAACGCCGACATACGCCGTGGTATACTCTTCCTTTTCCACCACGAAGCTGTGTCCAAAAAGGACCGAAAAGACTGCTTCCACCCTGCGCTGCTGAGGCATTTCCACCTTTCTGCCTCTCTCTGAAAGTCCTGACCGGGATGTACTCCTTCTTTTCATGGCTTTTTCTAATAATGATTTGATTATAGACATCCGTTCTCCATTTGTCAAGGCGAATGGTGCAATTATCCCTCAAAGATATGGAAAACCTTCATCTCTCTCAGCGTATCTCCCATTCGCTTCAGCCCCACTTCTATTTTGTCATCGCTAAGGTTCGCGAAGCTGAGACGGACATGTCTGTCATCTTCTCCGCTGATATCATACTGACTGCCGGGGGTCAGGATCACGTTTTTCTCCAGCATACGACTGCAGAAGGCTTCCGCCCCCACCCCCTTGGGCAGCTCCACCCAAAGGCTGACACCCCCATTGGGATGTCCGTATTTCGCCACGTCGGAAAGATACTTCCTTGCCGCCGAAAGGGTCTTGCGATATTTTTCACTGCCATAGCGGCGGGTCTCTGCGGCGTGTTTTTCCCAGCCATTTTCCCTAAGATAATATTCCAACGCCCGCTGAATGAAGCCGGAGGTGGAAATATCTGTGGTATATTTTGCTTCCATCACCGCTTGATGGATCTTTTTCGGCAGGACGATCAGCCCCATACGAAGCCCCGGCATCAAAATCTTGGAAAAGCTCTTGATATAAATGACACGATTCTTATAATCCAGGGCTTTCAGGGGAACCAAAGGCTCCTTGCCATAATGGAAATCATAAAAGTCATCTTCTTCAATGATATAGGTATCATATTTTTCCGCCAACTCCAACAAACGGCGTTTTTTCTCCATAGAATAGGAAATGCCCGTAGGAGTCTGGTAATAGGCCATCATATAGATGAATTTGGGCTGATACAGCTTCAAAAAATCCTCTAGAATCATCATATCCATGCCGTCGTTTTCCATGGGAATCTCCACCAGCTTGCCCCCCCTGGAAAGAAATGCCCCTGCCGCACCATAGAAGGTCGGCTTTTCCACAAAAACCACATCCCCATAGCGAAGCATCGCCTTGGAAATGATATCGATGCCCTGCTGGGCACCGGAAATGACCTGCACATTTTCCACGGAAGTCTTGATGCCGTAGGTTTTCAGATAGCGGCAAAGCTGTTCCCGCAAGGGCTCATAGCCCATACTGTCCATATATTGGAAGGCACCGCCCTTTTCCCGTTCCAGCACTTCGTCAAAGGCCTTTTTGAAAGCATCCACCGGAAACATTTCATTGGGCAGGGATGTGCTGGTAAAGTTGATAGCATTTTCCATGGATAACCCACTGTCGAAGGAGCGCAGATTACGATTGGTCACGGGTTCGGGGATATGCTCCACAGGCAGAGGGGAAACGAAGGTGCCGCTGCCCACTCTGGAATAGACCAGCTGCTTATTTTCCAGGTATTTATAGGCATTTACAATGGTCACGGAATTGACCCCAAAATGCTCCGCCATTTTCCGAATAGGGGGCAATTTGCTGTTTGCCGGCAAAATGTCATCGGTAATCAGAGCTTCAATACCCTGTGCCAACTGCTGATATAAGGGGGTGTTCCCTGTTTTTTCCAACCGGATTTGAAAAATTTCTTCCATATTATATACTCCGAATCGTTTCAAAATGTTCAACTATCTTCCTGCATAAACTTTACGCCCACTCGCACCACTGATGCCCATGGCTTCTCTATACTTTGCCACCGTGCGGCGGGAAATCTGCAAGCCTTCCGCAGCGAGCAGCTCCGTCAGTTCCCGATCGCTGAGGGGCTTCTGTTTATTTTCCCCGTCTATGATGGCACGGAGGCGTTCCTTGACGCTATCGGCAGAAACAGCGCCCTCCTCCTCTGTTTTTGCCACGGCTTTGGAAAAGAAGGCATAGAGGGGAAACACCCCTCTTTCGCACTGGAGATATTTTTCCTTCACTGCACGGCTGACGGTGGATTCATGAATCTCCAAGCCTTCCGCCACATCTGCCATCCGCAGGGGTGCCAGCTGCCCATGGGGGCAGAGAAAAAATTCCTTCTGGTGCTGCACGATATATTCCGCCACCTGCTGCAGGGTGCTTTCTCGCTTGGTAATGCATTGCAGGGTCCATTCTGCCTGCTTCAGCTTATCGGCAATGTATGCTTCTGTTTCAGCATCCGCCTTTTCCCGCAGCAGTTTCACATAGGCATGACTGATATGTAATCGAGGCAGCATGGCGCCGTTGACTGTGACCGCCAGTTCCTCTCCTTTTCTCTCCACCAATACATCGGGGATGACATATTCCACCGTTTCCTCCCCTGCAAAGCCGCTGCCGGGCTTGGGCTGGCAGGAGCGAATCTCCTGCAAGGCTGCCATCAGCTCTTCCACGGAAACCTTCATCTGCTTCGCAATGTGGGAAAGTCGGTTCTTCGCCAGTGCATCCAAATGGTTTTCTACCACTTTATATGCCAATGACGATGCGTTTTTCTGTTTCAGCTGGATCAGCAGACATTCCCGCAGATTTCTCGCCCCCACGCCAGGAGGGTCCAAGGTCTGAAATTCCGCCAGGATACGGGCAGCCGTAGTATCCTTCAACTGATACCTTTCGATCAGGCATTCTACGGCATCGGGCTCCAGATAACCGCTTTCCGCCGTGCTTTCCGCCAGAAACCGCAGTACCTTTTTATTGTCCTCCGGTATTTTTAAAATATTAATCTGGAAAAGAAGATATTCCCTAAGACTCTGACCTTCTTTTCTGCCAAAACGGCTGTCTTCCCTTTCCCGTTCCTCCTGTTCATGTTCCACCCGATAAAAGCTGCGGTTCTGTTCATCGGCTTCTTCCAGCCATTCCAGCTTCTGCAGCAGCTTTTCCCCACGGCTCTTCAAGGGCTCCTCTTCCTGGCTCCATTCCAGAAGGGGATTTTCTTCTGCCAAGTCACGGGCATATTCCGAAAGGGCAAGGGCATTCATCTGCAAAATCTCCACAGATTGCTGCATTTTTTGAGACAATATCTGTTTTTGCTGCAATTGTAATGAAAGTTCCATACTTTTCCCCTTCCTTCCCTTTCTTGATGTTTTGTTTCTATTTTATCATGTCCATTCCCCGGGCGCAAGGCACGTCCGCTCCCGTCCTTCCCTTCCATTTTCTTTCTAAAAAATGCGATCGTTTGGCAATTTATTCTGAAAAAACGACTAAAAACATCCTAAGATTATGGTAATAAATTAACATTTACTTTTATAGATAATAAGTGTACACTAGTATGCGGAGATTCATTCGCATACAAACAAATCCTGTACAAGCGGATGCAACCTTCATTTTTTCAGATACGGCAGGAATCCGATTTCGATAGATTTTTGGAGGAAATATTTCATCAAAGTGAAAATATCTTTTTTTATGAAAAGTTTTTTCGCTTTTTTTCTGCAAAAATATTGAGAAATTCTTATTTTTGTATTAAAATATTGCTGTTATATATAGCTATATTTTTATAAAAGTATAACTGCAACCCGCGCCTTCCCAGGCGCACAACTAATTTGAACAGAGGGGGATAATATGCAAGCTTTAACGTTCAAACGTGGGGTACATCCTCCTGATGGGAAGGAACTGGCAAAGGACCAGCCCATCAAGGTGATTATGCCCAAAGAAAACTCTGAATTGTTCTACCCTATGAGCCAGCACATCGGTGCTCCTTGTGATCCACTGGTAGCTGTTGGCGATCATGTAAAAGTAGGACAGAAAATCGCTGAGTCCGGCGCATTCATGTCTTCTCCAATCTTCGCCAGTGTTTCCGGTGAAGTAGTAGACATCAGACCTATGCTGGTGCCCGGCGGTGCAATGGTTAAGTCTATCGTTGTGAAAAACGATGGCAAAATGGAAGAGATCGAAGGTCTCAACGAAGGTAAAGATTACACAACTATGACAAACGACGAAATCCTGGCAGCAATCAAAAATGCCGGCGTTGTTGGTCTGGGTGGTGCAGGTTTCCCTACACACGTAAAACTGAACCCTCCCAAAGACACACCCATCGATCACATCCTCATCAATGCGGCTGAATGTGAACCTTACCTCACATGCGACTACCGCCTGATGCTGGAAGAACCCGAAAGAATCGTAAGAGGTCTGCAGATCATGCTGAAACTGCACCCCAATGCAAAAGGCGTGATCGGTATCGAAATGAACAAGCCCGAAGCAATCGCTTCCATGACAAAGGCTTGCGAAGGCATCGATAACATCACAGTACAGCCTCTGGTAACAAAATTCCCTCAGGGTTCTGAAAAACACCTGATTTACGCTATCACAAAGAGAGAAGTAAAATCCGGTGCCCTGCCCGCATCCGCAGGCTGTATCGTAGACAACGTTGACACAGTTGTTGCGATCGAAAGAGCAATCTGCAAAGGCAGACCTCTGATGAGAAGAATCGTTACAGTTTCCGGTAAAGGTATCAAAAACCCCGGCAACTACAAGATCAGAATCGGTATGACACTGAGAGATCTGGTAGATGCTATCGGCGGTTTCAATGAAGAAAACCCTCCCGTAAAACTGATCGCAGGTGGTCCTATGATGGGTCCCACCCTGTACACACTGGATGTTGCATCCGTAAAAACAACTTCCGGTCTGCTGTGCTTCACAAAAGACGAAGCATACATTCCCGAAGAAAGAAACTGCATCCGTTGCGGTAAATGTGTAGAACATTGCCCTATGGGCCTGATGCCCTTCATGCTGAACGCTTGCGCGATCAAAGGCGACGGCGAAGGCTTCGTAAAACATCACGGTCTGGATTGTATCGAATGTGGTTCCTGCTCTTACGAATGTCCTGCAAAACGTCAGCTGGCTCAGTCCATCAGAGCTACTAAGAAGATCGAAGCAGGCAAAAAAGCAGCAGCGGCCGCAGCAGCAAGAGCAAAAGCAGAAGCTGAGAAAAAAGCAGCAGAAGCTGAAAAGAAATAAGAAGGGGGAGAATAAAACATGGCTAACTTTGTAGTATCCGGTACCCCTCATGTGCGTTCCAAAGAATCTATCCAGAGCATCATGCGTGATGTTATCATCGCTCTGGTACCCGCAACAGCGATGGGTATTTATTATTTCGGCCTGAGAGCACTGATTCTGATCGTAGCTGCGATCGTTTCCGCTGTTTTCTTTGAATGGCTGTATGAAAAAATCACAAAAAAACCCGTTACAATCAGCGACTTGTCCGCAGTTGTAACCGGTCTGTTACTGGCAATGAACCTTCCTGCAGCTGCACCTATCTGGGTGCCTATCGTAGGTAGTGCATTTGCTATTATCTTTGCAAAACAGCTGTTTGGTGGTCTGGGTCAGAACTTCATCAACCCTGCACTGGCAGGTCGTGCGTTCCTGCTGGCTTCCTACCCTACAGAAATGACAACATGGACAGCACCCACAGGCTTCAGCGGCGCAGACGCAGTAGCAGTTGCTACACCTCTGTCCGAACTGAAAGCAGGCACAGGTCTGTCTGCTTCCCTGGGTGATCTGGTTATGGGTAATGTAGGCGGTTGTATCGGTGAAACATGTGCCATCGCACTGATCATCGGCGGTATCTACCTGCTGTACAAACATGTAATCAGCTGGAAGATTCCCGTAATCTACATCGCAACAGTATTCATCCTGTTTGCTGTAATCGGCAGACACGGCGTAAGAATGCCCGTTCAGGAAATCTTTGCCGGCGGCGTAATGCTGGGCGGTATCTTCATGGCAACAGACTACGCTTCTTCTCCCGTAACACCTAAGGGTCAGATCATCTTCGCTATCGGCGCTGGTTTGATTACATATCTGATCCGTACATTCGGCGGTTACCCCGAAGGCGTATCCTATTCCATCCTGCTCATGAACGTTTGTGTACCTCTGATCGAAAGATTCACTGAACCTACGATCTTCGGTGCATTACCTAAAACAAAGGAGGCGAAATAAGCATGAACTCTAAAGCAGTAGTAAAACCCGCTATCGTTCTGCTGGTTATCGCCGGTGTAGCAGCAGCTCTTCTGGGCGTTGTTTCCGAAGTAACAGCAGCTCCCATTGCAGCGCAGGCTGAAAAAACATTGAACGAAAGTATGCAGGCAGTTATGCCTGAAGCAAGCAGCTTTGAAGAATTGACAGATGTTGAAAAAACAGGTACAATTCAGGCTATTTATGCCGCAGATAACGGCGGTTACGTTGTCACAACAGCTCCCGGCGGTTTCGGCGGCGCTGTAAACACAATGGTAGGCGTTGGTCCCGACGGCGTAATCACAGGTCTGCGTGTAACAGGTCACTCTGAAACACCCGGTCTGGGCGCAAAGGCAACAGATCCTTCCTTCTTCGAACAGTTCGCAGGCAAATCCGGTTCTGTTGCTGTAACAAAAGATAACGGCGAAATCGTTCCTATCACAAGTGCAACAATCACTTCCAGAGCCGTATGCGCTGGTGCGCAGGAAGCTTTGGATTGGGTCGCAGCGAATGGAGGTGCTAATTGATGGCTAACCCTGTAAAAATCATTAAAAATGGTATTATCAATGAAAACCCCACCTTCATTCAGGTTATCGGTATGTGTCCTACACTGGCGGTAACATCCTCCGCGATCAACGGTATCGGCATGGGGCTTTCCACAACAGCAGTATTGATTTTTGCGAATATCTTCGTATCTCTGCTGAGAAAAGTAATCCCTGATACAGTACGTATCCCTTGCTTTATCGTAGTTATCGCTACATTCGTAACAATCATCGAATTTATGCTGAAGGCATATTTGCCTGCATTGAACGCATCTCTGGGTCTGTATATTCCACTGATCGTAGTTAACTGTATCATCCTGGCTCGTGCAGAAGCATTCGCTTCCAAGAATGGTCCTTTTTCCTCCGCTTGCGATGGTATCGGTATGGGTCTTGGTTTCACACTGGCTCTGGGTGTTCTGGGTCTGGTTCGTGAATTCATCGGCGCTGGTACACTGTTCGACATCACAGTTCTGCCCGAAGCATTCCCCAGAACTCTGCTGTTCGTAATGGCTCCCGGTGCGTTCTTCACACTGGCTTGCCTGATGGCTATTCTGAACCATTTCAGAAATAAAAAAGCGTAAGAAGGAGGGGAAATAAATGAATCTGATCTTATTGATTTTGGCTGGCATTTTCGTAAATAACTACGTTATGTCCCAGTTCTTAGGTATCTGTCCCTTCCTCGGTGTTTCCAAGAAGGTAGATACAGCGGCCGGCATGGGTATGGCCGTAATCTTCGTTATGTCCCTGGCGGCAGCAGCAGCATGGCTGGTATATAGCCTGATTCTGGTGCCCCTGAACATCACATATCTGTACAACATCGCGTTCATTCTGCTGATCGCATCTCTGGTACAGTTCGTAGAAATGTTCCTGAAAAAATCCGCACCTGCTCTGTATCAGGCACTGGGTGTATTCCTGCCCCTGATCACAACAAACTGTGCGGTACTGGGTGTAGCCGTAACAAACATGCAGAAAGGCTACAACTTCATCGAATCCGTTCTGAACGCAGTTGGTGGTGCGGCTGGTTTCGCACTGGCAATCATTCTGTTCGCTGGTATTCGTGAAAGAATCGCTGACAATGACACACCGAAAGCCTTCGATGGTTTCCCTATGGCTCTGATCACAGCTGGTCTGATGTCCATCGCATTCCTGGGCTTCTCCGGTCTGATTAAACTGTAAGAGAAGGAGGGTAAAAGAATATGGATCCAATGAGTATTGTATTCCCCGTCCTGAGTATTGGCGGTATGGGCGTTGTTTTCGGCGCATGCCTGGGTGTTGCAAGTGAAGTCTTCAAAGTTGATGAAGATCCTAGAATCGGTCAGATTCTGGAAGTACTGCCCGGTGCAAACTGTGGTGGTTGCGGCTTCCCCGGCTGCGGCGGTTGTGCAGGTGCTATCGTTGCCGGTACAGCTCCCGTAAATGCTTGCCCCGTTGGTGGTGCAGCAGTTGCTGAAAAAGTAGGCGCAATCATGGGTGTCGAAGCATCTTCCTCCGAACCCCTTGCTGCTTTTGTAAAATGCGGCGGTACTTGCGACAAGGCAAAAAATAAATATGATTATGAAGGTATCGATGACTGTAATTTCGCAGTACAGTTGGCTGGTCAGGGTGCAAAATCCTGTTCCTATGGCTGTCTGGGTCTGGGCAGCTGTAAGAAAGCATGTGCTTTCGGTGCCATTGAAATCGTTGACGGCGTAGCTGTGATCGATAAAGATAAATGTGTAGCTTGTGGTAAATGTGTATCCGCATGTCCTAAACATATCATCGAACTGCTGCCCGCTAAGAAGAAAGTTAAAGTACAGTGTTCTTCCAAAGATATGGGTAAGAACGTAATCCCCAACTGCTCCGTTGGTTGTATCGCATGTAAGATCTGTGAAAAGAACTGTCCTTTCGATGCAATCCACGTAATCGATAACCTGGCTGTAATCGACTACGATAAATGTAAAGCATGTGGTATCTGTGCGAACAAATGTCCTAAGGGCGTTCTGACAGGCAAGAGACCTGCTCAGCCTGCTGCTCCTGCAGCACCCGCTGCACAGGCTGCTCCTGCTGCTGAAGCTCCTGCACAGGAAGCTCCCAAGGCTGAATGATAATTCTAGCCTTCAAAGACTCTCCGAGAAATCGGAGGGTCTTTTTTTATGTTTTGTTCCCTTTACCCCTCCCCTCTTTTATGCTAAAATAGTGGAATGAAAAAACGAAGCAAAGGAGGATTTTCTATGAGAGGTCGTTCCTCACAAAATATATGGATACTAGTTCTGCTGCTTTTAGCAGGGGTTGTACTGGGCGGTTTCATCGCAAATATGCTGAGCGGTATTCCGGCACTGAGTTGGCTGGCCTATGGCAGCAGCTTCGGTCTTTCCTCTCCCCTGGTTCTGGATCTGGGGGTATTGACGCTGCAGTTTGGTCTGACTATCCGCTTCACCATCGCAGGCATCATCGGCATTGTTTTGGCATTTTTGATCTACAGAAAGTTATGATAACAAAGGGCACATAAAATGCCCTTTTTTCTGTAGAAATCCATCCATAAAATCCATGCTTTTTTTCGAAAAATACAATGCTTTTCTTGAAAAGAAAGCAAAAAAGCGGTATGATTAAATGTAAGGCAAAATTCAAGAGAATCAACGGCTGCGGCAAATTGGCGGCAGCGTTTTCCAATAATGAAAGGGGTAAAAATCAATGTTTGTTTCTAAAGATATGGGAATCGACCTGGGTACTGCCAATACTCTGGTTTATATGAAAGAAAAAGGCATTATTGTAAATGAACCTTCCGTTGTTGCAATCAACACACAAACAAGAGAAGTTCTGGCTGTGGGCAATGAAGCAAAGGACATGATCGGTCGTACACCCGGCAATATCGTTGCCATCCGTCCCATGAAGGACGGCGTGATCGCCGACTTTGATGTGACACAGGCAATGCTGCGTTATTTCATCAACAAGGCTTATGTGCGTTCCATGTTTGGCCCTAAACCCCGCATCGTCATTTGCGTGCCTTCCGGCGTAACAGAAGTAGAAAAACGCGCGGTCTTGGAAGCTGCCATCGCCGCAGGCTCCAAAGAAAAAGATACTTATCTGATCGAAGAACCCATGGCGGCTGCCATCGGCGCAGGTCTGCCCGTGGCAGAGCCTACCGGCAGCATGGTCGTTGATATCGGCGGCGGCACCAGCGAAGTGGCAATCATTTCTTTGGGCGGCATCGTCACCAGCACTTCTCTGCGCGTGGCAGGGGATGCACTGGATACTGCCATCGTAAGCTACATCAAAAAGGAATTTTCTCTTGCCATCGGTGACCGTACTGCGGAAGAGATCAAGATCACCATTGGCTCTGCATATCCTTTGGAAAGAGAAGAAAAAATGGAAATTCGCGGACGCGACCTGGTAAGCGGTCTGCCCAAGACCATCGAAGTCAACTCTATCCATATCAGGCAGGCCCTCAACGAGCCTGTAGATTCCATCATCAACAGCATCAAGCAGACACTGGAAGCAACCCCTCCCGAACTGGCTGCAGATATTATGGAATACGGCATTACACTGACCGGCGGCGGCGCCCATCTGCGTGGTCTAGACCACCTGATCACAGCGGAAACAGGCATGCCCGTAAACATCGCCAACGAACCTCTGAACTGTGTTGCATTGGGCACAGGTATGGTTCTGGAGCAGATCGATAAACTGAAATCTGTGCTGATCTCCCCCAGAAAAGCACTGTTCTGATCCTAAAAACACCGAAAGGAGCATTTCAACTTGCAGGAGTTTTTCTTAAAACATAAAAAGCATATCATCAGTGCGGGTATCGTGCTTCTGGTTTTGGTCACAGTCATTGCCAGCGGCAAAAAGCTGAACGCCACTCTGCTGGAAAGTGCCATCGGTGTCGTTGTTACCCCGTTTCAGGATCTGACCACGGGGATCAGCAGCTGGGTAGACGAAACGGTCACATCCGCCCGCAGCAAAACAGATTTGAAAGAAGAAAACGAAGACCTGAAAAACCAAATCGCTGAATTGATGGAAGAAAACAGACGTCTGTCCATGTATGAAACGGAAAATGCCAAGCTTTCTTCCCTGCTGAAAATTGCCCAGAGATACCCCAACTACGAAAGCGTTGGTGCGAAGATCATCGCCAAAGACCCCGGTGTTTGGTATGACGACTTCGTCATCGATAAAGGCACATCCAGCGATATCAGCGCAAATATGGTGCTGATCGCCCCCGAAGGGCTGGTAGGCAAGGTGCTGGAAAGTGGTGCCACCTTCTCCAAGGCCCAGTCCATTCTGGACAGCCGTTCCTCCGTACCTGCCAAAAGTGTGCGTACAGGCGATCTGGGCGTAGTAAAAGGGGATTATGCCCTTTCCAACAACGGTCTTTGTAAAATGGAATATATCGACGGTGATGCGGAGATCATGGTAGGCGACGAAATCGTCACATCCCATCTGTCAGATATTTATCCCGAAGGGTTGACTATCGGCAAAGTGTTGGAAATCGAAACGGATACCAACGGCCTAACAAAATATGCTGTGATCGAGCCTTATGTGGATCTGAAGCATTTGGATACCATTTTGATTATTGATAAAAACAGCCCTCCCGTCGGCAAAACCGCCACACCTACTGCAGAAACAGCAGAAACAGGCGAAGAAGCCACAGAGCCTGAAGAAAACACTACAGGTATGGGGGTGGCTGAATGAGGATCGCCATTACCGCACTGATCGTATTCATCAATTTTATATTGCAATCGACCCTATTCCCCCATTTTGCCATTCAAGGGGTATTCCCCAATACGGCCCTCATCATCGTCACCTCCTACGCACTGCTGCGGGGCAGCAAGGAAGGTGCCTTGGTGGGCGTTGGCGCAGGGTTTCTGATGGATGTGTTTTTCAACACCTACATCGGCTTTTATACTGCGCTGTATCTGGGGTTCGGGCTATTGTTCGGCCGCAGCCAGAGCAACTTCTATCGTGAAAACTACGTTCTGCCTGTGATCTTCTGCGCGATTTCCACGGTGCTGTATCAGATCATATTATATGTAACGGGGTTTGTATTTCATGGAGAAGGCAATATCATTTATTTCCTTTTCCACATCCTCTTACCCGAATTGGTCTATGCGGCTATCATTACGGTTCCCCTGTATCGTATCCTTTTTGGGATCAATGAATGGCTGGAACTAAAAGAAAAATACAAATACAGATTATTTTAAATTCACAAAAAAGCTCAGACACTTCGTGTCTTCAAGCCTTTTTCTGGGGTGACAGATAAAAAACAGATAAGTTCCAGCGCAAGCTTGAAACTTGGTCAAAGCACTTGCCTGTGGCAAGCCGCCTGCGGCGGTGACGTTTTCTTCGCCATGCTCTACTGTTTCCCGAACCCTTCCGCTATAAATACGTTCCCTAGGAGGAATCGATGAGACGATATTACGAACATTTTTTAGAATTATGTAAAAACCGAATATTTGTTATGCTTTGCGGTGTGATCGTCCTCTTTGCCATCATCGTGCTCCGTCTGTTTTCTTTGCAGATCATCCACGGGGAAGAATACGAGGCATCCATCACCGCTAGCGTTTCCAAAAACCTGCCCGTTCCCGCTTCCCGCGGGGGGATTTACGACCGCTACGGCAGACCCCTCGCCATCAATACGGTGGCATATTCCGTACAGGTGGACGGCAGCCTGACGCTGGAGCTTTCCGATAACGAAAAACAGAAGCTTTCCAAAGATTTGATGCACTGGCTTTGGGAAAACGGTCATCAACAGGTCAATTCCCTGCCCATTTCCCTGTCCTCTCCCTATACCTTCACCTATGAAGGCACCGAAGAGGAGATCGAAAAACAGGAAAACCGCTGGAAAGCTTCCATTGGCTTAGAAAAAAGACAGTATAAGATGACAGCAGAGGAATGTCTGACATATCTGTACGAAAAATACAACGTTCCCAGCAACTACAGCCCTCAGCAGAAACGGGCTTATCTTTCCCTGGTCATGTGCGATGACCGCAACTTGATGGCACTGACCCTTGCCCTGAAACTAAATGAATTTGGCGAGACCATCACCGATGAACTGCCTTTGGATACAGAGACACCCTACGCCTTCCAGTTTGGCGGCAATGCCAACCGGGAAAAAAGCTGGAAGGAAAGCATGCAGATGGAAGAAGAGCAGCTGAAATACAACTCTTTGCAGACGTTGGATTATCTGAGAGATTTCTTCGGTCTGCCGGAAGGCCTGCCCAATGACCTGGTACGGGATACACTGGGCATCCGCTATTCCCTCTATCTGAAACGCTATCAGCAGTTCCAGTCTGTCACCATCGCTACGGACGTCAGCGACAAGACACTGGCTTATATTGAAGAAAATCAGGATACTTTCCCCAATGTAGTCATCGACACAGTATCCCTGCGGGAATATCCTGAAGGCAAATATTTTGCACATATCATCGGCTATATTCGTCAGATGACGGAAAGCGACTATGCTCTGTACAAAGATGAGGTAGACGCGCAGGGCAACCCCCTCTACAGCCAAACGGATATCGTTGGGCAGGACGGCATGGAAAAGCTCTATGAAAGAGAATTGAACGGCGTGGACGGTAATGTCCAGATCGAAGTTGACAATCAGGGCCGTCGTATGAGTGTTATTGATTCCACAGAGCCTGTCTCCGGTAAGGATGTATTCCTTACATTGGACAGCGAACTGCAGAAAGTGACTTACGATACTCTGGAAAGCGAACTGCGGAAAGCTGTGTTGCACAAACTGACAGGCGGCGGAAAAAATTCTGTTTCCACCACCGAGCTGTTCATTTCCATGATCAATGTGAACCATATCTCCGCCCAGAAAATGCTGCAGGCGGCAGACGGCACCCAAAAAGCCGTATATAACAAACTGAAACAGGCGAATCCCACCTTCCGTCCCGATCAGGACGATGCGGTAACGGTGGCAAAGGAATTTCTGATAGATGGACTGGAAAACGGCACCATCAGCATCAAAGAGCTGACCCTGATGATGATCGAACAGGGGCATCTGCCTGTAACAGAAGAAGAAAAAGCAGGCATCGAAAATGGTGCCTCTCCCCTGAGCCTCATCATCAAAAAGCTGAGCAGTGGGGAAATATCCCCTGCGGATACGGGACTCGACCCTTGTACCGGTTCTGTTTTCGTGACCCAAGTAGGCTCCGGTGAAGTTCTCGCCAGCGTAACCTATCCTTCTTACGATAACAATGAACTGGTCAATACCTTCAACAACGCATACTACAACGATCTGCTGCAGGATGGCAACACACCTTTGGTCAACCGTCCCTTGAAACAGAAAAAAGCACCCGGTTCCACCTTTAAAATGATTATTGCTCTGGCAGGGCTGGAATCCGGCACCATTACGCCAAATACCCTCATCACAGATAAGGGGCTTTTCAAGGACGCAGGCATGCCCTATGCCCGCTGCTGGATTTATTCCAACACCGGCGGCACCCACGGCCCTGTAAACGTATCCCATGCACTGGAAGTATCCTGTAACTATTTCTTCTATGAACTGGCTTACCGCATGGGCAATGTAGACAACGGCAACAGCAATCAGGCCATCACTACATTGAACGAATACATGGCAGCCTTTGGGATGAACGATTATACCGGTCTGGAACTGGATGAATATGGCCCTACCATGGCATCTCCCGATAACAAAGAAAAGGCAGTAAAGACCTTCAACCCCGATGCTACCACCAGCCAGACCCGCTGGACCGATGGTGATACCATCCGTACTGCCATCGGGCAGTCCATCAACAGCTATACACCGGCCCAAATGACAAAATATGTCTCCACCCTTGCAAACGGCGGTACGCTGTATCGGCTGCACATGGTGGATCATATCCAAAACCCCAACGGCAGCCTTCATTCCGAAGTGGAAGAAGAAGTGGAGAACGTCACCAAATTCAAAGAGGAAAACCTGCAGGCCGTTTATGATGGTATGTATCTGGTAACCAACGGCACCCGCGGCACACTCCGTACCGCCTTCAATGACCTGCCCATAAAAGTGGCAGCGAAAACAGGTACCGCCGAAGAAGACAAAAACCGCAGTTCTCATACCTGGTTCGTCTGCTTCGCGCCCTATGATGACCCACAGATCGCCATCACCGTCATGATCCCCTTTGGCGAAGGCAGCGGCACCCCCGCGCCGGAAGTTGCCAAGGCGATCATCCGAGAATATCTGGGGTTGGATTATACGCCCACAAATACGACCATGCAGACAGTATTAGCTGAATAAATACAGGAGGGGAAAACATGTATAACGAAAACTATGTAATCTTTAAAGGCACAAAGGACGGCGTAACCGTCATTTTCGACCCTGAAGTGTCTTTCGATATCCTCTGCAAGCAGCTGGAAAGAAAAGTAGAGGAGGCAGGCAGATTCTTCGACAACGTGAAAACATCCCTGGCCTTCAAGGGCCGTGTGTTCACGGAAGAGGAAGAAGAGATCCTGCTGAAGATCATTGCAAAATATACCACCATGGAGATCACCTTCGTGAAAACAGAAAACAACGAGCTGAAACGCCTGAGCGACCTGTTGGAAAAAGAAATGTCTCCCTATAATCTGACAAAGTTTCACAAAGGCTCTCTCAGAAACGGTCAGAAGATCGAATTTGACGGCAGTGTTGTTGTCGTTGGGGACGTAAACCCCGGCGCAGAGATCAAGGCAGCCGGCAACATCATCGTTTTGGGGCAGCTGAAGGGCGTCGCCCACGCAGGCTGCAAGGGCATGACAGATGCCTTTGTGACAGCCATTTATATGGCTCCTGTACAGCTTCGTATTGCTGATATCATCACCCGTTTTCCCGAAGAAAACAAAAGAGGGCCCAAGCCTCCTGAATATGCCTTTGTACAGGATGGGCAGATCTTCGTGATGGCCCTTTCCTGATACCCTTTGGACAGCAGGAAAATGCTGTCGCATTTTAGGAAAAGTTCTCCTCTTTTGCTAAAAAAAAGGAGTGCAAAACAAGCATATTTTTGTTAATATAGAAATAGAAATCAGATATTTTCTCGAAGATAGGAAAACCTGCGAAAACACATAAAATAAACTTCTGAGATTAGGAGGAACATCAATGAGTGAAGTAATCGTAATCACCAGCGGCAAGGGCGGTGTTGGCAAAACAACAACCAGCGCCAATCTTGGCTGTGGTCTTGCAGTATTAGGCAAAAAAGTTGCACTGGTAGACGCGGATATCGGCCTGAGAAATCTGGACGTTGTCATGGGTCTGGAAAATCGTATCGTATATGATCTGGTAGATGTCGTAGAAGGCAACTGCCGCCTGAAACAGGCTCTCATCAAAGACAAACGCTATGATGGTCTGTTTTTGCTGCCCGCAGCCCAGACAAGAGACAAAGATGCTGTTTCTCCCGAGCAGATGCAGAAGCTGTGCGACGATCTGAAGGAAGAAGGCTTTGACTATATCATCCTGGACTGCCCCGCCGGTATCGAACAGGGCTTCAAAAACGCCATTGCCGGCGCAGACAGAGCGATCGTAGTCACAACACCCGAGGTTTCCGCAGTGCGTGATGCTGACCGTATCATTGGCCTGCTGGAAGCAAACGAACTGAGAAACCCTTCCCTGATCCTGAACCGTCTGCGTATCGACCTGGTACAGCGGGGCGAAATGATGAATATTGAGGACGTAGAAGAAATTTTGGCGATCGATATTCTGGGCGTGGTCCCCGATGATGAAAGCGTCGTGATCGCTACAAACAAAGGCGAACCTGCCGTAACCAGTCAGGAATCCAAAGCCGGTCAGGCTTATAGAAACATCGTTCAGCGTCTGTTGGGTGAAGATGTGCCCATTATGACATTCGAACAGGAACCTGAAACCTTTATGGACAAGCTGAAAAAATTGTTCCGTAAATGATCCCTGACCCAGGAAAGGAAGTGTAACGATGGATTTCTTTAGCTTTTTCCGCAAAAAACAGGCACCGCCCTCCGGCAGTGTTGCAAAGGACAGACTGAAACTGGTTCTGGTACACGACAGAGTGAATTGCTCTTCTCAGGTTCTGGAAATGCTGAAAACAGATATCATCAAGGTTATTTCCAACTATATGGAAATCGACACAGAAGAACTGGATATCCAGATCACCCAGACCCAGTCTGAAGACAACAACGGCACTGTTCCCGTATTGTACGCGAACATCCCCATCAAGAGCATGCGTAAGACGAATCACGACGACTGATTCCTTACTTTGTAAAAAGACCACACAAAAGACCTTCAAAGCAGAATTTGATTCGTAACACTTGAAGGTCTTTTCGGGTTCTTCGGATAAGGCTCGCAAGCTGCAAGCCCTATCCGAAGCATCTGAAAAATCATTACTAGGAGTATTGCTATATGGACATTAAAAAATATATTCAAAATCTGGACTGGTGGTTGGTAGGCGCAGTCTGCCTGCTGGCTCTTTTTGGACTGGTCTGCATCGCCAGTGCGACCCGCATCAACCTGGGGGAAAGCCCTTCCAATGTCATCAAACAGGGGGTGTTCCTGCTGATCGGGATTGTTCTGATGATCGTTGCCGCCAATGTAGATTATGAATATTTCTCACAATTTTATATCCCGATTTACATTTTGAATATCCTGCTGCTTTTGGCAGTACTGTTCCTTGGTACCAACAATAAGGGGGCGACCCGTTGGATCGCCATCGGCCCTCTGACCATTCAGCCTTCGGAATTTGCCAAGGTCATCATGATATTCTGTCTGGCAAAGATCATCACCATGCGGCAAAAAACATTGAATGACCTGCAAACTCTGGGATTTCTCTGTGTGGCAACGGGCATCCCGCTGATTTTGATTCAGAAACAGCCCGCCCTTTCCGCCAGCTTGGTTTTGGTGGCTATTTTCTGTATCGAGCTGTTCATTGCAGGGCTGGATTGGAGGATCATCCGCAATGTGTTGGTAGTCATTGTACCCATCGTGGTGCTGATCCTGTTCGACGTTAGCAGAGAGAATCCCCTGTTTACGGATAAGATCTTTGCGGAGCATCAGTTCAATCGTATCCTGTCCTTCGTGGACCCCAGCCGAGATGCCAGTCTGTATTATCAGACGGAAAAATCCATCTCTGCCATCGGTTCCGGCCAGCTGATCGGGAAGGGGCTCTTCCATGGCACCTTGAATCAGCTGAGCTATCTGCCGGAGCCCCATAACGACTTCATTTTTTCCGTCATCGGGGAAGAATTTGGATTCTTCGGATGTATATTTGTCCTAGCCGTATTGCTTTTTATCGTTTTTCGGTGTATAGTAATAGCAATATCGGCCAGGGATACCTTCAGCCAGTTATTGGCAGCAGGCATCGCCGGCATGTTTGCGTTCCAGACTTTTGTAAACGCAGGCGTAGCCACCGGCATCCTACCGAACACAGGTATGTCATTACCTTTTGTCAGCTACGGGGGCAGTTCTATGTGGACAAACATGATAGCCATCGGACTGATGTTAAACATA
>JAETUG010000023.1 GCA_021768705.1 Bacillota bacterium
CATGGACACTGGTTGTACTGGTAGGTTGTGTAGCTGCTCTGGACGTAGTTTGGAACGTAGCTGACGTACTGAATGCATGTATGGCATTCCCCAACTGTATTGCTTTGATCGGTCTGAGTGGCGTAATCGCTTCCGAAACAAAGAAATATGTTTGGGATAAAGACGCTGAAATGGGCGGTCTGATGAAATGGATGGATGACGAAGCTCCTTCTGTTGATAAATAATTTGCTTCGTCTGCAATTTCATAAGTTGGATGTCTTTAAGCGGTATGTACTTTGTGCATACCGCTTTCTTCTATGCCTAAAACATGGTATACTGGTCGGTAGAAACTATTTGGAAACGGAGGAGAACGGCATGACCGAAAAATTATATTATCAGGATGCTTACGCAACAAAATTTACCGCAAAGGTGCTGGAATGCACAGAAGAGAAACAGGGCTATCAAGTGATTCTGGACAAAACTTTATTTTACCCCGAAGGGGGCGGACAGCCTGCGGATATGGGGACACTGGGCGGTGTAAATGTGTTGGATGTCCATGAAAAAAACGATATCATTGCCCACACGACAGATAAGCCCCTAAAAGTTGGGGCAGAAGTGGAAGGGGAGATTGACTGGGAACGCCGCTTTGACTTGATGCAAAACCATTCCGGCGAGCATATCCTCAGCGGTGTCATCTGCAGGAAATATGGCTGCGATAATGTTGGTTTCCACATGGGCAAGGAGAGCATCACCATCGATCTGAATACGAAGATCCCCGATGCAGACCTGCCTTGGCTGGAGGAAAAAGCTAACGAAGCCATTTGGATCAATGCACCTGTGGGCATCCGCTATCCTTCTAAGGAAGAACTGGATGCACTGGAATATCGCAGTAAAAAGGAATTGGAAGGACAGGTGCGTATTGTTAATGTAGGGGAATACGATTGCTGTGCTTGTTGTGGCACCCATGTAAAACTGGCAGGGGAGATCGGTCAGATCAAAATCATCGGTGCCCAGAATTATAAAGGCGGCACAAGATTAGAACTTCTTTGCGGCAAACGTGCCTTGCAGGATTATCGGAAGAAAAATGATGTGGCAAATGAAGCAGGACGCCTGCTTTCCGTACCTGGGGTGAAGGCAGATGGGGCGGTAAAGAACCTGTTGGCAGAAAGAGATGAACTGCTCCAGACATTGAATCAGTTGAAATGGAAATACTTCACTCAGAAAGCGGAACAGGTGACAGAGGGTACAGAAAATATCCTCTTTTTCGGCGATGGCTTGAACAGCAAGGACATGACCCATTTTGCAGATCTGCTGCTGAAAAAAGGTGCGAAACGCACAGCAGTGTTTTCTAAAAACGGGGAAGGCTTTGCTTTTGTGCTGTTGAGTACGGAAAAGGATGCGCGTACCTTTGCGGATGAGATGAAGGAGCCCTTTGGCTGTAAGGGCGGCGGTAAGCCTGATGCGGTGCAGGGCAGAGTCAGCACAGATAAAAAAGAACTGAAGGCATTCTTTGAAGGCAAGGGATTCCTGATCGAAGAATAAAAATAGGAAAAAATAAGAAAATCGTAAGAAAGTATTTAGAAAAAAGAAGAACATCTTTCTTTAAAATATGGTATCTTTGTGGCGAAAGGCAGTGAAGAGATGAAAGAAGCATTCAAAAAGAACAGAGAAAAACTGCTGAATCGGATTGAAATGTTTTCGGCGGCAGTGTTATTTGCGGGAAAGGCTCCTTTTAAAAGAGGGGATGAGAAGTATCCTTTTTCTCCTGACCGTAATTTTTACTATGCAACGGGCATCGACAGGGAGGATTGTATCCTGTTTCTGGCGAAAACCAGAACCGGCGTAGAGGAAACCCTTTATATCCCCAGAGATAATGGCGTGATGGCAAAATGGGTCGGCGCCAACATGACGGCGGAAGAAGCAAGAGAGACCAGCGGCATTGAAAACATTGGCTGGATCGACGAATTCGAAGGCGATTTTGCATCCTATATTTTCAAGAACGGCATCAAAAAGCTGTGGCTGGATATGGAAAATCGGGAATGGGACGATGCACTGTCCCCCGCACTGGAATTTGCGGCAAAGGTACGCCGCAATGCACCCCAGATGGTCTTTGGTGACCTTTATCAGGCCTTTAGCGAAATGCGCCTCATCAAAGAGGACTGGGAACTGGAACGAATGCGGAAAGCTATGGATATCACCCGTTTGGGCATTGAAGCCATGATGAAAACGGCTAAGGCAGGTATGAAGGAATACGAAGTAGAAGCTGCCTATGACTATATGCTGATGAAAAACGGTGTGAGGGAAAAGGCCTTCCAGACCATCGCCGCCGGCGGCAAACGAGGGACGATTCTGCATTATGTGGCAAACAATCAGCCCGTGGCAGACGGAGAGTTGCTTCTGATTGATGCAGGGGCGCAATGGGAATGGTACAATGGGGATATTTCCCGCACGTTCCCGATCAATGGAAAATTCACAGAACGGCAGAAGCTGGTCTATAATATCGTTTTAGAAGGACAGCAGAAGGTCATTGACGCCATCAAACCGGGTGTGCCCTTTGCCGACTTGAATGAACTGCTGAAAGACCATTATTTCGAAGCATTGCAGAAAATCGGCTTGGTCGACACAAGAGAAGATGTGGCAAAATATTATTATCATAGTGTAAGCCACTACCTTGGAGCAGAGACCCACGATGTGGGCAGATATGGTGACCGTATTTTGGAGCCCGGTATGGTTCTGACGGTGGAACCGGGTCTGTATATTGAAGAATGGGAGATCGGTATTCGTATCGAGGATGATGTACTGGTGACGGAAGAAGGCAATGAAGTGATGACTGCCGCCATGGTGAAAACGATAGAGGAGATCGAAGCCTTTATGGCGCAGGAATGATTGCGTGACAGGAGAGCAAGATGACAGAATTTAAGGAAACGGACCTTTATGCACCTATCCGTGCCTTTTTGGAGGAGGAAGGCTATCAAGTGCAGGCAGAGGTGAAGCACTGCGATATCGCTGCGGTGAAAGACGGGCAGTTGGTGGTGGTAGAGCTGAAAAAAGCCTTCAACCTGAAGCTGGTCTATCAGGCATTGGAGCGGCAAAGCTTGACGGAGCAGGTTTTCGTTGCCATTCCCCGTCCGAAAAAGGGACATCGGGAAAAGGCATGGAAGGATATGCTGCGGCTGCTGAAACGGCTGGAGCTGGGCTTGCTGACGGTGGCGTTGGATAGCCCTTTGCAGACGGTGGATGTGGTGCTGGAGCCTTCCGACAGCTTGGCTTGGAAAAACCGCAAGAAGCGGGAACAAGTGCAGGCAGAGATGGAAAACCGCCAGATGGATGTGAATGTGGGTGGCATGACCAGAAGAAAGATCATCACAGCCTTTCGGGAAAAAAGCATTCGTTTGGCCTGTATTCTGGAACGGGAAGGACAGGTTTCCACGGCGGTCCTTCGGGAAAGAGGCATGGAGGATTGTATCGGTATCCTCAGCAGAAATTACGATAAATGGTTTCAGCGGGTGGAAAAAGGCGTGTATGCCCTTTCGGAAAAAGGAAAAGAAGCTCTGGGAATGGAGGATTATGCAAAAACCGTAGCCTTTTATCGAGAGGAAAAGTAAGGAGGAATGACCATGTCCATATTTCAGGTTTTAGGAAATGTATTATGGGTGATTTTTGGCGGTTTGATCTCTGCCATCGGTTGGCTTTTGGCAGGGTGTCTTTGCTGCATCACCATCATTGGTATCCCCATTGGGACCCAGTGCTTCAAATTTGCAAGGATGGCCCTCTGCCCCTTTGGTAAAAAGATCTATTACGGCAATATGGGTTCCGGCTCTGTTATTTTAAATGTGATTTGGGTGCTTCTTTGCGGTGTAGAATTGGCGTTGGTTTCTGTGGTAATGGGGATCACTTGTTGTCTGACTATTGTGGGTATCCCCTTTGGTCTGCAGCATTTTAAATTTGCCATGCTGGCATTGACCCCCTTTGGTGCAGAGATTCGAGGGATGTGAATCGTATGGAAAAGAGGATAATATGGGCGAAACGGGTCATTTTATGCCTGTTTTGCCTTGGCATTATTGGGATTTTACTGGTGTTTGGTCTGAGTTCCCACATGAAAAATCATACGGAAGAGCGAATTCTCTCGGAAGAAGAAGCGGCAGGGCTGGATGCAGATTGTATCCTGATTTTAGGCTGCGGGGTACGAGAGGATGGTACGCCAAGCCTGATGCTGCAGGACAGGCTGAAAACAGGCATCGCATTGTATGAAGCAGGGGTTGCGGAGAAGCTTTTGATGAGCGGCGACCATGGACGGAAGGAATATGATGAAGTGAATACCATGAAGGATTTCGCCATGGAACAGGGCATCCCCTCCGAAGATATCTTCATGGATCATGCTGGCTTTTCTACGTATGACAGTATGTATCGGGCGAGGGATGTGTTCTGTGCGAAAAAGGTTATCATTGTGACTCAGGCATATCACCTGCCCAGGGCATTGTATGTAGCGGAAAAACTAGGTTTGGAGGCTTATGGTGTGGCTGCTTTGGATGTGAATTATCACGGGCAAATGTATCGGGAATTACGGGAAATGCTGGCGAGAGCCAAGGATTTCTGCAGCGCATGGCTGCAGCCGGCACCGAAACATTTGGGAGAAGCTATCTCCGTCAGCGGAAATGGAGATTTGACCAACGATTCGGAGGAATGAAAAATGATCGTTACAACAACAAACGGCATGGAAGGCAGGAAAATTGTAGAGGACAAAGGCATCCGCTTATAAAAAAAGAGCCTCAGCTCCTATTGGAACTGAGGTTCTTTTTTTATTCTTCGCCGAGATAATCTCTGGGGTTCTGATAGACACCGTTCAGCTGAATTTCATAGTGACAATGGATACCGCTGGACATACCTGTGGTACCTGTGGTGCCGATGATATCACCTCGTTTGACTTTGTCGCCAACGTTTACGTTCAATTCCGTACAGTGGGCATACAAGGTTGTGAAGCCGTTATAGTGATCGATCACAACATAGAAACCGAATTCGGGGTGGAATGTAGCGGTTGTGACTGTGCCTGCGGCAGTGGCAGAGATGGGGATGATCTGGCTTTGGGTGGAGATATCCATACCATAATGCTTTCTGCCGTCACTGATGGAAGGGTCAGCATCGGGGTTGAATTCTGTGGAAACGATTCTGCTTTCCACAGGCCAGCCTGTGGGGATGTTGTTTTGGCAAGCCAGCGCATATGTGACATCTGTTGCCACGGAAGTGAAGGAAACGCCCGTTTCATCCATCATAGCATTCATTTTATCCAGCTGTGCGGAAAGAGTAGATGCCTTGTTATAGGATGTGCTGATGATGTTTGTAAAAGTAGGGGCAACATCAGGGGTTTCCAGAGCAGTCGTCACTGCTGTAAGGGCAGCAGAAGAGGAATCGGAAGGACTCATGCTGTTGATCTGATCGTAAAGGTCATCCTTTACAGTCTGGATCTCGTTCATCTTCTGTTCCAGTTCAGTGGTCTTGTTCTGAATGGCATCGATGTTTTCTGTATATTCGTTATTTTCGTTCTGCAGCAGTTCCGCTCTCTGCTCCAGCTTACGGTTTTCCCGTTCTGTTTCCAGGAGCTGTTCTTCGGAAGTCTGCAGGTCTGTTTTTGTTTTCTGATAAGCGCCAACGGAGAAAACCACCCCGCCCACAAGAACCGCTGCTGCTGCACAAATGGCTGCGGCATGGCGAATACGGAAATGCAGTGTTTTCTGCTGGCCTTTATGAGAAATATGAAGCGTCAGGAAATGCTTCTGATTTTCTTCATGCTTTTGCTCTTCAATCATACGTGGGGTCTCTCACCTTTCTCTTTTTTTGTCCAAAAAGTATTATAATGGAAGAATACGGATTTGTAAATTAAATTTTCATGAAAAATTCAAATATTGTAACAATTCGTTAATAATTCAGAGAGTAGACTTTGGGTCTATGATTTGTTATACTATATAGATGTATCAAACACTACAAGGAAGGGGGCATTTTATGGGTCCGAAGGTGAAAACAGGCATCAGCGCAGCCCGGATGGGGCTGAAAGCAGTCAAGACTGGGAAACAAGCATTGGATCTGAAGAAAAAACTGCCCGGCGAAAAGAAAAAAGTAACCCAGAAAGCTTTGCAAGGGGCGGCGAAAAAAGCAGTCAAGCAGGCTTTGAAAGAGGAAAAGAAACAAACCCGTAAAAAACGGAACCGAAAGGCGGTAAAGAACACCAAAAGCATAGGGCGTGTTGCTTTGGCGATCTGGAACAGATATTTTTAATCATAAATCATAATGAATGAGGAGGACGCCACAAATGGATGAACAGGAAAAGAAAGAAGAACTGGAAACGGAATTAGAACAGGAAACTGTGGAAACAGAACCGGCTCCTGCGGAAATAGAAGAGGAAACACAGGCTACGGCGGAACAGCCCACGGAAGAGGAAGAAGCACCTGCGGCGGCAGAAGAGACAGCCGAATCGGTTTCTGAAAAAAAGAAGAAGGCAGAAAAGGAAGGCAGCAATATCGTTGGCATCATCGTGGGGCTGGCGGTATTTATTGGGCTTCTGGCATATTGCTGGATGCTTCCCGGCGGCAGCAGCGTGCAGGATACGGGGGTTTTGTATGCCAAGGATAATGACCTGTATTTCTATGACCTAAAAAATGACCCTTATCTGCTGCAGGAAGGCATCAGCGAAGGCGGTTCCTACCACTACTTCTATACAGCCTGGGGTGCAAGCTGCACAGAAGAAGGTCATTGGGCATATTACGCCGATAATATCGATGAAACAGGTGCCTTTGACCTGTACCGAAAGGATACAAAGAACCCTTCTGCGGAAGCAGAGCAGATCGACAGCAATGTCTATGATTATATGACAAGCAAAAATGGTGAAGTGGTCGCTTATCTGAAAGGAAAGGACGAAGCTATGGAGCTGTGTACCTTTGATGGCACAGAGGCACGCGCCATTGCGGATGGCATTCATCTGGAAAATGAAGTTTATGCCCTCAGCGGTGATGGCAAATATCTGGCATTTATCGATGCCTATAACATGTTGAATGCCACAGTGGTAAAGGAAGGCAATGCCCTGCCCCTGACAGATACGGCGGAAACATATGCGATGGCGGAAAAGAGCGGTATCCTGTATTTTGTGGCAAAAGCGGCGGAAGGCTATAACCTTTACAGCTATGCCTTTGATGGAACAGAACCTGCGCTGGTGGCGGAAAATATCTATACCATGGAAATGATGCCCAACGGCAAAGATGTCCTGTACTGCAAAACACCCGATGAGATTGTTTTGTACAGCGATATCATCGTAGACGACATGGCAGAATCCGATGCAGCCCTGACAGAGGCCGATGGCGAAGCTTATGAAAAGAAGCTGCAGAGAGATGCCATCCGTGAAGCGGCAGCCAATGGCGAAGGCTTTGCACCTTTGCTGCAGGAATGTTATGTACTGACAGGCGGCAAAAGTGTATTGGTGGCAGATAACGTGATTTCTGCCATTGGTGTGGAACACGACAGACCCTATGTGATCGGCTATAAAGCAAAGGAATTTACCCCACTGAGACTGTCTGTCCTGGATGGTGGTCTGGATATGGTGGAATATATTTACTATATGTCCCTGTCCTACGGCGGTGTGGAAACCTTCCTGACAGATATAGCAGGCAATCTGGAAGCATTGGAAGGATATAAGGTACAGCCTGATACCATGAAGATTTCTGCCGATGGCAAAAAGGCAGCCTACCTGACAAGCGACCCCAATACAGAGGGAAATATCCTGATGGAAATGGAGATGGGCAAAGCGGCAGAAGCCCAGGCTGTGGCAACGAATGTAGAAAACTTTGCTTTCGTGGGCAGTGACCTGTTCTATTACTATGATTATGCCGATGGCGAAGGCACACTGGCTATGGCAGGCAGCGAAACAACGATCCCCGGTGCCTGCGGCGTGCAGTATGCCGATGATGCTGTATACTATATTGCCAATGCGGACAGCACTACAGGCAATGGTCAGCTGAGAGATTGGGATGGGAAAGAAGAAACTGTTATTGACGAAAATGCCTTTGCTTTCCAGTATAAAGGCAATGGCAAGCTGACTTATATCAGCGGCTACGATGTGAACGAAGGTCTGGGTGATCTGTGCTATTTCGACGGCAAGAATGCACGGGTTTTGGATACAGATGTGACAGCACTCTTTATTTATTGAGGATGAGACTATGAAGAAAAGAATCGAAACATACGACCCCGGGGAAACAGAAGCCCTGGGGGAAGAGATGGGACGGGAAGCCAAAGCAGGGCAGATTTTTTGCCTGAGCGGTGATCTGGGCGTTGGCAAAACCGTTTTTACCAAGGGCTTTGCCAAGGGCCTGGGTATCACAGAGCATGTGACCAGCCCTACCTTTGCCATCGTGAATGAATACGAAGGCAGACTCCCCCTATACCATTTCGATGTGTACCGCATTTCCTGTGAGGAGGAAATGGAGGACACAGGCTATGAAGAATATTTTTACGGCGAGGGCGTTTGTCTGGTGGAATGGGCAGAACTGGTGAAAGACCTGATCCCTGAAGACGCCATCTGGATCACCGTGGAAAAAGATTATACCAAGGATGACGATTATCGTTGTATCACCATCAGACAGGAGGGGGAAGCATGAAAATTTTAGGTATCGATACCACTGGGCAGACAGCCAGTGCTGCTCTGGTGGAGGATGATAAACTGATTGCGGAATTTACATTGAATTATAAGCTGACCCACAGCCAGACCATCATGCCCATGATCGCAGAGATCATTGAGCGGACGGAAACAGATAAGTCTACCATCGATTGCATCGCCTGTGCATCGGGCCCCGGCTCCTTCACAGGGCTGAGAATCGGTGCGGCTACGGCAAAGGGCTTTGCCCTTGCCTTGGACAAGCCTTTGGTCGCCGTTCCCACATTGGATGCGTTGGCATATAATGTGTTTGAAACAAATAAATTTATTTGCCCCATTATGGATGCCAGAAGAAATCAGGTCTATGCCGCTTTCTATATGTGGGAGGACGGCAAGCTGATCCGCCTGACAGACCATATGGCAGATTCCATCGACAGTATCATTGAAATTGCGGAAATGTTCGAAAGTGAAGTCATTTTCCTGGGGGACGGCGTGCCTGTGCATAGAGAAAGACTGGAGCAGAACCCCGATTTCCTCTTTGCCCCTGCCTACTGCAATATGCAGCGGGCGGCAACGGTGGCAGCATTGGGGCGTATTCTGGCAGAAGAAGGCATGGCAAAGCCATCAGACCAGTTCGAACTGATCTACTTGAGAAAATCCCAGGCGGAAAGAGAAAGAGAAGAACGCCTGGCGAAGGAGGAACAGGGACAATGATCGAAATTATCCCCATGACGGAACAACATATCGACGGTGTGATGGAACTGGAAGAGGCGACCTTTTCCATTCCCTGGACCCGTGCTGATTTTGAAAGAGAAGTCAAAGAAAATTTCATGGCTATCTATTATGTAGCGGTGATGGATGGGAAGATTGTAGGCTATGCCGGTATGTGGCATGTCATCACGGAAGGCCATATCACCAATGTAGGCGTATTGGAAGAAGTACGGGGCAAAGGCATTGGCAGTATGTTGATGGAAAAGCTCATCGAAGTGGCTTTGGAAAAAGAAATGATCGGCATTACTCTGGAGGTGCGTATGGGCAATGCCCCCGCACAGGCGTTGTATCATAAATACGGCTTCAAGGCAGAGGGCATCCGCAAGAATTATTATCCGGATACCAAGGAAGATGCCATCATTATGTGGAAATATTTTCCCTTCTATGAAAACTATGAAGAAACCTTAAAAGACTGATAAATTTGTATGAAACTAGGGGCGCTGAGATGTTGGATGGCATTTCAGCGTTTTCTGCAAAGGAGATGAAAAAATTGGCGAAACCTTTTGAATTGGACTATACAAAGCTGAAAAAAGACTGTTTCCCCCATGAATTGCATTTTCAGACCACTGCGGAATTGACTCCCTTGGAGGGGGTCATCGGGCAGGACAGGGCAGTGAAGGCCTTTGATTTTGGTCTGGCGGTGAAGATGAAGGGATACAATATTTATATGGCAGGCCCTTCCGGTACAGGCAAGACCACCTATGCCCGCAGCAGTACGGAAAAGCTGGCAGAAACAGAGGATGTGCCCTACGACTGGTGCTATGTTTACAATTTCCAGAACCCCAGAAGCCCCCTTGCCCTGCGTTTTGAAGCAGGCATGGGCAAGCAGTTCAAGGAAGATATGGCGGAGCTGGTGCAGCTGTTCAAAACAGAACTGCAAAAAGCCTTTCGTACCGATGATTACGATGCCCAGAAAAATACGCTGCTCCGTTCTTTTGATGAAAAACGGGATGCCCTCATGGATGAAATGAGCAAAATGGCGGCAGAATATGATTTTCAGGTGAAAACCACCAATTCCGGCATTTTCTTCATGCCTGTGGTGGAGGGGAAGCCTGTGGGCGAAGAGGATTACGATGAGCTATCTGAAGAAGCAAAAGAGATCGTGGAAAAAAATTCTCAGATGGTGCAGGAAAAGGCCGGCACCATCATGCGGGAGCTGCGAGATTTGGATAAGGAATCCAAGCGGCAGATGGACCAGCTGGATTATAAAACAGGCATGTTTGCCATTGGGCATCATGTGAATGTGGTGCAGGAAAAATATCAGGCTTACGAAAGAGTCATTTCCTATATCAATGATGTGCAGGAGGATGTGCTGGAAAATATCGATCAGTTCTTCGAAGATGAAGAGGATGGCGAGGAAGGTCTGGCATCTTTGCTGCCGATGCTGGGGAAAAAGCCTGCGGAAGATGTGACATTGAAATATAAGGTTAACCTAATCGTAGACCATAGCAAGAGCAAAGGCGCACCTGTGGTAGTGACGTTCAATCCTACCTACAGCAATCTGGTGGGGGAAGTGGAATATGACAGCGAGTTTGGTAACCTGACTACGGATTTTATGAAAATCAAAAGCGGTCTGTTCCATAAAGCCAACGGCGGCTATCTCATCGTGCAGGCGCAGGATATTTTGACTACCCCCCAAGCATGGGAGGTTTTGCGCCGTGTCATCAAGACAAAAGAGATCATGATGGATTCCATTCGGGAGCAGATGGGGGCAGTGGTGGCACCTACCCTGAAGCCGGAGCCTATTCCTGCGAAGATCAAGGTCATCATGATCGGCAGTGGCTATTATTATGATGTGCTGAACAGTTACGACGAGGAATTTGATAAATTCTTCAAGATTCGGGCAGATTTTGATTATGAAATGCCCCGTACCGATGAAAATATCCAGAAGATTGCTCAGTTCATTAAGCGTTTTGTGGATCGGGAAAAGAGTATGGAATTTGATGTCAGTGCCGTTTGTGCGATTGTGGAATATTCCTCCCGTACGGCAGAACGGCAGGATAAGCTCTCCACTCGTTTCAACCATCTGGCGGAGATCCTTTGTGAAGCAGTCACATGGGCGAAGCTGGAGGGGGCGGAGCTGGTAACGGCGGAGCATATCAAAAAGACCATTTACGAAAAAGAACAGCGGATGAAACTGTATGAAGAAAAGCTGGATGAAATGCTGGAGGAAAACGTGATTATGATCGATACAGAAGGGGCAGAGATCGGTCAGATCAACGGCTTAGCTGTGCTGGATATGGGCAGCTATGCTTTTGGCAATCCTTCCCGCATCACAGCTACCACCTATGTGGGCAAATCCGGTATCGTCAATATCGAAAAGGAAGCCCGTATGAGCGGACAGACCCATGATAAAGGCGTACAGATCATCACCGGCTTCTTGGGGCAGACCTATGCGCAGAATTTCCCTCTGTCTTTGAGCTGCCGTGTCTGCTTCGAACAGAATTATAACGGCATCGATGGGGATAGTGCTTCCAGTACGGAGTTGTACTGTATCCTGTCTTCCCTTTCCGAACTGCCCATTCGTCAGGACTTGGCGGTGACCGGCTCCGTAAACCAGAAAGGGGAGATTCAGGCCATCGGCGGTGTGACCCACAAAATCGAAGGCTTCTTCGACCTTTGCAAAAAACGGGGCCTGACAGGCACCCAGGGGGTCATCATCCCTGTTTCCAATGTGAAGGACTTGGTGCTGAAGGAGGAAGTGGTGGAAGCGGTGAAGGAAGGCGTGTTCCATATTTATCCCATTTCCCATATCGACGAAGGCATCGAACTGTTGATGGGCACTCCTGCAGGCAAGAAGAATAAGGCTGGCAATTTTCCTGCAAACAGCGTTCATGGCAAGGTTATGAAAAAGCTGAAAGCCTTTGACAAGAGAGCGCAGGGACAGGAAGATTGAATATGAAAAATTGATTAGAAAATCCATCTGTTGGGAACAACAGATGGATTTTTTTCGACTAAAAATTAAGATTTTCTTTCAAAATGAAAAAGTCTCTTTTCATTTCGACAAAATTTGTTATACTAATAAACTAGGATAAAATGTGTCGAAACATACTTTATATAAGAATGAAGCAGGAGGAATACACGATGAGAAGTAAGTGGAAACGGCTCCTGCTGACAACAATGGCTGTGGGGATGTTATCATCTGTTACGGCTTATGCAGCGAATGTCAGCATGAACCTATTTTATAACGGAAAAAATCATACATACAATGCCAAGGAGATCGTTGTGCAGATCGATGGGAAAAAGATGACGCCCAAGGATATGCCGGCGGTTGCCATCGATGGCAGAACCATGCTGCCCATGCGCCAGATCGCCCAGGAACTGGGCTGCGAAGTGGTCTGGAATGAAGAGGCTCAGCAGGTGTATGTGGTGAATGATGACTATACGTTGGTGTTTGAGATCAATAAAACCGCAGGCATTAAAAATGGGAAAACATTTACCATGGATGTGCCTCCTATGATCGTCAATGACAGAACGATGCTCCCTGTTCGGGCACTGGCTACAGCGTTGGATTTGAATATTACGTGGGACGACCCTAGCCGAACCGTTTCTATTTCCACAAAGGAGGAAACCACAAAGCCGCCTACGACACCAACTACACCAACTACACCTACAACGCCCACTACACCAAATACACCTACTACACCAAATATCAATTATGTGACTTTGAATAAGGTGAATGTACCTGCCAGCAAAACAGCAGGACAGACTTTCACCATTCAGGCGAACGGTGCCATTCCTTCCTATGAGGAAATTCTGGTAGCGGATAACAAAATCGTTCTGGATTTCTATGGAACGAAGAGTGGGCTGGCAAGCAATATCACAGCGACAAACAGTTCCATCGTTTCTGCGGTGAGAACGGCTCAGCATACGGCGGAGGATGGCTCTGTCTATACCCGTGTGGTGCTGGATTTGAACAGCAAAAAGAAATATGAAGTAACCCAGAGCGCAGATAAAACAAAGGTTTATATTACCTTCAGCAAGGTGACGGTGGACAACATTTCCATGAGACATAACCCAAATACAAATAAGGATGTCATCGAAATCGAAGGGGACAGCGCATTGGGCGTTAGTGTATCTACCTTGGCAAATCCCAACCGTATTGTGGTGGATATTCCGAATGCGATTTCCGAATTGGACAACACCCTGGATGTGAAGGCACTGGATTTTGTAACAGCGGGCAGAACGGCCATGTTCAACGAAACCACACTGCGTATCGTATTCGAGGTGGGGGATCTGACGGAATACAGCTATACCACCGACAGCGACAGTATGACTTTGCAGATCTATCGTTCCACTATGAAAAATATGTCTTATGATGCAAATAAAGATGTGTTGTATCTGCAGAAGGAAGAAAAGATCAATACAGACAGTGTGAAGATCAACGACAATTATCTGAATGGATACGTAGATGTAGTGCTTCCCGGAGATTATGAGGATATTTACGGTTACGGCACTTATGAGATCGGTGATGATGTGATCAAAAATATCCAGATCTCCACCAATGGCGGAAAAACGACCCTGCGCTTCAACCAGAGCCGTATCAGCTGCTACAGCATCAAGGATGATGGGGACAGATATATCATTTCTGTGAAAAATCCGCAGGATGTGTATGATAAAGTCCTGCTGCTGGATGCAGGCCATGGCGGCAGCGACCCCGGTGCCAGCGGCAATGGCATCATCGAAAAGAACATGAACCTAACTATCATGCAGAAGGTGGCACAGCAGCTGGAGGGCAGCGGCATCAAAGTTTATGTGACCAGAAACAGCGATGTTTATCCTTCCAACAACAGCAGAGCCCAGACTGCCAATGCCATTGCCGATGCCATGGTTTCCATCCACATGAATTCCGGTTCTGCAACGGCAAACGGTACAGAGGTATTATATAAGGTGCATTCCAATGATACCGGCTCTGGTCTGACCAGTCAGAAGCTGGCAGAGCTGATCCAGAGCAGTATCGTTCGAGCAACAGGAAACAATAACCGTGGTACGAAGCACCGTACAGACCTGCTGATCCTGAATGGGACCACAGTGCCTACGGTCATCGTGGAAACGCTATTTATCAGCAATCCCGGTGATGCCCTGAAGATCAACCAGGCGGCATATCAGAATACCATTGCTAAGGCGATAGCCGATGCCATCGAAGAAGCATTTGAATATGGATTAAGATAAAAATAAAACCACGGCTTTGCCGTGGTTTTTCTATATATTCGGGAAATTTTATGATATACTATCATTTAAGGAAAATGTAAGGAGGAAAGAATATGGCGATCAATCGTTTTGACGGCAGAAAAGTAGACGAACTGCGTCCTGTGAAGATCATCAAGGATTTCACCCGCTACGCAGAGGGTTCTGTTTTGATAGAATGGGGCAATACAAAGGTGCTGTGCAATGCTTCTGTAGAGGAGAGCGTGCCTCCCTTCAAAAAAGGCAGTGGGGAAGGTTGGGTAACAGCAGAATATGCCATGCTGCCCCGGGCAACAGCCACCAGAAATAAAAGAGACATCAATAAGCTGAAGCTGAACCAGCGTTCCACAGAGATTCAGAGACTGATCGGCAGAGCGTTGCGGGCAGCAGTGGATTTCACGGAACTGGGGGAAAGAAGCATCACTGTGGACTGTGATGTGCTCCAGGCAGACGGTGGCACCAGAACGGCTTCCATTACCGGGGGCTTTGTGGCACTGGCACTGGCTTGTCAAAAGCTTTTGGACGAAGGGCTCATTGAAAAAATGCCTTTGCACAGATATATTTCCGCTGTAAGCGTTGGCGTGGTGGATGGTGTGGCAATGGCAGATCTTTGCTATGAAGAGGATTCCACGGCGGAAGTGGATATGAATATCATTATGACCGATGAAGACAATTTTGTAGAGGTGCAGGGTACCGGCGAGCATGGGACTTTCACTCAGGAACAGCTGCTGGAATTGCTGACTCTGGGCAGAAAGGCTGCAGGGAAGCTGAAGGAGCTTCAGAAAGAAGCCTTGGGCGGCTTGGAATTGAACTGAGGAGGAAAAAATGGAAACGATCATTTTTGCAACAAAAAATAAAGGCAAGATCAAAGAGATCAATGCCATTCTGGCAGATATGGATGTGGAAGTGATTTCTATGGAGGATGCAGACATTCATATCGATGTGGTGGAAGATGGCACGACCTTTGAAGAAAATGCCATGAAAAAAGCGGTACAGATCATGGAGGTTTGCGGCAAGATCACATTGAGCGATGATTCCGGTCTGGAGATCGACTACATGGATAAGGCACCTGGCATCTACTCTGCCCGCTTCATGGGGGAAGATACCCCTTATCCGGAACGCTTCAAAGCGATTTTTGAAAAACTGAAGGGAGTGCCGGAAGAACAGAGAACGGCTCGTTTTGTCAGCTGCATTGCGGCAGCATTCCCCGATGGCAGAAGGTTGGTTAGCTATGACACCGTAGAAGGTATTATCGGTTACGAAGCCAAAGGCGAAAATGGTTTTGGCTATGACCCTATCTTCTTTGTGCCCGAAAAAGGTAAATATATGGCAGAGCTTTCTTCTGAAGAAAAAAATGCCATCAGCCACAGGGGTAAGGCTCTGCGGAAAATGAAAGAGATGCTGAAAAAGGAACTGTGATTTTATGAAAATCTTAGTGTTAAGTGATACACATTCCTATCTGGATCATGCCAGAAATGTATTGAAACGGATCGGGGGAAAAATGGATATGGTGTTCCATTTGGGAGATCATGACGAGGATGCGTTGGAATTGCAGAAGGAATTTCCCAACCTGCCCTTCCATTTTGTAAAAGGGAACAACGATTATGGGATAGATACGCCTTCCAAAAAGCTGGTGCGGGCCGGCGGCAAAACACTGCTGCTGACCCATGGCCATAAGCAGCGGGTTCATTGGAATCCCGATACCATTTGCTATTGGGCGGAGGAACAGGGGGCGGATGTGGTTCTGTTTGGTCATACCCATATGCCTGTTTGGGATAGTAGCGGCAGAGTGGCTATGTTTAACCCAGGCAGCATTTCCCTGCCCAGAGGCGGTGGCTTGCCCACCTTTGGCATCCTGATGATCGAAAATGGCAAAGTGGAAGGTGCCATTATGGAATATTGGAACGCAGACCATTTCAAACGGATCAATTAAAAAAAGGCGGGGCAAAAGGTGTATTTCGCTCCGCCTTTTCTTTTTCGAAAAAACTTGAAAAAGTTTGAAAAAACCTGTTGACAAATAAAAAACGTTATGGCATAATATTTCTTGCGTTAAGTGCGGATCAGTAGCTCAGTTGGATAGAGCAACGGCCTTCTAAGCCGTGGGTCGGGGGTTCGAATCCCTCCTGGTTCATTTTTTTTATGCGGGTGTAGTTCAATGGTAGAACGTCAGCCTTCCAAGCTGAACACGTGAGTTCGATTCTCATCACCCGCTTGCGTGAGTGCGGATCAGTAGCTCAGTTGGATAGAGCAACGGCCTTCTAAGCCGTGGGTCGGGGGTTCGAATCCCTCCTGGTTCATTGAAAAGCCTGTCGGATTCGGCAGGCTTTCTTTGTTCTGAAACGCCTTCCTTTCTATTGACTTTTGTAAAGGGAAGGTCTAAAATATTTTTATTCGTGCGGATATGGCGAAACTGGCAGACGCGCTGGATTTAGGTTCCAGTGGGGTGACCCGTGCAGGTTCAAGTCCTGTTATCCGCAGAAAAAAAGCTCCGAATCAATGTAGTGGCGGCTTAAGAAAACATTATTTCAATTTTTTATTGATTTCTTAAGCCTCACTGCCAGGATGTCCCGAAATAAGAAAACATTTCGCAAACAAGAAAAATCGAAAGAAACCTTGATTTCAAGCATTTCTTTCGATTTTTTTGTTTTCTTATCGGGACTCCTCTAAGGGATTCGGGGCTTTTTTGTTATGTTTATGAAAGTGTTTCAAATTCATCCAGCAGTTCTTTGAACAGCTGCATGGCATTTTCGATGGGCTCTGCGGTGGAAAGGTCAACTCCGGCACCCTTCAGCAAATCAATGGAATATTCGCTGTCGCCTTTGGACAGAAAATCCAGATAAGCATCGATGGCGGGCTGCCCTTCGTTCAAAATCTTTCTGGAAAGGGCGATGGCTGCACTGTAGCCTGTTGCATACTGGTATACATAGAAGGCATTATAGAAATGGGGGATACGTGCCCATTCGATATCAATTTCGGGATCGACAACGATATCTTCGCCGAAATACTTCATGTTCAGGTCGTGATAGATCTGGTTCATGCCTTCCCATGTGAGGGGTTCGCCCTTTTCTGCCATGCTGTGGGTGATTTTTTCAAATTCCGCAAACATGGTCTGGCGGAACAGCGTGCCGCGGAACTGTTCCAGGAAATAGTTGATGAGATATTTTCGCATGGTTTTATCCTGTGTCGTATGCAGCAGATGCTCCATCAGCAGGGCTTCATTGCAGGTGGATGCCACCTCTGCCACGAAAATCTTATGGTCTGCGTAGAGGTAAGGCTGTTTTTTCCAGGTGAAGAAGCTGTGGAGCGCATGACCCATTTCGTGGGCAAGGGTAAACATACTGTTGATGGTGTCGTTGTGGTTCAGCAGTACGAAAGGGTGTACCCCATAGCTGCCCCAGGAATAGGCACCGCCACGCTTGCCTTTGTTTTCGTAAACATCGATCCAGCCGCTTTCCATGCCGTGTTCCAAAGCTGCGCTGTATGCTTCGCCCATGACGGACAAGGCTTCTTTGACGGTTTTTTTTGCTTCTTCATAGGGGATTTTTACGTCTGCATCGGGTACCAGAGGTACATACAGATCATACATATGCAGTTCATCTACGCCCAGTTCTTTTTTACGGAGGGAGACATAGCGGTGCAGCAGAGGCAGGTTTTGATTGACCGTATCGATCAGATTATCGTAAACGGATAAGGGAATATTATCATCGGAGAGAGCCATTTCCATGGCGGAATCATATTTCCTTGCTTCCGCAAAGAACACATCGCTTTTTACGGAAGAGGAATAGGTTGCCGCAATGGTGTTTTTCTGACCGGAATATACGGAATACAGGTTTTTGAAAGCCTGTTCACGGATGGAACGGTCGGGGCTTTCCAGGAAAGTCACATATCTGCCCTTTGTCAGCTCAAGTTCTTCGCCATCAGCTGTTTTAATGGAAGGGAAACGAATATCCGCATCATTCAGCATGGTAAAGATCTGCTGAGGTGCGCCCCCCAGTTCTGCGGTTTTTGCCAAAAGGTTTTCTTCGGAGGGAGAAAGGGTATGGGCTTTCTGGCGCAGCAGAGTATGGAAGAAATGGTCATAAATGGTGAAATCTGCGGATTTTTCTTTTCGGAATGCCGCAAGTTTTTCCTCGGGAATGGCAATAATTTCGGGAGTCAGGAAGGAAATGGCTGCAGAATAGCGAATCAGCAGCATTTCTGCCCGGGATGCCATGCCCTGATAGAAGGCGTTGGCACTGTCCTCGTGCATACGCATGGAAGCGTAGGTGTAGACATGATCCAATTGTAAGGACAAGGCTTCATTTTTCTGCAGGCAGGCAAGCAGAGTTTCTGCGGAATCAGCCAGTTTGCCGGAAAAGGCAGTCAGTTCGGGGATGCTTTTCTCCAGAGCTGCATAGGCAGCTTCCCAATCGGCGTCTGTTTTAAAATAATCCTCGATATGCCAATGGAAACGAGGGTCAGTATCCTTTCTTTCTGGAATAGAATGGTTCATGGTTCATACCTCTTTTCTATATGGATATTGTATGCTATATTTTTCAATTCAAATCATAGTATAACACTTTTAGAAAAAGATATAAAGCCGGGGAAAATTCTATATATTAAAAAAATCGTGAATTTTTATAGAAAATTGAACGAATTTTTCTTGCTGTTGGGCAATTTTCATTGTATCATAAGAATGAGGTGATAAATTATGGAAAAAGGTTTGAAGGTACTTCTGGTTGCCTCCGAATCGGCGCCTTTTATCAAAAGCGGCGGCTTGGGCGATGTTGTTGGTTCTTTGCCAAAGGCATTACGTGCAAAAGGCGTGGATGTCCGCGTGGTGATCCCTCGACATAGAGCAATCAAAAACGAAACAATGTATGACGTGGAACTTGCAGGGGAATTCGATGTTCATTTGCAATGGCGCAAACAGAGAGCAAAAGTTCTGGTAAAACCCGGCGATGTGCCCGTATATTTTATTGAAAACGATTATTATTTTGGCCGTGGCGGTCTGTATGGCTTTGGGGATGATGACGAACGCTTTGCGTTCTTTAGCAAGGCAGTGCTTGATATGCTGGCAATGCTGGATTTCTATCCTGATATCATCCATTGCAACGACTGGCAGACAGGCCCTCTTTGCATGTATCTGAAAGAAATTTACAGCAAGGTAGTGCAGTATTCCAAGATCAAAACACTGTTTACCATCCATAATCTGCAGTATCAGGGCAGATTTTCTCCCAATACTATGAAGATGTTGGGCGTGCCCGACTGGGTATACAATAATGTGGAATTTTATGATTCTGTCAGTTATATGAAAATGGGGCTGGTCTATGCGGATTATATCAGCACCGTTAGTGAAACCTATGCATGGGAGATTCAGACACCGGAATATGGTTATGGCATGGATGGCATCTTAAGAAGCAGAAGCCACCAGCTTTGCGGTATCATCAACGGGATCGATTTTGTGGCAAACAACCCTGAAACAGATAAGTATATTGTAAAGCATTTCAGTGCAGAGCATCCTGAGGGCAAGGCGGAAAACAAACGTGCCCTGCAGGAAAGACTGGGCTTAGAACAGCGAGACGTTCCTATGATTGCCATGATTACCCGTCTGGCAGATCAGAAGGGTGTGGATATCCTAGCACCTGTTCTGGATGAGATTATGAGAAGAGATGTGCAGTTCGTACTGCTAGGCACAGGGGAAGGCCATTATGAACACGCTTTCCGCAATATGCAGAACAGCTATCCAGGCAGAGTTTCTTCCAATATCTTCTTTGATGAAGCACTGGCACAGCAGATCTACGCATCCGCAGATATGTTCCTGATGCCTTCCAAATTTGAACCCTGTGGTCTGGGGCAGATGTTCAGCCTGCGCTTTGGTACAGTGCCTATCGCCAGAAAGACCGGCGGCTTGGCAGATACCATTCAGCATTATGATCCCGAAACAAAACAGGGAAATGGTTTCCTGTTTGAGCATTATGACGGCTGGGGGCTGCTTTGGGCAGTAGATGAAGCCCTGCGTACCTATCACATGGGCAAGGAAGAATGGAGTCATGTAGTGAAAAACGCCATGCTGTGCGATTATTCCTGGGAAAATTCCGCAGAAAAATATATCGCATTGTATGAACATTTAAAAGAAATGTAAGAATGTCCATCAAACACCTTGGAAACCGCAGAAGAGCGGATTTTCAGGGTGTTTTTTAACATATTTTTTATGAAAATGCGGTGGGGGAGATTTGCAAAAGAAACGGGAGTATAGTATGATAGGAAAAAGGATTCTAATGAAAAATCAGGAGGGATCACCATGATTACAATATGGAACAGAAAAGAACTGCTTTGTACATTCGATATGAAAAAACAGGCAGAGGTACGGGATATCCTGTGGAAATTTGATATTTCCTATGAAGTGCGTGTTTCTGACCGTGCAGACTTTTTCGTGGGGGGCAGAATGACTGCCGACAATACTGAAAAAATGATCGATCATCAGACAGAATATCTGATCTATGTGAAAAAAGAGGATTACGACAGAGCAATGTTTCTGGTAGAGAGAAACTTGCAGGAATAAGCGGAGGCGGCAATGGGCAGAAAGAAACCCAGAATGAAACTGAATATTAGCAATAAAAGCCTGACGGTGTTGGTCTGCATCTTGGCGGTGGTCTGCCTGGTGGCAGGGGGCATCTATATCGATACCTTCTATGGGAAGGGGATGTTCCGGTCTTTTATGAGCCAGATGGGGCAGAAAGAAACTGTCCAGTCAGACCAGTCGGAGGAAACAACCCCTACGGAAAGTATGGCGGTGGATATCAGCAGCAAGGCAACGATGGCGGTTTTTGGGAAGGAATTTCTGCTTTGTACAAAAGACGGTGTGAAATATTATACTTCCATGGGTGACCAAAAATGGAGTGATACCTTTAATATGTCTTCTCCTGCCCTGGTGCAGGAAGGAGAGTATATTGCTGTAGGCGATATGAGCGGCAAGGTGGTTCGTGTCTATAACAGAAACGGTATGCTTTATGATCTGCAGGCGGAAGGTTCCCCTGTGCAGTTTGCCCTGAATGAAAGAGGATATCTTTCTTTGATTACAAAAAGCGGCAATGCGTATCGTATCCGTATTTACAATGAAAAGGGGATGCTTTTGAAGGAACGAGTGGAAGAAAGCAGCGGGATTTATCCTCTTTCTTCTGATATTTCCGATGACAGCCGTGTGTTTGCAGTCAGCTATCTGGATACTACAGATATTTCTCCTGTTGGTCGTGTACTTCTGTTCTATATCAAGGCAGAAGATAGCGAAGAGTTCACAGACAGTATGTTTGCGGCAGTAGAAAAACCGGATGAAATCATTCCTGTGGTAAGCTATCGCAAAAATGGTGCCTTGGCAGCCATTTCTGATAAAGCGGTTTATGGCATTGGAAGTGATGGCTCCGAATTGTGGAGTTACCCTCTGGAAAATACCATTGACCAGGCAGCTTTAGGAAACAAGGAGTATATCGTTTTGGCTCTGGGCGATAGTGTGGCCGATAAAGACGGCAGAGCGAAGGGAACCGTTTGCTGGCTGGATGGCGGTGGCAAAGAAAAGGCTTCTTTTGAAATGGGGGAAAGCGTAACGTATCTGCTTTCTTCTGAAAAAGGAGTTGTCATGGGCAATGAGCGCAACTACACCGGTGTGACCCATAGCGGTAATGAAAGCTGGAATTATACTGCAACGGCGGATATGAGCGACTTGATTCCGATGGAAAAACTGAACAGAGTCATGGTGGTAAGTAAGGAACAGGTTGCGATCTGTGATATGACAAAGGCGCAGAACGAGGAAACAACAGAAAAACCTGCGGAAAATGCCGAGGAAGAGAATGCTTCGGAAGAGAAAGCTGCGAAAAATAGTACAGAGGATGCCAAGGAGAAAAAGGAGAAAAGCGCATCTGAGAAAACCCAGAAAGAGAACGGAGATGGGGATCGTGCTGAACCATCTGCGGAAAATGAAGAATAAGAAGAATAGAATGGGCGGCAAAAAAATTTAGTATGCCGCCTTTCTTCTATATTATTATAGAAGAAAAGGAGGGAGATGGATGAGTTTGATTTTAGATGCCATTGTAGTGGCAGTGATTTTTGGTTGTGCCGTGGCGGCATGGAGAAAAGGGTTCATTCGGGCAGCATTTGGTTTTTTGCCCATGCTGGCAGCATTGATCGGATCCAAGTTCATCAGTCCTTATGTGGGACGGTTTTTGCGGGAGAGCTTTTTATTTGATAAAATATCCGGTTCTATTCAGAATTCTATGGGGCTGGATACAGCGATCCAAGAGGGAGCTATGGCTACCCAAACGGAGATCATTGAAGGGATGCCCCTGCCGGATTTTCTGAAGGAGGCTTTGCTGGAAAATAACAATCCTGTGATCTATCAGCTGTTGGATGTGGATAGCTTGAAGGAATATATCGCCGGATTTCTGGCCAATGTCTGTATGAATGTGCTGAGTGTTGTGTTGGCTTTTGTTTTGATTTATATTGGGGTGACTGTGGTGCTGAATGCGCTGCACCTGTTCAGCAAATTGCCCATATTGAATTTTTTCAATCGTTTTAGTGGTTTTTTGGTGGGCGGTGCCAAGGGATTATTTTTTGTTTGGATGGGATGTATGGTGCTGACCTTTTTTCAATGCAGCGCAAAATTGGATGGAATTTTTGCTGCCATGGAACACACCTATGCAGCAAATTATTTATATGAAAATAATATTCTGCTGCGTCTCATATTGACGATATTTACTTGAAAATTTGGATAGAATTGTTTTGTACGAATGGATGTAGGAATTTCTATCGGAGGTTTATGAATGAAGGAAACGCTGTGTATTCGAAATGAAAAAAGGGCAGATTACGAAAAGGTAGAAAAAATAACGAGAGAAGCATTTTATAATCAATACATTCCGGGTTGTGTGGAGCATTATTTGGTCCATATCATGCGGGAACATGAAGATTTTATACCGGAACTGGATTTCGTGATAGAATTAAATGGTGAGATCATAGGGGATATTATGTATACCAAAGCGAAGCTGGTGGATGAGGAGAGAAATCAAAAGGAAATTTTGACCTTCGGTCCGATCAGCATCCTGCCGGAGTATCAAAGAAAGGGCTATGGCAAAATGCTTATGGAACATTCTTTTGAAAAGGCAAAGGAAATGGGGTATGACACCATTGTTATATTTGGCGCCCCCAGCAATTATGTGAGCTGTGGCTTCAAAAGCTGCAAAAAGTATAATATCAGTACAGAGGATGGAAAATATCCGGCGGCGATGCTGGTGAAAGAGCTGCTTCCTGATCAACTCTTGGGGCATAAATGGGTTTATTTCGATAGCCCGGTAATGGCGATCAGTGAAGAAGCCGCAAAAGTGTATGATGATACGCTGGAGAAAATGGAAAAGAGGCATCAGCCAAGCCAGGAGGAATTTTATATTATGAGCCATTCTTTTGTCGAATAGATGACAAAAGAGAAAAAGGGCTTGCTGCACTGCGTCTAAGAAAAAATGAAAAAAATAAAAAAAGTTGTTGACAACAAGTTGTTCCCATGATAATATATCTAAGCGGTCGCAAAAAGGGCCGCAACAAACAAAAACTTGCACCTTGAAAACTGAATACAAGTAAAGCAAAAATAGAGTCAATCGAGAAAACAAAATTTTCTATTTTCTAAAAAGAAGCAACGAAAGTTGTGAAAATGTTGTATCGCTACAACA
>JAETUG010000024.1 GCA_021768705.1 Bacillota bacterium
CTCTCCTTTCTCTCATTATGTCCATCAGTATCGACCATACGGATTTCCTTGGGGATACCATTGAAAAGATTGCCGCAGAAAAGGCTGGCATTATCAAGAAAAATTGCCCAGTGGTGTTGTATTCTCAGGATGATATAGTATATAATATAGTGAAGGATGTGGCAGACCAGATGGATGCTCCGTTCTATTGTTTGAATGATGCAGAGATCGATGTCGCTTCGCAAACATTGGAAGGGACTGTTTTCTCTGTTAAAAATAAATCGATGTCTTTGGAAAATCTGGAATTGCCCCTATTAGGGTCTTATCAAATCGGCAATTGTTTGGCTGTTCTGGAAGCCTGCAATGTTCTCAGAAAAAGAGGTTTGACGCTTTCCGAGGCGGCAATCCGTCAGGGGTTGAAAAATACTCATTGGGCAGGCAGAATGGAGATTTGCGGCAGAAATCCTTTGGTGATCCTGGATGGTGCCCATAATGCTGATGGTATCGCACAACTGGCGAAATCCCTTTCCATCTATTTCAAGGACAGAAAAGTCACCCTGATCCTTGGCGTTTTGGGTGACAAAGAATATCACAAAATGGCGGAGTATATTCTCCCCTATGCCGATTCTGTCATCCTGACAGAACCCCACAACGAACGAAAGCTGGACGTATTTTCTCTGGCTCGTTCCATTTCCAATCATAAAGGTACGATCTATACGGAAAAAGAGATTGAAAACGCTTACGAAAAAGCCCTTTCCATTACCCCTGCAGATGGTATCATCCTTTGCTGTGGTTCTCTTTATATGATCGGTGCCATGAGAACCTATATTTCGAACAGAAGCATTTGAAACGGAGGAATGACCCGTGTTTAATTTTAAAGATGAATTGAGTAGATTCCAGCCCATTATGGAGATCGATCAGATCGAAGAATCCCTGCACCCTTCTCAGATGCAGGATTTGCTGGATATTTTGCAGCATATCGCAAAAGAAAAAAAACAGACACCCCCTCAGGAGTAAGATAAAGGAGAGAATGACATGAAATGCCCGAATTGCGGTTTTGAATTTTTCGAGGGCTTCCTTTGTCCCGACTGTGGGGTCGATGTATATGTGTTCCGTAAAGCACGCAGTGCGTCCATTCGCTTGTATAACGAAGCCCTTGGCCTGGCGGAGGAAAAAGACCTTTCCGGCGCAGCAGGAAATCTGGAACAAAGCCTTCTTTTTGATAAAAACAACATACAAGCAAGAAACCTGCTTGGTCTGATCTATTGCGAAACAGGTCGGATCGGCGATGCCCTGAAGCATTGGATCATCAGCACATCTATCCTGCCGGAAGGCAACGTAGCCTCCGACTATATCGATTATCTGCAGAAAAACGGCAGAGAAATGGAAAAATGCAACGATGCCATCCGTATGTATAACCAAGCGATCAATTATTTGAAACAAGGCAGTGATGACCTTGCTATCATCCAGTTGAAAAAATCCATTGACAATAATCCTGATTTTCTGGATGCCTATAATTTGATGACGCTTTGCTGTATAGAGGATAAAAACATCAAACGTGCCCAGCACTTCAATGATATCGTATTGAAACGAGATATCCGCAATCCTCTTGCCCTGCATTATGCACAGATGATCGGCAATTCCCCTACATCTTCTTCCCTGAAGAAACAGGAAAAAGTAAAATCTGTGGCCAGCTTGAAAAAAACAGACAGTAATCCTCCGATCCCCCGTTACAAACGGAAGGAAAAAACAAACAGCGTATTGGAAAAACGTGACCTGCTGGCATTTTTGACAGGTATCTTTGTTTCTGCTATTGTCATTTTGGTTTTGATTGTCCCTGCTTTGAATGAAAGTAAAAATACAAAGATTAAGGAACTGGAAACGGCGATGGAAAACTACGCCGGTGAAACCAATATGACACCGGAAGAAGTGCTGGATATGCGTACGGAACTAACTAAGCTGCAGGAAGAAAACAAATTACTGCGCAGCGAAGAAAATAAACAGGCAAACCTGGAATTATTAGAAACTGCAGTAGCGCAGATGACAGATGGCGATTATGAAACCTGTGTAACAACATTGGATTCCATTGATACGGTAAGCTTTAGCGAAGAGGATACTGCAAAATATAATTCTGTAAAAACAACAGCCTACCCTAAGGCGGCCGATTCTTACTATACCAAAGGAAAAAGTCAGTTCCTGAGCAACAATTTTACAGAAGCAAAAACCTACCTGGAAACAGCATTGAATTATACCAGCAATGAAAACTTTGTAGATGATGCTATCTACTATCTGGCAAGGATCGCAGAAAAAGATGGCGATTCTGAAACAGCGAAAAAATATTATAACCGCATCATCAGCGAATTTCCCGACTCTAATCAGATCAGTAATGTAAGAAACGCACTGGAACAGTTGAACAAAGAACAGTGAAAACAGGCTCCTCTTTTAGAGGAGCTTGTTTGTATATTAAAAAAAGGAAGATCCATTAGGATCTTCCTTTTTTATTCTCTTTTATATTCCTTTTCCGCAGTTCAATATCCAGAAACTATCACTGTATACCAAAGTCGTTGCCGCCCCAAAGCTCATCATCGGGGATCTGTACCCCACCATTGGATTCGCTTTCTTCCGGATCAGAAGGTGTTTCCGGCTGTTCCGGATCTGTCGTTGCTCCGCCTGTATGGGGCAGATTGCAGGTCTCGTTCACCTTGATATCCAGCTTGCCATCAGGGATGGTCGTAGGCTTGCCTTCGATATTGCCGCTGCTGTCTACTGCCAATACCACCTGCATAGTGCTGTCCGCAGGGCAATTCGACGAAGCAATTTTGCCGCTTTCCCTACAGATCGTATAGGATTTGTGCATGGTGCAGGAGCCGCCGCCACTGCCGCCCTTGAAATCGGTAGTTACATAGTCGCTGGTTACGCCATAGCCATAATAATCACTGCTGCACAAATCTGTAGGTGTCATGCCCGATGCTGCACAGCAAGAGCGTGTTGTCAAGCCATCCGGCTTTTCAAATTCCTTATTCTTCAATCCCTGATCAGAATGAATTTCACTCATGACCGTTCTCCAAATCTTCAAATGGGCATTATTTACATTCTTCATTTCTTTCTGTGTATCATAGCCCATCCAAATGCCTGTTGTATAATATGGTGTATAGCCGTAGAAGGTCTGGTCAACGGTATCGTTGGTCGTACCGGTCTTACCGGCTACGTTCATGCCGCTGATGGCTGCCTGGGTACCGGTACCTTTTGTAATAACATCCCGCATCATATCCGTCAGCAGGAATGCTGTCGTTTCTTTCAGCACTCTATGTGTTTCCTGATCACTGTTATCCAACAGAACATTGCCGTCATGGTCGTATACGACCGTATAGAACATAGGCTCATAATACGTACCGCCATTGGCGATGGTGGCGTATGCTGCTGTCATTTCCAAAGTAGAAACGCCCTGCGTCAAACCGCCCAAAGCAGTTGTAGCCGCTTTATCTCTTTCATCAATCGTAGTAAATCCAAAATCCAACAGATATTGATAAGCAGTATCTGCACCTACCATATTAAAGGCTTTGATTGCCAGAATATTCATAGAGTGCCAAATCCCTTTACGCACAGTAGTAGGTCCGATAAATTTGCCATCCCAGTTTTTAGGGGACCAGCTGCCGAATGTAACAGGTTCGTCTACGATGATAGAACCGGGCATCAGAAGTCCCGTATCAATAGCAGGCGCATAAGCTGCCAGAGGCTTCATTGCAGAACCCTGCTGACGCAATGCCTGTGTGGCACGGTTGAATACAGAATCACCGGGCTTTTCGCCGCGACCGCCAACCAACGCTTTTACTTCCCCGTTGCTCTGATCCATGATAACCATAGACGCCTGCAAAGATTTGGAAACAGTCAGCTTATCCAAAACCAGTGTGTGGGTATCATCCAGCAATTCTGCCTTTACAGATTCCACAAAGGCATCTACTTCCGCTTGACTGGTGACTGTTGCTTTCTTTTCATAATGGGACTGATTGCTATCTTCGTCAGGATTTTCTGTATCTAATACAGAGATCAGATAAGTTACATCCAACGTGCCATCCCCTGCCGGGAAGAGATTGTCATTTTTCATGGCAGCTTCCGCTGTTTCCTGCATATCGCTGTCCATAGTCGTATGGATCTGCAGACCGCCGCTATAAATCAGGTTAGATGCCTGGGCTTCTGTCATGTTTTTCTTTTCTACCAGATCTTGTTTGATCTGCTGCACAGCAGCTTCTACAAACCAGTTATGATTTGCATTTCCTTCTTCTTCCTGCTTATTCTTGCAAACCAGGTGTCCGTAAATATCCTCTGCTACAGCCGCATCATATTCTGTCTGGGTGATGAAGCCCTGCTCCAGCATGGCATCCAGAACAGTCAGCTGACGTTTACGGCTTTCTGTTTCATTCACATCCGGCGCATATGTGGCAGGGCTCTTGGTGATGCCGGCAATACTTGCGGATTCTGCCAAGGTCAGCTCGTTTGCGTGTTTGCCGAAGTAATACTGTGCGGCAGATTCCACGCCATGCAGACCATGATGCAGCGCAAATGTATTCAGATACAATTCCAAAATATATTTTTTTGCCGCTTCTTTAGAGCCTAATTGTTTTTTCAAAGCATTTTCCAAAGAAACTGCCAGATACTGCTCCTTCACCTTTCTTGTAATGCTTTTTTCATTATTCAGCACTTCATTTTTGATAACCTGCTGTGTCAATGTACTTGCGCCCTGAGAAAATTCTCCGGACTTCAGATTTTCCATCATGGCACGCATAATACCCCGAAAATCAATGCCATTATGCTCATAAAAACGTCTGTCCTCAATGGCAATGACTGCATTTTGCATATTGGAGGTGATAGCGGAAAGCTTCACATATTCACGGTTTTCCGAGCCGTGGAGCTTATCTACCGCTTCCCCATCCGCATCATAGATGACAGAGGTATAGGAATCCGGCATAACATCAGATGTGTTAAGCATATCCGTGCTCTGCAGGATACCGAAGACCGTACCCAAAACTGCCCCTGCAACGGCAAAGCCAATCACCACTGCAACGACCAGCAATACTTTCCCAATTCTGCCGTTTACCGTGCGCTTCTTTCTTCGCTTTCTCCTTTTTTTGTTTGATGTATTTCTGGAGGATGTATGGTTGGTTCGCTGCGCACTGCTTCTGCCCGAAGAGCTTCTTCTTTCGGCAGATCCGGTTCTTCTGCCGGAACCATCCGAGGATTTCCTCCTGTGTTGAGATTCACTCATAATATAAAGCCTCCTGTTTGTCCTTTTCACTACCAAGCGGTTGAAAATAAATTTAGAAACCGCCACTTTACAAACAATATTCTTTTTGATTATAACAAATTTTTGCCGCAAAAGAAAGATATTTTCACAAATATCGTCTGATATCTTTTATAAGCTTTGTTTATTTTTTCTTTAAGATGGGCAAAATAGAGGGATTTCATGAAAACATGTTTTCCCTTCTCTGTTCATATCATTACAAAGGGAGGGGCTGCCGATGAGAAAAAAACGACGAAAACATAAGAACCGATACATACTGCTCTTTCTAATTGTCCTATGTCTGTCATTCCTGCTGTTTGCTCTTTTGGAAAATAGATTTCTTCCGCCCTTGAAGGAAATCTCCCACATGCAGTGCAAGGCTTTGGCGAACCATATCATTGATGACGCAACGACAGATATTCTGGAAGATACCGATTTTTCCGCTTCCTCCCTTTTGATCCACGAAGACGGCGGAGAAAGCTATACGGCGAATACAGCATTGGTGAATCGGTTTTGCAGTTTGCTCAGTTCTGATGTGACTCAAAGATTGCAGGAGCTGCCGAAAGAAGTCATACATATCCCCATTGGCGCAGCTACCAACTGGAGCTTCTTTTCGAATATGGGACCGGAAATCCCTTTTACCCTTATCCCTATGGGCATGGCAAAGGTGGATTATGAAACGGACTTTACTGCTGTAGGAATCAATCAGATCAATTATAAGATCTGGCTCGATCTTTCCATGGAAATAAAAATCGTAAACCCTCTTTATCAGGAAACATTGACTTTGCAGAGAAAAATCATGCTGGCCGATCTGATCTTCAGTGGAAAGATACCGGAACATTATTTTCAAATGGGTCCACCAAACGAATATCTATTGACAGAATGAACAAAATGCTAGTATGATAACAGTTAATGAGTTTAATTTGATACGGAGGTAATAAAAATGATCAAGACATTAAATGAATTTTGGAATGAAGTTGCTTCTATTTGCTATGATAACAGTGAATATGGCATGATCGCCCAGATCCGTTCTCAGTTCAGAACAAACGAAATCAACAAATTTGTAAATACTTTCCAACCCGGTACCGAAATCCTGAGAGATGGTAAGAATGGTGCCCCCGTTGCAATGAGAGGGAAAGCAGATCAGGATAATGGCATGACAGGCGAAGAAGAGATCGATTTCCACGGTCTGCAGCTGTTCGATTACTCCGATACAAAGGGTGACTGGATGGTGGTAACATTCCCCGACATGGAAACACTGGAGAAACATCTGCTGAGCGAAGGTGGCGCACTGAACTTCTTTTCCTCCGATATGCTGGTATTTGAAGACGGTGTTTATAAGCCCTTCGAAATTATGTTCAATGGCGACAATGACACAGTGATCCCCATCGATAAGGATTCCTTTGATACCCCCCTGGATATTTCCGCTATGCAGGATCGTATCTGGGTAAGATGGGTGGATCCCAAGGAGCTGGAACCTCTGACAGATGAAGAAGTAGAAGCTTACAAACGTTCCATTGGCAAATAAGGAAAAACACCCCTTAGATGAGTCACGATAAGAAAACAAAAAATCGAAAGAAATGCTTGAAATCAAGGTTTCTTTCGATTTTTCTTTTTTGCAAGATGTTTTCTTAAGCCGCCACTACATTAGGGGGGTTCTTTTTGCTCAATTCAATTTTTCAAAAAAACGTCTTTCATATTCTTCTGCCAGTTCTTCTCTGAAATCAGGATGGGCAATCGCGATGAGGGCTTTTGCTCTTTCCCGCAGGGTCTTGCCCCAAAGCTGGGCAATACCGTATTCCGTTATAACATAATTAACTTCTGTACGAGGAGTCGTCACACAAGCACCATGGTCGATAAAAGGTACGATCTTGGAAATCTTACCGCCTGCTGCTGTAGAAGGCAGTGCAATTATGGCTCTGCCGCCTTTGCTCATCGTCGCACCACGAATGAAGTCCACCTGACCGCCTACGCCGCTGAACTGCATCCCTTTTACTACTTCTGCATTGATCTGCCCCATCAGATCCACCTGAATGGCAGAGTTGATGGAAACCATATTATCATTCTGGGCGATCACATAAGGGTCATTGACATAATCCACTCCCCGCAGTTCAAATACGGGATTATTATCCAGAAAATCATAAAGCTTCTTTGTTCCGGCGGCGAAAGTAGCAATACTTTTCCCACGATTGATGGTCTTTCGTTTATTATTGATTACACCGCTTTTGATCAGATCTACGACACCATCCGCTGCCATTTCCGTATGCAAACCAAGATCCTTTTTGTCCTTTAAAAAGGTAACCACGGCATCCGGAATACCACCGATCCCCAGTTGTAGTGTATCTCCGTCATTTACCAAAGAAGCGCAGTATTCGCCGATTTTTCGTTCCACTCCTGTAATGACAACAGACGGCAATTCCAAAATGGGTCTGTCTTCCTCTACAATAATATCAATATCTCGCAGATGAATGAAGGATTCTCCCATCACACGGGGAAGATTTTTATTCATCTGGGCAATAATCAATCGTGCCTTATCTTTAAAACGGGGCAAATGATCGATACCCAGACCCATGGAGCAATACCCATGTTCATCCGGCTCCGAAACAGAAATCAAAAGAACATCCACACCGCCTCTGGCATCCAGCAGGCTTGGATACATGTGGAAGAATCCAGGTAAATATTCCCCTCTCCCTTCTGCCACAGGTCCTCTGGTCGAACCGCCCAGGAAAAAGCCAAATAATCGAAAATGCTTTTCCATCCCCGGCGCCAGATGGGGTGCTTCTTTTCGCAAAGAAAGCAGGAAATGTATATCGATATCTTGAAAGGCCGCTGCATTGCGGGCTAAAGCATCCACCAATGCATATGGCTCAGAGCCCACATGAGCAATAGAAATCGTTTCACCGGATTTAATATGAAGAATCGCTTCATCCGCAGTCAGAATTTTTCCATGATATGTTGTCTTCCAATCCATTTCCAATCATCCTTTCTTTATTAGGCCATTTCTTCTTCATTTTCATTATAAATATATCATATTCTTTTAGCCAAAACAATCGAAGGATTGTCTGTCATACAAAAAACAGAGAGAAATTCCTCTGCTTTCGGAATTCTCTCTGTTCATTTTTAGGTACTATGAAAGATGGTATTTTTGCCGTCTCAAAGCCTGTTAGCCTTCCTGCACAAAGGAAACCAACAGGTCACCCTGGTTTACCTTTTCGCTTTCTTTTACGTAGATCTTGTCGATGACACCATCCTGATTTGCAACGATAGAGGTTTCCATCTTCATTGCTTCTACTGTCAGCAGAGGCTGGTTCTTCTTCACTGCTTCGCCCTCTTTTACCAGTACTTTGGAAATGGTACCGGGGATGGAAGAGCCAAGGTGGAAAGGATTATTCTTATCTGCTTTCAGTTTACCATCGCTCTTAACTTCCAGATGCTTATCCAGAACCTTGATTTCACGCATAACGCCGTTGATTTCAAAGGTCAGGGAACGGAAGCCTTCTGCGTTGGGTTCAGACATATCAATATATTTGATGAGGATATTTTTGCCTTCGCCGATCTCGATGGAAGTTTCTTCCCCTTTTGCCAGACCAAAGAAGTAAACATCACTGGTCAGCTTGGATACGTCTGTGTAGTATTCCCAGTGTTTGCAGTAATCATCATATACCTTGGGATACAAGGCATAGGAAATGATATTTCTGGGGTTGATGGACTTCATGGAGTGTGCTTCCAGCAGGTAGTTTTCGATACCTTTCAGATCAACAGGTTCCATCAAAGCACCCGCTCTGCCTTCGATGGGTTTCTGGCCTTTCAGAACGATCTTCTGCAGTTCTTCAGGGAAACCGCCTTCGGGCTGACCGATATTGCCCAGGAAGTAGTCCACAACGGAATCGGGGTAGGACAGTTCTGCGCCTTCCGTCAGGATATTATCTTTATTCAGACCATTCTTGGACATAAAGATTGCCATATCCCCTACGACTTTAGAGGAAGGTGTTACTTTTACGATATTGCCAAGCAGGTCGTTTGCCTGTTTATACAGGTGTTTGATCTCTTCAAAGTTATCGGCAGAGCCCATAGCCTTTACCTGTGCCAGCAGGTTGGAATACTGACCGCCGGGGATCTCATATTTGTAGATTTCTGTATTGGGTGTCTTCATTTCACTTTCGAAACCGGTGAAGATCTGACGTACCCCCTGATAGTAATGGCTCAGTTCTGTCAGCTGATCAGGATCCAGACCGGTATCTCTTTCTGTACCCTTCAGTGCTTCTACAACCGCATTCATGGAAGGCTGAGAAGTCAGAGAGGACATGGACTGGATCGCCAAGTCGGCAATATCCACGCCTGCTTCTGCGGCCATCAGCACTGTGCTGACACCATTGCCTGTTGTATCATGGGTATGCAGGTGCAGAGGGATATGCAGTTCTTCCTTCAGTGTGCTGAACAGTTTCTTTGCTGCATAGGGCTTCAGCAGACCAGCCATATCTTTGATCGCAAAAGTATGGCAGCCCAGAGCTTCCAGTTCTTTCGCTTTGCGTACATAGTAGTCCAGTGTATATTTTGTTTCGTTGGGGTCCAGGATATCACCTGTGTAGCAGATAGCACCCTCTACGATCTTGCCTGTTTTCAGAGCTTCTTCAATGGGCATCTTCATATTTTCCAGCCAGTTCAGGCTATCGAAAATACGGAATACATCAACGCCCCGTTCTGCGGATACTTTGATAAATTCACGCACTACGTTATCGGGATAGTTTGCGTATCCAACGGCGTTGGAAGCACGCAGCAGCATCTGGATCAGTGTATTGGGCATTGCTTCCCGCAGCTGCTGCAGACGGATCCAGGGAGATTCTTTCAGGAAACGATAAGCAACGTCGAAGGTTGCACCGCCCCATGCCTCAACAGAGAAGGCATTTGCCATAGCCATATTTGTTGCGGGAGCCGCAGCAATCAGGTCATTGGTACGCAGGCGTGTTGCCATCAGAGACTGGTGTGCGTCACGCATAGTTGTATCTGTTACAAAGAGACGTTTTTCCTTCAGTAAAGACTGAGTATATTCTTTGGCACCCATTTTCAGGAAGGCATCCCTTGCACCTTGTACAGGAATGGTAGAACCATCTTCTGCTTTACCAAAGGAAGGCAAAACGATGGGATCGAATTCAGGCTTCTTGCCCTTGGATTCATTTACGATCTGATTGCCGATAAATTCAGCGATCTTGCTTGCTCTATCTTTCCCCAGGACTATGTTGAACAGTTCGGGGGTTTTTTCGATGAAAGTTGTAGTACATTTACCGGCATTCCAAGTATCGCTCTGCAATACGTTGATGAGGAAAGGAATGTTGGTCTTTACGCCACGGATACGAGTTTCTTTAATCGCACGAACAGCTTTTCTGGTTACCCCTGCGAAGGTTCTGTCATGGGCGATGATCTTAACCAGCAGACTATCGTAGTAAGGTGTTACTTCTGCGCCTGTGTGGGCTGTGCCGCCGTCCAGACGGATACCATTACCGGCAGGAGAACGATATACGCTGATCTTGCCTGTATCGGGCATGAAGTTGTTTGCAGGGTCTTCTGTTGTAATACGCAGCTGAACGGAATAGCCATTGCAATGTACATCATCCTGAGATGCAATGCCGATTTCAGGTGCGTTCAGAGGATAGCCTTCTTCGATCAGGATTTGTGCCTGAACGATATCAATGCCTGTTACTTCTTCTGTTACAGTATGTTCAACCTGAATACGAGGGTTCATTTCGATGAAGTAGTAGTTTTCATCAGCATCCACCAAAAATTCCAGTGTACCGGCATTTTTGTAGCCTACATATTTGGACAGACGAACTGCGTCCGACAAAATCTTTTCCCGTACAGGCTGGCTTACTGTAAACGCAGGCGCAAATTCCACTACCTTCTGGTGACGGCGCTGTACGGAACAGTCACGGTCGAATAGATGAACCACATTGCCGTATTTATCGCCCAAAACCTGTACTTCAATATGTTTGGGGTCACGCAGATATTTTTCTACGAAAATCTTATCATCACCAAAGGCTTTTTTGGCTTCGTTTCTTGCTTCTTCAAATTCCTTAGGCATTTCATCTGCGGAATTAACAATACGCATACCACGACCGCCACCGCCGTTGGATGCTTTCAGCATAACAGGATAGCCTACTGCCTGCGCAACTTCCATGACTTCATCCAAGCTTCTGACTGCGTGGTCAACACCGGGGATGATAGGCACATTGCATTCAATGGCCATTTTCTTGGAAGAGATTTTGTCACCCATTTTGTACATAACATCTACATTGGGGCCGATGAAAGCGATTCCCGCTTTTTCGCAGGCTTCTACAAAATCAGGATTTTCAGACAGGAAGCCATAGCCGGGATGGATGGCATCTGCACCCTTGGCCTTTGCGATCTTGATGATATTATCGATATCCAGATATGCGTCCAAAGGACCCTTTTCAGGGTTCAGCATATAAGCTTCATCGGTTTTTGTACGGAACAGTGCGTATTTATCTTCCTTGGAGAAAATACCTACTGTCTGAATGCCCAATTCATTCAGGGCACGATACACACGAATGGCGATCTCGCCACGGTTTGCAACGAGTACTTTTTTAAATTTTTTAATTTGTACCTCCTGCATGGGAATTACCTCCTTTTCGCTATTTGTACATAACGCTTTATTTTCAAATACCATTTTGGCTAAGTTTACCAAAGCAGAGTTTCTCTCTATTATAATACAAGAATCCCTATTCGTAAACTAAAAAATCATATTGTTTCTCACAAGAAACACTTATGTCTTTATATCATAGACAAAACACGGATTTTTCTGTCAGTTCCCTTTTTTTCCAAAGACATCCTTTAGAAGTTGTGACAAAAATTTTGCCTCGACCACCTGAATATTCTCCAGATTGATCTCACGCATTCCCCCCGCAGGAATAAATACTTTTTCAAAGCCCATGCGATCCAGTTCCTTCACACGACTTTCCATGGAAGGCACCCTCTTCAATTCCCCTGTCAGACCAACATCGGCGATAAACGCCCAGCTGACAGGGATAGGCTTATCATATACAGAAGAAGCAATGCTCATGAGAACAGCCAGATTTGCCGCCTGTTCCTTCAGCTGCAGACCGCCTGTGGTCTTGACTACTACGTTTTTATCATAAAGCTTGATGCCGCCCCGCTGTTCCAAAATGGATATCAGTGTATTCATGGTATCCTTTTTCATGGTCTCACTGATACGGGAAGGATATGGTGTGAAGGATGAGGAAACCAGACTTTCGATCTCCGCAATGACAGGGCGGGAACCTTCCCGCAGCACAGCAATGGCACTGCCGGAAACAGTATCACTCTTTTCTCTTTTCGTAACAAAATATGCTGAGGGATTATCAATAGAAGCCAAACCTGTTTCTGTCATGGTAAAAAAGCCCATTTCGCCTGTGCTGCCAAAACGATTTTTTGTTGCCACCAGACAGCGCAGCTCATCGGCTCCTTCTCCTTCCAGCACCAGTACCGCATCCACCAAATGCTCCAATGCACGAAGTCCGGCAATTTCATCGCTTTTATTCATCTGTCCGATCATTAGGACAGCTCTGGGACGTTTCTTATTTTTTGCCTGCGCCACCAAAGCGGAAGCACATTCCATGGTCTGGGTGGGATTGCCGGCACGGGAAGGCAAAAATTCTGCCAGAGAGAAGGTCTGGATACTGTCCAATATGATAAAATCAGGGTCTGTTTCCGTAATGGCTTCCAAAACCCGATCCATGGAAGTATCCGCTAAGATCCAAATATTTTCTTCGATTTTTTCCAGAATACGGTCTGCACGACTTTTGATCTGGCTGTCACTCTCCTCTCCGGAAGCGTACAGTACCCGATAGCCTTGCTTTGCCAGAGCAGAAGCCGCCATCAGAGACAACGTCGACTTGCCGCCGCCGGGGGGCGATGTGATGATAGTAACAGAATCCCGAACGATACCGCCGCCCATGACACGGTCAAATTCCGTGATGCCTGTCAAAAGCCGCTGGTCATTCCCTGCTTCTACTTCATACAAGCGGGAAATAGGATGTTTCACAGCAGTTTTTACCGCTTTTGCGCCGCTTTTTGTTTCTTCTGTCTCTTCCAGCGTATTCCATTCACCACAATCCGGACATTTCCCAGCCCATTTTGGGCTTTTATATCCACAATTGGAACATTTATAGACTGTTTTGACTTTCATTTCTCCACCGAACCTTCTGACAACTCTGTTGGCATTGACAACGCTTTCATAGCAAAAAGTGGGCTGTAATCAAGATTACAGTCCACTTTGGTGTACATTAGCCAATTTTTTCGATTGCAATGGAAGGTGCGTTATTCTGCATTTCCACGCTAAAGTTTACCTTACCTGCTAAGTTTGTTTTCATTTTCCCAACGTTTACATCGTCGATCAAAATTTTATATTCTGTTTCAGGCTCCAACTCCATTGTGATCTGAATATCTTCTGTACCTTCTACCGTGAAGCATGCGCCCTTTTCATTCATTTCAAAATTATGTACCGTTGCACCGGGAACCGCTTCCAGAAGCATCTTGCCGTTCTTTTCCAGTTTTGTGATTTCTTTAAATGTTTTTACTTTATACAGATCGCCGTTTACTTCGAAATCGAGAACCTTTTTCTTTTCGTCCATCAGGTGATTGCCGAAGCTGATTGTGCCGTTGTTTTCCTGTCTAATCAATTCTTCGATTACTGCCATTTCCAGTACCTCCAGTCATTTCTCTATCGTGTTTCGCCTGCGGCAGCCTATATGGATACTGCCGCAGACTGTTTTGCGCTTTATTGTTGATACAGCCCAGTGCCGCAGGCTATATGATTTTATGATTATACCACAAAATACACTTTTGGTATAGTTAAATTTTTAAATCTTTTAGATTAAATTCAGTATCATTTTACAACACGAAAGCTAAAGCCATTGGTTTTTAAACCCACAGAGACTTTATCCCCTGCCTTGAAAGTTCCCAATAGGAATTCTTCCGCAAAGGCATCCTCGATTTTGGACTGGATGGCACGGCGAAGGGGTCTTGCACCGTAGGCCTTATCGTAGCCTTCTTCGGCGATCTTTTCGATGGCTTTTTCTGTGAAGGAAACGGTGATATCCATATTTTCTTTCACCCGTTTTGCCAAAACATCCGTCATCAGCTTTACAATTTCCACAATATCGTCTTTTTCTAGAGGATGGAATACGATGATATCGTCAATACGATTCAAAAATTCGGGTTTGAAAATATTCTTAATTTCATCCATGACCCCCTTTTTCATGATCTCATAACTCTGTTCCGCCGTTTCCACGCTGGTGAAGCCAAGGCGTTTGGGTGCGGCAATGCTGCGGGCACCGGCGTTGGAGGTCATAATGATGACGGTATTTTTGAAGTCGACCTTTCTGCCCTGACCATCGGTAATATGACCATCGTCTAATACCTGCAGGAGGACATTAAACACTTCCGGAGAAGCCTTTTCGATTTCATCGAACAGGACAACAGAATAAGGATTCCGGCGGACTTTTTCGCTGAGCTGACCGCCTTCTTCATAGCCCACATAGCCCGGAGGAGAACCGACCATACGGGATACACTATGCTTTTCCATATATTCGGACATATCGATCCGTACCATGGCATTTTCATCTCCAAAAAGGGCTTCTGCCAACGCTTTGGAAAGCTCTGTCTTACCAACGCCTGTAGGGCCAAGGAACAGGAAAGAGCCAATGGGTCTATTGGGGTCTTTCAGGCCGACACGACCACGACGCACCGCCTTGGAAACAGCCTTGACCGCTTCCTCCTGCCCAATGACTCTCTGATGCAAAGTCTCTTCCAGACGCAGCAGGCGCTGGCTTTCTTCTTCCTTCATGCTCTGCACAGGAATACCCGTCCAACGGGATACCACTTCTGCCACATCGTCTTTTGTAACAACTGCTTCTCCGCTGTCGTTGGAAACTTCCCATACCCTTTTCGCTTCCCGCAAGCTGACCCGTAGAGAATCCTGGGCTTTTTTCACCGCCGCCGCTTTTTCAAATTCTTCTGTTTTGATGGCAGATTCTTTTTCTTTTTCCATTTCTGCAATACGCTGTTCCAGTTCCTTGATAGCTGTGGGGGCTGTATAGGCATGCAGGCGCAGACGGGATGCGGCTTCATCGATCAGGTCAATGGCTTTATCCGGCAGGAAACGATCGGAAACATAACGGGCAGAAAGCTTTACTGCCGCTTCCAATGCTTCCTTGGAGATCGCTACTTTATGGTGCATTTCGTATTTATCCTTCAATGCAGTCAGCATCTGGATGGCAACGGCTTCTGTCGGTTCTTCCACACGCACAGGCTGGAAACGACGTTCAAAGGCCGCATCCTTTTCGATATGCTTGCGGTATTCCTCTAAGGTTGTTGCACCGATCAGCTGGATTTCGCCCCTAGCCATGGCAGGCTTCAGGATATTAGAGGCATCGATGGCCCCTTCTGCGGCACCTGCGCCGATGATAGTATGAATTTCATCTACAAACAGGATGATATTGCCATCGGCACGGACTTCCTCCAGTGCTTTCTTCATACGCTCTTCAAATTCCCCACGATATTTTGAACCTGCCACCATAGCGGAAAGGTCAAGGGAAATGATCTTTTTATTTTTCAAGGTATCAGGAATATTGCCTTCGGCGATTTTCTGCGCCAGTCCTTCCACGATGGCAGTTTTACCCACACCGGGGTCCCCTGTCAGGCAGGGATTGTTTTTCGTTCTGCGGCTCAAAATCTGAACGATGCGTTCGATCTCGTTATCTCTGCCAACAATAGGGTCAAATTTACCCTTTTTTGCCAGAGCAGTCAGGTTTCTGCTGAATTTATCCAGTGTCTCCGTTGTGGATGTTTCTTCTTTTTCAGCGTTGCCGTTCATTCCTATAGTGCCAACGGGCTGTGCTTCGCTTTCCCCAAGCATCACCATGATATCCTCATATAAACGCTGGATATTCACCCCCAGACCTGTCACGATCTTTACAGCGATGGTATCCGTTTCTCGCAAAAGAGCAATCAGGATATGCTCTGTGCCCACATAATTCGTACCCATACGCAGGGCTTCCTGCACGCTCAGGTCTACCACTCGTTTTGCACGAGGTGTATAATCCGTAGGGACATAGAAATTGGTCTTTCCTTTATTCATTTCAGAAATCCGTTCCATCACCTGATGATATGTCACATTTTGACCTTCCAACGCCTTTGCGGCAACGCTTTCCTGCACCAGCGTCAGCCCCAGCAGGATATGTTCTGTGCCCACATATTCGTTGCCCAGCTTTGCCGCGGCTTCTTTGGCTCTGGCCAAAACATCATTTGCTTTTTTCGTAAATTTGCCTTGCATTTTTTCACCTTCCTCAGTTGGTTTGTTAGCCAATCAAGATTGTGATTGCTAATTTATAGGAGAAAATAAAAGAACGAAAGCGTTCTCTTATTTTTCTTAATTTCTATACAGTTTTTTATTATATCCCATCCTATGGGAAAATGCAAAGGATACTTGCTTCCTATTTATTACAATTTTGTTAATTCTTCAGCAAATAGGGAGAACGGTTCCTTTTCGGGTTTTGCAACGAAGGTAAACGGTTCTTTCGTTTTGGGATGCAGACCTTCCAATTTATAAGACCAAAGAGCGATATCGGTTTTTCCTCTTTTGGGGAAATTTTTATGATATTTCCTGTCTCCCCAGATGGGAAAGCCGGCGTGGGAGGTCTGCACACGGATCTGATGGTGTCTGCCTGTTTCCAGCTTGATCTCCGCCAAAGTCAGCCAGCCCATATCCGTTTCCTTCTCTGCAATTCTCGTATAGTGCAGAATTGCTTTTTTCCCTCCCTTTCTGTCTTTGGAAACGACTTCGGAAAGGTTTGTACGAGCATTTTTCAGGAGATAATCTTCTAAAGTCCCCTGTTCTGCAGGCAATTTTCCACAGAGAACCGTCAAATAGCATTTATTTAGTCTATTTTCCTGTAAATCCTTGGCAAGGAACGCTTCGGCTGCCTTTGTTTTTGCAAAAAGCATCACACCACCCACAGGCCTATCCAGACGATGGAGCAAACCAAGGGGCTGTTTCGCATAGGCTTCCAACTCGGAAAGCAGATCGGGATCGCCGGTCTTATCTGCCTGGGAAGGCATCCCCTGGGGTTTCACTACCGCCAGTATCAATTCATCTTCAAAAAGGATATTCATTTCATTACACTTCCTTCAATACTGCTGCGCTTTTCGGAGGCAGCGTTAGTTCTGCAAAACCATTTTTTACAGGATATTGGAATCCAAAATCCGTAAAGCCATCCCGATTGGTCATCAGGCAGTTTTCCAGAAGACTTTCTGCTTTCATGCCGATCTGCCAAACGGGAATAGAAATACGCTTGCTTTCTTCAGTATTGTTCAGAGAAACAAGAAATTTTTCTTCTCTATCAAAGCGGCCATAGGCAATCACGCCATAAGCCCCATAGAGATGCTTCAAAGAGCCATGGCGCAGAACAGGATTTTCTTTTCTCAAATAAATCGCTTCTTTATGAAATGCGATCATCTCTTTATCTTCCCTGCCCCAGGGATAGGTACGACGGTTATCGGGGTCTGTCCAGCCAACAAGACCTGCTTCGTCCCCATAATATACCGTAGGCGCCCCATTCCATGTCATTTGCAGAAGAACAGCTTCCCGCATCACTGCAGGATCGATACCATCCGCTGCGTCTTTGGAATTTTCTGTCTGCAATCTGCCGATACGGCGGTTCGTTCTTGTCAGGAAACGGGAATGGTCGTGATTAGAAAGCTCATTCATCGACGTTGCAATGGCCTGTGAAGGCAGCTTGCCCATTTGATAGATCATCGTGCACCAGAACACATCCGCATTGTTATACATATCATCCCGCTTTTCTGTGCTATGCTTGGAAACACCTGTCAGAAACCATGTGACAGGCTCCATGAAAGCGTCGTAATTCATAATGGAATCCCACTGGTCTCCCTGCAGCCAGTTTGTGGCATCGCCATAATGCTCCGCAAGGATAAACTTATCCGGAGAAACCCCTTTGATGACATCCCGAAATTCCGCCCAGAATTTATGATTGAATTCAGGCGTTTTTCCTAGGTCGGCAGCCACATCCAGTCTCCATCCATCTACGTTGAAAGGCGGAGATACCCATTTTTTACCGATTTCCAGAATTTCTTTTTTCAGCTCTTCACAGCCCTCTTCATTCAGCTTCGGGTGGTTTTCATAGCCCCACCAGCCTTCATAGGTGCCATCCTCATTCCAATAGAAATAATCATGATAGGGGCTGTCCTTATAGTGGTATGCACCCTTTCCCGTTCCTTTATAAAAGCCTTCTCTGTCCAGCCATTTATGGAAGGCACCACAATGATTGAATACACCATCCACAAGCACACGAATGCCTTTTTCGTGGGCTTTTTCTACCAGCTCCGCAAAGAGCTTATCCGAAGCAGTCAGGTTTTCTTCTTTGGTGGTTCTGGTAGCATACATAGTCGCTTCCACGTTGCTAGTAGCGCAGTTGTTCAGTACTTTACCGCCATCGACAACGATCTTACCCAAATGGGGATCGATATGATGATAATCCTGAGCATCGTATTTATGGTTGCTGGGAGAAACGAAGATCGGGTTGAAATAGATCACTTCCACCCCCAGGTCTTTTAAATAATCCAGCTTATCGATGACACCCTGCAAATCGCCGCCATAAAAATGGTTCACATCCGTAGCCGAAGGGGGAGCATCCCAGTTTTTCACCTGTTCTACCATACGTTTTAGGTAAACATATTCATTGGTCTTAACATCATTGGAAAGATCGCCATTGCAGAAACGGTCGGGATAGATCTGGTACATGACTGCACCCTTCGCCCAATCGGGAGTCTGGTAATCACGGATGATTTGAAATTCCCCTTCGTTTTTAAATTCATCAAAATACCCATATTTTGTATAAAATCCAACTTTATCTCCATTTTGCAGACGAAAATAATAGGTCGTTTTCTCTTTTGTAGGAGGCAGAGTCGTTTTGAAATATTCAAAAATACCATCTTCCTCCACTTCTTCCATCAGGTATTCTCTTTCTTTTGTGCAGAGAAATATGGCAGAAAATGTCCCTTTGCCCACACGAATGGAAATTTCCACTTCATCGGTAGACAAAGGCTCTGCAGGAGAGCGGAATTGTTTTGTTTCATCACTATATATGGCCTGGATACGGAAATCGTCCTCGGTCATTGATAAGCCCGATGCAATGTGCTCTGGCATAAATTACACCACCTTGATCCTAAATTGATTGATATTTTTTATTATAGTCTGTGAATGTGCACCATGTCAATTTCTTCGTTTCTTCAACAAAATCATATTTTTGTAGCACGAAAAAGAGCAGCCTGCCGATGGCTGCTCTTCTTCAAAAAGAGAAGGTATTTCTTATTGGGTTGCGTGGCAAAAATGCCACAAAGTTGGTGAAAATATTGGGGAGTTTTCACGAGCTTATTATAGCACGTGGGATGAAATATGTCCAGCTTAAAATATGAAATAGCGGAGAAAGCTTCACGGAAATAGAAAGCCGCATGACTGCTTGCAGGCAAATGCGGTTTTCTTTAACGTGAAAAGTTTACGGAGTAAACACATGAGTATGGCAAAGCCATACGAATGCTGGCTTTCTCCAAAAAGCTT
>JAETUG010000005.1 GCA_021768705.1 Bacillota bacterium
TGGGCCTGGTGGACTGTCCCGCAGGGTCATAGGTGATGTCGTCAAATTCCGCATAAATATTGCTGCCATTTTTTGTGTAGTACGGCAGGGCGATAGTGACTTTCAGCTCCTTGAAGAACTGGGGCATATTGATGTAGTCCTTGTCCGGGTTTATCCAGATTTGCCGCAGGGCAAAGGGCTGGTTCGCCGCTGTGGGCACGCCAGTCTTGACGCCAACCCGTGACAGTCTGGGGCCGGTCTGGATGGCTCTGTCGTCATCAACTGCATCATTGTATTTGCCCGTAATCTTGGGAATAGCGGAGATTGTCTGATATGTTTGAGCGTCTGTGTAGACTTCGATTTTGAGCGGATCCTTAAGTGCCTGCTCCGAACTTCTGTTCCAAAGAACGGTGTCCGGCTGCAGAATAATATTAAAGCTGTTCTCCTCCGCCGTATTTTTGAGGGAATAGGTGATGGTGCCGTTCTGAGGGCAGTAACCGCCGTAGTTGTTCCCACTGTGCAGCTCGTCAATGCTTTCGGGCGTTACGCTTTCTGCCATACCGCCCCGCTCAGGAATTGGATATTCCACCACGGTCAGCCCGTCGGGCACGGCGATCTCCACCTTTTTGTTCGCCATATTCAGTGTACTCTTTACCACAATGTGCAGGGTAAACTGCTTGGAGAAATCGACATTAAAAGTGTTGTTGCTTTTCAAATCTTGCTCAGGCTCGCCCTCCGCCCTGATCACAGCAGTCTCGATCTCCATTTTGGCATCTTCATCGACTAGAGTCTGGATAGCCATTGTCTCTAAAACCATTACGATCATGTCGATCTTGTCTGCGTCGATCTGTGCCTGTTCTTTCCATTCCAGTCGCTCGAATGCCCGCTTGGCAGCAAGTGCCTGTTCAAAAAGGCTCAACGTGCCTTCTTCGTCCAGTTCTTCCGGATTCACCTGCTCCAGCTGTGCAAGGAAATCATCGATCTGCCGCTCTACCGGGCAGATAGGACAGTCATCCTCTGTATCATGTTCGCAGAATTCCTCATCGGATGTGTCAGGCATTTCGTTTGTTTCTTCCTGCTGTTCTTCCTGAGGTTCTTCTTGCTGTTCTTCCTGAGGTTCTTCTTGCTGTTCTTCCTGAGGCTCTTCTTGCTGTTCTTCCTGAGGTTCTTCTTTCAAAACAGCGAAAAGCGTGTCCGCATCGGTAATTTTCTCCTGTTCCTCCTGGGTAAGGGCTTGATATTCTTCATAGGCGGCACGCACATCGTCATAAAACTGCTCCGTTTCCGCTTCGTCAAGCTCCCTTGCTTCCTGTAGGGCAAGGAGATCGTCGATCTGCTCCTGCAGTGGGCAGATCACGCAGACAAACGTACACACAGGGTCTTCCTCTGTGTAGCCGCACGCTTCGTCATGCTCCCGATGATGCTTGCAGAGTCCCTCATCGGATGTTTCCGTTTTCTCCTGTTCCTCAGCGAATTCGTCCAAAAATTGATTCGAATTCTCAATATCTTGCTCGTCCCCCTGCAGGAAAGGGATTTCTGACGTACCTGTATCAAGTGCCAATGCCCCCACGATATTCGTACTGAGTAACACAGTGCAGAGCATCGCAACAGCAGATTTTAGCATTTTTTTCCATTTATGTTTTTTTCTGCATAAATCTTCTGATGATTTATATCTTTTTTCCCGCTTCATACTTCCCGCCTCACTTATTTCTCATTTCGCTTTTGCCTACATAGTCAGAGTTTCTCGGACTCTTTTCTGCCATAGATTTTAGGGTATTTTTTTGCATTTTTTACCTCTTAAATCGCAAAAAAATGCAAAAAATCACTCGCTAACAGTATAACATGTAAGAACGAAAAAGTCTATATTTTCCCTCCGGATAACCTGACATATTTTTCCATTATCCAGATGGATAGTATGACCGAAAAAAACCGTTTTATCCCTCTTTCAGAATATCCTGCAAAAAGCTTTCCGCTTCAAAATTCGCCCCCAAGCCCAGATAATCCGAAACGGTCTGCCCCAGGTCCGCAAAGGTCTTTCTTACACCCAGGTCAACACCCTCCTTGATCGGCTTACCATACACCAACAGAGGAACATATTCTCTGGAATGGTCTGTGCTGGGGGTAGTGGGGTCGCAGCCATGATCTGCCGTGATGAACAGGATATCTTCCCCCTTCATCTGGGCCATGATCTCCGGCAGTTTGCCGTCGAAATATTCCAGTGCGGCTGCATAGCCCTCCACATCGTTCCGATGACCATAGATCATATCTGTATCCACTAAATTGGTGAACAAAATGCCTGCAAATTCCTCTTTGGCATACTGGATCGTCTTTTCGATACCATCATTGTTGTTTGTCGTATGGTCGGTGCGGGTCATACCACGGTGTTCGAAGATATCCTCGATCTTGCCCACTGCCGTCACGTTCATTCCCTTTTCCTTCGCCAGATCCAGAATGGTCACACCGGTGGGCTCCAAGGAAAAGTCCCTTCTGTTTTTGGTGCGGGTAAATTCGCCGTTTTTGCTGCCGATAAAGGGTCTGGCGATGACACGGGCCACACCATGTTCCCCCGTTAAAATCTTTCTTGCCTTTTGGCAGATTTCATACAGCTTTTCCACAGGAATGATCTTCTCATGGGCTGCGATCTGGAACACACTGTCCGCAGAGGTATATACGATGGGATAGCCCGTTTTCATGTGTTCCTCCCCCAGAACATTGATGATCTCTGTGCCCGATGCGGAATAGTTGCCCAGTGTTTTTGTGCCGATGGCTGCTTCAAAGGCATCCATCACTTCTTTGGGAAAGCCCTTTTCCGTATAGGTAGGGAAGGGCTTTGCCGTGATGATGCCTGCCATTTCCCAATGTCCTGTGGTGGTATCCTTCCCGATAGATCTTTCCCCCATTTTGCCAAAGGCTCCCTTGGGCGCATCCACCTTGCCCAGCAGTTCAATATCCTTTCCTTGAATGTTACCCAAGCCAAGGGCGCAGAGGTTTTTCAAATCGGTCTGAGGTCTTGCTTTTTTGATGTTTACCAGCGTATTGCTGCCAACATCACCGAAATTCGCCGCATCAGGCAACTCCCCGATGCCTACGCTGTCCAGCACGATTATGATCGCTCGTTTCATATGCTCAATCCTCCTGTCTGATGATTTTCCAAATCAGCGGCGGCTGTTTTGCCGCCTGTTTTTCCTCGATGGTGATTGCTTTTTTCAAGATATCCGCAGCGGAACGGCATTTTTCCTCACTTTCACTATACACGATGGCAAAAGTCTCCCCTGTTGCAATTGCATCACCTGCTCGTTTTTTCATCACAATGCCTGCACCAAAATCCAAAGGCTGCCCCTTGAACATGCGCCCTGCTCCCGTTTCCTGGGAAGCTCTGCCGATGCGTGCTGTATCCATATGGGTGATGTACCCGTCTTTTTCCGCCTTTACTTCCAATTTCGCAGGGGACAAAGGCAGCAGATCGTAGTTGTCAATCACATGCACATTGCCGCCCTGCTGTACCAGCAATTCTCTGAATTTGGCAAGTCCCTTTCCATTTTTGATCTGCTCCAGCAAAAGAGCTTTGCCTTCTTCTTCCGTTTCCACTCTTCCTGCCAACAGCAGCATATTCGCCCCCAAGATCAGGGAAACCTCCAGCAGATCGCCGCCAACATTGCCCTTCAGCACCTCCATCGCTTCCATCACTTCCAGGCTGTTGCCAATATACATGCCCAAGGGCTGATCCATGCCGCTGATGACTGCCGTCACCTTTCTGCCCACGTGTCTGCCCATATCCGCCATGGTGGTCGCCAGTTTTTCGGCACTTTCCAGATCCTTCATGAACGCACCGCTGCCGCATTTCACATCCAGCACGATACCATCTGCCCCCGCTGCGATTTTTTTGGACATGATGCTTGCCGCAATCAGTGGGATACTATCCACCGTCCCTGTTACGTCCCGCAAAGCGTAAAGCTTCTTATCCGCAGGGGTCAGGTCGTCGGTCTGGCTCATCAGCACAATGCCGCTTTTCCTGCCAAAGCGCAGCGCTTCTTCCTCCGTCACATCCACCCGAAAACCGGGAATGGATTCCAGCTTATCGATGGTACCGCCGGAAAAGCCAAGGCCCCGTCCGCTCATTTTTACCACCGGCACCCCTACGGAAGCCACCAACGGAGCCAAAATCAGGGTCGTCGTATCCGCCACGCCGCCGGTGCTGTGCTTATCCACCTTGAACCCCTCCACCGAGGACAGGTCGAACATATCGCCGGAATGGGCCATTTCCATAGTCAGATGGGCAGTTTCCTCCGCATCCATGCCATTGAGCAGAATCGCCATCAGCAGGGAGGAAATCTGATAATCGGGCAAAGAACCGTCTGTCACGCCGTTTACGAAAAAAGCGATCTCTTTCTTTGTCAATTTTTTGCCGTCTCTTTTTTTGATGATGATATCCACGAAATTCATGAGTCATCCTCCTTTCGCAGAATCGTATTTACATAATAATCGATTTACGAGTTTAGTCTACCACAAAAACAGTAAAATTACGATAGCTTTCCCAAAAAGAAAAACGCCGATATCACATAGGATATCAGCGCCATTTTCTTATTTCTTTTCCTGTAGCAGGTGCTTTTCGATGATCTCCGCCGCATCCTGCATACAGCCGGGGCAGCTTCGCAGCACCACACCGGTATCCACGCCCTTCAGGGTGCGGCATTCCATAGACTGGTTCTTGGTGATAAATTCATCTGTCATGGGTTTCAGGGTATTGTAACAGTCCAGCTTTGTCTTGGGATGTTCCAGGTCAGCATCAGAAACCTTCAGCCCCACCAGATAAGCCATGGCAGAAACTGCACCGCAGGTCCCCATGGTTGCCATGCCCCTGCCGAAGCATTCTGTGGCACGAAAGGCCTCTTTTTCCTCTACGCCAAACAAGTCGCTGTAGGCACAAGCCACCGCTTGGGCGCAGTTATAGCCTTTCTGGTGTTTTTCCATTACTTTATCGTATCTCTCTGTCATTTTACCATTCCTCCGTAAATGTTCCTGTGGGCTTTAGTATCTCAAAAGAAAGAAAAGGATATTCCGATTTGGAATATCCTCTTTTGTCTGCTTTCAATTACAGGCTGTTTACCAGTCTTGTCAGGGAAGATTTTTTTCTAGCCACTGCGTTTTTGTGGTAGATGCCTTTGATGTATGCTCTGTCGATTGCGGATACAGCGTTTTTCAGAGCTACTGCAGCTGTTTCTTTGTCACCGGCGTTTACAGCAACGATCACTTTCTTCATAGCTGTTTTTACCTGAGATTTGATCATTTTGTTTCTCAGTGTTTTTTTGTTGATTACTTTGATTCTTTTCTTAGCAGATTTAATATTAGCCAATGTAATTTCCTCCTAAAAATACTTAAAATGTGGTTTTCTCTGTCGATATTGGGGAATATCGCTCTTTCATCTAACTATTAACCACCTTTGAGGGCTTCTCCCTCCGACACGGTTTGGGGCATTTTTTCACACTCTCTCGAGCACCCCGTGGTTAACTCAACGGATATATTTTACCCTATGAACGGGAATAAGTCAATGAATACTTTTCAAAACTACGAAAAAAATAAGCAAAAAGCAGAAAGGCTGTGAATTCATGAAGCAGAAAAAAGAAAATCCGGCGAAACTCTCCTTCTCTGTTCGAACAGACCTTGCCATCGAAGCCCGAGAGCTGGCGCAGCGTGAAGCCGCCAAAGCCGATGAAGTGGAAGGCGTAGAGGTAGAAACAGAGGAACAACCGGAATATTCCCTCACCCATGTACGCATCGTTTCCGAACAAGGCAGCCAGCGCATGGGCAAGCCTATCGGTAATTATATCACATTGGAATCAGAAAAGCTAAAGGAAAATGATGTGGAATGTCATGAAAGGCTCATCGCCATTCTGGCAGAAAATATCCGTTCTCTGGCAAAGCTGAAGGAAGATGACTGCATCCTGGTGGCAGGCTTGGGCAACTGGAACATCACCCCCGATGCGCTGGGGCCCAAGGTGGTCGCCAAAATTTTAGTAACCCGCCACCTGCAGGGCACTTTGCCGGAGGAGATCGAGCAGACAGTGCGCCCTGTTGCCGCCATCAGTCCCGGCGTCATGGGTATCACCGGCATCGAGACCGGCGAGATCATCAAGGGGATCGTAGATAAACTGCACCCTTCCCTGCTCATCGCCATCGATGCCCTAGCTGCCCGCCATTCCAAACGCATCAACGCCGCCATCCAGATGAGCGATACCGGCGTTGCCCCCGGTGCAGGGGTCGGCAATCGGCGGATGATGCTGGATGAAGAAAGTCTCGGCATCCCCGTCATTGCCATTGGCGTGCCAACGGTGGTGGATGCTGCTACCCTTGTCAACGATACCATGGATCGCATCTTAGGGGAAATGATTCAGCAGACAGAAAAGGGCAGCGAATTTTATCAGACCCTCCGTTCTCTGGAGCAGGAAGAAAAATACCAGATGATCGCTGAAATTTTAGGCCCCTATACGGGAAATATGTTCGTCACCCCCAAGGAGGTGGATGCCGTAGTGGATCGTCTGGCAAATATCATCGCCAACAGCATCAACATTGCCCTCCACCCCGGCATCACCATGGAAGATATCAATAAATATAATTCCTAAAAAGAAAAGCCCGGACAAAAGTCCGGGTTTTTATCATATCAAAATCAGGGATTCCAATTACATCCCGCTCATGGTCTCGATCAGCTTCAGCTTCATAGCACTCAGCTTATCGGAAAGGTCAACAGGAACGATATCGGGGTTTTTCAGACGTTTCTGTTCATCCCACAAGGTATCCTTTTCCTTGCTGCAGTAAGCCTGAATATCCATAGTCTCAGGGCATTCATAAACCTGTTTGCCATCCACGATCACGGGAACCAGCAGTTCTCTCAGAGTATAGGTGCCTGTAGGCAGCTGCATACTCTTCCATTTTGCATTGGTGTCATAGATATACAGATCCATATCTTCTGTGAAAACTTCCTCTTCCAGTGCCAGCAGGTCAGCTTTGATCTTACCTGTCTGCTTATCATAGATACGGATGATCTTCTTGATGCCGGGGTTTGTTACCTTTTCCACGTTATTGGACAGTTTGATCTTCGGTTCGAAATCGCCATCCTCTGTTTCTTCCGCTGCCAGCTTATAAACGCCGCCAAAAGCAGGACAGTCATCAGAGGTGATCAGCTTTGTACCAACGCCCCACAGGCTGATGGTAGAACCCTGCAGCTTCAGGCTGGTGATCAGGTTTTCATCCAGGTCGCTGGAAGCAGAGATGATGGCATCGGGATAGCCCGCTTCATCCAGCATCTGTCTTGCACGTTTGGACAGATATGCCAGGTCGCCGCTGTCCAGGCGGATGCCATAGCCTTTTTCAGGCAGTGTGCCTGCGGCTTTCATTTCGTCAAATACACGGATTGCATTGGGTACGCCGCTCTTCAGGGTATTATATGTGTCCACCAACAGGATACATGCGTTGGGGAACAGGTTGGCATAGGTGCGGAATGCTGTCAGTTCGTCAGGGAAGCTCATCACCCAGCTATGGGCATGGGTCCCCTTGACAGGAACATTATACAGCTTGCCTGTCAGCACATTGCTTGTTGCAGCGCAACCGGCGATCACAGCCGCTCTGGCACCCAGTGTGCCTGCATCGGGACCTTGGGCACGGCGCAGACCAAATTCCAAAACAGGGTCGCCCTTGGCAGCATGTACCACACGGGATGCTTTTGTAGCGATCAAGCTCTGGTGATTGATGATATTCAGCAGTGCAGGTTCGATCAGCTGTGCTTCGATGATGGGTGCTTTGATCCGCATCAGGGGTTCATGAGGGAATACCACTGTGCCTTCGGGAATGGCATATACCTCCCCTGTAAAGCGGAAATCCTTCAAATATGCAATAAAGCCTTCGGTAAAAATATGCAGGCTTTCCAAATATGCGATATCTTCTTCTGTAAAGTGCAGTTCATTCAGGTATTCAATGGCCTGCTGCAGCCCTGCCATAATGGCAAAACCGTTCCCGCTGGGGTTTTTTCTGTAGAATAGATCGAATACGACCTGTCTTTTATATGCGCCGGTTTCATAGTAGCCCTGCATCATGGTCAGCTCATATAAGTCTGTCAGCAGTGCAAAGTCTCTACCTTTCATTTTCAAATCTCCTTTTTTCTGGGTTGACAGGGTGATGTGAGTATACTTTTTGAACACATCCTGTCAAAACTTAATATTACCACAAAAAGTATATCGTATTAATTATACATATTTTTTACAAGAAAATCAATTTTTTCAGGCGTCTTTACACAAGAATTTACATAGTATCCCCTAACATAGCCATTTCTATCCTCATTTTTACCATATTTCTCCAGAAACAGCAGTATGTTGTATACAGTAGTCCTGCATACAACATACTTTTGTTTTCCGCAAAAAAAGGCTTTACAACCCATTTTACAAATTGTATAATACACAGGTAAATACGTTAAAAACACTGTGAAGGAGACAGTATGTATCCTCAGCCTGAGCGCAGAGAGATGGGAAAAGGTGCGATCCCGTCCTTGGGGAAGATACAGAAAATCACTCCGGAGTGGCAGACCGAACAGCTTCGCTCAGTAGGCTCTGTCGTTGCCCGCGTTAAGGGAAAGCATCATGATGGTGATGTGTCTAAGCTGGGCGGCGTTTTTATGCCGTCAAATCAGGTGGTACCGCGAGCTCTTTCGTCCTGTGTGGATGAAAGAGCCTTTTTATTGAAAGGCGGAGAAAGCAAAGCATGGATATCGTTTCAGAAGCTTGCTTATTTAAAACGATATCATGATTTATTTGCGGAGCAAAGATACCGAAAATCCAAAGGATTTGAGGCATCTCCGACTTTCCTGATATCAAAACAAAAGTGGAAAAACCGCACCATCATACATACAAAAGAAAAAAATATACAAAAGAAAAAACCGTCAAAATACAAAAGAACACTTGATCTTGAAAAGTATCTACTATCATTTTAAGGAGGAATTCAAATGTACGACAAAGTCCCCAATAACATGAACTTCGTCGAAAGAGAAGTACAGGTTGAAAAGTATTGGAAAGACAATGACATCTTTGGCAAAAGTATCAAAGCAAGAGAAGGCGCACCCGTATTCACATTCTACGATGGCCCTCCCACAGCCAACGGCAAACCCCATATCGGTCACATCATCACTCGTGCCGTAAAAGACCTGATCCCCCGCTACAAAACCATGAAGGGCTACAAAGTCCTGAGAAAAGCCGGCTGGGATACCCACGGTCTGCCCGTTGAACTGGAAGTAGAAAAAACACTGGGTCTGGACGGCAAAGACCAGATCGAAGGTTACGGCGTAGAGCCCTTCATCGGCAAATGTAAAGAAAGCGTATGGACATACGAACAGGAATGGCGCTCCATGAGTGACCGTGTCGGCTTCTGGGCTGATATGGACCATCCCTATGTCACATACCATAATGAATATATCGAATCCGAATGGTGGGCACTGAAACAGATCTGGGACAAAGGTCTGCTGTATAAAGGCCACAAGGTTGTTCCCTACTGCCCTCGCTGCGGCACAGCCCTTTCCTCTCACGAAGTAGCGCAGGGCTATAAGGATGTAAAAGAAACCTCCGCCATCGCAAAATTCAAAATGGAAGGCACAGAAAACACATATTTCCTGGCTTGGACAACAACCCCCTGGACACTGCCCTCCAACGTTATCCTGTCTGTAAATGCGAAAGAAACTTATGCAAAAGCAAAATATGAAGATTACTATGTCATCATGGCAGAAGCCCTGATGGACACCGTTTTGGGCGAAGGCAAATACGAAATCGTCGAAAGAATGAAGGGTGCCGATCTGGAATATGTGAAGTATGAACCCCTGTTCTCCTTCCAGCCAAACGGCGAAGATTTCAAAGGCTATTTCGTAACCTGCGATGATTATGTAACACTGACAGATGGTACCGGTATCGTTCATACAGCATACGCTTATGGTGAAGATGACTACCGTGTATGTAAAAAATACGACGTTACTTTCTATCAGAATGTAGATACCACAGGTCACCTGACTGCTCTGGCCGGTCCCTTTGAAGGCCTGTTCGTCAAGGATGCTGACCCCGTTGTTCTGAAATATATGGAAGAAAACGGCACACTGTTTGCCGCTCTGCCCTTCGAACATAACTATCCTTTCTGCTGGAGATGCGACACACCTCTGCTGTACTACGCAAGAAGCACATGGTTCATCAAAATGACAGCATTGAGAGATAACCTGGTTCGCAACAACAGAACCATCAACTGGTATCCCGACAACATCAAAGAAGGCCGTTTCGGCAACTTCCTGGAAAATGTTATCGACTGGGGTCTGTCCCGTGAAAGATATTGGGGTACACCACTGCCCATCTGGGAATGTGAATGCGGTCACAGACACACCATCGGCAGCATCGCCGAACTGAAGGAAATGTCTCCCGACTGCCCCGAAGATATCGAACTGCACAAACCCTTCATCGATGCGGTACACATCACATGCCCCCAGTGCGGCAAGCTGATGACCCGTGTTCCCGAAGTCATCGACTGCTGGTTCGACAGTGGCTCCATGCCCTTCGCCCAGTGGCACTATCCTTTTGAAAACAAAGAGATCTTCGATGAAAACTTCCCTGCAGACTTCATTTCCGAAGCTGTTGACCAGACCCGCGGCTGGTTCTACACCCTGCTGGCAGTCAGCACATTGATCTTCGACTGCGCACCCTTCAAGAACTGTATCGTTCTGGGTCACGTACAGGATAAGGACGGTCAGAAGATGTCCAAACACAAAGGCAATGTTGTAAACCCTTGGGATGCACTGAATAAACAGGGCGCCGATGCCGTTCGTTGGTACTTCTACGCAAACTCTGCTCCTTGGCTGCCTTCTCGTTACTATGACGAAGCAGTATCCGAAATGCAGAGAAAATTCATGGGTACCCTGTGGAACACCTATGCATTCTATATCCTGTATGCGGAGATCGATCAATTCGATCCTACAAAATATACACTGGAATACGATAAGCTGTCTCCTATGGATAAATGGATTCTCTCTAAGCTGCAGACACTGAATAAATTCGTGGATGAATCTCTGGAAGGCTATAAGCTGACAGAACCTGCCCGTGCTATGGTAGATTTCCTGGACGATCTGTCCAACTGGTATGTAAGAAGAAGCCGTGAACGTTTCTGGGCTGCAGGCATGGAACAGGATAAGGTCAATGCTTACATGACTCTGTACACCGTTCTGGAAACTATGGTAAAACTGGCTGCGCCTTTCACACCTTTCATCACAGAAGAAATCTACAGCAACCTGGTGAAGAAGGTAGACGCAAATGCGCCCGAATCCGTTCACCTGTGCGATTGGCCCGCATATCGTGAAGAATGGGTAGACGCTGATCTGGAAGCAAATATGGACTTCGTACTGAAAGTAGTCGTAGAAGGCCGTGCAGCTAGAAACGCCAGCGCAATGAAAAACAGACAGCCTCTGGCTATGATGTATGTAAAAGCAGAGCAGACACTGCCCGAAGCATTCTGCGATATCATCAAAGAAGAGCTGAATGTAAAAGCAGTTACTTTCACAGACGATGTAGAAGCTTTCACAACTTATACCTTCAAACCTCAGCTGAGAACACTGGGTAAGAAATACGGCAAGCTGGTACCTGCCATCGGCGCATACCTGAAAGAAGTAGACGGCTCCGCATTTATGGCAACGCTCCGTGCAGATGGCAAAGCTTCCTTTACTGTAGATGGCAGCGAAGTTGTTCTGGAAATGGATGACGTACTGATCGATACAGCAGAAAAAGGCGGCTTCGTATCCTCCGGTGATAACAGCCTGACCGTTGTTCTGGATACAAACCTGACACCTGAATTGGTAGAAGAAGGTTTCGTTCGTGAAATCGTCTCCAAGGTTCAGACCATGCGTAAAGAAGCTGACTTCAACGTAACAGACCGTATCCGTGTTTACCACGACGGCAATGCGAAGATTGCAGATATCCTGGCTGCAAACGACATCAAAGCTGACGTTCTGGCAGAAGAAGTTGTTGCAGGCAAGGGCGGCGAGCTGAGCAAAGAATGGAATATCAATGGTGAAAAAGTAACTCTGGGCGTCGCTAGAGTGTAATCTTTCAAACCAAATAAAATAATCCCGAAGGAAAATTTCCTTCGGGATTTCTTTTTTTCAGGGACGGCGTCCCTCGAATATTATTCGCCAAATTTCTGTGCCGCATCCTTCAGCATTTCTCTGATGGGCAAATTATAAGGACATCTCTTTTCACACGCCCCACAGCCGATACACGCACTTGCCTTCACCGCCATAGAAGCATATCTGTCTTTCGCCCAGTCGCCCAGACCGTATCTGTCCAGATATCCCTGGAACAGGAATACATTGGGGATACTGATACCGACAGTACAAGGAGCGCAGTAATTGCATCTGCGGCAGAAATTATTCCCCAGCTGGCTTCTGATTTCCTCCATCTTCGCCAGTTCTGCTTCGCTGAGGGGTGTTTTATCCTCGCAAGCCGCCAGATTCTGATCGATTTCTTTCAAGTCAAACATGCCGGGGATCACAACAGTCACATCGGGGTTTGCACAGATAAAACGCATCGCCAATGTGGCATCTTCGATGGCGCCGCCTGCCAAAGGTTTCATAGTGATGAAGCCAATGTTCTTTTCGGTGCATTTTTTGATCAGTTCCACCGCCTGTGTTTCCACGATATTGTAAGGGAACATGATGGTTTCTACCCAATCCAGTTCCAGTGCCTTTTCGAATACTTCCAGAGAATGGGCAGTCAAACCGATATGACCGATCTTGCCGGCTGCCTTTGCCTCCTGCAACGCTTCCAGGGCACCGCCTGCTGCAATGACCTGTTCCAGCTGTTCCATATTGGGGTTATGTACCTGATACAGATCGATGTGATCTGTACGCAGATTGCCTAAGCTGATATCAATGTCTTTCGCCATGGCTTCCTTTGTACGGGACATACTCTTTGTTGCCAGCACGAATTTGTCACGCAGACCTTCCAGTGCTTCCCCCAGATAAGCTTCGCTGACGGTATAGCCTCTGGCAGTATCAATATAATTGATACCTTTTTCCGCCATAGCCTTCACCAGTTCTCTTGTCACAGAAGCATCTACCCTCTGGATGGGGATGCCGCCAAAGCCCATGCGGGAAATTTTCAAACCTGTTTTACCAAGGGTTACATATTCCATTCAAACTCCTCCTTATATGTAAAAAATCTCATAATCCTCTATCGTAAGAATAGCACGAAAATAAAAACAGAGCAACACTCATCTTTCTATAAAAAAGCCCGCACCGGGCGGGCTGTTATTCACCGACTTCTCTTGCAAAGTCGATCAGTTTTTTATATTTTTCTTCGAACAGGCTATTCTTCATATAAACGTAATTGAATTCCCGATAAATTTCAAAATCCTCGATATTCAGCTCCACAAGGCTGCCTTCCTCCAACTCCCGTTTTACCATGGGGTAATAGGAAAAGGTGATACCCAAATTTGCCTTTACCAGTTCCTTGATCGCAATAAAGTTGCTGATCACCTGCACAGAAGGGAAGCTGCCAATGGTGAAATTATTTTCTTTCAAAATTTCTTCCAAAATCTCACGGGTGCCGGAACCTTCTTCCCGCAGTACAAGCCCTTCCGTTCGGATATCCCCCAGCTTCAGCTTTCTCCCAGCCAGCTTACATTCCTTGCAGCAGGTGCCCACAAAGCGTTCCTTGCGGTAAAGCTGATAGGCATATTTTTCCTTGTCAAAAAAGCCTTCCAGAATCGTAAAATCCAAATCCCCTTTTTCCAGCATACGCAGCAGATTTTTGGTATTATCCACATGCAGGTGCAGGCGATACTGGGGATTTTCCCGCAGGAATCGGCTCATAATGGAAGGAAAAACAAATTCCCCAATGGTTTTTGTGGCGCCGATCCGCAGGTGGATTTCCTCCTCCTCCGTTCGTGCCATCTCCTTCTGGATCCCGATCTCATTGGCGACCATTTCCGATGCCAGACAGCGCAGCAATTCTCCCTTTTCTGTCAGCTTCAGCAATTTTCCCGTATAGGAAAACAGGCGGCAGCCGTAATGCTCCTCCAGGAAACGGATATGCTGGGTCACCGCAGGCTGGGTGATATGCAGCTCCTCCGCCGTTTTGGTATAATTCATTTTTTCACATAATTTTAAAAATGTCAGGATGCGATTATCCAGCATCAGTTCCCCTTCTTTCTAAAACAACCCCGTCTTTCAGCGGCTTCTTACCCCGCCAAATTCAATACTTTTGCGTTCTTTGCTTCCGCAGGGATCGTGATTTCCCCTACAGCATTGAAGTCACTGCATACCATGGAAATATTAGCCATTGCAATAGAAAGGGTATCGTCTGTTTCCGTTTCGCCCACAGCCCCCATAGCTATATTCACGATCTTCTGCATCATTTCTGTCAGATCCATTTCATATTTCAGCACATAGCCCTCTGCATTCTTCATTTTACCATATTCTCTCAAATTTATCTTTTATGAACTGCTTAAGATTTTACTTTTTTTGCCTTTTCCTTCATATTTTTCTGTCCGCCGGTGCAGTAAGGGAAGAGGAAACATTCCTCACATTTGGGTCTGCGGGCGATACAGATTTTTCTGCCGTGGGCGATCATCTGGGTATTGATATCAATCCATTTTTCCTTTGGAACGATCTTCATTAAATCAAATTCGATCTTCACAGGGTCTTCATTTTTCGTTAGTCCCAAAAGATTGGAGACTCGCTTCACATGAGTATCTACCACCACACTGGGGATGCCGTACCAGTTGCCCCGTACCACATTGGCTGTCTTTCTACCTACCCCTGCAAGGCTTGTCAGGGCATCAATATCGGAGGGTACTTCCCCACCATATTCCGAAAGGAGCTTCTGACAGCAAGCAATAATATTTTTCGCCTTATTATGGTAAAAGCCTGTGGAATGGATGTCCTGTTCCAATTCCTTCAGGTCTGCTTCTGCAAAATCCTGTATGGATGTATATTTCTGAAACAAATCTTTGGTTACAAGATTCACTCTGTCATCAGTGCATTGGGCAGACAGCATGGTGGCGATCAAAAGCTGCCAGGGATTTTCGTGATTCAGATAGCATTTTGTAGGGCCGTAATGCTCCTGCAGCAATTCCAAAATGATGGTTACTTTCTCTTTTTTTGTCATACTTTCCAACTCCTTCCCGAAGGGAGACTATTTCCCGAAATTTCCCGAGAAATATTTCCCTTTATCCGATCTGCCGTAGAAACCGGTTATGTTTCTGCATTATTTAATCATATATTATATAAGAATTTCCTTCTGCGTCATATCCTGTCATAGAAGTACGGTACATCGTAATCCCCTGATCCAGCTTCATCGCCGCAATATTCTTTTCAGCAAAAGAAACCGTTCCTGTCTGTAAAATTTCATCTGTATATATGTCTCTCAGCACAACATCGACATACTGCAACTCTTTTTCATCATTTACATAAACTTCATACTGGTCTTCTCCAATGGTTTTGGATTCAAGTACAAACCAATCTTTTGGCATCAAAGTCCCACCGTCACAGACATATTTCCTTGCTCCCATAGGTTTAAATGCCGCAATACCATGTTGTTCTTCTGTTTCAATTTCACAAAAAATATAATCTTCTACTTCTATTTCAGAAATGATCCTTGCATCCATATACTGTTCTGCTACAGCCTCTTGTCTGCCAGCAGGTGTTCCCATTTGCTTCAGAAGCCTATTTTCCCATACGCTTTGTCCGATCCCTATCGCCAACAACGGTAAAAGTACAATCCAAAAGTTCTTTTTCATATCTCCCCTCCTTCTTCCACAATATCCGCTCCTTTCCTTCCATCCTACCAAACCTTCTCCCCTTTTGCAATACGAGGTTTTTCCTTCATTGACAAACACCTTTTCCTATACTATCATGGAAAAAGACAAAGAAAGGGGGAGTCAGAAATGGAACAAAACATCTTAAAAAAGGCCGCATTGAAATCCACAAAAAAACGCCAGATGCTGCTGTTCCTGTTGGAAAAACAGGCCCACCCCATGACCGCAGAGGAGCTGCACGATGCAGCCAATGTGATCCTGCCCATGAATGTTTCCACTGTTTATCGCACCCTGAACACGCTGACAGAAAAGGGCTTTCTCATCCGTTCCGTGCGTCAAGATGGCAAGGCTTATTATTCCCTGCCGAAAAAAGATCACTACCATCGTCTGGTCTGCGATCTTTGCGGTAAGGTCATCCCCATTGACACCTGCCCCCTCAGCGAACTGGAGGAAACTCTGCAGGAAAAAACAGGCTTCCGCATCACCGGTCATTCCCTGGAATTTACCGGTCTTTGCCCCTGCTGTGCAGAAAAAGCAGAAGAAACAGAACCATAAAAGCAAAAAAAACGGAATAAATCCTGAAACTATGGATTTATCCCGTTTCTTTTTTTATTCCGCCCAGCGTCCCAATTTGCGGAACCGCTGATACCGTTCTGTGGAAAGGGTCTTTCCGTCCTTTTTGGAATACCCCTTCAGATCCAGAATCAATTTTTCCTTCATACCTTCGCACATGGTGCCAAAGTGCTTGAAATCCTCTTGTATGATTTCCTCCGCAACACCGAATTCCACCATATCCTCCGCCGTAATGTGCAGACATTCCGCCGCATCGGGAGCCAGCTTGGCATCCTCCCATAAAATGCTGGCACAGCCCTCGGGGGAAATGACAGAAAATACGGCGTTTTCCAGCATATACAGCTTATTCGCCACAGAAAGCCCCAAGGCGCCGCCGCTGCCGCCTTCCCCAATGACAATGGTGATCACAGGGGTTTCCAGAGCCATCATCTGCATCAGATTGTCGGCAATCGCCTGACCCTGCCCCCGTTCTTCCGCTTCTTCGCCGCAGAAGGCTCCGGAAGTATCCACAAAACAGATGATGGGGCGATGAAATTTTTCTGCCTGCTTCATCAGCCGCAATGCCTTCCGATAGCCTTCCGGCATAGGGCAGCCGAAGTTGCATTTGATGCGTTCCTCCAAATTACGTCCTCTTTCAATGCCAATGAATGTGGCAGGAATCTCTCCCAGCATACCGATACCGCCGATGATAGCCGCATCATCGGCATATTTTCTGTCACCATGCAGCTCTGTCCGTTCCGTGAACAGTTTTTCGATATAGGAACGAGCCGTAGGACGGTTCTGGGCACGGGCTGTCTGCAATCTCTGATATGCGCTTATCATTCCAGACACCCCTTTCTATTATGCTGTCTTAAAATTTTTTCCAAAGTACCCCGCAGCTCCGTTCTGGGAACGATGGCATCCACGAAGCCATGCTCCAGCAGGAATTCCGCCTTCTGGAAATCATCGGGCAGCTTTTTCTTTGTCGTCTGCTCAATGACCCTGCGCCCTGCAAAGCCGATGGTGGCATTGGGCTCGGAAAGGATGATATCCCCCAGCATAGCAAAGCTGGCTGTGACGCCACCGGTGGTCGGGTCTGTCAGTACGGTGATATAAAGACCGCCCCGCTTGCTGTGGTAATCCACTGCGCCGCTGGTCTTTGCCATCTGCATCAGGGAAAGGATCCCCTCCTGCATACGGGCGCCGCCGGAAGCCGTAAAGCCCACCACGGGCAATTCCTGTTCCGCCGCATATTCAAACAGTCTGGCAATCTTTTCGCCTACCACAGAACCCATGCTTCCCATCATAAAGCCTGGCTCCATGACGAAAATGGCACAGGGCTGGCGGCGAATGGTAGCTGTACCGCAGATCACGCCTTCCTCTTCCCCACAGGTCGCACTGCCCCTGTCCATCTTATCCTGATAGCCGGGAAATTCCAAAGGATCGACGGTTTCAATATTCAGAAACAGTTCCTGAAAGCTGTCCTTATCAAACAGCGCTTTGATCCTTGTTCTTGCGCCGATGCGGAAGTGATGTCCGCAATGGGGACATACCGCTTTATTCTTTGCGATGGCCCGCTTCGTTTCATAGGATTTACAAGCGGGACAGCGTACTTTTTCATCAAATGTTGATTTTGGCGTAATACCGCCTTTTTCCAATGTATTTTTGGACTTGCGAAAGTAACCCGTGATGTTACTCATTTACCTCACGTCCTTTTCCAAGATTTTGGGCAAAATCAAAGTATCATACTCACCCTTTTGGAATGCCTTGCTGCGTACCAGCCGCAGCTGATCTTCAATATTCGTATCCACACCAACGATGACCATTTCGCAAAGGGCCGCTTCCATCTTGCGAATGGCTTCTTCACGGGTATTTGCATGAACGATGAGTTTCCCCAGCATAGCGTCATAATAAGGCACGACTTCACAATCCTGCATCAATGCTGTATCAAAATGTACTCTGCCTCCGCCGGGAATATGCAGAAAATCTACCTTCCCCGTAGAACGGGCATTGATCCGGCATTCCATGGCATGCCCCTGCAGGTGAATTTCTTCCTGCGTCATATCCAAAGGCACCTGACAGGCAATACGGATCTGCCATTTTACAATATCCACGCCGCTGATCTCCTCCGTGATGGGGTGTTCCACCTGCAGACGGGTATTCATTTCAATAAAATAGAACTGTCCGTCGGGTGCCAGCAGAAATTCTACTGTCCCCGCGTTGGTATAGTTTGCCGCCTTTGCCGCCAAAACCGCCGCATCCATCATCTTTTGACGGATTTCCTCTGTCATCACAGGGGAAGGGGTCTCCTCCAGCACCTTCTGTTTATTCAGCTGCAACGAGCAGTCTCTTTCTCCCAAGCAAAGGATATTTCCTTCGTGGTCTGCCAGCACCTGCATTTCCACATGGCGCACAGCAGTCAAATATTTTTCCAGGAAAACGTCCCCGTTCCCAAAGGCACTTTCCGCCTCTCTAGATGCGGTGTAAAAAGCATCCTCCAGTTCTTCTTCCTTCCGAACCACACGGATGCCTTTGCCGCCGCCGCCTGCTGTGGCTTTCACCAACAGGGGATAGCCAATATCCTTGGCAAGGCGTTTTGCTTCTGCCGCATCCTGTAAGATTTCTGTACCGGGCACTACGGGCACGCCCACCTGCTGCATCAGCTGGCGGGAAGCATCCTTATCCCCCATGGCGGAAATCACTTCACTTTTGGGGCCGATGAACGTGATCCCATTTTCTTCGCACAGCTTGGCAAATTCTGCATTTTCGGAAAGGAAGCCATATCCGGGGTGGATGGCTTCTGCATGGGTCGCCAAGGCTGCACTGATGATGTTTTTCTGATTTAAGTAACTGTCCGCCGCCGCATTTCCGCCAATGCAAATGCGTTCATCGGCTAAAGCAACGGGCAGGGAATTTTTATCCGCCTCAGAGTAGACAGCCACGGTCTCGATGCCCATTTCCTTGCAGGCACGGATGATACGGACTGCCACTTCCCCTCTGTTGGCAACGAGAATTTTAGAAAACATACGCCATTACTCCTTGATCAGTGCGAAAGAAAATTCTGCACTGACACATAATTTACCGTCTACATAGCCTTTGCCTTCTGCCCAGTAAAAGGGACCTTTATGCTTCAGCAAAGTACATTCTGTTTCAAACACATCCCCGGGACGTACGCTGTTTTTGAAGCGCACTTTATCCAGACCTGTGAAAAAGGGCGTAATGCCCTCCGCTTCGCCGGAAAGCAGCACACAGGCAGACTGACCGAGAATTTCGCAAAGGATCACACCGGGCACAATGGGGTTCCCGGGGAAATGCCCCTGCAGGAAAAACTCGTCGCCACGGATGGTCTTTTTGCCGTAAGCCTTGCCCTCCCGCAGTTCCGCTTCATCGATAAGAAGCATATGGTCTCTGTGGGGCAAAAGCTTTTTGATTTCTTCCTGATTCATCCTTTCTTCCTCCTTTTATACAGGCAGGATACGGAACAGGGGCTGACCGAATTCCACGATCTGCCCATTATCCACGCAGACCGCTTCGATGGTGCCTTCCAGCTCCGCTTCGATGTTATTGAACATCTTCATGGATTCCACGATGCAAAGGACGTCCCCCTTTTCCACCTTGTCGCCCACTTTGACAAAGGGCTCTGCGCCCGCCTGGGGTGCCAGATAAACAGTACCTACCAGAGGGGATTTCTGATCCACACCATCGGTCGTTTCTGTTTTTTCAGGGACTGTTTCCACAGGCAATTCCGCCGCCGTTTCCACAGGAACCAAAACAGGTGCTTCCGCCGCCACAGGTCTACCGCCTGCCGCTTCCAGCACAATGCGGGTATCGCCTTCTGTCAGGTCTAGCTTTGTCAGCTGATTCTGGCGCAGAATCTTCGCCAGTTCATTGATTTTATTTGTATCCATAAATGTATCAATCCTTTTAGATTTTTCTGAATGCCACACAAGCGTTATGACCGCCAAAGCCAAGGGAAGTAGACATTGCCCCTTCCACCCTTGTCTGTACCGCTTGATTGGGGGTATAATCCAAATCGCAGTCAGGGTCGGCCTCCATCAGGTTGATGGTAGGAGGGATGATATCCTCCTGCACCGCCATAATCGCCGCAATGGCTTCAACTGCCCCTGCCGCCCCCAGCATATGACCTGTCATGGATTTTGTAGAGCTGATGTGTACCTTTCTCGCATCTTCTTTGCCAAAGGCGTTTTTGATGGCTCTTGTTTCTGTTTTGTCATTCAGGGATGTGCCTGTGCCATGGGCATTGATATAGATGGCTTCGGGAGCGATACTCGCAAAGCCTTCTGCGGCAATCTTGATCGCTTTCCCGCTGGCAACAGCTTCTTCCGCAGGAGCCGTAACATGATGTGCGTCACAAGTGGAGCCGTATCCGACCACTTCCGCATAAATTTTTGCGCCACGGGCCTTTGCGTGTTCATATTCCTCCAAGATCACTGCGCCTGCGCCTTCGCCCATCACAAAGCCGCCACGGCGTTTATCAAAGGGCAGAGATGCTGCGTTGGGGTCCTGGGAAGGGCTCAATGCCATGCAGCTGCCAAAGCCTGCCACTGCCAAAGGTGTAATGGCTGCTTCACTGCCGCCGCAGATGGCTGCTGTGGCATAGCCATGCAGGATAGCTCTGTAGCCCTCGCCAATGGCTGTTGTACCTGTAGCACAGGCTGTGGAAACAGACACACAGGCGTTCATTGCCTGATAGCGGATGGCGATATTGCCTGCCGCAATATTACTGATCATTTTGGGAATAAACAGGGGAGAAACCCTTCTGGGCCCTTTTTCCCGCAGCATTTCATGGCTTTCGCAGAAGGTTTCAAAGCCGCCGATGCCGCTGCCAAAATATACCGCCAAATCCTCTTTCTCAATATTTCCTTCCAGTTGGCTGTCTGTCATCGCCTCTCCGGCCGCCGCCATGGCGAACTGACTGAAGCGATCCAGTTTTTTTGCCGCCAGTTTTTCCATATATATTGTCGGGTCGAAGTCCTTCACCTCTGCCGCCAGCTTGAATTTGCTTTCGCCGACGTCATAGCGGGTGATGGGACCAATACCGTTTTTGCCGTTTTTCAAAGCTTCCCAGAAATCGGGTACGTTATTGCCTACAGGAGTTACCGCACCGATCCCTGTTACTACTACTCTTCTCATAAGTTCAACCTCTCTTAGCACGCTAAGCCACCGTCGATACGGATGACTTCGCCTGTAATGTAGTCAGACTGTTCTGACGCCAAAAACAATGCCAGTTTTGCCACTTCCTCCGCTTCACCGAAGCGTTTCATAGGAATGGCTTCTTTCAATGCATCATTTTCCAGAGCTTCTGTCATTTCTGTTGCAATGAAGCCGGGGGCGATGGCGTTACAGCAAACCCCTCTGGATGCCAGCTCCTTGGCAACGGATTTTGTCAGACCGACCACCCCTGCCTTGGATGCGGAATAGTTCGCCTGACCGGGGTTGCCTGTCAAACCGGAAACAGAGCTGATATTGATGATCTTGCCGCCCTTCTGTTTCAGGAACAGGGGATATACCCCTTTGATCATATAAAATACGCCTTTCAGGTTCGTATCGATGACTGCGTCGAAATCTGCCGCTTTCATCATAGGAACCAGCTTATCTTTTGTGATGCCTGCGTTATTTACCAGAATCTGGATACCGCCGAAATCCTTCACGATCTCTTTCACCACTGCCGCCGCTGCATCCGCATCGGCAACGTTGCACTGATATGCCTTGGCTTTTACGCCCAAGGCCTCCAATTCTTTCAATGTTTCTTCTGCTTTTACCGTATTGCCTGCGTAAAGGAAAGCGATATCCGCTCCATTTTCCGCAAATTTCAGGCAAATGGCTTTCCCAATGCCACGGGAACCGCCGGTCACCACTGCTGTCTTGCCTTTCAGCATCCCATCTCCTCCTTTACCTTTGCAACGTCCTCCATATTGGAAACAGCATAAACCTTTGCCTCAGGCAGGATACGCTTGATGAGCTTTTTCAGCGTATCGCCAACCCCCACCTCGATGAAGGTATCGAAACCATCGGCCGCCATGCGTTCGATGCTTTCCTGCCAACGTAGGCTATGGTTGATCTGCTGCTCCATCAGTTCTCTGACATTTTCCGTATAAGGCTCTGTTGTGAAGTTAGAATAAACGGTGATGGCAGGCTTTTTCAAATCAAAGCCCTTTGCCGCTGCCCCAAATTCCTTGCTGGCTTCATCCATAAAAGGAGAGTGGAAGCCGCCGCCAACGGCTACAGGCAACCCTCTGCCACCGGCTTCACGGACTGCTTTGGAAAAAGCGTCCATTTCTTCTTTTGCGCCGGCCACCACCAGCTGACCGGGTGCGTTATAGTTGACAGGGTAAACCTGTTTGAACTGCTTACAAACCTCTTCTACCTTGCTGTTTTCCAGCTTCATCACCGCCAGCATGGAAGCAGGATGCTCTGCCGCCGCTTTTGCCATGGCTTTCCCTCTGGCACAGGCCAACTGAAAGCCGTCTAAGTGGCTGTATGCACCGGCAAAGGCCAATGCAGGCAGCTCACCCAAAGAGAAGCCTGCTACCCCTTCGGGGGTGATGCCTGCTTCGGATACGGCGATGGCTGCTGCCAGATCCGCCAGATACAGGCAAGGCTGTGTATTCTGTGTTTCCTTCAATTCTTCCGCTGTGCCCTCGAAGCACTGCTGCAGTGTGCCTGCTCGCAATGCTTCTGCACCATCAAACAATCCATGAACCGTTTCATTGGCTTCATAAAAAGCTTTGCCCATGCCTGCTTTCTGGGCACCCTGACCGGAAAAAACAAATGCTATTTTACCCATTTTGCCGCTCCTTTCAGCAGAATTTCTGCTTCTTCTGCAATTTCGCGGATGATCTCTGCCGCAGGCTGTTCTTTATTTACCATACCGGAAATCTGCCCTGCCATGAAGCAGCCTTCTTTTGTATCGCCTTCCACAGCCGCCTTTCTCAGTGCGCCTACGCCCAGCTGGTCTACCATTTCGGCAGTGGTTTCAGGGGCATATTCCACCTTCAGGAAGTTGCGGGCAAACTGATTTTTCATAACGCGGCAAGTGCTGCCGCCAAAACGTCTGCCTGTTGCTGTTGTGGAAACGTCTGTTGCTTTGCGCACCATGTCTTTATAGTTCTGATGTACGCCGCATTCCTCCGCCAGAAGGAAACGGGTACCCATCTGTACGCCCACTGCGCCCAGCATAAACGCCGCCGCCATTCCTCTGCCGTCGCCAATGCCGCCTGCCGCCAGAACAGGGATATCTACAGCATCTGCCACCTGAGGCACCAAGGGCATGGTGGAAAGCTCACCGATATGACCGCCGGATTCGCCGCCTTCGGCAATGACAGCATCCGCACCTGCCCGCGCCATCATCTTTGCCGCCGCCACAGAAGCCGCCACAGGGATCACCTTGATGCCTGCTTCTTTCCACAGGGGGATATATTTTGTGGGGATGCCTGCACCTGTTGTCACCACCGCTACTTTTTCTTCTGCAACGATTTTTGCCACTTCCTCCACATGAGGGCTCATCAGCATGATGTTTACGCCAAAGGGCTTATCTGTCAAGCCTCTGGCGATCTTGATCTGCTCCCGCAGATAATCGCCGCCTGCATTCATGGCAGAAATGATGCCAAGGCCGCCTCCATTGGAAACTGCCGCCGCCAGTTTGCCGTCAGCGATCCACGCCATGCCGCCTTGGAAAATGGGATATTCGATGCCAAGCATCTCACAAATCGGTGAAACGATCATATCGTCGTCCTCCTTTACTTACCTGCTTCTTACGCTACTTTGCTTTCGATCAGTTTTACCAGATCACCAACTGTATTGATCTTGTTTTCGCCCATTTCGATTTCTGTGCCGAATTCTTCTTCCAGATTCATCAGAAGCTCCATAACATCCAGAGAATCGATGCCCAGTGTGCCGAATTCTGTTTCCAGCTTGATGTCTGCTTCGTCACATTCCAGTTTTTCTGCCAACATTTTTGCGATTTTTTCGAATACCATAATTTCATTCTCCTTTTTCTTTCAAATCCTTATTTTTTTACCATCTTAACAGGCAAGCTGCACTTGCCAAACCGCCGCCAAAAGCAGGCAGTAATATCAAATCTCCTCGTTTCAACTTCCCTGCACGGTTCAATTCATCCAGTGCAATAGGGATGCTGGCGGAAGAGGTATTGCCATATCTGTCAATATTGACACAGAATTTCTCCTTGGGTACCTTCAGCTTCATGCTGGCGAAATCAATGATACGCTTATTGGCCTGATGAGGTACGATATAAGCGATATCCTCAAAAGTCAGGTTATTTCTACGCAGCAGCTCTTTGCAGTCCTTGCAGATAGCAGTTACCGCAAACTTAAAGGTCTCCTGCCCTGCCATATGGATATAAGGCTTTTTCTCCTGCCCTCTTTCATAGAAGGGAGACATCCCTACCGGCTGGGGGATATCGATCACACGATCTCCTCCCTTTACATCAAATACCGCATCCATATAACCATCGCCTTCGCCTAAAACAACTGCTCCGGCGCCATCGCCAAAGATAACGCAAGTACTGCGATCCGTCCAATCCAGCAGACGGCTTAGACGCTCTGCGCCAATGACCAGGACTTTTTTTACCTTTTTTCTGGCAAAGAACCCCGCAGCTGTTTCCAGCAGAAAATCAAAAGCGGAGCAAGCAGCGTTGATATCCATCGTCATACAGGAAAGCCCCAGCAGATTCTGTATCATGCAGGAAACAGAAGGGGAAATACTTTCCCCGCTGACGCTGGCTGTCAAGATCAAATCGATCTCTTCTGCCTTCACACCACTGTTTTCCAATGCCGCCAGTGCCGCCTTTGCGCCCATATCCGCCGCCGTTTCTCTTGTGCTGACATGGCGTTCACGGACACCTACCCGCTGCATGATCCATTCATCATTCGTGTCTATCATTTTTGACAGGTCATCATTGGTGACAACCTTGGGTGGGACATACATTCCCGTTCCCAATATGCAAAAACTCATCTTTTATCCTCCTGCCCCATGATGGGGAATTTTTCCATACTGTATTGTTCTGTATTGTTGCCAAAAATCTTCCGTACGATAACTTAGTACCCCCAAAAAGAAAAAAGTTACAAAAATTTTGAAAAAAATTTTTTCAAAAAACAAAAAAACACCGGGAATCCATTGAATTCTCGGTGTTTTTCCTTTTTAAATCTTTTTCAGATCCTATGAAAGAATCATCTGTTCTTCTGCATATAATGCAGTGCCAGTGCCCCTATGGTCGCACACACATAGGAAAAAAATCCCAGAAACAGCAGCAGCCGACGGGTCCTCATCTTTTTTGCCAGCATGGCAAAATTTTCAACATTCCCAGAAAAAGGCATATCTGATGCCAGATTCTGGACAGGACGATATTTTCTGTAGTTTGCTCTGCATGCGGGGCATTCCCGCAAATGCTCCTGCACCAGCTTCCTGCTGGCTTTGCTGGCCTCTTTATCATGATACAGAGGCGCTAAATCCGTTACGATATCACATTTCCAACTCATGCTGCAACACCTCCATCAGCATCTTTTTCGCTCTGAAATAAATGACCTTGGCGGAACTTTCACTGATCTTCAAAATCAATGCGATCTGAGAAAAGGGCAGCTCCGCATAGATCCGCAGCAAAACCACATCCCGATATTTTTTCGGGATATTGTTCACGATTTGCCGCACTGCATCCTCGACATCTTTTTTATGCACATGTTCCTCCGGACTGATTTCCCCTTTCATGTAGCTCTGGGCCACCAATTCCAGGTTCGTCGCATCCAGACAGAGCTTTTTCTTTTTCAGATACTTAAAATATACATGCTTTCCGATGGCCGCCAGCCAGGTAAAAACCTCGCAGTTTCCCCGAAAACGGTGGAAAGAGGTATAGGCCTGCAGGAAAGTTTCCTGGGTCAGATCCTCTGCCAGATTGGCATCAGCGCACAGGCGGTACAGAAAGGCATATACTTTTTGATAATACTCCCGATAAAGGCTCTCAAAGGCTTTCAAACGATCACCTTCCTTTTATTCTTATTTCAGGATCTTTGTTTCAAAATCCTTTCCGCCTGCATATTTTTCCAGCAGGTCTCTCGCTTCTTCCAGCAAACCGGGCAGGTCTGCATCCCCATCAAAGGCATAGTATACCAACAGCAAATCCTTTGTTTCATCCGTAATCATGGTGCGGTCGTTATCGCTGGTGGGATTGCCGAAGGGGCCTTCCTCATCAAACAAAACAGGCAGGAATTCAATATTCAGCACATCCTTGCCGATGCCCCGGTAAGCAGTTCCCTCGGGGGCACGCATCCATGTGATGCCGCCTTTGGTCCGGGCCAGATCGTATGTACCCATGGAATAGCCGGATTTGATGGACAGATAGTTATTGATATCCACCACATTGTTAATATAGTACAGCCCTCTTTCCTTGGCGATGCGCCGGCACATGGCTTCCGCAGAGGAACGATAACGATTGGGTTCTTTTCCTAAAGCTTTGTATGCCTTTCTTGTGGATTGGATCTTATCTCTCTTGTTTGCCTGAGAAAGCTCTACCTCGGAAAGCTCTGCAATCTTTCCGTTCAGCATCACCAGGAATTCCTCTGGATCGGGCGCAATTGCTACCTGACACTGCAAAAGGCCCAATGCTGCCTCGGGGCAGCGTTCCTTCAGGCTTTCATCTATTCTTATTGTTACCATAGCGGGTTCTCCTTTCAAAATATCACTTTCTTTTCAGGATACCCGAAAAAATCAGAATGTCAAGTTTTCCTTGCGGTGATGGTTGAAAATTCGGGGAAAATGCGTTATCATTTGGAATAGTGGAAAATTTACTTTGATAAAGGAGAGAAAAAAATGGATCAGCATACTTTAATTGTTTCCTGCGTAGAATATTACAGCCATCTGAAAAACATCCCCAGCAATAAGGTTTTTGCTACTTTTGAACAGGCAAATTTCATCGACATGATTCTGGATACCCAGAAGATGGTTCCCGAAATGGGCCCTGATTTTTACATTGGCATGATTGATGGCCTGACATACTTGGAAAGCGATTCCGCAACAGAAGATTACAGCCACCACGAAGAACGTACCGCACTGGTTTCAGAAGTGGTTGCTATGCTGCAGAAAAAGCACAAAATGAATGGTTTGGAAGCCTGCCATATGTATTACCATTCCAAAACAGCAGAATCTGTCAGCGAAGAAAAGACCGGCTGGTATAAAAAATCCCCCAAAGAAATTTATGATCTGATCGAAGCAGAATAAAAAAAAGAAAGACTGTCTGTAAAAAGACAGTCTTTTTTTATCGGTGCGACGGGATTTGAACCCACGACCTCAGCGACCCGAACGCTGCGCCCTACCAAGCTGGGCCACGCACCGAAAACCTATATATACAACATATATATTTTCCTCTATTTTTATAAAAATGTCAAGAACGAATTTTGTCATTGTCTGTCACAAAAAAACAAAGAGTGGGAAGTTAGATAAGTCCCACTCTTTTTGTTTTCAAATTATTCTGCTGCTGTTTCTTCTGTTTCTACCACTTTGATGGCGATCCCCAGTTCATCCAGCTGCTTTTCTTCTACCACGCCGGGTGCATCTGTCATCGGGCAGGATGCATCTTTTACCTTAGGGAAGGCGATAACGTCACGGATGCTGCTTGCGCCGCTCATCAGCATGATGATTCTGTCCAGACCGAAGGCCAGACCACCGTGAGGGGGCACACCATATTTGAAGGCATCCAACAGGAAGCCGAAGCGTTCCTGGGCATCTTCCTGCGTAAAGCCCAGCAGTTCGAACATTTTCTGCTGAATATCTCTGCGGTGGATTCTGATGGAGCCGCCGCCCAGTTCATAGCCGTTCAGAACGATATCGTATGCTTTCGCACGTACCGCACCGGGGTTTGTATCGATCAGTTCCAGGTCTTCATCCATAGGCGCTGTGAACGGATGGTGTACGGCAACATATCTGTTTTCTTCCTCATCCCATTCCAGCATAGGGAATTCTGTAATCCACAGGAATGCGAAATCGTCGGGTCTTGTCAGCTCCAGCATTCTGGAAAGCTCCAGACGCAGGGCACCCAAAGAGTCGAATACCACTTTGTCCTTATCCGCACAAATCAGGATCAGGTCGCCGGGTTTGCCTTCCATAGCGTCCACAATCTCCTGCATTTTTTCAGGGGTAAAGAATTTTGCAATCTGAGATTTCAGGCTGCCATCTTCATTGACAACGATCCAAGCCAGACCTTTTGCTCTGTATGTTTTTACGAATTCAACCAGAGAGTCGATCTTCTTTCTGGGGAAAGAACCGCAGCCCTTTGCATTAATCGCACGTACGCTGCCGCCGTTTTCCAGAGCGGATTTGAATACGACAAATTCTGTGCCTGCAACCACATCAGAGATATTTTTCAATTCCATGCCGAAACGTACATCGGGCTTATCGGAACCGAAACGTTCCATCGCTTCTGCATAGGTCATTCTGGGCAAAGGCAGTTTGATATCCACGTTCAACATATCTTTGAATACCTTCTGCATCATTCTTTCGTTGATATCCATGATATCTTCGATCTCTACGAAGGACAGTTCCATATCCACCTGTGTAAATTCAGGCTGTCTGTCAGCACGCAGGTCTTCGTCACGGAAGCATTTTGCAATCTGATAATATCTGTCCATACCGGAAACCATCAGCAGCTGTTTATACAGCTGAGGGGACTGGGGCAGACCATAGAAATTGCCGGGGTGTACACGGCTGGGTACCAGATAGTCTCTGGCGCCTTCGGGTGTAGATTTGCCCAGGACAGGTGTTTCAATTTCCAGGAAGTTTTCGCCGTCCAGGAAGTTTCTCATCACCTGTACGACTTTATGACGCAATACCAGGTTTTTCAGCTGAGAAGGTCTTCTCAGGTCCAGATAACGATATTTCAGACGCAGGTCGTCTTTTACTGTGATATTGTCTTCAATCTGGAAAGGTGTTGTTTCGGATTCGGAAAGGATACGCAGTTCCTTTGCGATGATCTCAATCTTACCGGTTTTCATGTTGGGGTTGATATTTCCCTCTGTTCTGGCAGCAACCAGACCTTTTACTGCCAATACATATTCACTGCGGACTGTTTCCGCTTTTGCAAACAGTTCTTTTTCTGCCGTGTTGCCATCGATGGCGATCTGTACCAGACCGGTTTTATCTCTCAGTGCAATGAAGATCAGCTGACCCAGGTCACGACGACGCTGAACCCAGCCCATCACTGTCACTTCCTGACCGATCATTGCTTCGCTCACGTTGGCACACATGCAGCTTCTTTTCAAACCTGTCAAAGATTCTCCCATGTTCGTATCTCCTTACTTTTATTATCATGTTTCTCATATTTAAAAATAGTGTCCATCCTTATTATCATATCATTTTTCCCAAAAAAGTAAAGTTTTCAGGGAAAAAAAGCCGTTTTTTTGAAAAAAATCTCTCCTTGTCTCTTTTCTGAAAAAGTACTATAATGGATAATTATGAAAATAAAATTTGCAGAAATATCCGAACATTTCTGAAAGATAAGGAGTGGGCGAAATGAACCAACATAAAATCATCACCATCAGCCGCCAATACGGCAGCGGCGGGCGTATCGTCGGCAAAAAACTGGCGGATGCCCTTGACATTCCCTTTTATGATAATGAACTGATCACTATGGCAGCGGAAAAAACAGGTCTTTCCGCAGAATGTTTCAAAGATGCGGAAAAAACCTCTATCGGCAACCTGTTCTTCTCCCTGACCTCCCTGACCCCCAGTCTGGATTCCGTTGGTCTGCCCCTGAATGAAAAAATCTTTCTGGTGCAGTCTCAGGTCATCAAGGAAGTGGCAGAAGAAGGGCCTTGTGTCATCGTTGGGCGTTCTGCAAACTATGTGCTCTCCGAAAACCCCAACTGCATCAATATCTTCCTGCAGGCAGATCTGCCCGACCGGGTGGAACGGGCGATTCGCACATATCACCAGGATCCCCAGGGGGCAGAAGCCATGGTCATCAAGACAGATAAGCGCCGTGCCAACTATTATAATTACTTCACAGGCGGCAAATGGGGCAAAGCAGAAAACTATGACCTCATTTTGAATACATCCAGAATGGACCTGGATAAGATCGTGGAAGTCATCAAGACTTATGTTGCTTTGAGATAATGAAGATAACGATAAAAAGCAGACCGTTTTAGGTCTGCTTTTTTCCTCCAACAATCTGTTCCTTCCCTCTATATCTGCCCCCGCGCAGGTGGTCTGTCGTTGGGAATGTTGTCATGCCTGACTCTCTTTCCCAACGACACCCACCGAGGGAAGGGGGCGGTTCGAGAACTCGAATGGAAAATCTTTTGTCTTTCCTCTTACAAAACCTTCTCCACCCTTGTTCCCGGAAAATAATATTCTATGATCTGAGAGGAACTTTTTCCTTCCTCCGCCAGTCCTTTTGCCCCATATTGGCTCAGACCAACACCGTGTCCGTTTCCGCCGCCGTAAAGGGCGATCCCCGTTAGTTTTCCTTCCTGATTCCGCATTTCTTTTATGGCAAAAAATCCGCTGGGCAGCATGGTATTTCCCGTCAGGGAATCGCCGCCTTTTCTTTGCAGATAGATCGGCTCACCGATGGTCAGCTTCGTTGGCGAAAGCACCTTTCGAATGGCATTTTCCGTTTTCACCGTTGCCGTTCCTTTCTCAAAGGTCAGCTTCAACTCCATGGCAATGCCCCCTTCGCCCCTTCTTGTCACCGTCATCCCTTGCAGCCTGCCAAGATCGGACGGATTTCCTTCCACAATGCAATTGGGTGTGGCTTTCAATGTTTTTTCCAATATCTCCGTCAGCTGTCCACAGCTGAAATAAACCTTCCAACGATACCAAGGGGAATCCATGTCATAGCCATTCCTTTCCCAATCCTGCCAGAAGACCAGCCATTCCTCCTCCGTCTGCGGTGCTGTAAAATCTCCATAGGCTTGGGCTTGCAGATAAGATTTTCCTGTGCCGCCAAAAGAACCATCCTTCGACCAGACCTCCTCGCTCCCTGCGCCAAATCCGCAGGAAGTAGAATAAAAATAAGTCTGAGCCACCGTCCCCTCTTCCGTCACGGCACAAAGCCCTTCCGTTGCCTTTACCGCTGCTTCTGCTGTCTCATTTTTCTCATAGCCCAAATATACCTGACTAGAGGTAGTATCCGTCACATGGGCACCATAACCACAATAGGTGTTGCCATAAAATTGATTATAGGCATAGCTGCGGGCAGTGATCGCCTGCGCCTCCAATGCCGTCTGCCCAAAGCCGGTAGGCATTTCATGGGGCACGACCCCCAGAAGATATCGTTCCATGGGCAGCTCATTGATGATAGAAAAGCTGTTTTCGCCCCTTCGTTCCAATTCTAGAACGCCCTCGTATGCGTAGGAAGTCCCATCTGCAAATGCCAATCGAATGGGCTTTTCTGCCGCCACCGTCAGGATGCCATAGTCAAACCAAGGCAGATCTGCCGTCAATGTTGCTTTTGCCCCCTCTGGGAATTTCTTTTTCCCGTTCCCATTGGCAAGCGTAAATGCTCCTTCGGACGAGACCGTCACCGTTTCCTGCTCGGCCCCCTTCAAGAATATTCGCATATTTTCCAACACAGTGTCCTCCTGAATGACCGCCCCACAAATTTCTCCATCTTTTTCAAAATATTCCGCCGTATCTGTGCCGCAGATCAAATCAGTGAAATCATCCTCCTTGATCTCTTCCCCTTTGGCATCATAGATACGGGCATCTTCCGCCCAATTTTTCTTTCCCTTTTCCGCCAGATAGATTTCTTCGCCATTCACCCGCTTCACGGTACATTTCCCCAGCTCTGCCGCAGGCGTTACTTCCGTCACCCTGCCTTCCTCCAGCTTCACATCACAAATGGCTGTCTCTATTTCTTCCCCATAGGCAAAGGCTGCTCCGCCATCCCCTGTTTCCAGCAGCAGCTTTCCATTCTCCTGATGACAATAGATATTTTTCATTACAGGAGACAAGGCTTCCACCGTCAGCAACGCCACGACCTCCCCGTCCTTTTCCAGAAAGGTGATGCGGCTGTATGTATAGGGCTGCAAATCCAGCCCTTCTGCCGTGAATTTTCCCGTATCACAAAGACCATCGGCATCCAACACCACGGCATTCTCTGTTTCTATACCGTAGGAATATAGGCTGTCCTCCCCTCGTCGGGCTTTCAGGGCTGTTTCCAACAGCTGCACCCAAAGCTCATAGGACACCGCCATATTTTTATTCTCATCCGTCAATACAATGCGGCTGTCATAATCCGGCACCAGCCTGTCCATCAACGCCTGGGCTTCCCAAAGGGTCAGGTCATCCCGTGGGCGAAAGCTGCCCTCCTCGCTGCCTGCAAAAAAACCCTGTTCCACACAGCCTGCAATATAAGGATAGGCCCAATCCTCCTCTGTTACGTCGGAAAACCCGTCTTCCGGGGAAAGGGCTGCCAATTCGGCAGGGGAATAAAAAGCGCAGGCGATGGTCTTGGCCGCCATTTCACGGCTGATGGCCATATCTCCGCCAATGTGTCCCGTCTGGGCCCGCTGTGGCCCATTCCCTTCTGCTCCGCATCCTGTCAGGAGCAGCGCCGCCGCCCCTGCTAATATCCATTTTTTCATTTTTTCGCCTCCTTGCATGGTACAAGTATATGCCGAAAGCAAAGAAAAAGAACGGACAAACCCCCGGTTCATCCGTTCCGTTATCGTTCCATATAGAAAATGATCCCGAAATGCCGGTCTTGCCTCTTGACACCTAGCCTAAGCCAGGTGGGTTTCCGCAACTCCAGACTCTGCCTTCCCCCGCCCAAAGGGAATTATCTTGGGGCCTGACATATCTGTCGTGTATAGGAGTCCCGAGTCAGTAATGTAGGTTCAAATATGGCAAGTTGTCGAACATTTCAGGATTCTTTACGTCGATTATACTACAATTGTCCTTACTAGGCAACATAAAAATCATTTTTTCTTATTTTTGAAGTAGGGAAGTATTGTCAGCCACGCCGCCCCAAAAACGATGGCAATATCCGCCAGATTGAAAATAGGGGCATTTTTCCCTTTGATGGGAAAATATAAAAAATCCGTTACCCTTCCCTTTTTCAGCCGCTCCCAAAAATTGGCATAGCCGCCGCCAAGGGTCACCGCCAAGGGCAGTGCCATCCGCCGGTCGCCCTTTCCCCTCAGGATGCGGAAGAACAGGCAGCTGTAAACAGCCAGCAGCCCGCCTGTGGAAAGCAGGATACCTTTTCTCCTTCCATCGAATCTATTATAAGCCATACCGCCATTTTTTATGTGCCAGAAATACAGACGGTTTTTGACAATTTCTTTTTTTCGATTCAAGGGCAGTTTTTGCTCCGCCCAGTGCTTTGTCCCCAAGTCCAATCCTAAAATGGAAAAAAATGTAACAATCGCTCTCATTTTTCATCCTCCCATCGAAATCTTTTCCCGGCAAATACCTTGTCACAAATCCGTTGCCGTATTATAATTCTAATATACGGAAATGCTAAAAGTAAACCCAAAATAATACAAGAGAGGTGTCTTTATATGGCTTTGGTTACAACAAAAAAAATGTTTGAGAAAGCGTTTGAAGGCGGCTATGCCATCGGTGCTTTCAACATCAATAACATGGAGATCATCCAGGGTGTCGTTGCGGCTGCAAAAGCGCAGAATTCCGCTGTAATCCTGCAGGTTTCCAAATCTGCGCTGAAATATGCCCATCCCAAATATCTGAAAGCAATGGTAGATGCTGCCATCGAAGAAACAGGTCTGGATATCGCCCTGCACCTGGATCATGGCTCTGATTTCGAAGTTTGCAAAGACTGTATCGAATACGGCTTCACTTCCGTTATGTTCGACGGTTCTCATCTGGACTATGAAGAAAACGTTGCCCAGACAAAGAAAATCGTAGAATATGCCCACGAAAGAGGCGTAGTGGTAGAAGCTGAATTGGGCAAGCTGGCAGGCGTAGAAGACGAAGTGAATGTTGACGCTGCCAACGCAACCTATACAGACCCCGATCAGGCAGTGGATTTTGTAAAACGCACAGGCGTTGACTCTCTGGCTATCGCCATCGGCACAAGCCACGGCGCATACAAATTCAAAGGCGAAGCAAAGCTGGACTTCGACAGACTGGCGACCATCACAGAAAAACTGGAAGCAGAAGGGTTCCATCACTTCCCCATCGTTCTGCATGGTGCATCCTCTGTTGACCAGAAATGCGTTGCTATGTGCAATGAATACGGCGGCAATATCGCCGGTGCAAAGGGCATCCCCGCAGAAATGCTGCGGAAGGCTTCCTCTATGGCAGTCTGCAAGATCAACATGGATACTGACCTGAGACTGGCTCTGACAGCAGCGATCCGCAAATCCTTCGGTGATGACCCCGCTGCGTTTGACCCTCGCGGCTATCTGGGCGCAGGCAGAAACCTGATCCAGGAGCTGGTAGAGGACAAGATCAAAAACGTCATCGGCTCCACAAATTCTATGAACTAAAAACCGAAAGGCCAAAGACCTTGAGGGATGTTGGAAGTGCCGAGCATCCCCAAGGTCTTTTTCAAAAGGAGGTTTTGCCCATGTACGAACTGGTACAGGTAGCAGAAAATACATACTATATCAACTCCCCTTCCAAGATCGGCGTATACCGCGTCAGCGATGACGATGTCTGGCTCATCGACAGCGGCAACGACAAGGACGCAGGCAGAAAGATCCAGAAGATTCTGGATGCGCAGGGCTGGAAGCTGACCGCCATCATCAACACCCACTCCAATGCCGACCACGACGGCGGCAATACCCTGCTGCAGAACCGCCTCGGCTGTGCTGTCTATACGACACCTATGGAACTGGCTGTGGTGGAACATCCTATTTTGGAGCCTTCTTTCCTTTATGGCGGCTATCCCTTCAAAAAGCTGCGGAATAAATTCCTCATGGCAACCCCCTCCAAAGGGCAGGATATCGCCGAAGCAAAGCTGCCCGAAGGCATGGAATATTTCCGCCTGCCCGGTCATTTCTGGGATATGATCGGCGTAAAGACCCCCGATGATGTTTATTTCTTGGCAGACTGCGTTTTCGGGGAAAATATCATTTCCAAATACCACCTATCCTTCTTCTATGATATTGCGGCTCAGTTCGAAACACTGGATTTTGTGGAAAAACTGGAAGGCAAGCTATTCATCCCTGCCCATGCAGAAGCCATGGAGGATATTAAGCCTCTGGTGGTGGCAAACCGCAATAAGATGCTGGAAATTCTGGACAAGCTCGTGGAAATCTGCAAAGAACCTCTGCCGTTCGAATTGATTTTGAAGCGGGTCTTTGAAGTATTCGAACTGACCATGGATTATAACCAGTATGTCCTCATCGGCAGCACGGTCCGCTCCTATCTTTCCTATCTGGTGGATCAGAATAAAGTAGAAGTGTACGTAGAAGATCATATGCTGCTGTGGAAAACAATAGATGCGGAATAAGAAAAAATAAGCACCCGATTCATCATCAGGTGCTTTTTATTTGCTTAAAAGAACAATTCCCCGGGGCGATAGCCTTCCGGCAGCTCCTCTTCCTCCAGGAACTGGAAGCTTTCATCCTGCAAAATAGGCAGGAAAGCTTCAAAGGGAGGTCTGCTGAATTCAGAGCCATAGCCGCTAGCCCCGAACCATCCGCCTTCCTTGCTCTTCATATTCAGCCCACGGGCAAATTTGGTACGGTTGGAACAGTCATGGACAGCCACATCCCAGCCCTCTTCGTCTGCCATCTTCATCAGCTTGAAGGTCAGTTCACGGCTCCAAATAGGGGAAACATAGCCATGGCGATACACATACATATTTTCGCCCTCATAATTCCAAATATTGTTGTTATTCAGATGCAGCTCCGCACAGTTCATAAAATCCACGCCTGTTGCCAGAATCTGATCTTTCTTTTCCATAAATGCTTCGAAATATTCCGGTGTCATAGGCGTTTCGATCCCCACATACTTAATGTATTTTTTCGCCGTTGCAATGGCTTCGATCACCTTGTCGGAGGCATTGGTCGCCCCCAGATTGAAGCGCAGTTCATCCAGGCCCGCTTCTCCCAGGGCTTTCAGATTTTCTTCCGTTGCCAGGGTGCCATTGGTATACATATGCTGATGAATACCAGCTTCATGGAATTTACGGATAATCCCGTAGTATTTCTCGATCTCCATAAAGGGTTCCAGATATACATAGGAAATACCTGTGGGCTTTTCCTGAATGGAAAGGAGCAAGTCCAAATCCCTTTCGTAGAATTTCGTGCCGCCGATCTCCCACATGCCTTCGCCGATAGGCATACAATCCTCCAATTCTCCATAGTTATAGCAGAATTTGCACTGGATATTGCATTGATTCGTTTTGCGGATCGCAGTCAGACCTGTCCCTGTCATACAGGAACGGCAGCCCTTGGCGAATTTTTCCTCAGGGCCAACAAAATAGGTTCTGCCCTCCACAGATTTCAGTCCTTTGATCTCCTTCATCAGCTTTTCATTTCTGGCATCAATGGCATCTTCGATCTGGGCAAATGTGGCATAGACCAGCTCCATCTGCTTGGGCATTAGTTCTTCTTCCTCATCCAGCTGGGCAAAAAAGGAAAACCACATCAGGGCGTCTTTTTTCGAAATTTTCATATCTCTCTCCTCAATTCATACAGATTTTTCTTTTCGGCTCTTTTCAAGCATTCTGACTGTATTATAGCATGGGGCTTCATCCTTTTCCATGATTTCCTCTGTGCTGTCAAGCAATCGGTCATAATATTGGGCAAAAAGGATACCTCTATTTTGGCAGAAATAAGCTACCCAACAAATCCTGCCTCCTTATGAAAATCGGATACTGATCTCGCCGGAGGATAACCGCTCTGTTCTGCCATCCTGATATTGAACGATCAGGCGGCACTCTTCGTCCACATCCAACGCCAGAGCCTTTTCTCCACCAACGGAAGAGAGGACCGTGATTTCTTTTCCGATCACCAGACTTCTTTCCCGATATTTTTCCACATGATCTTCTATCTTTCCTGCAGTGTAATCATCCATAAAGTGATTCAAAAATGCAGCTGCCAGGCGATTTTTTCCATCATTCTGCCGTTCCCGGAACACGGCTCCTGCAATCTGGTCAATCTCCTTCGGGAAGCCCTCCGCAGGGGGATAGGCATTGATCCCAATGCCCAGCACCACATAATCCAAACTGCCGTCCTCCAGACCAAGGGAGGCTTCCGTAAGGATACCGCTGACTTTTTTCCCATCCATATAGATATCATTGACCCATTTGATCTGGGCTTGCTTTTTGGAAACCTCTTCAATGGCTTCACAAGCAGCCACAGCGGCCATTGTGGTAAGCTTCACGGCCTGACCGGCGGAAAGCCCCGCAGGCCGAAGCAAAATGCTCATGTAAATACCCGTATCTACGGGAGAATAGAAGCTGCGCCCCAGCCGTCCTCTGCCTTCAGTCTGAGTATTGGCAAGGAGCGTGCAGCCCTCCGCTGCGCCGGCGTTGGCTTTTTCCCGCAGCAGTGTATTCGTCGACCCTGTCTCTGACAGCACATGCAATTCCAAGGAGCCACAAGCCGAATTCAGATATTTTCTGATTCCCTGGGCAGAAAGGATATCTGTTTTCACCGAAAGACTGTATCCCTTGTTTTGGACAGCATCAATCTCATATCCTTCGTTCCGTAGGCTTTTTACTGCTTTCCATACAGCAGTCCGAGAAACAGAAAGTCTCTCGGCGATCTCCTCACCAGAAAGATATGTCCCTTTCTGCTCTTCAAATAAAGAGAGAAGTTTTTCCTTTGTTCCCATTCTCTTCACCTCCTTAAAACGGAATGATACCACAGCCCAAAGTTCTGATTATTCTTTATTTTTCAAGGAAAGTAAGGCTACTGTCTCCACATGCACCGTCCTCGGAAACATATCCATCAGCTTCACTTTTTCCACTTTATAACCTTCCTGCTGGAAAATTTCCAAATCTCTTGCCAGAGAAGTAGGCTTACAAGAAACATAAACGATCTCAGGGGCACCAAAGCCGATGATCTTACCGATAGCCTTGGGATGGATCCCATCTCTGGGAGGGTCTACGATGATCAGGTCAGGTTTATCCTCCAGTTCATCCACCTTCTGCAAAACGTCCCCTGCAATGAAGGTGCAGTTTTCCAGATGATTGCGCTTTGCATTTTCATTAGCTGCAGCGACAGCTTCTTCGATCAACTCAATCCCCACTACCTTTTGGGAGCCAGCCTCCGCCATGATCTGACCGATGGTGCCTGTGCCGCAGTAAAGGTCAAAGACCATTTTGTTTTTCACATCCCCGGCAAATTCCTTGACAATGGAATAAAGCTTTTCCGCGCCGGCGGAATTGGTCTGGAAGAAGGAATATGCAGAAACCTTAAATTCCAGATCGAAGAGCTTTTCCATGAAATAATCTCTGCCGTAGAGCAGATGCATTTCGTCGCTTTTTACCACATCTGCCAGACCATCGTTCACAGAATGAAGGATGCCACTGATTTTCCCTTCCAAGGGTAATGCCAACAGCATTTCTTTGAATTCCTCCACTGAAAAAGAAATGGCAGAGGATGTCACCAGATTCACCAAAATCTCCCCCGTTGCCGCACCTTTTCTGACTACCAGATGACGCAGGCAGCCATCATGGCGAGCTTTATGATAGAAAGGCACCTTTCTTTCCTGGAAAAAAGCCAATGTGCCTTCCAAGATCCTCAAATAGTCTTTGTCGATGATATTGCAGTCTTTCAGCGTTACCACTTCATAATAACTCATGCGTTTCCGCATCCCCAAAGCCAATACGCCATCTTTTTCTTCATCCCCGAAAGAAAATTCGCATTTATTGCGATAGCCTGTTTCAGAAGGAGCAGGCACGATGCCTTCCCAACTGCCGATATTGATATTGGCATTTTCCAAAAGACGCTTCACCTGGCGTTCCTTCAGCTTCAGTTCCTCTTCATGGCACAGGGTCTGATAGGTGCAGCCGCCGCAAAGCTCGTAATGAGAGCACATACCTTCTGTCCGTTCCAGAGGAGAATGTTCCACGATCTCCTGCAGTCGGGCTTCGACGCCGCTGGATTTTTTCTTGAATACCTGCGCTTTCACCTTCTGACCGGGTATCGTATTCTTTACGATGACCTTTTCCCCTTCACAGTAGCCATACGCTTTGTTTGGAAAATTTACATCCTGGATTTCCAGAATGATTTCGTCTTTTTTCTTCATAATTGCCTCCAAAATGTATCTGAATTTTGTTTGTATTCCACTCCGTTCTATGATATACTAAATCAATGAACGCAAAATTGGCACATCTGCTGATTATGCCAAATTTTTAAACCATAACGAATTGAACAGGAGTGTATACAGGAATGTCTGAAAAATTAGAAGTAGGCAGTATCGTAGAAGGTAAAGTTGTTCGTGTCAAACCCTTTGGTGCCATCGTTTCCCTTGGCAATGTACAGGGTCTGGTGCATATCTCTCAGATAGCCAACAGCTTCGTTCAGGATATCAACGACCATGTAAAAGTTGGCGATATGGTAAAGGTAAAAATCCTTTCCATCGATGAAGAAAACCACAAGATCGCCCTTTCCATCAGAGATGCCCTGCCGAAAGAAGAACGCCGCCCCAAGAGCGACAAGCCCTTCAATAAACAGCCCCGCAGACAGCATACAGAAACAACATCCAACCCCGCTCAGGAATATTTCCGTCCTCAGTCCTCCGTCAATGCTTCTTCCGATTTCGAAGAAAAAATGAAGGAATGGATGAAACAGGCCAACGACCGTCAGACTAGCCTGAACAAAAGAGCCAACAAACGCTCTTATTGATCCCTGCCGCACATCTTTTCAAGTTTACCATGAAACGGGCCCTGTTGCAAGATTTTGCCCCGTCCGAAAGGAGGAAAGAACGTCATGAGTCTGCTTTTTCTCGCAGGTATTTATTTCTTTGCCAGAGGCGTTTTTGCCCTCTATGGTCATACGACATTTTATACCAAGCGCAGTCTGGAAAATATCGATGAAGCAAATCTGCCCGCCTATCTGAAGGAGATCGGCAGGATGCACCTGATCGTCGGTGCCGTTTTTGTGGCAAAGGCCATTTTGGATGTGCCCTTTCCCGGCAGCCGTCCCCTGCTGTATGGCTTTTTGCTGGTGCTGCTGGTCTGCGTATACTTCTTGTCTAAGATCGATGGTAAATATAAAAAACAATAACAACAAAAAAGGTACTCATTTTTGAGTACCTTTCCTTTTTTGTCAAAAGAAAAGCGGCGCAAACACGCCGCTCTTGTCTTGCTGTTTTTATCAGCCGTTGATGATCTTTGTCAGTGTAACAGGATCAACATATTTGCCATCTTTGTATACACGCATGTTACCGGAAGCGATTTCATCGATCAGGATAACTTCATCGTTGTTATAGCCGAATTCGAATTTGATATCATACAGATCCAGACCCAATTTTGCCAGTTCTGCTGCAACGATCTGTGTGATTTTCAGTGTCTGTTCCTTCATGCTGTCGTACATTTCGCCGCTCATGATACCCAGAACGATCAGACCATCTTTTGTTACCAGAGGATCGCCCAGTGCATCGTTTTTGAATGTTGTTTCAACATAGCCGCCTTCGATGGGTGTGCCATCTTCCATATAATCGCCGTAACGACGGATGAAGCTGCCTGTTGCTTTCAGTCTGCAGATAACTTCCAGACCTTTGCCGAATACGGTAGCAGGCAGAACTTCCATAGTAGCGTTATCCAAATCAGCGGAAACATAATGTGTCTTGATACCAGCATCTTTCAGAATTTCAAAGAATTTGATGGATGTTTCCAGGTTCGCTTTACCGATCCCTTCGATTGTCAGACCAACAGAGTTTTCACCGGGATCGAATACGCCGTCTTTGCCTGTGCAGTCATCTTTGAATTTCAGCAGCACATTGCCATTTTCCAGTTTGTAAACATCTTTTGTCTTGCCCTGATAAATCTTTTCCATTATTGTTTCCGTCCTTTCTTATTTCAAAAATACGATTTCAAGAGGATTTCTTTGTCCTAACAAGTTAACTGTACTGCAAAATTTCCTTATGTTCAAGTATTTTTTGTGCCCGAAAAAAAATCTTGTCAAATTCAGCAGATGAAGGGTTTCAAGCAAAAAAATTTTTACAAATCGAAATCAAAAAAACGTCATTTTCCACGAAAAAAGCCCTCTATCAAGGGCATTTTTCTGTCGAATTCCAACTATTCGATTTTACTATTTTTGTCATAAAATCCGCTTATTACAGGCTTTTTGCGTCGCCCCAAACATGATCCAGACCATAGAAATCTCTTTCTTCTCTGTTGAACAGATGCACCAGCAGATTGCCGAAATCCAACAGGATCCATGTGCCGCCGCTATAGCCCTCACTATGGTGCAGCTTCACGCCTTCCTTGAACAGCTTCTGTTCCACTTCATCCGCCATAGCTCTCAACTGGTTCACATTTTTCCCGCTGGCGATGACAAAGCAATCCGCAATGTTGGACAGACCTCTCAGGTCCAGCACCTTGATATCTTCTCCCAGCTTATCTTCCAAGGCTGCCTGGGCAACCTTTGCAGCTTCCAATGCGTTCATTGTATTTCCTCCTTCTCAACGATTTTTATAATATTCCAATGCCTCCAGAGAAAGGGGATGCAGCATTCTGCCTCTCGCCTTTACATAAGCAATGGTATTTTCCAGAATGTATTCCATGGCCTGATCCAGATCCAGATAAGCCAGTCTTCTTGCTTCATCCAGACCGCCGAATTTTTCCCGATTAGGCTCGATATAGTCCGCAATGAAAATGATCTTTTCCAACAGGGACATGCCCGCGCGTCCTGTGGTATGGAAACGGATCGCATTCAGGATATCTTCATCCATGACCTGATATTCTCTCTTGGCAACCTCCGCCCCCAGGAAAGGATGGATCAGATCTGTCTGTTTTTCCATAATTTCATCGGTTTTCACCTTATATTCTCTACAAAAACGCAGTCTCATGTTGACGGGGTAATCCTTGGCACAGTCATGGAGCAGGCCGGCTACTCTCGCCTTCTGTCGATCTGCTGCAGAACCATAGATCTCCGCCAGCTTTACCGCTTCCTCCGCCACGCCCATAGTATGGATATAGCGTTTGACGGAAAGGGCAGACTGCAGTTTTTCCTGCATTGTTTCAATCGGCAGCATAAATTTCACCTCATTTTGCACATCATCCTGATACAATCCAAATTTGTGGATATAATCCTCTACCTCCTGGGGAAGCAGATATTTGATCGGCTCATTCTTTCTTGCTCTTTCCCGGATATCCGAAGAAGAGATGGCCAGAGCAGGCACTTCCATATAGTGGATACGGCTGGAAAATTTTTCTCTGATCTCGCCAATATCCGCAAACAGCTTCGATTTATCATAACCGGGTCTTGTCACCGCCACAAAGTCGCACAGGCTCAGCAGGCGTTCCGGTTCTTTCCAGGTCATGATCTGATGGATGGCATCGGCCCCTGTGATAAAATACAAACGCACATCGGGTCTGCATATTTTTTTCAGGGCTTCAATGGTATCAATGGTATAGGTCACCCCGGGGCGGTCGATCTCGATACGAGAAACCTCAAAGTTTTCATTTCGCATCGTCGCCAGCACCGTCATCAGATAGCGGTGTTCATTATGGGTCACCTTCTTATCGGTCTTATGGGCAGGCTGCCCCGCAGGCATAAAGATCACCTTATCGACTTTGAATCTGTGGCGCACCGCTTCCGCTGTTACCAAATGTCCGTGATGGATCGGGTCGAAGGTACCGCCCATAATAGCAATACTCTTGCAATCCTTAAAATTTGCAATTTCATTTCTCATTTTTCGTTCCTTCTTTCCCAATTGCCCAGCTTGGGCAGGGTCGTATATTCCCGGGCGGTCTCTATTGCCGCCTGCAGCAGCAGCTTCAAAGAATCCCCGATGATTTTTTTCGTTTCTTCCTCCTCATCGCCCCAGGTACGCAGTGCCTGCAGTGCGATTTTGGGAGAGAGCTGTATTTCCCCAAAGGCATCCACCGGCAGGATGGAAATGCCTTCATACACCGTATCAACAAATGCTTCCCGTCGTTTTTCCGGCAGATCGTTCAGCCATGCTTTCACCGTTCGATCCAGCAATCGGCTCTTTTCCGTCAAGGCTTCCAGCCGCACAAAATCCTTCCCGATAATCTCCCAAGAATAAGGATCATGCTGCATGATGCCCTTTTGACTGCTGCGGATGACTACATATTCTTCTTCATGCTCCAACAGCATCCCGATCACAGAAGACTGAGGCACAAAGGTCTGCACCCTTGGCAGAATCGCACGGTAGCCTTCTCTTTCCAGCATCCCTTCCCGAAAGCCGGGACCATCATGGTTATACACTGTTGCAATCCGCTCCTGCACCTTTTCGGGGCACATGGCTGCCGCAAAAACTGCCAGATTGCCGCCTTTGGAATGGCCGCCCACCCGCAGCTTTCCTTTGAAATGCTCTGCTGCTCGGCAAAGATAGATGCCTGCTTCCTGCTGAGAGGGAACTGTATCCATAAAGCTCATGTTGAAATCCTCTTTCCAGCCCACAGAGGAAGAATCCGTTCCTCGATAGGCTACGAAAGCCATACCATCCCCTGTCAGGATAGTCAGGGCAGAAAACTGTTTTTCCGCCGCAAAATCCAGCTTATTCACATAGCCGCATAATTCCATTTTGGAAAAGCGTTCGCTTTCCGCCAGATGTTTCAGCAGATCCCAGTCCTCCTCTACTCTGGATTTCCAAACCTCCCGTGGACGGGCAAAATACAATTCTGCCGCTTGGGCGATGGTAACCGTCTCTTCCATGCTTTCCGACAGGATGCCGTCAAAAAACACATATGCCAATGTGGATAAAATCAAGGAATCCACATCATGAAAAGGAGACTGGGACAAAGTCAGGTCTCCCCGCCAAGTCAGGTAGTCGAACATATTTGTCATAGTCTCCCCCTCTTTTCCGATTTTATTTTTTAACGGCAGGCAATTCGATCACAGGCTTTTTCGCAGGGCGATACAGTACAAATTTGTTGCCGATGACCTGCACCACTTCTGCCCCTGTTCTGCTCGCCAGCATTTCTGCCGCTTCTCTTGCGCCCAGCATATTATTGTCCAAAACGCTGATTTTTACCAGTTCTCTGGCTTCCAATGCATTGTGTACTGTATCTCTCAGTTCAGGTGTCACGCCGTTTTTGCCAACCTGGAAAATCGCGTCGATCCCATTTGCCATCCCACGCAGGAATGCTCTCTGTTTACTTGTTAACATAATATTCTCCTTTTGTGTATGCTTTCTCAATATAATCTTTCCTATCATAGCATAGAAATCCCCCATTTGCAACAAAACAGGCAAATCCCCTTCCTGCTCTCTTCCATTATATGCATCTCTCCTTCACAGAAAAAAGAGTTGCTCCTATTTTCCAAAAGTGCTAAAATGAATTGAAATAGATTGTATGGAAAACAAGGAGGAAAGTTTCTATGGAAATTTTGATCGGCGGAAAATTAAAACAGCTTAGAACAGAAAAAAAACTGAGTATTGCCGAACTTTCCAAGCTTTCCGATGTCAGCACAGGTCTAATCAGCCAAATCGAACGGGATCTTGTGGTTCCTTCCGTCACCAGCTTGTGGCGTCTGGCGAAGGCACTGGATACCAATATCAACTATTTCTTCCACGAAGAGGCTGCAGAAGAACATTTTGTGACCCGCAAAGGGGAACACCAAACCATTGTGACCCATCATGATAGCAGCTATTATAAGCTGCTCCATCCCACTCGGTCTGATCGTGCTATGGATATGATGGAGATCACCCTGAAAAGCGGGTATTCCTATGAAAAGAAAGCCCTCAGCCATGAAGGAGAAGAATGCGGCTATGTGCTGAAAGGCACTCTCACGGTTTTCCTCAACGGCAAGGACTATATCCTTCAGGAAGGGGACAGTATCTATTTTGACAGTTCCCTGCCCCATAAATACATCAATAACGGAGAAGAAGACTGTGTCTCCATCTGGGCCATGACACCCAAGTTCTTCTAAAAAAGGGCACAAGAAAACCCGAGGAAATCCTCGGGTTCTTTTTTTGTTTTTTTCAGCCCATCACTCTCTGGATCAGATTCAGCCAGTTGCCGCCGCTGATCATTTCCAGATCCTTTTCCGTAAAGCCTGCTTTTCTCATTTTTTCGATCATAACAGGTACATGGGAGCAATCCTCCATACCTTTCAGGCGGGAATCGTCCTGATCGCTGTAACTTTTCATGGAATCTGCGCTGATGAATTCAAAGAAATCGAAGCCAAAGCCCAGGTGTTCCACACCAATCTTATCCGCAATATAGGACGCATGGTTTACCAGATGATCCACATCCTGTTCTGCTTTGTTATCGCTGATAAAATCACCAAAAGAATTCAAACCAACCAAACCGTCTACATCTCTGATGGCTTTCAGCTGATCATCTGTCAGGTTTCTTGCTGCACCGGCCAAAGCCTTTGCATTGGAATGGGAGGCCAGGATAGGGCCATTGGAAGCATCCATCACATCCCAGAAGGATGTTTCATTCAGGTGGGAAACGTCCAAAATCATTTTTTTATCCTGAATGATCTTGATGGCTTTTCTGCCCAGATCTGTCACACCTCTGTCAGGATTCCCTTTGACACCTGTTGCCAGAGCGTTTTCTTCATTCCATGTCAGCATGGCATGGCGTGCGCCGATCTCATACAGTACATCAATCTTGCTCAGGTCCTCGCCAATACCGGCTAAGCCCTCGATGCCCAGCAGGATGGCAAATTTGCCTGCTTTCTGCGCCGCTTCCGCCTCTGCTCTGTTATGTACCAAAACAAAATCCTTTGTTTCTGCCATTTCTGCCTGTATCGCTTTCACGATGGCATCCATTTCATCCTTGGGATCAAATCCATTGAAGGTATCTGCCCAGATTACGAAGCAGGCACCACCGATGCCGCCCTTCTGCAGTCTTTCCAGATGGTGGTTTTTCAGCACCTGTGTTTCGCCTGCTTCTCTTTTATATCTAACATCACTGAAAATATCACTGTGTCCATCAAAAATCATAATATCCCTCTTTTCTCTTTTGTTTCACTGTGAAACCATTCGTAAGGCTTCGCTTGTATAAAAAAGCCGAGAAACTCAGTCGAGCCTCTCGGTCTTTCTTATCCTTTGAAAAAGTTCGCTTAGCCAATAACTCTCTGAATCAAATTCAGCCAGTTGCCACGAGAAATCATTTCCAGTTCCTTGTCGCTGAAACCGGCTTTCTTCATTTTTTCTACCATGAAAGGAACATGTGTGCAGTCCTCCAGGCCTACCGTAAAGGTATTTTCCTGATCGCAGAAGGAAGCGTTTGCTTCGTCATCTAGGAATTCGCAGAAGTCAAAACCAAAGGCCAGATGTTCCACGCCAATCTTGTTTGCAATATAATCCGCATGGCGAATCAAACCATCCACTGTCTGCTCCTTGATATCCTGATGTACCAGCATATTGAAGGAATTCAGCCCAACAATACCGTTGGTATCTCTGATTTCCAGCAGCTGACAATCTGTCAGGTTTCTCACCACATCTGCCAAGGCTCTTGCATTGGAATGAGAAGCCATCAGGGGGCCGCCGCCTACCTTTGCCATATCCCAGAAGGTACGTTCATTGGTATGAGAAACATCCACCAGCATGTGCTTGTCATGGAGCTTTCTTACCGCTTTCTTGCCCAGCTCTGTCAACCCACGGTTGGGGTCGCCCTTTGTGCCGGTTGCCAGGTCATTCTGTTCATTCCAGGACAGCATGGCATGGCGGCAGCCAAAGGCATACAGTTCGTCGATCTTATCCACATCCTTGCCAATGCCGGACAGACCTTCCAGACCGGGCAAAATATAGAATTTGCCTGCTTTTTTTGCTTCTTCGATTTCTTTGATATTTTTTACGATCACAGCTTCTTCGCATTCCGCCATTTCGTCTTTGATGCACTGCATCAGTTCGCCCAATCTTTTGGAAGGATCTGCATCATAGGGAGGATCGATCCACAGAACGAAGCAGCTCCCTTCAATATTCCCTTTTCTCAGGCGAGGCAGGTGATGATTTTTCAGTACCTGGGTTTCGCCTTTCAATCTACGAACGGTCACGTCCGTAAAAATATCACTATGTCCATCGAAAATCATGATTTTTGCCTTCTTTCTTTTTCAGACCTTCATCAGTCTATGCTTACGCACCCAAGAACTGACCTACAAATGTACCGAAATATGTACCTACGACGTAACCCAGTGTACCTACCAGCATAATAGGACCAACCAGTTTTACCCAGCCTTTGGAGATCGCCATAGCAGCAGCTGTTGTGGGGCCGCCGATACATGCGTTGGAAGCCAGGATACAGTCTTCCAGGTCGAATTTCAGCAGTTTGCCGAAGATGAAGCAGAACAGCATATTTACCACTACCATGATTGCACAGAATACCAGCAGCAGAGGTGCATTCATGATGATCGCCTTAATGGATGCAGGTGCGCCGATGGCAAAGAAGAACAGGTAGATCAGGTATGTACCGATTTCCTGAGAACCGGACAGACCTTCCAGAGGTTTGGAGAATACAGTAGCAATGATCATTGTCAATGTTGTCAGGATCAGGTATTTGTTACCAAACAGACCACCGATCAGGTCGGTTACAACGCCGTTGCCGGAAGGGAATGCCGCAGAAATCACAGACGCAATCGCTGTAGAAACGCAAACGATGATTACGCTGATTGCTACATTGATGGCAATATCCATCAGGGAGATGGGTTTTTTGCCCCAGTATGCCGCAGCCTGTGTTTTTGCTTCTTCGTCAACCCCTCTTGCGTTTACTTCGTCAATGTGGGGATGTGTAAATTTGTTGTAGAAAAATTTGATGCTGGGAATTGCGATCAGTACAAAGAAGTACAGAGCCATCAGCAGGTTATCTGCTACAACCGCTGCGGAAGATGTTTCGCCGGGTACTTTAAATGCGTCTACCATTGCCGCAAAGTTTACTGTACCGCCGATGTAGGAACCTGTCATCATAGCAGCTACGCCTGCCAGATTGTCTACAACGCCGCCCAATGCTTTGTAGCCCAAAATTGCGCCGATGGTCGTACCAATCGCGCCGATGAAGAACAGGAGCAAGATCTTCCCTGCTTCTCTACCGATCTTGCGGATATCGCAGCTCAGCAGCAGCAGAGGAATTGCCATGGGTACTACAAACCCCCATATAATGTCGTCAAACCATACGCAGTTTGTAGGGATGATCCCTAAGTTTGTCAGAGCCAATGCGCCCAACAGCGCAACGATGGCCCCGGAAACTTTAGATGCCCATTTCCATGTCTGTTCTGCATAAATAGAGAATGCAGCCCAGCCACATGTGATAGCCATCAAAGCCCATGTGTTGTCAGCACTAATCAATGTGTTCATAAAATTTCCCTCCTAAATATAAAATTTTTATTGATAAGCCCCGGATATTTTTATAATTGTGATAGATTCATTAGAATAGATAAATGAATTCAATATCCTGAACTTATGTCATATATATTAACATTCTCTTAAGATTTCGTCAATTCGCCATTTTGACAAAAAACCTCCCGAATTATGTTGTTTTTGCACAAATATCAGAACAAATCAAACAAAATTTGACCATCTGGCAGAGTCTTTTGTGCTTATTGCACGTACAAATCCCATCAACTTTTTCATTCAGTATTTTGAATTTTAATCATACAAAAAAGCGGTAAGCAACCAGAATGAACAGGTTCTTACCGCTTTCTTTTTCATTTAATCTTCTTTGGGTATCCCTTTATAAACAAAGCCTTTCTCCGCATCCACAGTGATGAGGGAATGGGCAGGAATAAAATCTACTACCTTAGCATTGCAGACGATCACAGGGATATCCAAGGCACTGCCAGCGATTTCCGCATGACAATCCACATTCTGATCCATAGGGCCTACCACAATGGCTGCGGCTTTCTGGATATAGGGCATAAAGCTACTGTCTGTGGCTGTGGTCACCAGAATATCACCCTTGTGGAAGGTGCGTTCCACACCATCTCGGGTGGTAATGACTCTGGCTGTGCCGCTGACTTTCTTTGTGCCAACGCCCTTGCCCTTGCAAAGGACATCTCCCACGATATCCACACGAAGGGTATTGGTTGCACCGCTGAAGCCCAGAGGCATCCCCAGTGCAGATACGACGGTATCGCCGTTTTTCAGCATACCGCTGCTGACTGCAATCTTCAGAGCCGTATCGAATACGCCGCCCTTGGGCAGCTCCCCATGATACAGCAAAGGCTTACAGCCCCAAATCAGGTTCATCTGTCTCCACACCCGTTCATCGGATGTGCTTGCCAGCAGGGGGCAGACAGGACGATGCTTGGAGATCATCCTTGCCGTAAAACCGGAACGGGTAATGGTGGAAATTGCCGCTGTGTTCAGCTCTGCCGCCGCATTGCAGGCTGCTCTGCTGATGGCATTGGTGATATTCACTCTGGCAGGCTCTGTAATGCCCACCATTTTGCTGCCGTAATCGATGCTGCTTTCCGTTTTTTTAGCGATGCGTGCCATGGTTTCCACAGCCTCCAGGGGATAAGCACCGGCTGCCGTTTCCCCGGAAAGCATGATGGCATCACTGCCGTCAAAAATGGCATTGGCAACGTCGTTGGCCTCTGCTCTGGTGGGTCTGGGGCTGTGTACCATGCTTTCCAGCATCTGTGTGGCTGTGATGACCGGTTTGCCCCGCATATTGGCTTTGGCAATCAGCCTTTTCTGCACCAGAGGAACTTCTTCCGGCGGGATTTCTACCCCCAAGTCGCCTCTGGCAACCATGATCCCATCGGAAACCTCCAGAATACTGTCGATATTTTCCACGCCCTCCTGATTTTCAATCTTGGAGATGATATGGATATTTCCGCCGCCGTTTTCCTCCAGCACCCTGCGGATATTCACAACATCTGCCGCAGAGCGGATGAAGGATGCCGCTACGATATCGAAGCCATTTTCCACGCCAAATTTCAAATCTGAAATATCTTTTTCCATCAAAGAAGGCAGATTCACCTTTACCCCGGGCAGATTCACACCCTTCCGAGAGCTGACATTGCCGCCGTTGATGACAGTACAGTGGACATCCGTATCTTCAATGCTGTCTACCCTCAATTCGATCAGCCCATCATCAATCAGGACACGGGAGCCCTTCTGCAGGTCCTTCGGCAAGTCTGCATAGGTCACAGAAACGATCGTTTCATCCCCTTCCACCTCCCTTGTGGTCAGGGTGAACCGTGCATCCTCTTCCAGTCTTATTTTGCCTTCCTTAAAGGTCTTGATACGGATTTCCGGGCCTTTTGTATCCAAAATCAGAGGGATGGGGGCATTCAGCTCCTCTCTGGCCTGTTTCAATTTCGCAATGGTTTCTGCATGACTTTCATAGGTTCCATGGGAAAAATTGATTCGTGCGGCATCCAGACCGTTCTCGATCAACTTTTTCATGATCTCTACATCATTCGTAGCAGGGCCCAACGTGCAGACGATCTTCGTTCTACGCATAGCTACCTCCTCTTTTCTTCTGTATCTATCCTCAAATTGCCAGGATCTTGATGACGTCATAAATTTCCGGATCCAGAGACTTTTTCATTTCCAGGGATTCGAACAGATCCAGAATTTCATATCTGCCCTTATTATATGCAACGGCAATGTTTTCTTTGCCGTCCAGAATGGCTTTTACGGCATGATAGCCCATCATGGAAGCGTGCATACGGTCTGTTGCTGTGGGGCTGCCGCCTCTTTGCAGATGGCCCAAAATGGTGGCTCTGGTCTGGATCCCTGTGATCTCCTGGATATCCTTCGCCAGCTTCTGGGTGCCGCCTACGCCTTCTGCCACTACAATAAGATTATGGCGTTTCCCGATGCTTCTATTCTCCAAAACCTGCTGGATAACTCTGTTGCTGTCAATAACTTCCTTTTCTTCGGGGAACATCACTTCCTCCGCGCCGCCGCACATACCGCACCAAACAGCGATATAGCCCGCATCTCTGCCCATAACTTCTACAACGGAGCAGCGTTCATGGGAGTTGGAAGTATCCCGCAGCTTATTCAGGGCATCCATACCGGTATTTACCGCTGTATCGAAACCGATGGTATATTCTGTGCCGCACATATCCAAGTCGATGGTAGCAGGGATGCCAACACCGTTTACACCACGCTTTACCAGCTCCGCCAGACCACGGTAGGAACCATCGCCGCCGATCACCACCAGTGCATCCAGCCCCAGAATCTTATAGATCGCAGCTGCTTTATTCAGGCCTTCTTCTGTCATCATTTCAGGGCAGCGTGCCGTATGCAGGATCGTACCGCCCAGATTCATCACGTTGGAAACATCCTTACTGTGCATTTCTTTGATCTCGCCGCCGATGAGACCTGCATACCCCTTGCGGATGCCTACCACATCAACGCCATGATATTTTGCTGTTCTAACAACAGCACGGATGGCAGCATTCATGCCGGGGGCATCGCCGCCGCTGGTCAGTACACCGATTTTTTTGATTTTCTTTGTTTCATTCATTTCTGTCATCATTCGAAATCCTCCTCAATTTCCCATGAAAAGTGTCTCCTTGAAAAACTTTCTCCGCTTTTCACGAAAATATTTTTACCCCAATATTTTTATTTTCTTTCAATATCCACTTTACCGGCACGGATCACGCCAAACTGGGTATATACTTCCGCATTGCCCCGAATCTTCATGGCAGAGGTATTTTCTGTAAACTGAGCGATCAATACTTCGCCCCGATCCAGCTTTTCCGTATGGTGGATCTTTGTCACCTCGCCCCGGGTCACACCGATGATGTTGACTCCCTTTTCCAAGGCTTTCACGCAGATATAGGAAGTATCTGTCCCTATTTTTTCAGCCATACAAATTCCTCCTCCATACGAATTCAATATTTCAACGCAACGTTTTTTTCGCCAAGGAGCAGCCGCAGCTCTTCGCAGAGCTCCTCTTCCCCTGTGACCCAATTGATGCGGTCTGCCTTCATTTTCTGTTTTGTTTTTTCATCATAGATATATACGGGAACATTCCCATGATAGTTTCTCAAAATAGCTGTGATCTGCCCAAAGGGCACTTCCTGCCCTGCTGCCAGCTTCAGCCAGACAGATTTGGGCGGTTCTTTTTCTCCCAGTATCAAAGGCTTCACTTCCTGGGCAATGACCTTTCCTTCCCCATCAGCAGAAACATTGGCTCTGCCTTTGATGAGAAGGACTTCATCCTCCTTCAGAGAAGCAGCGCATTTTTCATAAACCTTCGGGAAAATGATGATCTCTATGCTCCCCTGGAAATCTTCCAGCGTCACGAAAGCCATTTTATCGTTGTTTCTAGTATATTTCACAGAAATGCCTGCCACCATACCACCAACGATGACCTTTGTTTCTTCTTCCACCTGCAGGCGGTCTTCGCCTTCTTCTGCCGGCAAAAAATCCAGACTGCTGTGGCTGATCTTTTTTCTCAGCTGCTCCTCATATTCCGCCAGCGGATGCCCGCTGACATAAATGCCCAGCACTTCTTTTTCCATAGCCAATTTTTCCCGTAATGGATATTCCCGGATGGGCGGCAGTTCATCCTGCTGTTGGAAGGATTCATCTCCTCCATCCATGTCGAACAGGTTCAGCTGTCCTTCGATATTATTTTTTCTGGCCTGACCAATGCCATCCAGAATACTTTTATAAATCACCATATATTGGCTGCGGAAGCCGCCCAAACTATCCATGGCGCCGCCTTTGATGAGGCTTTCGATGCCCCGCTTATTCCATTCGCCGCTTTCCATGCGGTTGCAGAAATCCGTCATAGAAGTGAAGGGACCATTTTTTTCCCGTTCCGTTACCAACGCATCCACAGCACCTTTGCCGACATTTTTGATGGCCGCCAAAGCGAAACGGATTTTGCCGTCGGATACGGAAAACTGTCTGTAGCCCTCGTTGATATCGGGAGGCAAAAGCTGGATACCCATTTTTTTACATTCTTCCACATAACCGGAGACCTTCGCCGCATTATCCATGACACTGGTCATCAACGCTGCCATAAATTCCACGGGATAATGGGCTTTCAGCCATGCTGTTTGATAACCTACCACTGCATAGCAGGCGGCGTGGCTCTTATTAAAAGCGTATTTGGCGAAGTCTGTCATTTCGTCGAAAATTTTCTCCGCCGCTTCCGCAGGGATGCCGTTTTTCACACAGCCGGGTACATCCTTGCCGTCACCGTATACGAAATTCTTTCGTTCCTCCGCCATAACGGAAGCCTTTTTCTTACTCATGGCACGGCGCACCAGGTCGCTTCGGCCCAGGCTATAGCCTGCCAAGTCCCGCACGATCTGCATGACCTGTTCCTGATAAACGATGCAGCCATAGGTATTTTCCAGAATCGGCTCCAGCTTCGGATGGGTATACTGCACATTGCCGCCGGCATTTTTCCCCTTGATGTATTTGGGGATAAAATCCATGGGGCCCGGGCGATACAAGGCGATACCGGCGATCATATCTTCCAGGCAACGGGGCTGCAATTCCTTCATAAACTGCTTCATGCCGCCGCTTTCCAGCTGGAACACGCCCTCCGTTTTCCCCTGACAGATCATGTCATATACCACAGGGTCATTTTCCGGCAGGTGATCCATATCCAGCTTCACACCATGGATACGCTCGATCTCCTGCACGGCACTTTGGATGACCGTCAGGGTACGCAGACCCAAAAAGTCCATTTTCAGCAGCCCCAGTTCTTCCAACAGGGTCATGGTATATTGGGTGTTGACCTGCCCGTCGTTGGCACTGAGGGGCACATATTCCATAACAGGCTCCCGACAGATGACTACCCCTGCCGCATGGGTAGAGGAATGACGGGGCAGTCCTTCCAAACGCAAAGAGGTGTCAATGAGCCGCTTCGTATCTTCTTCCTCTTCATAAGCCTTTCTCAAGTCTGGGTTCATCTTCAGGGCTTTTTCAATGGTAATCCCCAATTCTGTGGGGATCATCTTGGAGATACGATCCACATCCGCATAGGGCATTGCCAACGCACGCCCAACGTCCTTGATAGCCGCCCTTGCCGCCAGCGTACCAAAGGTGATGATCTGGGCAACATTATCCTCCCCATATTTCCGAATGACATAATCAATAACCTCCTGCCGCCGTTCATAGCAGAAGTCGATATCGATATCGGGCATACTCACTCGTTCCGGATTCAAAAACCGCTCGAAGATCAGGTCATATTTCAAAGGATCGATGGTAGTGATGGAAAGGCAGTAGGAAACCATACTGCCTGCCGCAGAACCACGCCCCGGCCCAACGATGATGCCGTTGTCTTTGGCATATTTGATAAAATCCCAAACGATAAGGAAATAATCCACATACCCCATATTTTCAATGGTGGAAAGCTCGTATTCCAAGCGTTCCTTCCATTCTTCCTTGGGCTCGGGATATTTTTCCGCAAAGCCTTGATAACAAAGCTCTCTTAAATATTCCTTTGCTGTTTTCCCGTCCGGCACATCGAAACGGGGCAGCTTCAATTCATGGAAGGTAAAGGTCACATTGCAGCGTTCCGCAATTTTTGCCGTATTTTCGCAGGCTTCGGGGGCAAAGGAAAACAGATCATACATTTCCTCCGGGCTTTTTACATAAAACTGCCCGCCCTCATAGCGCATCCTGTCCTCATCCAGCACTGTTTTCCCCGTCTGGATGCACAGCAGGATATCATGGGGCTCTGCGTCCTCCTTATAGATATAATGGCTGTCATTGGTGGCGATCAAGGGGATACCCGTTTCTTTGCTCATGCGCACCAACGCTTCATTGACGATCTTCTGCTCCCGCATCCCGTGATCCTGCAATTCCAAAAAGTAATTGCCCTCACCGAAAATTTCCAAATGCTCCAAGGCCGCTTCCTTGGCCTTTTCATAGGAAACATTCAAAATATTTCTGGGGACTTCCCCTGCAAGGCAGGCACTGGAAGCGATAAGCCCCTTGCTATATTTCCGCAAAAGCTCCTTATCCACACGGGGCTTATAATAAAATCCCTCCGTAAAGCCATAAGAAACCAACTTGATCAAGTTATGATAGCCTTCGTTATTTTCCGCCAAAAGCACCAGATGATAATAGCCGCCGCCCTTGCCTTCTTTTTTGAACCGAGAACCTTCCGCCACATAAACCTCACAACCGATAATAGGCTTAATGCCTGCCTCCAAGGCTGCTTTGTAAAACTCCACCGCGCCATACATGGCACCATGGTCTGTGATGGCGATGCTGTTCATCCCCAGCTCCTTCACCCGCTGCACCAGTTCCTTGATCTTGGCAGAACCATCCAGCAGGCTATATTCTGTATGGACATGAAGGTGCGTAAAGGGTCTGATTTCCATATTCATTTCATCCTGTTCCATATTGCGCACCTCCTGCCATATCCTAAAAATTTCGATTCTACACCACGATTTAGTATACCATATTTTCCTTTTCAGCAAAATAACATCCTGCCAAATTCAAGGAAGTAAAACAGAAAATCAACATGAAAAAATCTGCAAATTTTCAGCAAAACGCATAAAAATTGCAGATTTTTTGTCCCATCAGGCATATTTTGCCCCATTTATAGTTTTATTTTTATTCGTATCGAAGGGCTTCCACAGGGTCTTTCCGTGCGGCCTTTCTGGCAGGATAAAGCCCAAAGCCAAGTCCAACCACAGCGGAAAAAGCCACCGCCAGCCCAACCACTGAGGGCTTCACCACTGCCCCTACGCCAAAGGCCATACCGGCTATGGATACCACAGAAAAGCCCAATGCGGTGCCAATGATGCCGCCTGCCGCAGAAATCGCCGCCGCTTCAATCAAAAATTGAATCAGGATATCCTTCGTCTGGGCACCCAACGCTTTTCGAATCCCGATCTCTCTGGTTCGCTCCGTTACGGAAACCAGCATGATGTTCATAATACCGATACCCCCTACCAAAAGGGAAATGGCGGCGATTGCGCCTACTACCAAAGAGAGAGAGCCGAGCATACTGTCGATCGCATTCATTTCTTCCATGGCTGAGCTGCCCATAATATTATTGATATCACAGTTCTTCATTCTTGCTACCAGAGCCTTCACCCGATCCATGGTCTGCGCCATATCTGCTTCCGTATTCACACAGAAATACAGATCCCAACTGCTGCTGTCCTCGTCCCGTAAAACGCTTTCCGGCACATACGCTGTCCGCATCCCGCCGCCGCCCAAAAGCTTCATCAGGGCAGAATCCGTGTTTTCATAAACACCGATCACCATCAGTTCCTCTGTCTCCTTTTCGATGGTCACTTTCACGATTCGCCCGACTACGTTTTCGGTACCGAAGATTTCTAATGCTGTATCCTTATCCAACACAACATATTTCTTCTTTTCCCGAATATCTCTGTCATTCAGCATTCGTCCGTAAATGATTGTCGGGTCCTTTACCGCCGTAGGGTTTTCCGCCAATCCACTCAGAATCAGCTTCTCTTTCTTCCGTCCGGCTATCATTTCTGTCTGTTCCGATGATTGAAAGCCCACATAGGTCAGATCATCCCCCAACGCTTCCTTCACTCTGTCTGCTTCTTCTCTGGTAAACAGTTCATTTTCTGTATAGTAGCCGTCCTCTGTAATGATATAGAGATAGGCCAGTCCTGTCCCTACATTCTCATATTCCTGGGCAAACATACTCCGCATGGTATCCCCCAGAGAAACGATAGCGATAACAGAGCTGATGCCGATGATCATACCCAGCATCGTCAGGAAGGAACGCATTTTATTGGCACGAATAGAGCCCAGTGCCAGCTTGATGTTTTCAAATATCATCCTTCCTTCACCACCTTCGTATCGCTGATGATCTGTCCATCCTGAAAACGGACGATTCGTTTCGTATATTGGGCAATGTCCTCCTCATGGGTAACCACAATGACCGTTGCCCCTTCTTCGTTCAGCTTTGTGAAAAATTCCATAATCTCATGGGATGCCCTTGTGTCCAGATTCCCGGTCGGCTCATCCGCCAGCAGGATTGCAGGGTCATTTGCCAAGGCACGGGCAATGGCTACCCTCTGCTTTTGCCCACCGGAAAGCTCGTTGGGCATGTGGTGGATACGTTCCCCCAGGCCTACCTTCGTCAGCAGAGCCTCCGCCTTTTGTTTCCGCTTCTCGCCCTTCATGCCTGCGTAAATCATGGGAATCTCCACATTTTTCAATGCAGAGGTACGGGGGATCAGCTGGAATGCCTGAAAAACGAAGCCGATCTTTTTATTGCGGATGCGGGAAAGCTCATTTTCCCCCTGGTCCTCAATGCTGATGCCATCCAAAAGATAGGTCCCTTCAAACTGCCGGTCCATACATCCTAAAATATTCATCAGCGTAGATTTACCGGAACCGGATTGTCCCATGATGGCGACATATTCTCCCTCCGTGATGGTCAGGTTCACATCCCTGAGGGCGTGTACCTGCACCGCCCCCGTGTCGTAGGTTTTATGTAAATGTTCGATCTTGATGATCTCCTTCATATCCCATCACCCCTTACTGCGGTACGACTGCCATACCTTCAGTCAAGGCAAGGCTGGGATTCATTACAATGGTCTGTCCTTCCTTCAGTTCGCCGCCTTTGATCTCCACATACAGGTCTGTTTCCAGTCCCAGTTCCACAGGCACGATATGAATGGTGTTGTCCGCATTGACTACATAAACCACTGTACTGCCGTCCTCCAGTTCGCCTACGGCTTCATAGGGCACCGTCAATGCCTGTTCCGCTTTGGCAATGTGAATGGTGGCTTTGGCAGTAATGCCGGCAATCAGCTTTTCATTTTTCTCCGTCACGGAAACATACACAGGAATGACTCTTTCCGATGTGGTACCGTCCTTCAATTCCCCTGTAGGAGAAATGCGGATAACTTCCCCCTGCACGCTTTCGCCGTTCAAAATATCCGCCGTAATATCTACCTTTTGCCCCACGACGATCTTGGCAATATCATTTTCGCTGACCATGACCTTCATTTGCAGATTATCCACGTTTTCGATGACGAACATGGGCTTATCATCCTCTGTTTCATCGGCAAACCGCCCTACCTTTGTATTCACACGGGTCACTGTCCCATCGATCATACTGCGGATCTGACAATCGCCCATGGTGCTGGCTTGTATACTGATCTCCTGATTGGTATTGGCTAGGGTCTGCTTTTCTACGGCAGAAAGCACAGCCTTACCGTTTTCCGCAGGGATGGCATCCAGCTTTTCTTTTGCATCATCCAGTTCCGCTTGACTGGCCGCCCCGATATCAAACAGCATTTTGGTATCATCATAAGCCTTTTTTGCGTTATCATATTCTACCTGTCTGTCCCGCAGGGTTTCTGCCTGCTGCTTCTGCAATAGGGTCAGGCTGCCTTTTTTCAGGGACATCTCCTGGGAAAGGTCTGTGCTGTCCAGCACCGCCAGCAGCTGACCTTTCTTCACTCGGTCGCCTTCCTTTACCAAAAGCTCCTTCACCTCATAATGAAGACGGGAAACTACCTCTGTGCTTTCCGTTCCTTCCAGCACTGCCTTCAGTTTTAATGTCTCCTCCAAATCCTGTTTTTCCGCCAAAGCAGTACTGACCATTTCCCCTGCAGGCTGGTTATCCCCTCCCAAAGCCAACTTGAGCCCTGCCACAACGACCGCTGCCGCCGCCACAGCAATCACGATCTTTTTCTTTTTTGTCAACTTCATAGGTTGATACCTCCTCTTCTATTTTCCATAGGGCTATTATACGGATAAAATTGGAAGAACAGCGATAACCTTTCTTAATATTATTTTAATTTTTTTCAATATTTTTTGTTCTCGGTTGTATGAACCTGCAAACAAAATCCTCAAAAAATGATTGACAAAATTTTTTTGGATGTTATAATAATCCCCAATACGGTGGAAGCAGAGGATTCTTCCACTCCTATAAATAAATATGGAAAGGCTATGACGAAGAGGGCTGAGTGCCTGCGTTTTCAGAGAGTCGGTGGTCGCTGCGAACCGATAACAAATGTACTCAACAGCCTATGGCTTCTGAGCCGGAGGTTCGAAAGTGTGAAACTAGAGCCAAGCGGATGTATACAAGTGGATATATCGGATGCTTGCATACGAATATACCCACTTGCATACATCCATTTGGCGAAAGCCATCATTTGAAAAACACGAAGTGTTTTTCAAATGTCTTGGCTCTTAAAAATAGTTTCCCACCGGTAGGCTCCTCCCGTGATTGCTGCGTAAAGGCATAGGGCTTGCTGGAGCCCGAAGAGGTGGCATATTTCAGATATGCAATTTGAGTGGTACCGCGGTTATGATTAGCCGTCTCAAAGGATTTCTTTGAGGCGGCTTTCTTTATTTTCATTTTAAAAATAATATGATCCAAGGAGGAATTTAACATGAGTGATTATCGTATCGAAACAAAATGCGTACAGGGCGGCTATACTCCCGGCAACGGCGAACCCAGACAGATCCCCATCATCCAGAGCACAACATTCAAATACAGCACCAGTGAAGATATGGGCAAACTGTTCGATCTGGAAGCAGATGGCTATTTCTACTCCAGACTGCAGAACCCCACCTGCGACCATGTAGCCGCAAAGATCTGCGCATTGGAAGGCGGCACTGCCGCTATGCTGACTTCTTCCGGCCAGGCGGCAAATTTCTATGCCGTATTCAATATCGTGAATTGCGGTGACCACGTGGTTTCCTCTTCCACCATCTACGGCGGTACATACAACCTGTTTGCCGTAACCATGAAGAAAATGGGGATCGATTTCACCTTCGTTGCTCCCGACTGCTCCGATGAAGAACTGGCAGCGGCTTTCAAGCCCAATACAAAGGCAGTATTCGGCGAAAGCATCGCCAACCCTTCCCTGACTGTGTTGGATATCGAACGTTTCGCCAAAGCAGCCCACGAACATGGCGTTCCCCTTATCGTGGATAACACCTTCGCAACACCCATCAACTGCCGTCCCTTCCAATGGGGCGCAGATATCGTGACCCACTCCACCACAAAATATATGGATGGTCACGGTGCTGCTGTTGGCGGCTGTATCGTAGACAGCGGCAACTTCGACTGGATGGCGCATGCGGATAAATTCCCCGGTCTGTGTACCCCCGACGATAGCTACCACGGCATCACATACGCAGAAAAATTCGGCAAAGAAGGCGCATTCATCACAAAAGCAACGGCACAGCTGATGCGTGATTTTGGTTCCACTCCTTCTCCCCAGTCCGCATTTCTGCTGAATCTTGGTCTGGAAAGCCTGCATGTCCGTGTCCCCCGTCACTGCGAAAACGGTCTGGCTGTAGCAAAATACCTGAAAGCCCACGATCAGATTGCATGGGTGACATACCCCGGTCTGGAAGGGGACAAATATTATGAAGTGGCGCAGAAATATATGCCCAACGGCACCTGCGGCGTTGTCAGCTTCGGCGTAAAGGGCGGCAGAAAGGCTGCGGAAGCCTTCATGGGCCACCTGAAAACAGCAGCCATTGAAACCCACGTTGCCGATGCCCGCACCTGCTGTCTGCATCCTGCAAGCTCTACCCACAGACAGATGAACGACGCAGAATTGGCCGCTGCCGGCGTTCCCGGCGATATGGTTCGTCTCTCCTGCGGTCTGGAAAGCGCAGAGGATCTGATCGAGGATATCGCACAGGCTTTGGAAGCCATCAAAGAATAAACATGTTACGAAAGTGGTGAAAGAAAATGCCCATTAAAATACCCAATGAATTACCCGCAGCCAAGGTGCTGACCGATGAGAATATTTTTATCATGACGGAATTCCGTGCCATCACGCAGGATATCCGCCCCCTGAAAATCCTTCTGCTGAACCTGATGCCCACAAAGATCGATACGGAAACGCAGCTTTCCCGTCTGCTGGGCAATACCGCCCTGCAGATCGAACTGGAATTGATCCATACCAAAAGCCATGAATCCAAAAACACCCCTGAAGATCATCTGCTGTCCTTTTATAAAACCTTTGATGAAGTGAAAGACCAAAACTGGGATGGTTTGATCATTACCGGCGCCCCTGTGGAGCAGATGGAATTTGAAGAAGTAGAGTATTGGGACGAACTGGTAGAGATCATGGAATGGAGCAAGACCCATGTCCACAGCACCTTCCATATCTGCTGGGGTGCCCAGGCCGGTCTGTATTATCATTATGGTATCCAGAAACACATGATGGAAGAAAAGCTGTTTGGCGTATTTCCTCATAAGCTGGATAAAAAGAAATCTATCCTCTTCCGTGGCTCCGATGATGTCTTCTATGTGCCCCATTCCAGACACACAACCGTATTGAGAGAGGATATCGAAAAGGACCCCCGTCTGAAGATCATCGCTTCTTCCGAGGAAGCAGGCGTTTATGCCATCCATAACGACGGCGGCAGCCAAATCTTTATTATGGGACATTCCGAATATGACCCCCACACACTGGAAAAGGAATATCTGCGGGATAAAAACGCCGGCCTGCCCATCGAGGTGCCGAAAAACTACTACCCCAATGATGATGATACCCAAGACCCTCTGGTCACATGGAGGGCTCATGCCAACCTGTTGTATTCCAACTGGCTGAACTACTTCGTTTACCAGACCACACCCTACGATATCACACAGATCAAATAAAAAAAGAGTCCATTGGACTCTTTTTTTATTTGATTTCCAAAATAATATTCTCTGCATCACGGAATACCCGTAAGAGGTTATCGCCGTATTTTCCCAAAGCCGCTTTCATTTCATCCGTATGCTGAAAGTCTACTTCCATTGCGCCGCCCTCCGTCAGGCAATCGAACAGCGCATCCAGATTTTTCCCATAATACTCAGGGAAACCAAAGACTTCTTTCAGATATGCGTGGGCTTCCTCCTTAGAAGTCATCCTGTTTCCATCTAAAACGATCTTCATGGCAAACCCCCATCAATACAGTTGTTCAAAGCTTTCGTAATGGTCGGCGGTATAATAGATATCGCCATCCTGAGAATATACGATACGCTCACCGCCGCGGTAGCCGCCTTCATAGTTTACGTCACATTCGTGATAAGTGTCCTCTTCCGGAAGAATGCCTTCATAATTGCCGAATGTATCGCCGCCAATGCTCATGCCTTCTGCCACTTCCCAAAGGTTGCCCTTCTTATTATCCCAGCCCAGAGCCTGCGCCTCTTTTTTGGTAATAAAATTATCGGGCAGATCGCCGTAAGTATGCAGATACAGTGCCACATCCTCCGGTGTGGTATAACTGCCGTTTTCCTCAATGGTGCAGGTTTCCGCCTGGCTTTCGCCGCCTTGCTCTGCTGCGCAGCCGCTGCTGAACAAACTCATGCAAAGCATCAGCATCGCCATCAAAAGGGCTGTCCATTTTTTTTTCATATCGTATTCCTCCTTTTTCTTTGTTTCATCCTAACAGAAAGCAGCTCTATTTTCTACCTCTTTCTCATAAAAAATAGCGGAACCCGCAGGTTCCGCCATTCTTTATGGGCTAACGCCCTATTCTTTTATTTGAAAATCCGCAAAGAATTAGCCCTGAGCCAGTTTCTTGTAGCCTTCCAGTCTTTCTTTTGCTGTCTTTTCTGTCTGTTCGAACAGTTCTTCAGCAACTTCGGGGAATGTTCTCTGCAGAGAGCTGTAACGAACTTCGCTCAGCAGGAATTCTCTGAAGTCAGCTGTAGGTTCTTTGGAGTCCAGTGTGAAGGGATTCTGACCTGCTTCTTTCAGTTCAGGGTTGAATCTGTACATCTGCCAGTAACCTGCTTCTACTGCACGTTTGATTTCGTTCTGAGCGCCGCTCATGCCGCCCTTCAGACCGTGGTTGATACAAGGAGCGTAAGCGATGATCAGGGAAGGACCATGGTATTTTTCAGCTTCTGTCAAAGCTTTTACCAGCTGGTTCTTATCTGCGCCCATAGCTACCTGTGCAACGTATACATAGCCATAGCTCATAGCCATCATGCCCAGGTCTTTTTTCTTTACTCTCTTACCGGAAGCAGCGAACTGAGCAACTGCACCGATAGGTGTGGATTTGGATGCCTGACCGCCTGTGTTGGAGTAAACTTCTGTATCGAATACCAGAACGTTTACATCTTCGCCGGAAGCCAGTACGTGATCCAGACCGCCGTAGCCGATATCGTAAGCCCAGCCGTCACCACCGAAGATCCACTGGGATTTCTTAACCAGCTGATCTTTGTTTGTCAGAACATAATCTACGATGTTCTTAGCTTCTGCGTTTGCGCCAGCGTAAGCTTCCAGAGCAGCTACCAGAGCGTCGGATGCTTCTCTGGATTTTTCGCCGTCAAACATTGTTTCTACCCAAGCATCAACAACACCTGCGAAGGAAGCGTCGATTGCTTTCAGGTTTTCCAGTTTATCTTTCAGACCGTTTCTCATGTGTTTTACTGCGGAAGCCATACCCAGACCATATTCTGCGTTGTCTTCGAACAGGGAGTTTGCCCAAGCGGGGCCACGGCCGTCTTTATTTACTGTGTAAGGCATAGAAGGTGCGGAACCACCCCAGATGGAGGAGCAGCCTGTTGCGTTTGCAACGTACATTCTATCACCAAACAGCTGAGTTACCAGTTTTGCATAAGGTGTTTCACCACAACCTGCACAAGCACCGGAGAACTCAAGCAGAGGCTGTTCAAACTGAGAACCTTTTACGGATGCTTTGCTCATAGGGTTAGCCTTAGGAGCTACTTCATCGATAGCGAAATCCCAGTTAGCAGCTTCAGCTTCCTGAGTTGCCAGAGGTTTCATAACCAGAGCTTTGTTAGGAGCGGGACATACAACTGCACAGCTGCCGCAGCCCAGGCAGTCCAGAGAGGATACCTGCATTCTGTATTTCAGACCAGCGAATGCTGCGCCGCCTTTTGCTTCTACAGCCTTGAATGCTTCGGGTGCTTTTGCCAGTTCTTCATCTGTCACCAGAACAGGTCTGATTGCAGCGTGAGGACATACGTAAGAGCACTGGTTACACTGGATACAGTTTTCAGCGTTCCATTCGGGTACATCAACGGCTACACCACGTTTTTCGTATGCAGCTGTGCCCAGAGGGAAGTGACCGTCTTCTCTGCCGGCGAATGCGGATACGGGCAGTTTGTCACCTTCCTGTGCATTCATGGGTTCAACAATATTCTTAACGAATTCTGTTGTCTTTCTTGCGGATGCAACTTCTGCATCTACAGCATTTGCCCATGCAGCAGGGATTTCAACCTTAACAGCGCCGTCTACACCACGGTCAACAGCAGCGTAGTTCATGTTCAGGATTGTGTCACCCTTCTTGCCGTAGGATTTTGTGATCGCTGCTTTCATGTATTCTACAGCCTGATCAATGGGGATGATGTTTGCCAGTTTAAAGAATGCAGCCTGCAGAACTGTGTTGATTCTGTTGCCCAGACCGATTTCTTTTGCAATTTCTGTACCATTGATGATGTAGAAGTTTACATTCTTAGCAGCCAGCTGTCTTTTCAGTTTTGCGGGCAGGTGCTGTTCCAGTTCTTCTACAGACCATGTTGTGTTCAGCAGGAATGTACCGCCGGGGTTCAGTTCTGTAACCATGTCATACAGGTTTACATATTCCTGTTTGTGGCAAGCTACAAAGTCAGCTGTTTTTACCAGGTATGTAGATCTGATGGGTTTGTGACCGAAACGCAGGTGAGACTGAGTGATACCGCCGGACTTCTTGGAGTCGTAGCTGAAGTATGCCTGTGCGTACATATCTGTGTGGTCACCGATGATCTTGATGGAGTTCTTGTTTGCGCCTACAGTACCGTCTGCACCCAGACCCCAGAATTTGCAGGAGATTGTGCCGTCATCGCCTGTAACGTTAACTTCTTCGCCAACTTCCAGAGATGTGTTTGTAACGTCATCCACAATACCCAGTGTGAAGTGGTTTTTGGGTTTGTCCAGAGACAGGTTTGCATATACTGCCAGGAACTGTGCAGGTGTAACGTCTTTGGAACCCAGACCGTAACGGCCGCCAACTACAACAGGAGCGGATTCTGCTTCGAACAGTGCTGTACATACGTCCATGTACAGAGGTTCGCCCTGTGCACCGGGTTCTTTTGTTCTGTCCAAAACAGCGATCTTCTTAGCTGTTTTAGGGATTACTTCCAACAGCTTGGAAGCTACGAAAGGACGGAACAGGTGTACTTTAACCAGACCAACCTTTTCGCCTTTTGCTGCCAGATAGTCGATGGTTTCTTCGATCGCTTCACAAGCGGAACCCATAGCAACGATCACTCTGTCAGCATCGGGAGCACCGTAGTAGTTGAACAGTTTGTAATCTCTGCCTGTGATTCTGTTGATTTCGCCCATGTATTCTTCTACTACTGCGGGCAGAGCTTCATAGAATTTGTTTGCTGCTTCACGGCCCTGGAAGTAGATATCGGGGTTCTGAGCTGTACCTCTGATTACGGGATGTTCGGGGTTCAGCGCATTTCTCTTGAATGTGTTCACTGCATCCATGTCGATGATCTTAGCCAGTTCATCATAGTCGATGCATTCGATCTTCTGGATTTCGTGAGATGTACGGAAACCATCGAAGAAGTGCAGGAAAGGAACACGGCCTTTGATTGCGGACAGATGCGCTACGCAAGCCAGGTCCATAACTTCCTGTACGGAGTTGGAAACCAGCATAGCGAAGCCTGTCTGACGGCAAGCCATAACGTCGGAGTGGTCACCGAAGATAGACAGAGCATGTGCAGCCAGAGCACGTGCTGTTACATGGAATACGCAAGGCAGCAGTTCGCCGGCGATTTTATACATGTTGGGAATCATCAACAGCAGACCCTGAGATGCTGTGTATGTTGTTGTCAGTGCACCGGCTGCCAGGGAGCCGTGTACGGTACCGGAAGCACCGGCTTCAGACTGCATTTCTACTACTTTAACTGTCTGACCAAAAAGGTTCTTTTTACCATTCGCTGCCCAGTCATCTGTTTTTTCAGCCATGGGAGAGGAAGGTGTGATGGGGAAGATACCGGCTACTTCTGTAAACGCATAGGAAGCATATGCAGCAGCTTCGTTACCGTCCATCGTTTTCATTACTTTAGACATTTCTTTTCCTCCTTTTTCATTAGAGAGTTTCGTTTTTTTGAGGGCAAGCCCTCCTTAATCTTTTGCTGCCATCGAAAATGGCGGCTCACCCTGATTCAAGTCATGTAAGAAAGTTTATCAAACCGATTGTCTGACAACAAGTTCCTTCTCTTGGGAACGTGAAACGGGATTTTTTACTTGATTATTATACAATCAATTCATTTTCTTTTCAACAGCAAAATGAAAAAACACCCGTTATGTTTCTAACAAGATACCTTTTGTTATATCTTCTGTATATATCTATGTTTTTATAAATATTTTTATGCATTTTTCTTTCTTTTTGTTGTTCTATCTTTATTTTGTTGTCGGACAAGATGGAAATTTGTACAAAAATCGATACCTTTTCATTCTCTTCAAAAAAAAGTTCGTTAAGCAAAAAACGAACGAGCTGTATACAGTGTATTTATATGGAAACATATCCATAAAAATCCGACTCTTTTCTGCCAAAATCATACAAAAAAAGTAGCAAATCTACAAAATAAGATGTCTGATTTCCGAAATTCAGACATCTATTTAATCTCCCGTCAAATGAAACCCCTTTGCAAAAGGATTCCGCCCTCCCCCTCTCTCTGCTTCCTCCCTTATATAAAAAAGAGAGCGAATGATCCATTCTCGCTCTCTCTCCATTCTTTTTTCAATTTCATTTCTGGAACAATTCCTGATAGGCAGCCTTCCAGACAAGCGGTTTGCCTTCTGTTGTCCAATAATGCAATTCCAGACCGCCTTCGTTGCTGCCCTTCAGCAGCACCAGACCGCCTTCGGAAGTCAGGAAAAATTGCTCTGCCGTCCAATCTTCTCCTGCAGAGATTTCCACTTCTTTCAAAGATGCTTCGTCCAGCATATCTGCCAGCGTCACGGTTTTCTGCCCCAACAGATCGATATTTTCCGCAACCTTTACAGAAATGCCATCTTCCGAGCCTTCCCACCAAAAGGACAGGAAATCCTTGGTACACATACCCGTCTGCACAGTCAGCCGCAGCTTGCCGCTCTGTTCTTTTGCCGCCAGATATGTTTCTACATAAGCCTGCATTTTTTCCATCATGCTTTTATTCAGGTTCTTCTCGAAATTGCTGTCATTCAGACCAACGATGACAGGCACTTCCACCTGATAGCTTCTGCCATCCGTTTCACCGGAAATTTCCTTCACCGCCAGCAAAGGCACCGTATTGTCCTTCGTCTGCAGGGTCACCTGTCTGGTCTCTCGGTTGAATGCCACTTTCCCTGTGTAGTATGCAGAGATCAGCTTTTCATCAGCATACAAGCAGCCATTGATCATTTCTACTCCCTGTGGCAGTGTCACTTCATAGCCATTCAACACTGCATTTTTTTCGCCGGGCTGCACCGCCAAGGTTCTGCCACGAAAGGAAACCTCTGCGGCTCTGGTTTCTGTATCCCATTTTACAGAACCGCCCAGACCTTCCATTACATTTCGCAGGGGCAGCAGCAGCGTATCCGTATCATCAAAATAGATCGGCGTATTTTCCATATTTTCCAGTGTCTTGATACCATCTTCCGAAAGTTCCGTTTCCTGCTCTACAGGTACCTCGGGAACTTCTATTTCTATTTCGTTGGGGCTTGTCAGGCTGATGGCGATACCGATAGCACCTGCCAGCAGGGCAGCCCCTGCGATCGTTATGACCGATACTTTTTTAAATGTCATTTTTTTCCCTCTTTCTGTCTTAATTCAGAAAACATACCATACTACAGGGCAAATTGCAATCTTTCTACAAAAAATCAGCCATTATTCCCCAAACAGAGAAGCGATCTGGGTGGGGAGAGACACTGCATCCTGAACCAAAGGCGCACGGCTGACAGTGATCGTATTTCCGCCATAGGAAATCCCGATTTCCTGGGTATCATTGTTCCAGGTCATCTCCGCACCAACCATTGTTGTCAGATCCCTCATTTTATAATATATGGTACCCTCTTTCACACGGCAGGAAAGCTGGTGTTCTGTTCCTTCATAAAACACTTTTATTTCATCATCAACGACTTGTCCTCCCGTTTCCGACAGACCCAATGCCACACCCAAATGGGAGAATATTTTCTTGCCATCCTCCGCTGTCAGGTAATAGGTATTGTTTTCATGGTATGCCTTCACAATGCTGCCCAGAAAAGAAGGCTGTACTGCCATTTCCCGCAGTTCACCCTTTCTCCAGGGGTTGGCAGGATCAGGGTCTGTAGGGTCCCAGCCACGGCGTTGCACATCGGCGGTATTGATCTTCTTCACAGGTGCAGGCTGCAAAGGTTCTTTCACATTCCCACGATACATTTTCACAGTGGTGCCAATGGGGCAGTTATCATAGATCCATTTTACATCCTTCACACACAGACGGATACAGCCTGCGGAAGCAGACGACCCCAATTTGTTATATTCATCATATTCCAGTGTAGTCTTGTCCTTTTCCAGATAAGGCACAGAATGGAACAGATAATGTCCGGTGATGCGTGTGGCATACTGTCCCCATACATCCCCAAACAAGGCTCTCCATTCATACTTTTCAATGGTTTGAAAGGTGCCCTCTGGTGTAGATTCCCCACCGCTGCAATAAAATGCCTTGATGGGCACCGTATAATTCCCGGCTTCATCCTTTTCATAAACTGTCACGATGCTGTCTGTCAGGTTTACTGTTATGTAATAAGGATGCTCTTGCTTTTCCGCCGCCATTGCTGTCCCTGCAAAACAAAACAGCATCAGGCAGAAAAGCAGAGCCCCAAAAATCCGTTGTTTCATTTCCATTCTCCTTTTATGCCAAAATTATTGATCAGAACTTCCTATTTCTTCTCATTATGTATTATAAGAAAGGAGACGGCAAGAATCAAGAAACAGATTCTTAAAAAACCTTAAATTTTGCAAAAAAGAAGAAAGCCCCCATCCTTACGGATCGGGGCCGATTGTAATATCAGATATTTTTCAGTTTTTTGAAGCTGCTGAACAGCGTTTTGTACAAATCTTTATACAGCGTAAAGAACTTTGCGTATTCGCCGTTTGCTGCCATATCCGGCTGGGAAACGTCTTTTTTGCGCACCAGTTCATTGCAAGCAGTTTCCAGGTCAGGATAAATGCCTGCGCCTACGCCTGCCAAAATCGCCGCACCCAATGCACCGCCCTGATCGGACTGCACTGTGCTGACGGGACAACCATACATATCTGCCAGCATCTGTCTCCAGAAGGGGCTTCTGCCGCCGCCGCCGCAGATCATCATATCTTCGATGGGCACGCCCATTTCACGGAATACCTCTACACATTCCCACTGGGAGAAAGAGATGCCTTCCAAGACGGAACGAATCAGATGAGGTCTTTCATGCATTGCAGACAGACCGAAAAATACACCACGGCAATCAGGATCGGGATGAGGAGAGCGTTCCCCCATCAGATAAGGCAGGTACAGCAGTTTTTCAGAGCCGATAGGCACTTTTGCCGCTTCCGCTGTCATAATTTCATAGGGATCAACGCCTTTTTCCGCTGCTTTTGCCATTTCAGGGGTGCAGACATGGTTCCGCAGCCATTGGAAGGACAGACCTGCCGCCTGTGTGCAGCTCATGACTGTCCATTTGCCGGGCACAGAAGCGCAAAGGGTATGCACTCTGCCCTTGGGGTCCAGTGCCATTTGGTCGGATACGGCATAAACCACTGCAGAAGTACCAATGGTGGTAAAGGCTTTGCCCTGAGAAACGATACCGGTACCAATAGCTGCCGCAGGGTTATCCCCGGCGCCGCCCACAACAATGGTGCCTTCTGCCAAACCCGTCAACGCTGCTGCTTCTTTATGCACAGTACCTGTCACATCCTGGGATTCATACATTTTCCCCAGCAGTTTTTTCTCGATGCCCAGACCTTCCAGAATCTCATCAGACCATGTCCGTTTTGCCACATCCATCAGCTGCATGCCGGAAGCATCGGATACTTCTGTAGCATATTCGCCAGTCAGTTTATAGCGGATATAGTCCTTCGGCAACAGGATATGGGCGCATTTTGCGTACAGCTCAGGTTCATGCTTTTTCACCCACAGAATCTTCGCCGCTGTGAAGCCTGTTACCGCAGGGTTCGCTGTGATCTGAATGATCTTTTCCGCACCGATCATGCGGTTCATATCTTCTACTTCTTCGCCTGTTCTCTGATCGCACCAGATGATAGAGCGTCTCAGCACTTCCCCATTTTCGTCCAGCATGACCAGACCATGCATCTGACCAGAAAGACCGATGCCCTTGATATCCGTGGGAGCCACGCCGGAATCCTGCAGTACACACTGTACGCCTTTTACAACAGCGTCCCACCAATCGCCGGGTTCCTGTTCCGCCCAGCCGTTCTGCTCCTGATAGAGGGGGTATTCAAAAGTTTTTGCTGTGATCGGATTGGCATCCCTGTCAAAGAGGACTGTCTTTGTACCGGAAGTGCCAATATCAATACCCAGTAAATATTCCATAGTTACACCGCCATTCTGTGGAAATTACAGTTTGATGACTGCTTTTACTACGTTTTCTTTATCGTTGATGGCTGCTTCGAATGCTGCCTGAATATCATCGAATGCAAATTCATGGGTTGCTACTGTGCCGATATCGATGCCATTTGCAACTGCCGCAATGGCTTTCGCATACAGGTTTCTGTAACGGAATACGGATTTGATGGTAGCTTCTTTTGCCATGATCTGACCGAAGTTGAATGTAATTTCTGGATTTGCGGACATACCAACCAAAGTGATGGTGCCGCCGATCTTTACCAGATGAGGTGTCTGTGCGATGGTCACAGGAGAACCTGCTGTTTCGAATACTTTGTCGATCCCTGCGCCATTTGTAAAGGCTGCAACTTCTTTCAGAACATCTTTTTCTTTTGCGTTGATAACACGGGTTGCGCCCAGCTTCATGGCAAAATCAAGGCGTTTCTGCGCCATATCTACCACTGTAATATCTGTTGCACCGCAAGCCTTACAAGCCAGCAGAGTCATCAGACCGATGCAACCGGAGCCCAGAATAATGACCTGATCGCCCATGCCAACGTTGCCCTGATGAGCTGCGTGCAGACCAACTGCAAAGGGTTCGATCAGTGCGCCTTCTTTTGTGGACATGTTTTCAGGCAGCTTGAAACACATATTGGCAGGGAATGCAATATAATTTTCATAGCAACCCTGAACAGGAGGAGTTGCCAAGAACTGTACATCGGGGCACAGGTTATATCTGCCGGATTTGCAGAATTCGCACTGACCGCAGGTGATACCGGGTTCCAGTGCAACTTTATCGCCAACAGCCAGAGAGGTTACGCCGGGGCCCAATTTTTCAACAACGCCGCCTGCTTCATGGCCCAGCATAAATTCGCCGTCTACCACGAAATCGCCGCATCTGCCGTCATGGAAATAATGTACGTCGGAGCCGCAGATCCCAACGTATTCCACTCTGATCAGAACTTCGCCTTCCTTGGGTTCTGGAACGGGCACTTCTCTGATCTCCATTTTGTTCAGTTCTACCATGTATGCTGCTCTATTTTTCATGTTACTCTCCTCGCTTTCACTTGATTTCATTATCTTTTGAAAATACCTTCTATTAGATTTGTTTTCATACAAATCTATACTTTTTATCATACCAGTATCAGGGAAATTATGCAATGTTTCTGCCTTTCAAACAGGAAAAGGTACCACCTCCGGCCGAACCGAAAATGGTACCTCTAAAAATCCGAGATTACATCAATCAGAAACCACAGGATACATTACTATGTAATTACCTGCAATTAGTCTGTGATCTGGCCTCTTTCTCTGTACATTTCAACATATTCTGCTGCATTGTCCTGTGTGATCAGAACTTCTGCGATATCTGTGTCGATCTGTGTTTCTTCGCCTGTCAGCAGTTTGTGAACTGTTTCCAGGTTCAGAGCTGCCAGGTCGATAGCGGACTGCAGACATGTGGATGTCATTCTGCCTTCTTCGATCAGCAGGCAAGCTTCTGCTGTACCGTCAACGCCGTATACCAGCAGATCATCATACATATCGTTGTCTTTTACTACTTCCAGAGCACCGGCTGCCATGTTGTCGTTCATGGAGATAACTGCATCGATATCGCCGTGAGCGATTGTCCAGTCTTCCATCAGAGCCATAGCTTCGTCTTTGTTCCAGTTAGCATAGTCTTCGCCTACGATTGTTACGTCAGGTCTTGCATCGAAGAATACTTCCTGCCATGCAACACGTCTTTCATCAGCGTGGAAGTTACCGGAAGGACCATTCAGAACAACTACTTTTGCATTTTCGGGAACCTGTTCCAGAGCCAGTTCAGCGTTAACCTGAGCCTGTTTGTAAGGGTCAGCATCGACAGAGGATGCGCCTTCGATATCAGCGATTCTGGAGTTTGTTGTGATTGCAACCAGACCAGCTGCTACAACCTGTTCTACATAAGGTCTCTGTGCTTCGCCGTTGTTGGGCTGTACGATAACTGCATCGAAGCCGTTTGCGATTGCGTTTTCAATTGCAGAGTTTTCCTTGGCATCATCAGCCTGGCCATCGAATACAGTCAGTTCAATATCGGGATATTCCTCTGCTGCTGCTACCATTTCATTTGCCAGCCATGCTGCGAAAGAGTCAGACTGTGCTCTTGCGATATAAGCTACTTTGTAAACATCACCGGATGTTTCGTCTGTTGCTGTTTCGCCGCCGCCACAGCCTGTCAGTGCAGTTGCTGCCATAGCCAGTGCCATAAATGCTGCTAAATACTTTTTCATGTTACTCTCTCCCTTTCTTTTTTAAAATTTTCTTTTGAGAATTTTTGCTCTATTTGAATTTGAATGTTCAAATGAAAGCCATCGCTACGATTGGAAGCTTATGCCTTTGCCGCAGGTGCTTCCTCTTTCTTTTCTGTATCCTCCTTATTTTCATCTTTCTTCTGGAGAATTACTTTCGGTGCTTTTTTATTTTTGAAGCGAGTATCATACAGAACAGCCGCTACGATGATACAGCCCTTAACAACCTGCTGGATATAAGAGTCTACGCCCTTCAGGTTCATAATATTGTTCAAGCAGCCGATGATGAAGGAACCGATCAGTGTACCGGATGTTGTACCAACACCGCCGGAGAAGCTGGTACCACCGACGATGGCAGCTGTCAAGCCTTCCATTTCGTAGCCAACCGCACCATTTGGCAGACCGGCGTTTACACGAGCCATAAACAATACGCCCGCAATACCAACCAGAACACCATTGATCAAAAATGCCAGATATTTAGACTTTACAACATTAATACCGGAAGCGATAGATGCTTCTTCATTACCACCGATCGCATAGAAGGAACGTCCGAGCTTGGTGTGGTTCATTATGTATGCGATCACTATGGTGGCGATAATCATAAAGATGACAGGAATGGGGATCGGCCCCAGCTTGCCCTGCCCCAGCTTTGCGTAGCTGCCGATCTGCAGGATATTCTGACCGGATGTATACAGCAATGCCAGACCTCTGGCAGCCATCTGCGTTGCCAGGGTTACGATAAAGGCCGGCATCGCAAAGTTTGCTACAAAGAATGCGTTGATCATATTGAAAATGATCGCAACAACAAGAGAAACGATAATCGCCAACAACAGATTGCCCGTAGTTTTATAAACACTGACAGACAATACGCCGGCCAAAGCCAGTACTGCGCCGGAAGACAGATCCAGCAGACCGCTGACAATCAGTACCATTTCACCATATGCCAGAATCGTGCCTACTGCCAGCTGCACAGCAATATTTGTTAAGTTTCTCCCGCTCAAGAAGTTGGGGTTCATCAAAGTAGAAATGATGATCATTACCAACAGAACAAAGAAAATTGAATATTTCGTCATCAATTGACTTGCTTTACTATTTTTCACAATAGATCTCCTCCTTTTTTATTCCTGAATAATGCTATGTGTACCAGTTGCATAAACCATGATCGCTTCCTGAGAGAATTCCTCTCGTTTCAATTCGCCAGCGATATGTCCCTGATTCATAACATAGATTCTGTCACACATACCGATCAATTCGGGCAGCTCAGAGGAAACCATTACTACCGCTTTACCCGCCTGTGCCACTTCAGTCATCAGTTTATAAATTTCAAATTTTGCGCCTACATCGATCCCTCTTGTGGGTTCATCCAGGATCATAACTTCAGGGTCACGCATCATCCATTTCGCCAGCAGTACCTTCTGCTGATTCCCACCGGACAGAGACTGGATCGGCGTTTCCTGGGAAGGTGTTTTTACGCTCATTTTTTCAAAATATTTCGCTACCGTCTTTTCTTCTTCTTTTCTGTGGGCAAATCCTCCATAGAAGAATTTTTCCAAAGAAGACAGGCTGGCGTTTTCACGAACGCTTCTCATGGGAATAATCCCGTAACGACGACGGTCCTCAGACAACATGACCATACCTGCCTTTGTGCTGTCAGATACTCTTTTGATGCTAAGTTCTTTCCCATGCACTTTTACCTTGCCGGCATCAATATGCTCCAGACCAAACAGGGTACGCATGACCTCCGTACGGCCTGCGCCTACCAGACCGGCAAAGCCAACGATCTCACCTTTGCCCACATGGAACGAAACATCCTCGAACAGCTGACCGCTCTTCAAGCCTTCTACTTCCAGCAAAGGTTCGCCGATTTCGATCTCTTCCTTCGGATAGACATTTTCCATACGGCGCCCTACCATCAGCGCGATGACCTCATCGATATTTGTATCCTTCGCCTGCATACTCTTTACTACAGTACCATCACGGAATACAGTGATATCGTCGGCGATACGGAATACTTCGTCCATCTTATGGGAAATATAGATAATGGCACAGCCCTTCGCTTTCAAAATCTCGATTTTTTTGAACAGCAGTTCTACTTCTTTCTGTGTGATAGAGGAAGTAGGTTCATCCATTACGATGATGGATGCATCGTTGGAGATGGCCTTCATGATCTCCAGCATCTGGATATCAGATGTTGTCAGCATTTTCAGCTTATCTGTGGGTTTATAAGGAAGATGCTCTTCCTGCAACAGTTTGACTGTTTTTTCCCGCACTTCTTTCCATTTTACTCTGCCCAGCTTATCCACAGGCAGACGTCCCAAGAAGATATTCTCTTCAACGGACATTTCAGGTACATAGTTCAATTCCTGAGCGATCATAGCGATCCCCAAGGATCTTGCTTTGATGGGATCTTTGATTCTTACCGGCTGACCATCAATAAAGATTTCGCCGGCATCGGGTTTATAGATCCCGTTGATGATTTTCATCAGTGTGGACTTGCCTGCACCATTTTCACCGCAAAGCGCATGTACCGTCCCTTTTCTAACTGTAAAGTCAATTTTGTCCAAAGCCTTTACACCCGGAAAAGATTTTTCAATTTTTGAAACCCGAAGTTTGATATCGTCCCCCATAGGTTCCTCCCTTCCGTAATACAGACCATAAAAAGCCCGTTAGTACTTGTTGATTGTGTTACTTTTAGAAATAAGCTTTTGAGTATTACGTTCCACAAGGCTGCGTTTTAACGCTTTCCCATTGTGCTTATTTTTCGTAGAACCTTTATATGATAATCTGAGATTGTACTTATTTTACTAAGTATATACTCAAATGTGCCAAAATGTCAATACTGTGCAAGAAATTATATATTCAATTTGAATAAAAAACCTACATATATATACAGATTATTGAGAACACTTTCCGTATAATAAAAACCGAAACCGATTCTATTATGTGACATTTTTCCTGTCGAATGCTGTCCTTTTTTTGCAGCCGAAACAACTATAAAAAGGGTCCTTTTCCAAAAGAGTCCTTTTTTATAAACTACATATCTTAAGTTAATTCCCAAAATTCCATGCAAATGAAAACTTTTTGAGTACTATTTTGATTACTCCAAAAAAAGGAAGCCTTGAAAACTCATTGTTTTCAAGGCTTCTAAATGGAGATGAGGGGAATTGAACCCCTGTCCGAAAACCCATCCATAAGAACTTCTCCCATCACAGTCAGTCTTTTTTCATTCCCTCGTTACAACGCCGAATGACAGGCTTTGTCCCTCAGTAGCTTCATGAATCTTTTCCTGCCGCAAAGCTTAGGCAGAAAAGTGCCTCGCAAAGTCGATGCCGGATCCTCTGGCAGCGAGAAACCAGAGACCGACAGGCGCCGTTAATTAGGCAGCCAGTGCAAAATTATTTTTGTCGTTTCTTTTTTAAAAAGGTTCCAGCTTGATGACGCGGTTCACTGGTCCGCGGATGGCTATTCCTACTTTCAAGACTCCCGTCGAAACCATTGCATCCCCTTGGCAGTGGAGTTTTTCCGTTTTGGAATCTCTCCGCTCACAAAAGTGAAATGGTATGAAGCGACAAATCTTTATAAAGTAAGATTTCTGATTTTAAAATCTTTTTCCGCCTGACGGCGCATATCATTTTTCGCAATGGTGTCCCTCTTATCATAGAGTTTTTTACCTTTTGCCAGCGCAACATCTACTTTCACATAGCTACGGTCAAAATAAACCTTCAGAGGAACCACCGTATAGCCCGCTGCACGAACCTCATGGTCCCATTTGCGGATCTGTACCTTATGCAGCAACAATCTTCTGGGGCGCAGGGGGTCTTTATTGAAAATATTGCCCTGCTCGTAGGGGCTGATATGCATATTATAAAGGAATGCTTCCCCATCCTTGATCTGGATGTAGCTTTCCTTCAGGCTGCATTTACCCGCCCGCAGGCTTTTCACCTCTGTCCCTGCCAAAGAAATGCCGGCCTGTATGGTTTCTTCGATGAAATAATCATGATATGCTTTTTTGTTTTGTGCAATCAGCTTCGTTCCCTTCGCCTTTGCCATACAGAATCACCTGCTTCTTTGTCTTTCCACTCTTACTGCAGGAATAACTATACCATACTATAACGAAAAAATCAAATGACGTTTCGATGACAAATATTTCAATTTATTTACAAAAAACACCCATTTTTCAAGCTTCCTTCCCTTTTTCCCCTTCCCAAAATGTCAATTCTTACAGTTTCCTTAAATTTACATGGGTTTTACCCACAGCCCAGCTTTTTCTGCTATGATGAAAAAAGAAACGGTTGATGTTTCAAAAGGAAAGGGGGCATATTTATGACAATGGAACAGACAACAAATTCTCTTGTGCCTTGGCTCAAAGAACCCTGTCAATCAGAATCGACTTTCGTACCGCCGAAGGCACCCTATCCCTGGCGGCGATATTTCGCCCGCGGGTTGGATTTTGGGCTGATCCAGACGGTGTATCAGGTCATCCTTGCGGTTTTTCTGGGTATCAATTTTTCTGACAGGAATCTCCTGCTGGAAATTCTGGACAGCTATCTCTGTTGGGGTCTCGTTTTCCTGGTGGAGCCATTCTTCCTTGCCAACTGGGGCAAAACGCCCGGCAAATGGCTTTTCGGTCTTTCTGTTCGAAACAAAGACGGCGGCTTGCTGACCCGCCAGGAAGCCTTCGACCGCACAAAGCAGGTATTCTTCCAGGGGGAAGGCTATGGCATCCCCTTCTACAACCTTTACCGCAACTATCAGTCCTATAAAATCTGTCGGGACAATGGCGTCATGGAATGGGACAAAGAACTTCGCTACGAAGCAAAGCCCTTCCGTGCCATTTCCGTCCTCGGCTATCTGGGCATTACCGCCGCCACCGTTGTTCTTATGGTCGGCATCGGTCTTTGGCAAATGACCCCGCCCAATAAAGGGATCCTGACAACAGCCGAACTTGCGGAAAACTATAACCACCAGCTAAAATATTTCAAGTTCGAAGATGTTTCCATGCTGACGCCGGACGGAAAATGGATAAAGCCGGAGCAGGAAAACTACACGGTCTACTTTTCTTCCGACATCCTCTCAGAACCTGTCATAGAAGAATTGAACGGAAACCTTGCTTCTTTCTCCTTCACCATAGAAAATACGGAAGGAGATGTCCTTGTTCCTTCTGCCGAAAAAACATGGCTGACCGCCGCCCTTTTGCGGACGCAGATCGGCTATTACTATCCCGATCTGATGAAAGTGGATGGCCATGTCACCTTTTCCGATGATGCAGAGGAGCAGGTCCCCTTCTATATTCCTTCTGTGATGGAGTATATCGAGGAACACCCCTATTGCGCATACGTCATCGAAACCGGCAATCTCCGCATCTCTCAGGAAGTGACCCTCATCGGCTATGAGGACACAATGAAACACTATAACAACAGCTATCTCTTTCCTGTCGAAAATGCGGAAGAAACCTATTGTTCCCTGACTTTCACACTGGAACAAAGGCCGGAACTGACCTCGACCGAAACGGAATAACTAAAAGGAGATTCTTATGAAAACAAAAACTATCAAACGCCTTTTTCTTGTCTTTCTATTTTTCTTTCTTCTCTGGTTTGCCATGGCAGCCACAGACCTGCTGCGTCTGAAAAGCTTTGAAAAGCCCATTTTCGCCCGTCCTACCCAGCTTCATCAGGACGGCGGCTCCGGCACCTATGAGGGGCTTGGCTGGCGTATCGAACTGGAAGGCAATTTCATGCCGGAGGATGAACTGCCCGGCGTAACAAAATTTGAATATTATCTCTTTGACGACCTGATCCTTGCCGCCATCCGAGATTAAAAAAAGGCACTCTCAGTGCGGCTTAAGAAATCAATAAAATGGAACTAATGTTTTCTTAAGCCGCCACTACATTCCTGAGAGTGTCTTTTCCTTTTAGTCCTCAAATGTTTCAAAACCCTCTTCAAAGGCGAAATCAATGGTGCCCATCACGCGGTCTACCTTTGCCACGGAAACCTTCACCCTGTCTCCCAGGCGATAGCTTTTCTTCGTCCGCTTGCCGCATACCTGCATAGTTCTTTCGTCGAATTCGTAATAATCATCATCCATTTGCGCCAGAGAGACCATCCCTTCGATGGTGTTGGGCAGCTCCACATAGATGCCCCAGTTGGTCACGCCTGAAATGATGCCTTCGTAAATTTCGCCCACCTTATCTTCCATATATTCTACTTTTTTCAAAGCATCCGTATCCCGTTCCGCATCCTCTGCGATGCGTTCCCGTTTGGAGCAATGCTTTGCCCAATCGGGCATTTTTCTGCGATATTCCAAAGAAGATTTTTCATCCAACTCCCCATGGAGCATTTTTTTGATCATACGGTGAATTTCCAAGTCAGGATATCTGCGGATAGGGGAGGTGAAATGGCAGTAGTATTTCGCCGCCAGCCCAAAGTGTCCGCCGTTTTCCGCCGTATATCTGGCCTGCATCATGCTCCGCAGTACCATACGGGTGATGATACGTTCTTCATCGGTTCCCTCTGCCTTTTGCAGCACCTTCTGAATCTCTCTGGGGTGAATTTCTCCATCCTTTTTCCGCAGATAATAGCCAAAGCCCCGCAGGAACTGTTCCATTTTTTCCAGCTTTTCCTCGTCAGGCTCCTGATGGCTACGGTATAGGAAGGGCATTTCCTGCCAGAAGGAATTTTCTGCGATGGTCTCGTTGCACACCAGCATAAATTCCTCGATCATATTTGTAGCAATGCTTCTTTCGTAGGGCTTGATATCGATGGGCTTGCCGTTTTCATCCAAAATGATTTTGGATTCGGGCAGGTCAAAATTCACAGAACCTCTTTTTCTTCTCTTTGCCCCTAAAATCTGCCGCAGCTCTTCCATATCCGCCAGCATAGGCAGAATTTCTGCATACTGCTCCAGCAGTTCAGGGGTTTTCTCCTCCAAAATCTCCCGCACTGCTGTATAGGTCATGCGATAATCGGAATTGATGAGGGTTTCCGCAATGCGGTGGCTCACCACCTCGCCCCGTCCGTTCAGTTCCATGATGCAGCTGAGGGCCAATCTGTCCACATGGGGATTCAAAGAACAAATGCCGTTGCTCAGCTTATGGGGCAGCATCGGAATAACCCTGTCCACCAGATAGACGCTTGTCCCTCTGGCATAAGCTTCCTGATCCAACTCCGTATATTCTCTTACATAATGAGAAACATCGGCGATATGCACGCCCAATTCAAAATTGCCGTTTGCCAGCTTCTGCAGGGAAATGGCATCGTCCAAGTCCTTGGCATCCTCGCCGTCAATGGTGATCGTCAGCAGATCTCGCAGGTCTTCTCTGCCCTTTTTGTCCTCTTCCGCCACTTCTGTGGCGATGGTTTCGATCTCTTGATAGACCGCTTCGGGAAATTCCACTGCCAGGTCATATCTGCGGATGACAGACAGGATATCTACACCGGGGTCATTGACATGCCCCAGAATCTCCACCACTTTCCCTGCAGGGTTGCGTCTGTCCTCGCCATAATCGATGATCTCCACAACCACCTTATGGCCTGTCACTGCACCCTTCGTATGGTCTCTGGATACAAAAATATCCTTGGGGATCTTTTTATCATCGGCCACCACAAAGCCATAGCCCTTGCTGCCCGCTTCAAAGGTGCCAACAATGCGCTGCTGTCCCCGTTCCAAAATCCGCACGATGACACCATCGGCTTTTTTGCCCTTTTCCGCCTTGTGCAGCACCTTGTAAAGGACTTTATCCTTCTGCATGGCACCCATGGTCTCACTGGCTGGGATAAAAACATCATCGCCGCCTTCCTCTGGGGTGACAAAACCAAAGCCTCTTGCATGGCCGATAAACGTCCCCGTTGCCATCTGCAGATTCCTGGGAGAAGCCAGCTTGCCTTTTTTCGTTTCAAAAACCCGACCTTCCTCGATCAGTTCATTGATGAGCAGCTCAAACTTTTCCCTGTCCTCCGCAGGCACAGAAAGCATGGTACGCATATCCTTGCGCTTCATGGGCATATAGTCTTCGCTTTCGATATATGCTAAGATTCTCTCTTTTCTTTCCTTCAGAATATCCATCTCTTCCATAGAATTCTCCTTTTTTCCTAGTGTTTCCGATTTCCCCTAAAACCATTCGTCAGACTATTCTTAAAACCATTCGTCAGACTCTGTCTTACGAATGAACTTGCTCCGCAAATCGCCTTTTATTCCATAAAGAAATTCCTCCTTTGCAAGCAAAAGAAATATCTCTATGAAATAAAAATGGTTTTCTCCGCTATATAACAAAAAAGAGATACCTTTTCGGCATCTCTTTCCTTTGCTTTTTCTCAGCCCACTAAATTGATGATGAACGCAATGATCATGAACAGCGCACCGCCGATTTTTGTGTATTTTTCCAGTGCGCCTTCCACAGAATTGCCTTTGTTTTTGCTCCAGTAAGAATCGCTGCTGCTGCCGCTTACCGCACCCAGACCAGCAGAACGTTTGGACTGCATCAGGATGATAGCTGCCAGAACAACTGTCAGGATCATCAAAACAACTGTTAATACCATACCGATTGTAGACATACGAAAACCTCCTGTATTTTCACTCTTCCGAGTGTAACATCTTCCGTTTACGGGGACACTTCACCCCATGATTTCTATATTGTAGCACATTCTCTTTCCCTTCGCAACAGTTTTTTGCCCGAAACTCAGGCTTCTGCTTCTTCTTTCAGGGCCGCCTGCTGCTTGGTAAGGCTGCGGAAATTGATGGCGACCATGATGATGGAGAGGATTGCTGCCAAGCCATCTGCAATGGGCCCTGCGAAAAGAACGCCGTTCAAACCAAATTTCAAAGGCAGCAACAGCAGCAGCGGCAGCAGCAAAAATCCCTGTCTGGAGGCAGAAAGGAAAATGCCCTGCTTCACACTGCCGATACTGGTGAAATAATTTACCGTAATCGGCTGCATCCCAAAGGTAAATACCATAAATAGATAGATCCGCAGATATCTTTCCGCAAACTGAAAATATAATTCCTCCCCAACCCCAAAAATACTGATGATGGGTCTGGGGAAAAACTGGAACAGCAAAAATGCGGTGATGCTGAAGCAAAGCCCAATCTTCACGGCTTTTTTGTAGGTGTCCTTGACTCTGTCATACTGTTTCGCCCCAATATTGAAGCCCAAAATAGGCTGACACCCCTGGGCAAGCCCCACTACAAAAGAAATCATAATCATGTTCAGCTTCGCCGCCACGCCGGAAACCGCCAGGGGAATATCACTGCCGTAAATGGACAACGCCCCATAATAGGTCAGGGAATTGTTCAGCACGATATTCACCAGCATCATGATCGTATGGTTAATGAAATTACCGGTTCCCAGCTTCGCAATCTGCCCAACATAAGCTCCGTTCAGTTTCAACATATCCTTTCGGATAGGGAATGTCTTGAACTTTGGAAAATAGCGGATACACAGCCCAAAGGAGACGATCTGCCCGATGATCGTTGCCACAGCCGCTCCCTGAATGCCCCAGTCAAATACGAACAGGAACAGCCAATCCAGAAAAACATTCAGCACCGCCCCCACAATGGTACAAAACATGGAGTAGGAAGGGCTGCCATCCGCACGAATGATAACGCTTGCGGCACTGCTGAATAACAGAAAGGGAATCCCTATGGCTGTAATACCCAAATATGCCTGTGCATAAGGCAAAACCGTATCCGTTGCCCCGCAAAGGATCAAAATGGGTGTTTTCAGCAGTAAAACCACCGCCATATACAAAATTCCTATCAAAGACATCAGCATCAGACCGTTGCCAATAAATTTTTCTGCTTCTTCCTTTCGTTTCGCCCCAAGGTTGATATTGAAATTCGCAGCAGTCCCCACGCCGATCAACTGTGCGAAAGCCGTCAGCAGCATCGTCGTAGGAAAAGCCACATTGGTTGCCGCATTGCCCAACATCCCCACCATATGCCCAATGAAGATTTGGTCTGTAATATTATAAGCCGCCGTCACAAGCATACCGATGATAGACGGGATAGCAAATTTCCGTATCAAACTGCCCAAAGGCGCATAGCCCAAGGGGTTTTCTTGCTTCATCGCCTGGTCCATCCTTCTTCCTCCCTCTGATTTTCCTCATTTTTATCATACCACCCGTCAAAAAGAAGAGCAAGGCAATTCACATTAGTATCTTCCCCATGAATCGTCTTCGTCTTCAAGCCCACTGCATCTCAGTTTCTTCTGAAAAACATTTTTACAAATAAAAAAAGCCTCAAGCAATGTTTTTTGCTCAAGGCTTCCTCTCATTCTTTTATCTGGTAAAGGGTCAAATCCTCAAAGGGGATTTGTCCATAGCTCCACCCCAGTTCCTTCATCTTTCCGTGGGTCATCCAGCCTACTTTTCCATGGGTATTCGTATTCAAATCTACTTTCAGGGTCAAATTTGCCGGAATGATCTTCCGCAGATGCTTCTGCAAAAAATCCCTTTTCTCCTTTATGCTCAGCTCCAACACCAGATGCAGGAAATACTTTTCTCTCTCCAGTGTCGCTTTATAGTTTTCTTCCCCACAACAGCCGTCCAGCCAATCCAGCAGATGAAACCAGGTATAAGGGCTTCGGCTGTTCCAACGATACAGGATCTCTTTTCGCAGCTCCTCCGTTTCCAGCACCTCTGCCCCCAGAAAGCCCATCATCTTCGCCAACCGCAGCAGCCCGCTTCTCTCCGCCGTCAAGATCCATTGGTTGTTCACCACTCTATCGCGTGCTGTCGCTTCTTCCTCCAAAATTTGCCCTTCAATCTCCGCCAACTTCTGAAATTCCTGCAATTCTCTCACTGTGCTGGGCAAATACTCGCTGTATCTGTTTTCCCTCATGCTGTCACCCCGATCTCTCCCAAAACAGGGATTTCATCCGTCCCCAGCATCGTATTCCCACCGTTGCCGTTGACCATACAATCGGAAATATCCACCACGCCATCTGCCTCCAAGGCTCTGGCTTCCAGATAGCTGATGCGCACCGTCAGGTATTCGCTCTCTGCCCAGCTTTTCCGCAGTTCTTCAAAATACGCCTCAAATCTGCTTTGGATATCCGCCAGCACCGTTTCCTGCACCGCTCCTTCCGCCAAAGAAATGCCCATGGTAATGCTGCAGGTCACCTCCTTGACTCCTTCCACCGTCACCTGGTGTCCAATCGGTGCGATCCCATATCCATCGCCCCTGCTTTCCGGGTCGATCTCCTTCTGCAGTTCTGCCAGCTCCGTTCCCGTAGGGGATCGCCAGCCTTGGTCGATGATGACCAGCTTGACTGTGCCACCGCCGTCCCAAGCGGGATATACCTTTACCCCGCCCACATTCTGCAACGCAGTGACCTTTCTCTGATAATCGGCAATATTTCCGCCAAAAGCATCTGCGTCAAAGCTGGCAAAATAACGTTTTCGAAATTCTGTGTCCCCTTCTTCGTCCTCGCCATCTGTCCGTAGCTCCTCCAACATGGCAACCGCCAGTCCATCCATGTTTTCCAAGGGCAGCAGATTTCCTAAGTAATCATTCCCACAGGCACCTGCTGTTTCGCATTCCAGCACATATCGCCCGTCCGCTTCTCTGGAAAGTACCACATAATAGTATTCCTCCAAAAAGAATTTCGTGCCCACTTCCATGGGGTATTCCTCGTCATCTTCATTCAGAAAACGCCCGTAAAATGTGGCCTTTACCGCAGGCTTTCTGCGAATGCCCCGTTCAGCCGCCCGTCTGGTCAGGTCGTCCCCCGTGGCCGTATCCGCAAAAGTTCTGTCCTCCAACAGGTCCAGATCAGCGTAAAAGGTGGCTGTTTCCGCCGCATTGGGTGCCAGGGCATCAAAAATCAGGCTGCCCTGTCGCTTGTCCCTTTTGTCATCGATCTGATCCAGCTTCTGTTCCATCAATTCCTCATAGCTTTTCACCATCAAATATCCACCGTCCTTTCCGCCGTGATCTCACCAAAGATAGTATGCACCAGAAATCCCGCCGTCACGCTCCCCTTTTCCTGCTGAAAAGAAAAATCCGTCACCGCCGTCACTCGGTCATCCCCCAGCAATGCATCCTCGATCCGCTTTTTCAGTTCGGGGATCACATAAGTCACATTCTTCCCATACAATTCTTCCAGTTCAATCCCATAATTCCAATCATAAATGGCATATCTGTATCGTTCCGTCTGCAAAATTTTATGAATTGCCTGTTTCATGGCTTCCAGCTCATCTACTGTCCCCCGCACCTCTGCCTGTTCCTCGTTGATCTTCCAAGTCAGGCTGGGAATGATTTTTTTCTCGATGCTTGCCATGTTCAGTTCCACTTCCTGTGTCGGTGTCATCCTATCCCTCCTTTCTTACTCTGCCCAGCACCAAATATTGCTGTCCGCCGGCTGCCCGCAGCAATGCCACAGCTTCGCCGGTCTTTAGTTTTCTGTCCCGTATCATCCGATAATAAAACCACCTGTCTCCTTCCGTATCTGTCCATGTGCGGATACGTCCGGTTTCTTCCCATTCCAGCACCGCTTCTGTCAGCACCAGAAATGGCTCTGTCAGTTCCAGCCCCTCTTCCAGCCGGATGCAGAGAGGCTCTGCCGCCGTCACCGTCCCAATGCAGAAATCCGCACCCGTTTCCGCCGCATCCAATGCCAGCTGTTTGATGATCTCAAGCATTTTGCTCCCTCCTTATCCTCTCAGACGCCTACCGCAGCTTTCCCGCTCTTCCCAAAGCTTTTTCGTCATCTGCTGCATCAGCTTTTCTATGTCAAATGGCATCTCCGTCTGGGGCTCTTCTCTTTTTGCTGTTTCCGTTTTCGGCATTTCCTGTGCGGCTTCTGCTACAGGTGTTTCCTCCTGTTGCATTTTTTCCGTCACAGGCACGATACTTCGTCTCTTTTGTTCCATTTCCGGCTTCTCCCAAAGGAAAGCCTGCCCCATTTTGCTTTCCTCCGCTTCTTCCTGTCTTTCTTCCCGAAAAACCGCCGCCATAAAAAGATGGGAAACGTTCCGTTTCTCCGTCCCTTCTATCTCTTCTGTTCCTTCTATTGCTCCTGTTCCTTCTCCTTCTTCCCCGGCCTCCAAAGTTTCTTTCTGTTTCTTCTCCGCTTCCGCAAAAAAGAGCTTCTTCTCCTGTTTCAAAAAGCCGCCTTCCGCTTTCTTTTCTCCCAAAGCAGTCTCTGCTTTTTCTTCCCAGAAGGTCTTTTTCTTCTCTTCTTGCTTCAAAGAAACAGCATTACCCATCTCAGCAAAAGGATCTTCCAAGCTCTTCGCACCATTCCAAAACCCAATGCCCTTCGTCTCGCCTGTCCCGATCTTCTCCTTCCAAAAATCCAACAGCCGCCCGAACAGCCCTTTCCTTTCCTTCTCCATTCCCCTTCTCACCTCTTATCCTCTGGCTTTCTCCGCAGCTTCGATCTCAAGCTCTATGACAGCACAGCAAAACATCCGCTCCGGTGTGGTCATTTCCACCCATTCTCTGGGGCGTATCCCGTATTTCCGGAGGGCATAGCAGGCATAATCTGCCTCGTCCACGCCCTCCTCGATCAGTTTTTTGCCTGTGCCTTCCAAGCCTTTCTCCGCTGCTGAAAGCCGTTGATGTCCTTCACCGCTTCCAAAAGCCGCATATACTCTCCGGGGTAAAGCATCTCCTTCAATGCCTTTTCTCCGCTGTCCACCCCATAGCTTTCCCAAAGTGCCTTGTCCTGCAGATCAGGCTTCACCACAGAAAGCAGGCACAATGCCGCCCATTTGTCCTTTTTGCCTTCCGCTGCCCTGCGGTATTCCTCCTCGCTGACCGCTCTGATCTCCCAAAGTGCCTCTGCGCCGTCCTCTGCAAAGCAGGGCGAAACACTTACCCTCCTGTTCTCCGGAAATCCATTGTTCTCCTTCAAAAAGTTTTTCAAGTCCATCCTTATCCCTCCTCAATGCGGATATCCAACTGCATCCGATGCTCTCCGTCGGCAAAAAAATGGCAGCAGCTTTCGATCAAGGCTCTTCCCTTCAGGCTGATCTCCGCTAATCCCGGAATTTCCAGCCAAATGCTGTTTCCGGCGTAAAGCATCATATCCCCATTGATGTTCTCAATCGTCAGCTTTTTTACCACTCTGCATTTTTCCTGCAAAATACTTTCCGCCAGTTCCTTCAGCTGCACGCTGTTCATGGTGTAAGGCACCCGCTTGTAATACTGCAGCCTGCCCCATTTTTCCACCTTGTCCGTCTGTTCCACTTCCCATGCCTTCCGTTCCGTTTCCTTCCGTCCCGCATGATAAAGCCGCACTGCATTATAGGTATCCTGACTGATATCCGTCTTGTATGTATACTCGCTGATGCCACCGTCGCATTTCAGCACCGCTTCCGCTACCATTTCCTTTCTCTCCTTCACCGTCAACCAACCAGCCTTATCGAACAGAAAATATTCCTTTCCTGTGGCCTGCCCACAGATCTCCAAGGCGGAAAGGATAATATCCATCAGCGTTTCCCCTTCTTCGATCCTCTGGGGAATCTTCCACCCACTGTCGGATATTTCTCCCACCTGCAAGCCATAGTCTGCGGCAATGGTCTGAATGATCTCCTTTGCTCCTTTGTTTAGGAAAACATAAGTGGCCTTGTTTCTTGCCAGATAAAACATCTGATCATAGGCCGTCACGCTGATGATCTGTTCGCTGGTTCTCTCCTTTGTCATCACAAAGCCGCTAAACCGCAAAATGGTATCTACATAAAGGGAAACCTTGTCCCCTTCCACGAAATTCACAATGCCATCTCTGACCACCTGAAATTTCAGCCTTCCGGCCTTTCCCATAACACTGGCGTACCATTCCACGCCCCCCTCTAAAATCGGTGTGGCATCATAAAGACTGCTGCCATGCTGTAATAAAAGCTTTATCGTCATCCCCGTCTCCCCTTTCTCTTACAGCTTCAAAACCTGCCCGGGATAAATCCTGTTCGGATCGGCAATGCCGTTCTTCTGGGCAATCTCCCTGTATCTTGCCCCATTGCCCAGCTGCTTTTTCGCAATATTCCAAAGGCAGTCCCCCTTCTGTACCGTATAGGTTGCGGCAGGCTGCTTTGTCTGCCTCTCCTGCCCCTGCTCCACCATGGTATTGCCTTTGATACTGTAACGGATGCTTTTCGCCGCTTTCCATTCCTTCCAGTGCACCTCCACCCAGAAGTCCCCCTGTTCGCCGCCTTTCTCCGTCACCGTGTAATCCTCCAACAGCACTTCCATGTTCCCGCAAAAAAGCTGTGTCCCGTCTGCCAGCTTTCGGAATAAAATCAGCTGTACGGGCTTTGCCGCCGCCTTGTATTCCTTGAAAGAATTCAGAAAATATTCCGGCTCATGGAACCCATCCTCCGTCTGCACAAAGCTATACTTTCTCCCTGGCAGCAGTGCCGTGAATCGGATCTCCTGCAGCCCAGGCTTTTTCGCCAGATTCATCTCCCCGAAGTTCAGGATATATGCCGTCTTGTTTCGGTTTCCTGTCTTTGTCTCCATCTCGGCAGGTGTCACAGGCAGTAAAATCTGTTTCCCATCCTGCTTCAAATACAGTCGATACATCCGCTGTCACCTCCGTTGATCTCCTCCACAGCCCTGCGCAGTCGGTCATACTCTCCCGCCAGCAGCAGTCTTGCCAGCAGTCCTTCCGCCCCGACCACGCCATAGCTGTTTTGCAGTGCCGCATCCTTCAGGTCTGGAAAGACCACACTCTCCGCCAGCACCGCCCCTTCATATCTCTTTTCATCCTCGCCGCATCTTTTCCAGATGTCCTCGTTCTCTCTCTGGCTCATGGGGCGGATGCGCCAAAGCATCTGCCCCCCGTCTGCGGCCAGTCTTTCTGTCAGAAGGACTTCTCTTTCGCCCCTGTCCTTCCGATTTTTTTTGTAAAAACATTCCTGTCCCAAAATAACCCCTCCCTTTTTTGAAGCGATTCAGAGCCTATCTCGAAAATATGATGTATTTTTTCGATGTCGGCTCTGATCTTTTACAGTGCGTTAAAGCTGTCCAGCAGTTCCACGCCGCCAAAGGTAAATTTCATTTCCTCATCCATAGCCGCTTCGTCCACATCCAGCTTGCCGATCAGCATTTCTTCAATGTTCACATCCTTCAGAAGCACCGTCTGTCTGCCTGCTTCCCCCGTAGGGTCTTCGTTGGTCAGCATCAGTTCAAAGTAGGTGTCCACGCCATTTTTCATGTAGTCCACCATCACCTTTCGGAAGAGACTGCTCACATAATACACCGTCATGGTGCCGGTGCCTTCCCAGCCGCCGCTTTTCTGCTGTTTTGCTGTCAGCCCCAGAATGGGGATCGTAGTTCTGGTTTTCTTCACCTTTGCCTTGACGTTTTTCACCTGCATCAGTTCGTGTCTTTTCCCGTCAATGATGGCAAAGCAGGTGCCTAAAGCACCATTGACGGTGTCTTTTGCTCTCAAATAACCCATCTATCGCACCTCCTTTACGCAACTTCCACTTTCATATACAGCTTTTCCATGGCGTCCACAGGCTGCACGTTTTCATAAACCACCACATCCTGTTTTTCCACGCCTTTTTCCACAGTGATATCCTCCGCTGTGAAATTTTCAATGGCCTCAATTTTCATCAGCTGCTCATGGTACGCCAAAATTTCTGCTTTCAGCAGGTTTCTGCCGTTAGCATTGTTGCTCTGTTTCCCCAGATAATATTTGCTGAAGATATTCGCCACATCATTGGCGATACTGTCCAGCACCCTTACCACTCTATTGCCGGAAAAATCGCTGTTTTTCGCCGTTTCAAAGGAAGTAAAGCTATTGATATCCCGCAGCACCCGCAGCTTGCCGTCCTCTTCATAGAACAGGAACTGCCCTGCCTGAATCCCCTTGATGTATTCGCTCTTTTTCATCTTTCCATTGACTTCATATTCCCCATCGTAGACCATATTCGTCAAGCTTTCGTTCACTTCCGCCCCGGCTGTGGCACCGGCTGCCCAGTATACCAGCTCACTGGCTGTCCCTACGGAAATCACGCCTTCGTGGTCTGCTTCGGGGTAATCATGGAGAACTGTCACAAATTTTACGCCTTCTTCCTCTCTCATCCGCTTTGTGAAGTTCACAAACAGCTTCTTTGTTGTCTCGTTGCTGCCGTTGTAAGCCAGCACATTGAAATCCTCCGCTTCTGCCGCTGCCAGAAAATCCGTATATGCGCTGCCTGCTGCCTCCTCAGTGGTGCCGCCTGTCAGGTATAATCCTGCTACCGCTGTCAATACGCCTGTACCTTTAAAGGTAACATACATATTTTCCTCCAGTTCTTCGATGTTGGCTACTGTCTGGCTGTCCACCATCTCTGTCCCCAGATATGTCTCCACATCGTAATAACCTTCCTCGTCTACGTTTTCTACAATGGCAATGCAGATATCGTTGCCTCTCTCGCCGCTGTATTTTGCTGTCACCGTCAGGTTTTCTTCTGTTGCGGTCGCCTTTTTCCCGCCATTCAGCCGATACAAATGTACCTTCTTTGCGTGCAGGAAAAGCTCTCGCATATCCTTCATCTTGTCATCCAGATAATCATAGCCAAACAGGGCTCTGCTGTCTGTCCGGAAGTCTGCCGCTTCCACTGTCAGCATTCCTTCTTTGCCCCAGTCCATTTCCATACCCACACAAACCATGCCTCTTTCTCCCAAGCTGCCCATGGCTCTGGGTCTGGAAACAAAATTGATGTATGCCCCGGGCAATACCTTATTCTGCACTAAAAAAGTGCCGCCGCCTAATGCCATATCAATGCTCCTTTCTTTTTCCTGTCAAATATGCCTGTATTTCCTTTTCCGCTTCTTCCTTGGTGTATGCTCTGTCCTCCAGCACCGCTTTCACCAGATCAGCCCCATACCCAAAAGTCTTGCTCTTACTCAGCTGTTCCCTGCTGAATGTCGCCTTCTGTTTCATAGCCCACTGCTCCCTTTCCGTTGTATTCCAGCCGTTCCATCAGGCCTGTTTCCTCCTCATCGAAAATGATGTGATATTCATATTCCGCCGTAAGCTTTATGCCGTCTGCCGTCTTTTCGTGCTTTATGCCGCTTGCCGCAAATTTTTCGTCTCTCCCGATGATGCACAGTGCTTCATATAGCCCCTCTGCCGCCGCCAGTCCTTCCGCCGCTGCTATTTTCTTCTCACCGCAAAAATACGCAATGCGAACCGTCACCCTTCTTGCCGCTCTCCTGCCCAGTAGCCGCTTCTGCTCCATCTCTTCGATTTCCACCGTAAAACAGGGACGTTTTCCTCCTTGGGGCACGCTCTGCCCGTAAACCGGCAGTCCAAATTTTTCAGAAATTGCCTGTATCACTGCTCTTCTGATTTCCTCTGTCATACCCCATCTCTCCTTCTCAGTCCCACTGCCTTATGGGTCAAAAATACCTGACTGTCTCCCGCTGCAAAATACTGCCGTTCCTCGCCGTTTTCCTTCCGTACCCGCAGGGTGCTTCCCACAGGAATCTCCTTTCCGGCAGGGTAAAGCAGGATGACCGTCTTTTCCAGTTCCGCCAGCAGACCATTTTCTCCGCAAGGGGTGTTTTTTTCCGTCAGGCGGCAGGGGAAGCTGTCTGCCTCCCCCTTCTGGTGCATGGTCTCGCCCCAGTCCGCTGTCTCTTCCTGAAAAACTTCTACAAAGCAGGTGTCCCAGAACAGGCTTTCCACAGCTTTTTTCGCTTTCGCAAATTCCTTCTTCATGCCGCTTCCTCCTTACCAGTCCATCCGTCTCCAACGGTCAAGCTCCACCTTGAAGCATTCCAACAGCTTTCCCTGGTCTGCCCCATGTCCTTCCTCCTGAAAGGTGATGGAAACATCCCCTTCCTTGATGCTTTTTGCCTTCTGGGAGGGCGTCGCAGCTGCGCCGCTGTCCAGCAGCATCCCCGCCAGTGCCACACCTGTCCCCAGCAGTTCTTCGGGCAGCTCATCCATATTGCAGTAGGCTTTCATCATCTCTTCGCTGCGTCCTGCCGCAAAGTCCATGGCGGCAAGGTCCTCTTCGGCTCTCAATTTCATGAGCTTCGCCAGAATTTTTTCCTGCATCCTTCCGCCGCCTTTCCTTATGCTTTGCTGATGTTCACCAGAATACCGTCCATGCCGTTGTCTGTGATCCAGATATCATGGTATTTTCTGTAGTCGATTTTCCACGCATTGGCGTTCTGGTTCGTCATAGGGTCAAAAATTCTGGTCACATCTGTTTTGGAAACAGCAACGGGCGCATTCTTCGCCATGATGATCCAGTTGATGTCTTTGGCATCCTCTGCCGCCGCAAAGCCGCCATCGGTTTCATTTTCTGTCACACCATCCATAAAGGTATATTTTGTCTGGAATCGTGCAGAAGGCACTCGGATGATGGGGCAGCCATCAATTTCCTTTACCTTCAGTTCTGCGCTGCCCTGCTGGAATACACCGCTTTCCAGCACATTTGTACCGCCCTTTGCCAAGTCCAGCATCCCTGCCACCTTTGCGCTCATGGCAATGACCAGTTCACAGCCGTCGCCCACGGTATCCCGAATTTCGGTCATATCGTTCATCAGGTTTGTGAAAATTGTATCCACCGCCGCAGTATATTCCTTTGTCTTTTTGGCTGTCTGCGCCAGCTCTGCGATCTTGCTGTAGCGATAAGCGTCAATTTCAGGGATCACCTTTGTATTCTGGAATTCCCGCATCACTGCCCCTGCTGTAGCCGCAAAATTTGTTTCATCCACATCCATGGCGTCCAGCTGGAAGGTTCTGCCTCTGTCCTGGGTCAGCTTTCTTGTTTCATAAGTCACTGTTACTGCCCCCTTGGCAAAGCCGCCGTCTCTGTCATAGTCTCCCAGGCCGCTCATCTGCATTTTGGGAATTTTCACTTCTGCGCCACCGTTATACTGCACCTGCCCTGCGTTTCCTTCCATCCAACCCGTTGTAGATTTTTCCACCAGCTGGCTGTCCAGTTCTTCCATAAAAACAGTTGCATACTGAATACTGTTAAAACTCATCTTTCATCCTCCTTATCTGCCCAGACCTCTTCTAAAAGCCTCTCTGATCTCATCCTCTTTCTTCTTCTGGCTGCTTTTTGCTGCGCCTGTGCCTTTTTTCTTTTCTGCCTTTTCATGGAACAGATAAGGCACTTCTGCCTTCACTTCCTCCATGTCCAGCCCTGTCAGGCCCTTTTTCTCGTCATAGGACACCTCGTCCATGTCGATCAGTGCCAGAATGGCCTTCACATTTTTGCCGCCGGCCTCCAGAATGGCTCTTTCCACCGCCGCAGTCTTTCTGTTTTCCGCCAGCTCACCGTCCTTTCCGTCCAGTGTCTCCTGCATTTCCTGCATCTGGCTCTCCATCTCTTCCGCCGCCTGCATCAGTTCCACCTTTGCCGCAGGGTTCACCATGCCCTGCTTGGCAAATTTTTCTACCATCTGTGTCAGTTTCATTCTTCTTTCCCCCTTCTTTCTCTTTCCAGCTGTTCCATCTCGCTGTTCACATCCTCCACGAAAGGATGTTTCCCCAGCAGCGTCTTTTCGCTGACAATGCCCTTGCTTTCTGTAATGATCTGCATGGTTTCCAGATCATCGGTAATGCCGTTGGTATTCAGCGTGATTTGAATTTTTCTCCAGTCCCAGTCCGTACCGTTTTCCCGGTTCCAGTCCTCCACCGCAAAGCAGAAAAATTCCTTCACCGCCTTTTTGATTTCCGGCACAATGCCGTTGATCTTCAGGTAAAACATAGCATACTGAAATTTCAGTGCCACCCCGCTGGCGGCTTTGCCCCAGTCATCACTGTCGGTATCCACCCCCATACCAAAGTGGAAAATATCCTTCCGCAGCATCTGCATCCAGTCCAGTCTGCCTTCCACGGGCAGCTGTACCTGCTTCGCCTCCACACTGCCGCTGCTGTCGCTGATCTGCACTGCCTTGTTCACCTGCAGCTTTCGTGCCACGGCGCTGGCTGTCTCTCCGCCATAGCCTTGGATCACCCAATACAGGTCTACCAGATCCAACAAAGTATTGGTCCCTTCGCTGCTCACATAATCATACGCATCGATGAGTCCCTTCACCAGCTGCAGGTCGGTCATTTCCCTGTCATTGTTCCGCAGGGGAATAAAGGGCACTCTGCCCCAGCCGTGTTCTACCGTTTCCCTTTCCTCGCCGTCCAACAGCTCCGTTACCGTCCAATGACCGCATTTGTTCTCTTGCAAAAATTCCCCGTCACTGTTCTCCGTATAAAAGGTCACGTTCTCCGCAGTCCACCATTCCACACGCCGCTTGGTCTTTTCCCTGCCGCCGTCCAGTACCTTGATGTCATAATATCGAATCACTTCCCTGATATCCTGCTGATACACCTCATCGTAAACCACGATGATCTCCTCCGCAGGCACAATGCAGTATCGAAAGACCCCTTCTTCGTCATAATAAACATGCAGATATTCCACGCCTTTGTTTGCCGCCCCGATGATCCATTTCTGCAGTATACTGTTGAATCCCTCGTCAGCAAAATCCGTCAGCATCGTCTCAAATTCCTTGCTTTTCTGCCCTCTTACGCTGAGGGTAGGCTCTCTCCCTACCAAATAAGCGGTCTTTTGTGCCACCAACGCATGGTGGAATGGGTTCACACAATGGTGATTGCTTCGGTTGGGGTTAAAAAACATCTGCATGCTTTCCTCCCCGTCTCTCCCCGTTTCGGAAACAGGGCTTCTGCGAAAATCCTTCTGCAAAATATCATGCTTCCCCTGATAATATCGCTCGCCCTCTTCCATCCTCTTTTTCTTGTCACTGTTTTTGTCCTCCTGAATGATCTCCTTCAGGATATGGCTGTCGTTAAGGCTTTTCCCCGCCGCCAGCCTTGCTTTCAGCAGCTCCATTTCTGTGATAAACAATTCCCCTTCTCCTTTCTTTATCTGATCCGTACGTGTCTCATGTCATCCTCTCGGCTATACCGCACCGCATCGATCGCATGATTTTCTCTGTCCGGAAATGCAGCCTTCCAACCGCCCTTGCCGTCCCCTTCGTATGCATATCCGTAAAATTCCTTTGCCGTTTCCGGGCATCGTTTGGGGTCGATGATGATCTCCTCCAAGTCCTGCAGCCACTTGATGCCATAATACACGCTGTCAGGGCCCTTCTTCGCCCCCACAGCAGCCACACCATATTCCCGCATTTCCGCAATGGATTTCGGCTCTGCGCTGTCACAAACGACTGCCCTGTGGTTCGGGTTCTCCTTCCTGATCTCCTCTGCCAGTCGTCGGTTGCTCATGCCCTGCGCCCGCAGTTCAAAGAAGATATACAGCAGCCTTCTGGTCTTGTCGTAGTGGTTCACCGTGTAATGCAGTGGGTCTACGGCATACCCCCAGTCCAGTCCACGGCTGATTCTGTCAAAAGCAGCAATTTCCTCGTCGGAAATTTCCCGTAACGTCAGATTGCGAAAAACTTCGCCGCCGCCCCCCGTCACTTCCCCTAAATATTCATGTCGGTAAGTCTCAGGGTGACGCTTCCGTATGTATTCCGCCTCTGCCAGAAATTGGCTCCCCAGCCATTCCTCCGGCATATCCAGATAAGTGCTGTGATGGACCAGCCTGTCTTCCCGTTCCTCTGCCATTTCCTGGTTCACCCAGTTTCTGGCATGCTTAGGCGGGTTAAAGCTGTAAAAGATACGAAATTCTTCGCCCCCTCGCATCAGGCTTTGGTTCAGGTTCCGTAATTCCTGCATCCCACCAAATTCGTCCACTTCTTCATACCAGATAAATTTGGCATAGCCCCGCTGAAATTTAATGGATTTCAGTTTTCTCGGATCGTCGCATCCCCGAAACAAAACCTTTTGCCCTGTGCTTTTCCGTACCAGCTCCATGGGGCTCACCTTTCTCTCCCATTCATCCTCCACACCCAAAGCATGAATGGCCCATGTCATCTGCTCAAACACACTGTCCCGCAGATTCGCCGCCACCTTTCGCAGCACCACCGCATTGGCATCCTCGTCCTCCACCAGCCCCAGTATGATTTCAATGGACAGAAACGAAGATTTTCCGCTGCCTCTCCCGCCTTTCAGCCAGTAGTGGGTATGTCCCCCTTCTCGGATATCTCTGTGCAGTCCGTAAAATCCCTTCCCGATGCACTGGCTCAGTCTCGTCATCTTCATGGCAGATCATCCACGATGAAGATGGGACTTTTTTCTTCTGCTTTTTTCTCCTTTTCAAACAAGCTCTCTCGCTTGCCCAAAAGCTCCGCCGCTTTCATCCGCATTTTCGGGTCGGCATCCTCTCGCATCATTCCCGTCAAAAAACACAGGATCTCTTCCTTCTCCGCCACTGCTGTCTCTTCTTCCCCTTTCGGCATGATTTTTTCTTCCTGCACTGCTGTCTGCTCCTTCTGCCTTTGTATCTCCTCCTGGATTTTCTCCATCCGCAGCATGTCGCCCACGGTCCTGCTGATGTTTCGATACCCCAACAGCTTCGCCGCATCCAAAGGTTTCATCCCTGCAGCGCAGAGCCTGCAAAATTCCTTCTGCCGTTCCGTCAGTTTTCTCTCTGCCACATTTGCATCGCCTCCTTTCTCCACTGCTCCCTCAATATATCCCCTTCCAACTCTTACATAGTCTCATCCTTCTCCATCTGCAGCAGCTTTTCCAATATTCTGTCCTGCATCCGAAACAACGTAGCTCGGCTCATGTGCAGCTTCATCCCAATAAAATCAAAGCCGCACCCTTTCTCGTATCGCATCTGGATGTATTCCTGTTCTTCCTCCGTCAACTCCTGCAGCAGCCCGTCCATCTGCTTTTTCTGCTCCATGATTTCCAAAATCTCTCCCTGCAGCTTCTCCATATCTCCTTCATACTGCCTGTCAATGTTCTCCATCATCTGAGCCACCGCCGCAGAATCATTCTCCGCCATCAATTTCTTCTGCTCTTCCCGCAGCTTGATGATTCGTTTCATCTTCTCCTGTCTCCGTCCGCATTTCTCTGCTGCGCATCCCCAGTCCAGCAGCCGTATTTTCATCCGCCCCTTGTCGCTGTCCATTCTTCCTTTCACATATGCCTTCCATCCCAATTTCTTTTCCCCTCCTATTTATCAAACATATATTCTTATTTTTAGTTCATTTTAGAACGTTTGTTCTTATTATTATCTATCATTTCCCTTTCCCCTTGTCAATAGTAAATGAGATCAATGAGACTATCAGAAACCATCCCCCTTTTTTCCAAAAGAAAAAGAACCCCAAGTCCTTTCAACTTGAGGTTCTCTCCCTTATCCTTCGGGAATCCACAGTGCCTGTCCTTCATAGATCATATCTGCATTCTTTAATCCATTTGCCTCCATGATCCTTGTGATTCCGCTGTTATCTCCATAAAATTTTCTGCTGATATATCCTAAACTATCTCCGCTTTCCACGACATATTTTTTATTTGTCACTTTTTCTGTTGTTGCAGGCTCCTCTGCATGGGCATTTTTTGCCTCCTGTACGGCAAAAACGCTTTGCACCTTCACCCCTTCGAAGTCCTCCGCCAAGGTCTGATAGGAGGTCTGCATCGCCAATAATTCCGTTTCCACTGTCCGCAGCCTGTCCAGGCTCTGCATCATCGCCAGCCCCATGCAGACGCAGACCGCACAAAGCACACAGCTTACTGTTGCCAGCAGTCGGTCATGCTCCTTCTTTGCCTGCTTCACTTCCTTCTCCCGCTTCTGCAGTACCCGCCGAATCTCCTTCGCCGCATCCATCCGCTCTTCTGCCGAGGGCTTTCTTCTTTGCCGCTCTCTGGGTGCTGCCTCTTCTGCTGCAAAAGCCGCTGCTTCCGTCTGGGGGCTTGTCCCTTCCTGAGCTTCCCCTCTGGGGCGGATCATGCTGTTCTCCAGCATGTATTCCTGCATCTCCCTGTTCCTGTCATAGTAGACAAAATATCCTTTGGCCTGTCGCAGCCCTGTTCCGTCCTCATTGTAGATATAAAATGTATCCAGCTTGTCCATGGTATCCACCACAAACAACACCTGCCATTTTTCCTTGAAATATTCCTTGTGGAAAACTTCGTCCCGTGCCATCAAAAATGCCCCAAAGCTGGGCTGGCAATGGACCCAACCCACAATATTCATCCCTTTAAAATAGGTCTGCATTTGCCCACCGATGTATTCCCATGTCTCTTCGCTGAAGCATTCTACGCCGTTCTGCTGCACTGTTTCTTTTCCCTGAATAGCCCCGGAGATCACCAGCACATCCTGTCCTTCGATCTCATAATGCTTCCCGATCAGTGCCGCCAGCTTTTCCTTTCCGCCGCCGCTTCTGCCGTATTGATACAGATATGTATAGACATAATCCTCCACAAAGATCTTCACATGGTTCTCAATGCTCCCCATCTGCTTCGTTCGCGCAGGCATGGAAAACTTCTTTCCCGCCGTGCCATATAAATTGCTGTCGCCGTCAAAATAATATTGCATGCTGCTTCCTCCTTTTGCGTTGTTCTCGTTGCTCAGACTGAAAATCGTATCTTTCCATTCCTGTCTACAAAGATACCATTTCTTCTTTGCATATCCTGTCAAACGCTGTCGCCGCAGCCCCTTTTTCATCAGCAAAAGCCGCCCTTTTTCGCTGTTGAAAAAGGAGCGGCTCGCTCATTCCAATATATATTTTCTTTACATCAACGGTGCCAGCACCTTCAGCAGCCATCCCTCCAGCCGCAACAGCAGTGTCCCCCGTTTATAATTCTCCAAAGTGATCTCCTGACATTTTTCCAAAGTAGCCTGAAAATCCTTCTCAATAGTTTCGATTTCATCCACCTGATACAAAAATGCCCCACATTCAAAATGCAGATACAGGCTCCTGTAATCCAGATTGATAGTACCCACCACAGCCTTCTCATCGTCGCTGGTAAATACTTTTGCGTGAACAAAACCCGGTGTATATTCGTAAATCTTTACCCCTGCCTTCAACAGCGCAGGGTAATGATTCTTCGCCAAAGCAAAAGCAAATTTTTTATCAGGCACATGGGGCAGGATCAGCTTCACATCCACACCCCGTTTTGCCGCAAAGCTCAGCGCCGTGATCATCCTCTGGTCGATAATCAAATATGGCGTCATAATATGCACATACTCCTTGGCACGGTTCAGGATATCCATGTAAACCGTTTCTCCGATCAGCTCGTCATCAAAGGGGCTGTCCCCATAGGGCATAACGAACCCCGTGGCATTCTGGTCTATTTCCTCTTTTTCCAGATATTCTCCATATTCCACCTGCTTTTCGGAAACGCTCCACATCTGCAAAAACATCATGGTCAGTCCCTGCACTGCGTCCCCTCTCAGCATCACCGCCGTGTCCTTCCAGTGGCCGTGCTTCACCACTCGGTTGATATATTCATCCCCAATGTTGATGCCTCCCGTAAAGCCCACCTTTCCGTCAATGACGAGGATCTTTCGATGGTCGCGGTTATTGTAATGGGTAGAAAGAATAGGGCGGATCGGTGCAAACATCTTGCATTGGATGCCCTTTGCCTTCAATTCCTCCGGATATTTGTAAGGCAGATCAAACATAGCGCAAGTCCCGTCGTACATCACCCGCACCTCTACGCCTGCCTTCGCTTTTTCCTCCAATAGCTGTAGGATTTTTTCCCACATATATCCTTCCTTCAGAATAAAATATTCCATAAAAATGAATTTCTCCGCCTTTGCCAGTTCCTCCAGCATAGCTTCAAATTTATCCTCACCCAAAGGGAAATATTTCACCTTCGTATTTTGATACACAGGAAAATTTCCGTTTTTATGTACATATCCTGCCAGTCTGGCCGTGCCCTTGTCCGCAGTTTCCAAAGCCTGCAGCACGTTCTTATCCTGCTGTACATAATCTTCCGTATGCCTGTAAATGCTGTTCAGCCGTTTTTCCAGAAATCGATATCCCGGCTGCATTTTTACATATAAATATAACGCCCCACCCACCAAAGGCAGCAGCATCGTTATAATGGTCCACATGAGCTTTGTTTCTGGGCTTTCCTCTTTGTTGATGATGACCAGCACAATGCATAGTGCAAAAACCATGTAGCCCCCAAAAGCCATAGGTATGTATTGACCAAAAAAGTTCACCATGCAGAACAGCAACAAAATTTGAATGATAAAGAGAAGTGCAATCACCGCAGTCCGCCCATAAATCACCCGCATGGCGCCCTGACGTCCTTTTTGCAAAACTGCATTTTCTTCTAAGATTTTCTTGTCATCCCTGCTCATTCTCGGCTCGCCTCAATCCGATCTCTCAATGCCTGCATCCGCAGATCCAACATACTGCTGGCTTCGGCGCACTTGCTCAATTCTCTGGATATCTCCTCTGCATTTTCAATGTTTTTCTTATATTTCAACTTATGCTCCAAACTTGCCCAGAAATCCATAGCGATCGTTCTAAATTGTACTTCCACCTTCATATTTTTCTTTTCATTGGATAAAAAGATTGGAATTTCCAGGATCAAATGCAGACTTCTGTATCCATTTGGTTTCGGATTCACAATGTAATCCTTTACCTCCAATACTCTGATATCATCCTGAACTGTCAGCATTTTGGCTGTCATATAAATATCATCAGGAAAAGAACAGATCACCCGGATGCCCGCAACATCTGCCAGGTTATCTTCGATTCCTTGTACGCTCATCTCATATCCCTTCCGCTGCATTTTTTCAATGATACTTTTGGGAGATTTGATTCTGCTCTTGATGGATTCAAAAGGATTGCGGTTGTTTTTCATGGTAAATTCTGCATTCAAAACATTCAGCTTCGTCTCCACTTCCATCAGTGCGCATCTGTATTGCATCATCAGTTCCATAAATGGTCTTGCCTGCTGCAGCAGCACCTCAGGAAATTCAGATGATGTCAATGATTCCAAATCGAATTCTTTTTTTAATTCCATCCATTCCGCCTCCTTTTCTATTATGTAAACAGTATAGCATATCCCTCGAATCTTGTCTATTTTCTGTTTCACCATGCGGTCATAGAGCCTTCTGGCTCCTGTTCTCTCGTATTCCCTTTCCCTGGTTACGTAAAATTTCATAAAAAAAGAGACCTCTAAAAGAGGTCTCTTAAAAACTAATTCAGTTTACATTAGCTGTTTGCTTTCGCTTCTTTGTATTTTCTTACAGCTTCAGCCAGTTTAGGCAGGATCTGTTTCAGATCGCCAACGATACCCAGGTCAGCTACTTCGAAAATAGGAGCGGAT
>JAETUG010000006.1 GCA_021768705.1 Bacillota bacterium
AGGCAGAACGATATACCGATTGCTCCATCATTATACAGCTTAAGCAACAAGGAGGTTAACAACCCAACTGGTTGTTAAGTATATTAACCCTAAATTTATTGTAGTAGGAGGTGATTTGGTGAAGAAGGCAATTAGGATTGAGAACAGTACTTTTAAGCGTGAGCAAGAACGGCAGGCCCGATTCGCTCAGCTGGATAAGGACATGGCAGCACAGAAAAGCAGAGAAACTTCCAGTCCTGCAGCACGGTATAAAAATCTTGCAGATACCTTTGCCGAAGACGCTAAGCAGCAAGCAGCTGAAAACGAGCGTTTGACTGCCCGAGTTGCGCAGCTGGAAAAAGCTGTCGAAGAAGCAGGCATCATGGTCGAGGACATTATAGAAACTGTGAAGGAGGCAGGATAATGGCATCTTGTGAGAAAATTCCGCTTTGGGTGGAATGGCTGCTGCGTAAGTTGGCAGCTGAAAACATGGCATTGGATGCGGAATTGCAGAGTGCCTATGATCGACTGCACGACCTGCAGGAAAAGTACAACGAACTTTTTGCTCTGACAGCAGATAAGCTGCCAAAGGAAGAAAAACGGACCGACTAAAAGGGGATGGTCAGGTATTGTGGTATTGGATTATGGCACCATTAAAGATTCCCGAACTTGGGATAGAACAAGGAGATATTCTTCTAGTTGACCTGGAAACAGGCCAGATTTTGGGGTTGGAGCGGTCTTATTGACCGCCCTCCCCTGTATTTTTGCCTTGACTTTGCAACGTATGTATAATAAATTGGAGGTGCAACATGTATAGCAAGACAGTAAACGATTTCATCCGTGAGAACTACGACAGATTGTGCATTGTGGTACCTAAGGGTACCAAGGACTTCCTGAGAGGTGAGTTTTTGGAGGCATTCTCCGGCGAAATGACCCTGAACAGGTATATTAACTGCCTCATTGAGCTTGACCTCAGAGGGAAAGTGGATTGGGGTGACTTTGATGAGGACTGCAGATTACTTCAAGCAATATCTAGGGATGCGTAAGCCCAGGTTAGCACCGACGACCTACACCAGCTATCAAGACATTATGGTGCGGTATTTATACCCCACCTTCGGCGAGAAAGAACTGGACGAAATTACCCCTTTGGACGTAGAATTGTTTCTGGGGGGTCTGTTAGAGGCTGGCTTAGCCCCTGGGACGGTCAAAAGGATTTATTCAGTATTTCGGTCATCCATGACAAAAGCGTCCAAATTGGGGCTTATAAGGGCAAATCCGACGGGGGGAGATAAAATTGACCCTCTGCCGAGAGGCAGAAGGGAAATTGAGGTCTACACTGCTGCAGATGTGCAGCGGATCCTGAAAGCCCTCCAGGGCGAAGAGATCCGCTGGCGGTGTTATGGTCGTGTTGCCCTGGACAGCGGCGCACGTAGAGGCGAGCTGGTCGGACTGCAGTGGCGTGATCTGGATGGGTGTATCTGCCACATTCGACGAGCCGCCTACAAGCTGCCGAAGCAGCCGGCTGCGACGAAGCCGCCCAAAAGCGGAAAGGCGCGCAGCGTACACCTGACGCAAGAAACGGCGGTCCTTCTGGCGCAGCTGCGGCGAGAGCAGCGGAAGTCTTGTCTAAAGGCTGGGACAGGCTGGAATATGCACTGCTTCGTTTTTGGCACGCTGGGCGTGATGCTGCACCCAACGACACCTACAAAATGGTGGCGTGGGTTTCTGCAGCGGAACGACCTGCCCTGCAGACCGCTTCATGCCCTTCGGCACACATCGGCAACACTGCTGCTGTCCAATGGTGTGGATATTAAGACGGTTTCGGCCAGGCTTGGCCATAGCAGCCTAGAAGTAACACAGCTGTATTTGCATCTGATCGGCGATGCCGATCGGCACGCAGCGGAAGTGATGGAAGGTATTTTATGATCGTGCATTTTCCTATTCTGAGCACAAAAAAAGAGACAGTGCGGCAACACTGTCCCTGTAGGCTAGAAAGCCTAAATTTACAACAATCGAGGCGACAAGATTTGAACTTGCGACCTCTACATCCCTAATGTAGCGCTCTACCAAGCTGAGCCACGCCTCGATATTTTTCCGCTTTCGTTCAGCGACTTTCTTATAATAGCACAGGATATTCCAACTGTCAACAATCTTTTTGTATTTTATCAAATACAATTAGAATTCTATAAAAAAATAAGTCTCCGTCAAAGACAGAGACTCATTTCGGTTTTTATTTCATTTCTGCGATTACTTCAACTTCGCACAGCACATTCTTAGGCAGTGTTTTTACTGCTACGCAGGAACGTGCGGGTTTGCCTGTGAAGTATTTGCCGTAAACTTCGTTGAATGCAGCGAAGTCGCCCATGTCAGCCAAGAAGCATGTTGTTTTTACAGCATCTGTGAATGTCAGACCATTTGCTTCCAGAACTGCAGCCAGGTTTTTGCAAACCTGTTCAGCCTGAGCCTGAACGTCAGAGCCAACGATTTCGCCTGTTGCGGGATCCAGCGCAATCTGACCGGATGTGAACAGCAGACCATTTACGGAAACTGCCTGAGAGTAGGGACCCAGAGCTGCGGGTGCTTTATCTGTGCTTGTAAATTTCATTTTCATTACCTCCAAAAAAATAATCATTTAGTTGGTTTACCTAACGCATCTATTTTAATCCAAAGACATTATTCAGTCAATGTATTTTCACCAGAAACAGAAAATTTTTCATTCTTTTGGCTTTTTTCTCATCTTTATATTCCATTTTTATTAAAATTCAGGTAAAATGAAAATAGTGTGCATTTCACAATTCTAAAAGAAAAACCATTCTATAAAACGAAAGGAAGAAATATATGAGCAACGCAGAAGCGATCCAAAAGCGTCGTATCTTCGGGATCATCTCCCACCCCGACGCAGGGAAAACAACACTGACAGAAAAACTGCTGCTCCACGGCGGTGCGATCCGTGAAGCAGGTACCGTAAAGGCAAGAGGCAAAAACAAATTTGCAAAAAGCGACTGGATGGAAATTGAAAAACAGAGAGGTATCTCCGTTACTTCCTCCGTTATGCAGTTCGAATACGACGGCAAAGTGGTTTCCATCATGGATACCCCCGGTCATAACGACTTCGGTGAAGATACTTACCGTATCCTGACCTCCGTAGACAGCGCTGTCATGGTCATCGACGCGGCAAAAGGTGTCGAAACACAGACAGTAAAGCTGTTTAAAGTCTGCAGTATGCGTGAGATCCCCATTTTCACATTCATCAACAAACTGGATCGTCAGTCCAAAGATCCTTTGGATTGTATGGCTGACCTGGAAGATGCACTGGGTCTGCCCTCCACAGCAGTGACATGGCCCATTGGCAATGGTCTGACCTTTGAAGGAATCTACGACAGATTGGAAAATAAAGTTTACCTATATAAACAGAAAAATGGCGTAGTGGAACTGGGTGCCAACGGTGTATTCGGTGATACACTGGAAGGTGTCATCTCCGATGCAAACCTAGACATCCTCCGCGGTGAAATGGAACTGTTGGACGGTGCAGGCAACCCCTTCGATCTGCAGGCGATCAAAGATGGCAAGCTGTCTCCCGTATTCTTTGGTTCCGCTCTGGCGGACTTTGGTATCACGCCCTTCCTGCATCATTTCCTGGAATGGTCCCCTGCTCCCGGTGCCAGAAAGACAACCACCGGCGAAGTAACGCCCAATGATGATTTCTTCAGCGGTTTTATTTTCAAGATCCAGGCGAATATGAACCCCGCTCACCGCGACAGACTGGCATTCCTCCGTATCTGCTCCGGTACTTTCAACCGTGGCATGAATGTGACTCTCTCCAGAACAGGCAAGCAGATGAAGCTGAGCCAGTCTACCCACCTGATGGCAAATGACCGTGAAACCGTAGAAACAGCCATTGCCGGTGATATCATCGGTATCTACGACAGCGGTAACTTCCAGATCGGGGATACCCTGACAGACCGAAAAGAAAAGCTGTTCTTCGAACCTCTGCCTACCTTCCCTCCCGAATTATTCTGCCGTGTGCGTCCTGTCAATTCCCTGAAGGCGAAACAGTTCCAGAAAGGCGTACAGCAGCTGGCACAGGAAGGTGCTATCCAGGTATACCACAATGAATTCAACGACGTTATTCTGGGTGCCGTTGGTCAGCTGCAGTTTGAAGTATTCCAGTACAGACTGCTGAACGAATACAATTCCGAAATCCGTATGGAGCCTTTGGAATATCAGGTAGCCCGTTGGGTAGCTCCCGGTTCTCCCAAGGATGTAAAAGATTATGTTGTAGCAAGAAGCACACTGGTATATGACCATTTCGAACGTCCGATCCTGCTGTTCGCAAACCAGTATACTCTGAACAACTTCATGCAGAAAAACCCTGAAGTGAAGCTGGTTGAAGCGTTGGATGTAGACGACACCGAGCATCTGGAAGGCTGAAATGCTTTTCTCCGCTTTTACAATAAAAGACCCCGATCCTTTTTTGAGTCGGGGTCTTTTTATTATTCTTTTCTGATTCCGTTTTTTGTAAAATTTTTGCGAAGCGCCCGTTCTGTCAGAGGGATCGTCAAAATCATCAGTACACATTGAACCGATACAAGGATGCCACCCCAACTGCCAATGGTATCCATATCTGCATGCACCATCAGTATCATACAACCTATGGAAAGCGGCAGCGTGGCAGTTCCAATCAACATCCAAATCCTTCCACAATATTTATGGGCAAATTCCCATGTTTGTTGATTTTTACGGGACATTTTTGTGCGATAGCCATAGACTCCATTGATTGTTTTGGGTGTTTTATAATAAAACAGATACCCAAAGAGCATCATGGACAATGGCAAAAGCAACGCCATCACCAGCATAAAAACCCAGAATCCCTTCATCTGCATCACATCTTTTCAATATCAGCCAGCAGTTCAGCCACATTTTCTTCTTTTGTTGCCCAACTTGTGCAGAAGCGCACTGCTGTATGGTCGTCCCCTACCTTTGTCCAGAAGGAGAAGGCGTATTTTTCCGCCAGTTTTTCCATCATATCATTGGGCAGAATGGGAAACTGCTGATTTGTCTTGGAATCAAACAGCATTTTGATGCCCTTTGCCTCGAAGGCTCTGCGAATCTGCATTGCCAAATCATCTGCGTGCTTCGCCACTTCAAAATACAGACCATCTTCGAATAGTGTTTCAAACTGGATGCCAAGCAGTCTGCCCTTTGCCAGCATGCCGCCTCTTTGCTTCATCATATAGCGGAAATCTCTTTTCAAGGCAGGATTTACGATGACAACGGCTTCCCCCATCATAGCACCTACTTTGGTACCGCCAATATAGAATACGTCAGCCAGATTTACAATATCATTCAGTGTATAATCGCAGCCTTCCGCCGCCAGTGCATAGCCCAGTCTTGCACCATCAATGAACAGAGGCAGGCCACATTTGCGGCAGGTTTCACTGATAGCTGTCAGTTCTGCCTTTGTATATGTAGTGCCATCCTCTGTGGATTGGGAAATGTATACCATACCAGGCTGGGCGATATGTTCATGGGTCTCATCATTCCAGTGGGCATCATAGCCTTCCTGAATGGCTTTTGCTGTCAGCTTGCCGTCTTCCGTTGTAGGCAGAACAATAACCTTATGACCGGTGGCTTCGATAGCACCTGTTTCATGGACATTCAAATGGCCCGTATCGGCGCAGAAAACACCCTGATAGGGACGCAGTGTTGCCGCGATCACCGTCAGATTTGTCTGTGTACCCCCCACCAGGAAATGCACATCTACATCATCCCTGCCACAAGCCTGTTTGATCAGTTCTCTTGCTCTGTCGCAATGGGGATCGATGCCGTATCCCGCTGTCTGTTCCATATTTGTTTCCATCAGTCTGTCCAAAATTCTCTGATGCATGCCTTCTGCATAGTCACATTCAAAACGAATCATTTTTCTTCCTCCTATATCTCAGCAAAAATTGCATTGTAACCTATTTCATATACTATCATCCTTTGCTCTTTCGTGCAACGAAAAAAGAGGCGGCTAAGCCGCCTCTTTTAATATCTTTTATTTGAAGTATTCTACCATAGATTTGAACAGCTTCATATCATAGTTGCCTTCTACGTTCTGATACAGACCGTCACCAATACGTTCTGCATGGCCCATCTTACCGATGACACGACCATCGGGAGAGATCAGACCTTCGATTGCATAAGTAGAACCATTGGGATTGAACTGGATATCATTGGTAGGCAGACCCTTTTCGTCTACATACTGTGTCAGGATCTGACCTTTTGCCGCCAGTTCCTGCACCAGTTTATCTTCCATCAGAATACGCCCTTCGCCATGGGAAATAGGCACACTGAAGATATCGCCGGCTTTCACATTTGTCAGCCAAGGAGATTTTTCTGTTGCCAGTCTCACACGAACAATCTTAGACTGGTGTCTGCTAATGGTATTGTAGGACAAAGTAGGACAAGTTTCATCTGTATCGATGATTTCACCATAAGGCACCAGCCCCAGCTTGATCAATGCCTGGAAACCGTTACAGATACCGCAGATCAGACCATCTCTTTCTTTCAGGTGAGCAGTTACCGCTTCCTTGATCTCAGGGTTACGGAAGAATGCTGTAATGAATTTACCGGAACCATCTGGTTCGTCACCGCCGGAGAAGCCACCGGGAATAAAGATTGTCTGGGACTGTTTCACTTCTTTTGCGAAGCGTTCGATGGAATCTGCAATGCCAGATGCGGACAGGTTGTTGATAACGAAGATCTCAGCCTTTGCGCCAGCCCGTTCAACGGCTTTTGCAGAGTCGAATTCGCAGTTTGTACCGGGGAATACAGGGATCAGCACACGAGGTTTTGCAACGGATGCTGCTGCCTTATAGGTAATGCCATCTGCTTTTGTTGTGAAAGCAGGGATTTCTGCTTTTTTCGCTGCCGCAGCATGCATAGGATAGATTTCTTCCAGTTTATTTTCATAAGCTGCAAAGATTTCTTCCAGCGCAATGCTTTCGCTGCCGCAAACAATAGCACTGCCGCCTGTCGTGCCCAGCAGGATGCCTGCTTCTGCATCTGCTGTCAATTCCAGAACGAATGCGCCATAATTGTAGCCAAAGATATCCTCCTTGCTTACACCATCAGCATAAGTGAAGCCGATATCGTTACCCATAGCCATTTTCAGGATCGCTTCTGCAACACCACCGTAGGTAGGTGTATAAGCCGCTGCAACCTTGCCTTCTCTCATCAGACCGGTTACCACATCGAATACCTTCTTCAGGCTGTCTGTAGTAGGCAGACCGTCTTTATCATATTCAGGTTTCACCAGAACCACTTTATGGCCTTCGCCTTTGAATTCAGGAGAAACGATGTTGTTGATATGATCTGTTGTTACCGCAAAGGAAACCAGTGTGGGAGGTACGTCGATATGTTCGAAAGTACCACTCATGGAGTCTTTGCCGCCGATAGCAGCGATTTCCAGCCCCTTCTGCGCCATAAATGCACCCAGCAGAGCCGCAAGAGGCTTGCCCCAGCGTTTGCCGTCTTTCATGGGTTTTTCGAAATATTCCTGGAAGGACAGATATACATCTTCAAATTTTGCGCCTGTGGCAACCAGCTTCGCAACAGATTCCACAACTGCCAGATATGCACTGTGGTAAGGGCTCTTTTCCGCGATAAAAGGATTATAGCCCCAAGCCATCAGAGAGCAGGTTGTTGTATCCTGCTTTTCTACAGATACTTTATTTACCATTGCCTGGATAGGTGTTTTCTGGTTTTTGCCGCCGAAAGGCATCAGAACCGTACCGGCACCGATGGTGGAGTCGAAACGTTCGGACAGACCTCTCTTGGAGCATACATTCAGATCCTGCGCCAGTTCCATATAGCCTTTTTTGAAATCTGCGGGGATTTCTTTTGCGAAGGGCTGAGGAGCCGCAGGAGCGATGTCGATATGTTTTTCCGCACCGTTGGAATCCAGGAATTCACGGGAGATATTCACAATATTTTTGCCGTTCCAGTTCATCACCAGATAAGGTTTTTCTGTCACTCTGGCAACTACGGTTGCTTCCAGGTTTTCTGCGTAAGCCAGTTCTTTGAAGCGTTCTACGTCTGCTGCAGCAACAACAACTGCCATTCTTTCCTGAGATTCGGAAATTGCCAGCTCTGTACCGTCCAGGCCGTCATATTTTTTAGGTACTGCATTCAGGTCGATTTCCAGACCATCTGCCAGTTCGCCGATGGCAACAGAAACACCGCCGGCACCAAAGTCATTACAACGTTTGATGAGCTTGGATGCTTCGGGATTTCTAAACAATCTCTGCAGCTTTCTTTCTTCGGGAGCATTCCCCTTCTGTACTTCTGCGCCGCAGCTTTCCAAGGATTCCAATGTATGGGATTTGGAGGAGCCTGTTGCACCGCCACAGCCATCACGGCCTGTTTTGCCGCCCAACAGGATTACGATATCACTGTCCACAGGACGTTCTCTGCGTACGTTTTCCGCAGGAGCCGCTGCGATCACCGCACCGATCTCCATTCTCTTTGCAACATAACCGTCATGGTACAGTTCATCTACCTGACCTGTTGCCAGACCGATCTGGTTGCCGTAGGAGCTGTAACCGGCGGCAGCCGTTGTCACGATCTTACGCTGAGGCAGCTTGCCCCGCATGGTTTCGGAAACGGGTGTCAGAGGGTTGCCTGCGCCTGTTACACGCATTGCAGCGTAAACATAGGAACGACCGCTCAGAGGGTCACGGATGGCGCCGCCCACGCAGGTTGCCGCACCACCGAAGGGTTCGATTTCTGTAGGATGGTTGTGGGTTTCATTTTTGAACAGCAGCAGCCATTTCTGTGTTTCGCCTTCCACATCCACGTCGATCTTTACCGTACAAGCGTTGATTTCTTCGGATTCATCCAGCTTATCCAGCTTGCCTTCCTTTTTCAGGAATTTTGCAACGATCGTCCCCATATCCATCAGGTTGATGGGCTTTGTTCTGCCGATGGCTGCTCTGGTTGCCAGATATTCATTATAAGCCGCCTGCAGTACTTCATCTTCAAATTTGATGCTGTCGATGGTTGTCAGGAATGTGGTATGGCGGCAGTGATCGGACCAGTAGGTATCGATCATCTTGATCTCTGTAATGGTAGGGTCTCTCTGTTCCTCCAGGAAATACTTCTGGCAAACCTTGATATCATCCAAATCCATTGCCAGACCATTATCTTTGATGAATGCCATCAGGGCTGTTTCATCCAAGCCACGGAAACCATCAACGATTGCAACTTCTGTGGGAATTTCGTATTTTACATCCAGCGTATCGAAAGCATCCAGTGTTGCTTCTCTGGATTCTACAGGGTTGATGAGGAATTTTTTGATTGCATCCACATCATCTTCTGTCAGTGTGCCATACAGAACATAAACTTTTGCTGTTTTCACCAGAGGTCTTTCCTGTTTGGAAATGATCTGGATACATTCTGCAGCGGAATTTGCTCTCTGGTCGAACTGACCGGGCAAATATTCCACAGCAAATACAGCTGCGCCATCAGTGGGGATCTCTTCTCTCAGATCATCCAGCTGAGGTTCGGAAAACACAGTCTGTTTGCAGTAATCAAACAGTTCTTTATCAATGTGTTCCACATCGTAACGGTTCAAAAGGCGCAGATCTGTCAGACCTTTGATGCCCAGCAAATTGACGATATCGCCTTTCAGGGAGGCTGCTTCCGCAGCCAGACCCTGTTTCTTTTCAACATAAATTCTATAAACCATGGTTATACCTCCGCCGCAAGGGCTTTTTTACCGATGTCGTTTCTATAGTATGCGTTGTCGAATTTTACTGTTTTTACGCTTTCATAGGCTTTTGCAATGGCTTCGGGCAGTGTATCTGCGATTTCTGTTACACCCAGTACACGACCGCCGTTTGTCAGCAACTTGCCATCTGCTTCCTTTGCACCGGCCACAAAGATGAGCTTGTCCTCTGCGGGCAGTGTGATTTCGAAGCCTTTTTCATAGCTCTGGGGATAGCCTGCGGAAGCCATGATGACACAGCAAGCCGCTTTGTCGCTGAATTTTACTTCCACATCCGCAAGTTTTTCCGCTGCCACAGCCTGCATGATCGTCAGCAGGTCGCTTTCCAGTAGGGGCAGTACTACCTGTGTTTCGGGGTCGCCAAAACGGCAGTTATATTCGATCACCTTGGGGCCATTGGGTGTGATCATCAGCCCAAAGAACAGACAGCCCTTGAAGGTGCGGCCTTCTGCGTTCATTGCTTCCATAGTAGGAACGAAGATCTTGTCCATACATTCCTTTGCCACTGCTTCTGTATAAAAAGGATTGGGGGCGATAGTACCCATACCGCCTGTATTCAGGCCTTTATCCCCATCCAGCGCTCTCTTGTGGTCCATTGCAGAAACCATAGGAACCATTGTCTTACCATCTGTGAAAGCCAGAACGGAAACCTCGGGGCCTGTCATAAATTCTTCGATAACGATATGGTCACCGCTGGCACCGAATATTTTATCTGCCATCATAGAACGTACGGCATCCTGCGCCTGTTCTTTTGTTTCAGCGATGATAACGCCCTTACCCAAAGCCAAACCATCCGCCTTGATTACCGTAGGCAGGGGTGCTGTTTCCAGATATGCCAGTGCTTTTTCCATATCGTCGAATACTTCATAAGCCGCTGTGGGGATACCATATTTTTTCATCAGATTTTTGGAAAAAACCTTGCTGCCTTCCAGGATCGCAGCTTTTTTATCAGGGCCGAAGCAAGGGATACCAATGGCATTCAGGGCATCTACCATACCCAATACCAGAGGGTCATCGGGTGCGACTATTGCGAAATCAATAGCCTTTTCCTTTGCGAAAGCCACAACGCCTTCGACATCCTTTGCGCTGATATCCACACAGGTAGCATCCTTAGCGATACCGCCGTTGCCAGGCAGTGCGTACAGTTCTGTTACCGTGGGATTTTCTTTGATTTTTTTGATGATAGCGTGCTCTCTGCCGCCACCACCGACCATCATAACCTTCATTTGTATATCTCCTTTCGGATTAGTGGTGGAACAGTCTCATACCGGTGAATGCCATTGCCATGCCAAATCTGTTGCAGGTTGCGATAACATTATCATCACGGATGGAGCCGCCGGGTTCCGCAATATAGGAAACGCCGCTCTTTGCTGCCCGTTCGATATTGTCACCGAAGGGGAAGAATGCATCAGAGCCCAGAGCCACGCCTTTGATGGTGGACAGGTATGCTTTCTTTTCTTCTTTTGTCAGAGGTTCGGGTTTTTCGGAGAACAGTGTCTGCCATGTGCCTTCTGCCAGAACGTCTTCGTAATCATCAGAGATATAAACATCGATGGTGTTGTCTCTGTCGGGGCGGCCAACTGTGGGCAGGAAAGGCAGATTCAGAACCTTTTCATGCTGTCTCAGGTGCCAGATATCCGCTTTGTTGCCTGCCAGTCTGGTGCAGTGGATTCTGGACTGCTGACCGGCACCAACGCCGATGGCCTGACCGTCTTTTGCGAAGCATACAGAGTTGGACTGTGTATATTTCAGTGTGATCAGCGCAATGATCAGGTCACGTTTTGCTTCTTCGGGCAGTTCTTTGTTTTCTGTTACCACGTTATCCAGCAGGGCTCTGTTGATTTCGAAATTGTTTCTGCCCTGTTCGAAAGTGATGCCGTAAACCTGTTTCTTTTCCTGTACGGCAGGAACGTAGTTGGGATCGATCTTTACGATATTGTAGCTGCCTTTTCTTTTGCTTTTCAGGATTTCCAGTGCTTCGTCTGTATAGCCGGGCGCAATGATACCATCGGAAACCTCTCTCTTGATGATGTTTGCTGTTGTAACATCGCAAACATCGCTCAGAGCGATCCAGTCACCGAAGGAGGACATTCTGTCTGTGCCCCTTGCTCTTGCATAAGCCAGTGCCAAAGGGGAATCATCCAGACCTTCGATATCATCTACGAAGCAGGCTTTTTTCAGGGCATCACTCATGGGTGTGCCTACTGCCGCAGAGGTAGGGCTAACGTGCTTAAAGGATGTTGCAGCAGGCATACCCAATGCATCCTTGATTTCTTTTACCAACTGCCAGCTGTTGAAAGCATCCAGAAAGTTGATGTAGCCGGGTTTGCCGTTCAAAATCTCGATAGGCAGATCAGCACCATCTTCCATGAAAATTTTTGCAGGCTTCTGGTTGGGGTTACAGCCATATTTCAATTCAAACTCTTTCATTTTCAGAATCCCCTCTCTTTTATTCGTATTTATTGATCATTCTATTTTCTACTGCGCCTGTTTTCAGGTCTGTAAATCTCACATAGATGGAGATTTTGTTCTGTTCGTTCAGGTTTTCCCAGATTTCCTTTGTCCAAGCATCAATATCGTTGGGAACTGTGGTTCTTTCGGGTTCTCCCTGGAAAGTAGGCAGAGGGCTGCCATCGCCCATATAGGTATGGATGAAGTGGCCTACGCCAGCCAGTGCTTGATAGGAATATGTGAATCTGTTGCAGGCTGTGCCTTCTGCATCCGCACTCTTCAGGATGCTCATTTTATATGTAAAATCGCCGTCAGCAAAAGTCAGCATACCGCTGATTCTGGGTGTCCAGTTGGGGCCGTCAGGTTCGAATTCTCTTGTTTCCAGGGCATCTTCGAAGGATTTGCCGTCCAGAACGAAATCACGGATGGTATCTGTCTGGTCACCGTTTGTAACGATCAACTTGCCATCCAGCTTACGAACAGGTGCATAGATGATAAGAGAAGGATCTTCCACTTTAGACTCATCGTAAGGGTAGATCATCACATCTTCGCCCTCCTCTTTGAAGATACGGTTGCGGCTGTTATCGCTGCGGCCCATGATGAAATATGCAATGGCTGCCTTTGTGCCGTCTTCTGTTTTACCGATGACGATACCACGGCCAACATAGCTGTTATCTTTTACCAAATCTTTCATTGTATCTTTCTGATAAACATTCATTGTTTTAACCTCTTTCTTTCTGAAGCTTCGCTGCTACCATTTCAACTGCCTTGGGAAGCAGGATCCATTCTGCCTGTTCCATGACTCTTTTCTGCAGTACTTCAGGGGTATCGTCCTCCTGAATTTCCACTGCTTTTTGGAGGATGATTTCACCCCCGTCTGGAATTTCATTGACATAATGCACCGTTGCCCCTGTCACCTTCACGCCATAGGCCAGTGCAGCTTCATGAACGTGCAGCCCATAAAAGCCCTTGCCGCAGAAGGAAGGGATCAGAGAAGGATGCACATTGACGATACGCTTGGGATAAGCAGCTGTGAAGTTTTCACTCAGGATAGACATGAAGCCTGCCAGAACGATCATTTCAATGCCTCTTTCCGCAAGGATGGTTTTCACCGCTTCTTCATATGCAATCTGAGAATCAAATTCTTTGCGTTTTACCACTACGGAAGGGATGTTATTTTCCGCTGCTCTTGTCAGAGCATAAGCAGTATCATTGCTGGCCAGAACCAGTTCGATCTTGCCGCTGGGGATTTCCCCTCTTTTTTCCGCATCGATCAATGCCTGCAGGTTTGTGCCGCCGCCGGAAACAAATACGGCAATCTTTGTTTTCATCAACAAATGACAACACCTTCCTCAGAAGCAACGATTTCGCCCATGATATAAGCATCTTCGCCATTTGCTTTCAAGATTTCGATTGCTTTTTCCGCATCTTCTTTTGCAACAACAACGCTCATGCCAACGCCCATGTTGAAGGTATTAAACATATCTCTTTCGGGGATATTGCCTTTTTCCATAATCAGATCAAAGATGGCAGGGATTCTCAGGCTTGCTTTATCGATCTTCGCACCAAAGCCCTTGGGAATGCTTCTGGGGATATTTTCATAGAAGCCGCCGCCTGTGATATGGGAAACAGCTTTTACTGTCACTTCTTCAAACAGAGCCAGCATGGGTTTTACATAGATTTTTGTGGGAGCCAGCAGTGCTTCGCCGATGGATTTGCCGCCCAGTCTTTCCAGAGGAGTTTTGATATCGGTATGTTCCACATCCAGCACACGACGTACCAGAGAGAAACCGTTGGAATGTACACCGCTGGAAGGCAGAGCCAGGATCACATCACCTGCTTTGATTGTCTTATTGTTCAGAATCTTATCTTTATCTACAACACCTACAGCAAAGCCAGCCAGATCGTATTCATCTTCGGGATAGAAACCGGGCATTTCTGCTGTTTCGCCGCCGATCAGGGATGCGCCTGACTGTACACAGCCTTCTGCAACACCGGAAACGATGGATGCTACTTTTTCAGGGAAGTTTTTGCCAACTGCAATATAGTCCAGAAAGAACAGAGGTTTTGCACCAACACAGATGATATCGTTTACGCACATAGCTACACAGTCGATACCCACTGTATCATGCTTGTCCATCAGGAATGCCAGCTTCAGTTTTGTACCAACGCCGTCTGTACCGCTGACCAAAACAGGTTTTGTGATGCCTGTCATATCCAATTCAAACAGGCCGCCAAAACCGCCGATATCGCCCATCACACCGGATGTCATTGTTTTTGCGATATGCTCTTTCATCAGTTCTACCGCCTTATACCCTGCAGTAATGTCTACGCCTGCTGCTTTATAGCTTTCACTCTGGCTTTTCATTATGTTACTCCTCTCTTGGCCTTCGCCTTTTCTTATATGTTAATGTTGATTGTTTCCTTATAAATTAAAATGATTTTAACTTACTTTGCGTATCTCGCCTCTAATGCAGCATTCTTTTCCAGTACCTTTGCTGCTGCTTCCGCCCTTGCATTGTCCAGTTTTGCTGCCAGGGCTGCATCTTCCACAGCCAAGATCTGGATCGCCAGCAGTGCTGCGTTTTCCGCACCATCGATGGCTACGGTTGCAACAGGCATACCGCCGGGCATCTGCACAGTGGAAAGCAGTGCATCCAGACCATCCAGTGTGGAGGATTTGATGGGGATACCGATCACGGGAAGTGTTGTATTGGCTGCCATAGCACCTGCCAGATGGGCTGCCTTGCCCGCTGCTGCGATAATGGCACCAAAGCCGTTTTCTCTTGCGCCTTTTGCAAAGGCTCTTGCTTCTTCAGGGGTTCTGTGCGCAGAGTATACATGTGCTTCAAAGGGCACATCGTATTTTTCCAGAGTTGCCATTGCTTTTTCCACTACAGGCAGGTCGCTGTCGCTGCCCATAACGATACCGATTTTCTTCATGGTTTACCTCCTCATCATCGTTTCATATATCATTTTTTGTCATAAAAACACAAAAGGACAGTCCTATTCTGTTTTACAGAAAACAGGACTGCCCAGACGGTCGACAAAAAAGCAGTTCTGCACTGCTTTATCACGAACTTTTTGCTCCCCCATGGTTACCCATTTTTCCGTCAGTTACAAAAAGTCTCATAGATTTACAGTTTTAGTCTATCACAAGGAAATTCCAGTGTCAATAAATTCTATCATTACATCTTATAGTAGATTTCCCCCTACTTTTATCTACATCTTGACACGAAAGACCCTTTGTGATATAGTATTGAAGATTTAGAGAAAAATAAGTTTTGGATCTTGTTAGCGAACGAAAGGAGAGATTACTTTGAACTATATTTTGACAAATGCAAACGTATTTGTTCAGGGCAATTTCATCAAATCCAACGTATTCATCGCCGACGGTATCATTACAGAAATTTCCAACCGTGCTCCACAGGATGCGTGTCCCGTTTTTGATCTGGACGGTTGCTTTATTTTCCCCGGTTTTATTGATGTTCACGTACATCTCAGAGAGCCGGGCTTTTTTTATAAAGAGACCATCAAAAGCGGCACTTTGGCGGCAGCCCACGGCGGCTATACCGCAGTCTGCTCCATGCCCAATCTGAACCCTGTGCCCGATTGTATGGAAAATCTGGAGGTGCAGCTGAAAGCCATCTGCGAAACAGCCTGCATCGAGGTGGTTCCCTATGGCACCATCACTGTTGGTGAAATGGGCGAAAAACTGGCGGCTTATGATGAAATTGTTAGTCATGTCTGCGCCTTTTCCGATGACGGTCGGGGTGTGCAAAATGACGAAATCATGAAAAAAGCCATGAAAAAGATCAGCGGTTACAACAAAATCGTTGCAGCCCATTGTGAAGACAATTCCCTGCTCTGCGGCGGCTATATCCATAAGGGTGAATATGCCGAAAAGCATGGACATAAAGGCATCTGTTCCGAAAGCGAATGGAAACAGATCGAACGAGATCTGGCTCTGGTAAAGGAAACCGGCGTAAAATACCATGTGTGCCATATTTCCACAAAGGAAAGCGTAGAACTGATCCGCAAAGCAAAGGCCGAAGGTCTGGATGTGACCTGTGAAACAGCTCCCCACTACCTGACCATGAATGATTCCATGCTGCAGGAGGACGGTCGCTTTAAAATGAACCCTCCCATCCGCAGCGAGGCAGACAGACAAGCCCTCATCGCCGGCATTTTGGATGGCACGGTAGACATGATCGCTACAGACCATGCCCCCCACTCCGCCGAAGAAAAGAGCAGAGGTCTGGCAAAAAGTATGATGGGTGTAGTAGGTCTGGAAACAGCCTTCCCTGTTCTTTATACAGAACTGGTGAAAAAAGGTATCCTTACCTTAAATAAGCTCATCGATTTGATGCATACAAATCCCAGAAACCGTTTTGGCGTAGGCACAGCTCTGGAAGTTGGACAGCCTGCCAGCCTGACGGTATATGATCTGGAAAAAGAATATACCATCGATCCCGAAACCTTCCTGACTATGGGTCGTGCAACGCCTTTCGCAGGAAAAAAGGTATGCGGTTCCTGCAAAATGACAATATATAAAGGCAATATCGTATGGCAGGTAAAGTGATTTCTTTATGAAGTCCCATCTCTCTCCGTACTCAGATATGTAACTAAATCCAATCACGTATTTACTTACTACAAGGAGGAAATCAATTATGCCAAAGAGAACTGACTTGAAAAAAATCCTAATCATCGGCTCCGGCCCCATCGTAATCGGGCAGGCTGCCGAATTCGACTATGCAGGTACACAAGCCTGCCTTGCCCTGAAAGAGGAAGGGTATGAAGTCGTACTGGTAAACTCCAATCCAGCTACCATTATGACAGATACGACCATTGCCGACAAAGTGTATATGGAACCCCTGACTCTGGAATATATCGCAAAGATTCTGCGTTATGAAAGACCCGATGCCATCGTACCCGGTATCGGCGGCCAGACAGGTCTGAACCTAGCAATGCAGCTGGCGAAAAAAGGCATCCTGAAAGAATGTCAGGTAGAACTGCTGGGGACAAGCATCGACAGTATCGAAAGAGCCGAAGACCGTGAACTGTTTAAAGAAATGTGTCAGTCCATCGGCGAACCCGTTATCCCCTCCCAGATCACCTACTCTGTAGAAGAAGCCATCAAGGCTGCCAACGAAATCGGCTATCCCGTCGTGCTGCGTCCCGCATTTACACTGGGCGGCACAGGCGGCGGCTTCGCAAACAACGAAGCGGAACTGATTGAAATCATGAAAAATGCCCTGAAGCTTTCCCCTGTACATCAGGTACTGGTAGAGAAGAGCGTAAAGGGCTATAAGGAAATCGAATTTGAAGTGATGCGTGACAGTACAGACCGTGCCATCACGATCTGCGGCATGGAAAACATCGACCCCGTTGGTGTACACACCGGCGACTCCATCGTTGTTGCTCCCATCCTGACACTGAACGATCACGACTTCAACATGCTGCGGGATTCTGCCCTGAAAATCATCAAAGAACTGAAGATCGAAGGCGGCTGCAACATTCAGTTTGCCCTTGACCCCAATTCCTCCGATTATTACCTGATCGAAGTTAACCCTCGTGTATCCCGTTCCTCCGCTCTGGCTTCCAAAGCAAGCGGTTACCCCATCGCCAGAGTAACAGCAAAGATTGCTGTAGGTATGACTCTGGACGAGATCAAACTGGGTGAAACAACAGCAAACTACGAACCTGCTCTGGACTACATCGTAGCAAAAATGCCTCGCTTCCCCTTCGATAAATTCGCAACAGCAGCAAACACACTGTCTACTCAGATGAAAGCAACCGGCGAAGTTATGGGTATCGGCCGTACACTGGAAGAATGTATGCTGAAATCCATCCGTTCTCTGGAAATCGGCGTTTGCCACCTGCATATGCCCAAATTCGATGATATGTCCAACGAAGATATGCTGGCATACATTGCAACCAGCCCTGATGACCGCATCTATGCCATTGCCCAGCTGATCAGAAACGGTGTTTCTCTGGATGCTATCTTCGATGCAACAAAGATCACAAAATATTTCCTGGAATCCTTCCAGAAAATCGTAGATTACGAAAAAACACTGACTGAGAACATCGGCAATAAAGATATCCTGACAACAGCAAAGAAAATGGGCTTCTCCGATAAATTCATTGCGAAGCTGTGGGGCTGGAACGAAGTAGAAGTATACAATCTGAGAAAAGAAATGGGTCTGTTCCCCGTTTACAAAATGATCGAAACCAGCGGCTGCGGCGGCTATATCCCTTACTTCTACTCCACCTACGAAAAAGAAAACGACTCCAGACTGAGCGATAAGAAGAAGATCATCGTTCTGGGCTCCGGTCCTATCCGTATCGGTCAGGGTGTAGAATTCGACTACTCCACCGTACACGCTGTAACCACAATCAAGGAATTCGGCTACGAATCCATCATCATCAACAACAACCCCGAAACTGTTTCCACAGACTACACCACCAGTGACAAACTGTACTTCGAACCTCTGACAGTAGAAGATGTTATGAACGTAGTAGAACTGGAACAGCCCCTGGGCGTCATCGCTTCCCTGGGCGGTCAGACAGCCATCAACCTGGCAGAACCCCTGATGGAACGCGGCGTAAAGATCATCGGTACAGACGTTGCAGCTATCGAAAAAGCAGAAAACAGAGATGCTTTCGAACATATCATGCAGGAATTGCACATTCCTCAGCCTAAGGGTCACGCTGTTACAAACATCGAAGCCGGCGTAAAAGCAGCAGAAGAAATCGGCTATCCCGTACTGGTTCGTCCTTCTTACGTTCTGGGCGGTCGTGCAATGCAGATCGTTGCGGATGAAGAACAGCTGCGCACCTACCTGAAGAGTGCTGTAGCCATCAATGAAGATCAGCCCGTACTGGTTGATAAATATATCCAGGGGAAAGAACTGGAGGTTGACGCTGTTTGCGACGGTATCGACGTATTCGTACCTGGTATCATGGAACACGTAGAAAGAACAGGCGTACACTCCGGCGACTCCATCTCCGTATACCCTACTTTCAGCGTATCCAATAAAGCAAAGGGTAAGATTCTGGAATATACAAAGAAACTGGGTCTGGGCATCGGCATCATCGGTCTGTTCAACATTCAGTTCATCGTAGATGAAAAAGATGATGTATATGTTATCGAAGTAAACCCCCGTTCCTCCAGAACAGTACCTTTCCTGTCCAAGGCAACCGGCTACTCTCTGGCAGATATCGCAACACTGGTCATCCTGGGCAAGAGCCTGAAAGAACAGGGCATCTTCAGTCTGTATCCCGATGAAAAGAAGAGATGGTATGTAAAAGTGCCCGCATTCTCCTTCTCCAAACTGCACGGCATGGACACTTACCTGTCTCCCGAAATGAAATCCACTGGTGAAGCCATCGGTTACGACAACAAACTGAACCGTGCACTGTATAAAGCACTGCAGGCTTCCGGCATGAATATCCTGAACTATGGTACTGTACTGGCAACCATCGCCGATAAAGATAAAGAAGAAGCACTGCCCCTGATCCGCCGTTTCTACGAACTGGGCTTCAATATCGAAGCAACAAAGGGCACAGCAGATTTCCTGAAAGAGCATGGTATCCGTACCCGCACCAAGAAAAAACTGTCCGACGGCAGCGAAGAGATCTTCGATTCCATCCGTCAGGGCTATGTAAGCTATGTAATCAATACAAGAGACCTGAATTCCATGCATAGCAGCAGCGACGGTCAGGAAATCCGTCAGTGCGCTGTAGAAAACAATGTATCCGTATTCACAGCACTGGATACGGTACGAGTTCTGCTGGATGTTCTGGAAGAAACAACACTGGGTATCTCTACAATCGATGCATAATTAAGGAGGTTTCCTCTTGAAACAGTCTATTTTTACGATCCAAAGCAATGAAAAGCTGACCGAAAGCGTATGCAAAATGGTTTTGGCGGGGGACACCTCCGCCATCACCGCTGCCGGTCAGTTTGTCAATATCCAACTAAAGGGCTTTTTCCTGCGCCGCCCCATTTCCGTCTGCGATTATGACGAAAACACATTGACGATTCTTTATAAAGTAGTCGGCAAAGGCACAGAAGCTATGAGCCAAATGAAAGCCCCCCATAAGCTGGACATTTTGACCGGGCTGGGCAACGGCTATGACACCTCCGTCAGCGGTGGCAAGCCTCTCTTGATTGGCGGCGGCGTTGGCGTGCCTCCCATGTACCGTCTGGCAAAAAACCTGATCGCAGAAGGCAAGCACCCCATCGTGATCCTTGGTTTCAACACAAAAGATGAGATTTTCTATGCAGAAGAATTTGAAAAACTGGGCGCAGAAGTACACATTGCCACAGCAGACGGCAGCGTGGGTGTCAAAGGCTTTGTCACAGATGTGGTAAAGACCATCCCCGACTATACTTATTTCTATACCTGCGGTCCCGAACCCATGCTGAAAGCTCTTTCCGATGTGACCACAACCAGCGGTCAGCTGAGCTTTGAAGAACGCATGGGCTGCGGCTTCGGCGCATGTATGGGCTGTTCCTGCCAGACAAAATATGGCAACAAACGTATCTGTAAAGACGGTCCTGTACTGGTGAAGGAGGAAATCATATGGTAAACACAAAAGTGACCCTCAGCGGCATCACACTGGATAATCCTGTCATCCCCGCCAGCGGTACCTTCGGCTACGGCTATGAATTTGCAGAGCTGTATGATATCAATATTCTGGGTTCCTTCTCCTTTAAAGGTACCACAAAGGAGCCTCGTTTCGGCAACCCCACACCTCGTATCGCAGAATGTCCCAACGGTATGATCAACTCTGTCGGTCTGCAAAACCCCGGTGTGGAAAAGGTTATCTCCGAAGAACTGCCCAAGCTGGCAAAATGCTTCCATAAGCCCGTCATTGCCAATGTCAGCGGCTTCTCCATCGAAGAATATGCTTACACCTGTGCATTGCTGGATAAAGAACCTCAGGTGGGTATTCTGGAAGTAAACGTATCCTGCCCCAATGTGCATCACGGCGGTATGAGCTTCGGCACAGACCCCGCAGCGGCAGCGGCAGTTACCAAAGCAGTCAAGGCTGTAACCACAAAGCCTGTCTATATCAAACTGACTCCAAACGTAACAGACATCGTTTCCATTGCAAAAGCCTGCGAAGAAGCCGGTGCAGACGGTATCGCCCTCATCAACACAATGATGGGTATGCGGATCGACCTGAAAACAAAGAAGCCCGTCATTGCCAATAAAATGGGTGGTTTCTCCGGCAGTGCCATCTTCCCTGTGGCAGTCCGTATGGTATATCAGGTAGCAGAAGCGGTAAACATCCCCGTCATCGGTATGGGTGGTGTTTCCTCTGCGGAAGACGTGATCGAAATGATGCTGGCAGGGGCAACCGCCGTTGAAATCGGCGCGGCAAACCTGGTAAATCCCTTCATCTGCAAGGAAATCATCGAAGACCTGCCCCGTGTCATGGAAAAATATAACATCAAAGACTTAAACGATATCATTGGAGGTGCCCGCAAATGAGCAAAGACGTAATCATCGCCTGCGATTTTAACAGCAAGGCAGACCTGATGGCATTTTTGGACAACTTTAAAAATGAAGAAAGAAAGCCTTTCCTGAAAGTAGGTATGGAGCTTTTCTATGCAGAAGGTCCTGCCATCATAAAGGAAATCAAGGAAAGAGGTCATAAGATCTTCTTAGACCTGAAGCTCCACGACATCCCCAACACTGTAAAAAAAGCAATGTCCGTATTATCCGCACTGGATGTGGATATCTGCAACCTGCACGCAGCAGGCACAAAGGCCATGATGGAAGCTGCGCTGGAAGGTCTGACAAGACCTGACGGCACACGCCCCCTGCTGATCGCCGTAACTCAGCTGACCTCCACCAGCGAGGAACGCATGAAAGCCGACCTGTTGATCGATCATCCCTTGGATGAAGTTGTCATGCACTACGCAAAAAATGCCAAGGATTCCGGTTTGGACGGTGTTGTTTGCTCCCCTCTGGAAGCAGGCAAAGTAAAAGCGGTTTGCGGCGACGCATTCCTGACAGTAACCCCCGGGGTACGTTTTGCGGATGGTGAGGTTGGCGATCAGGTGCGTGTGACAACACCTGCAAAGGCAAAAGAACTGGGTTCCGATTACATCGTTGTCGGCAGACCTATCACCCAGGCTCCCGACCCTGTCGCAGCATATCACAGATGTATTTCCGAGTTCCTCGGCTAATGACTGAAGTTATCTAATTTTATAGGAGGAAATAGACCATGAATATCAAAGAACAGATCGCAAAAGACCTGCTGTCCATCGGTGCAGTTTTCCTGCGCCCCGAAGAACCCTTCACATGGGCCAGCGGCATCAAAAGCCCCATTTACTGCGACAACAGACTGACTCTGACATCCGTAGAAGTTAGAAATCATGTAGAAAATGCTCTGGCGGAAACCATCAAAAAAGAATACCCCGATGCAGAAGTGCTGATGGGTACTTCCACAGCCGGTATTGCTCATGCCGCCATCACAGCACATCTGCTGGATCTGCCCATGGGTTATGTTCGCTCCGGTGCAAAAGACCATGGCAGAAACAACCAGATCGAAGGCAAACTGGAAAAAGGCCAGAAGGTAGTCGTTGTGGAAGACCTGATCTCCACAGCCGGCAGCTGCATCGAAGTAGTCAATGTTCTGCGTGAAGCAGGCGCTGACGTTCTGGGTGTGGTAAGCATCTTCACTTATGGTCTGCAGAAAGGTCTGGACAGACTGGCAGAAGCAAACGTAAAGAACGTAAGCCTGTCCAATTTCGATACCGTTGCAGAAGTTGCTGCAAAAGAAGGCTATATCAAAGAAAACGATATCGCCCGCCTGATGAAATTCCGCAGTAACCCCAGTAATGAAAGCTGGAGGGAGATGTAATCTATGAGAAGTCTCATTGACATCATTGATCTGACTGTAGAAGAGATCGATGAACTGATCGCTACAGCCAATGACATCATCGCAAATCCTGATAAATACGCTGAAAAATGCAAACGCAAAAAACTGGCTACCCTGTTTTTCGAGCCCTCTACCCGTACCCGCCTGAGCTTTGAATCGGCTATGCTGGAACTGGGCGGCAGCGTCATTGGTTTTTCCGGTGCAAATAATAGCTCTGCTGCAAAGGGGGAAAGTGTTTCCGATACAGTTCGCACTGTGGGCTGCTATGCGGATATCATTGCCATGCGCCATCCCAAAGAAGGTGCACCCATGATTGCCTCTATGCGCTCTCCTGTACCCATCATCAATGCAGGTGACGGCGGGCACAACCACCCTACCCAGACACTGGCTGACCTTTTGACAATCCATAGAGAAAAAGGAAGATTCGACCACCTGACCGTTGGGCTCTGCGGCGACCTGAAATTCGGCAGAACCGTACATTCCCTGATCCATGCTTTGAGCCGCTACGAAGGGGTGCAGTTTGTCATGATTTCCCCCGACGAACTGAAAGTACCCGAATATATCATTCAGGAACTGGAAAAAGAAGGCATCCCCTATACAGAAACACGCAGCTTAGAAGAAGCCATGCCTACGCTGGATATTCTGTATATGACAAGAGTGCAGCAGGAACGCTTCTTCAATGAAGCTGACTATATTCGCCTGAAAGACAGCTACATCCTCACACCAGATAAGCTGGAAACGGCGAAAAGCAGCCTTTCCATCCTGCATCCTCTGCCCCGCGTAAACGAAATTTCCGTTGCTGTGGATAATGACCCCAGAGCCTGCTACTTTAAACAGGTATCCAACGGGAAATATATTCGTATGGCTCTGATCCTGAAATTACTGGAGGTGGAATAAAATGAAAATTGATTCTATCAATAACGGCGTTGTCATCGACCATATCCGTGCCGGGAAAGGCATGGAACTGTATCATTTCCTGAATCTGGATCACATGGATTGTTCCATCGCCCTCATTAAAAACGCCCCCAGCCAGAAAATGGGCAAAAAAGATATCATTAAAATCGATACAGAACTGGATCTGGATCTGGACATTCTGGGTTATATCGACCCCAATGTTACCATCAATGTCATCAAAGACAGCGTATGCGTGGAAAAAATCCACCCTCAGCTGCCGGAACGACTAACAAATATCATCCAGTGCAAAAATCCCCGCTGTATCACCTCTGTGGAGCAGGAAATTCCCCATATTTTCAAGCTGACAGATCGGAAAAACGGCGAATATCGCTGCATTTACTGCGAATCCAAAGCGAAAAATTAATCGGATTCTGATACACAAAAATTGGATTTTGCAAAATACATTCCCCTTTATCGAAGGATAGAGGGGATTTTTTGTTCCGATTTATTCTAGTCTCTTGCATTTCTTTTTGCTATAATCAAAATATGGAGGCGGGCAATATGAGAAAAAATGAGATAAAAAAATATCTTCCATGGAATCCAGGTTTTGACGCATACGGTCAAACATCGCGGAATTATTTGATTGCGACAAATGATGTCCTTTCAGAACAGATTTGCATGTGCTATGAAATCAGCGATTGCGGAAAACAGCCCTTTCTCCTCGCTATTCCTGATGGATGCCATGATATCATTATCATCAGCGATGAAAACCAAACGAAAGCATATTTTTCCGTTTCTATTGATGCGCCCCGCCGATTTGATCTTGGCAAAGGCTCTAAAATTTTTGGTATTCGCTTTCTTCCCGGTGTATCGGCTCCGCAGCAGGAAGATCTGAGTCAATTTCTGGATTGCCCTGCCCCGTTAGAAATATTATTTTCCCAAAAAGATTTTTTCGCAGAAGCGCTTCTTTCTGCCAAAAGTTTTACAGAACAGAAGGAGATCATCCGCCGCTTCCTGCAAAAACAGGAAAAACAAAAAACAGACAAACAGCGTTTGCTTCAATATTGTGTAGAAAGCTTCTTCAATCTGGCAGACCCCGATCATACAAGATCGGATGATTCTTTTCAGGACTTTGCAAATCTCTTTCTGAAAAAAGACTGATACTAAAAACGCCTTCTAACTTCCGTTAGAAGGCTGTTTTTTATAGATCTCTGATCTTCATTTCTTCCAATTCCCGATTCTTTCTCAGCTTTTGCCGATTCACCACATAAATCAGCAGCAATATCCATGTAGGAATATTTCCAATCAAAAAAGTAATCAGAATCTTTCCTGCCGAAGTACCCGCCAGCAGATTCAGCACAGGAATCGTTCCCAGCAGGAAAAAGAGCACCGGCAACAGCAATCCCAGCCACCAGGGCTCTTTTCTGGATAAGAACCATTCCAATATGCAGATTCCAATCATCACCGCCAGTAAAAAACATAATATAAAAATAGTTAATCCAGCTGAAAACGCCATTATCCATCCCCCTTTATAAATCCTTTATTTTCATCTGCTCCAATTCGTTTTTCTTTTTCATTTTCCGACGATTCACGCCATAAATCACCATCAGTATGATTGCCAATAAATTCGCAATGGAACCTATCATCACAGCAAATAACGGCAAAATCAGCCCTTTCCACCACTCTTCAGCTTTGGAAAGGCGCACTTCCCAATAGCAAGCCGCAGCCGCTATCAAAAGTATCCCCACCAAATAAACAATAAGAAAGATACTCACACTTGAAAAAGTCCCTGTAGCACTTACGATCGCATTTCCATTCATCACGCTTCCCCCTTTTCTTTTTTATACGCCGTAATCAACAGCTTCGCTGTTTCAAAATCCATTTTTTCATCTATTGCAAGCTGCTTCACTATTGCCACAAAAGGCTCCTCTGCCAGCTGTTCATTCAGCTTGATCTTTTGGATGAGCCTGTCCAGCCGCAGCCGCACCGTGGGATATGTCACCCCATAAATGGATGCGACCTCCTTCAAGGAGCCGGACGCCAATATGAATTTTTTGATAAAGGACAGTTCCTCCTCCTCCATTCCCAATATCCAGGCAGGCAGATTTTTCTGTTCCATTCGCTCATCCCCTTTCTTTCATATTATTAAAATAACATTTAATATTATTAAAGTCAATCCTATATTTTATTTTAATAATATTGTAAGATTCTTTTTCTTCTTTTTCCGCATAAACTATTCTAAAAATCAAAAAAGGGAGCGTCACCATGCAGAATCCCCATGTGAAATATCTGAAAACAAAAAAAGGGTATTTCTACCTCTTTTATTACGAACAGGGCAACATTTTTTGCCGCAGCTTTTCCCACGACGGCTGGACAGTGCCCCAGAAGATCGCCGAGCGGGTCGCACCTGTTTTTTCCCTATGCCAATATGAGGATGTGGCCTATCTTCTTTATTCCGGCGGAGAGGGACAGCTTTATCTGGCATCCTCATCGGATTTTTCCAAATGGGAGCATCGCCCAATGATGAGGGACACCCAAAACACAGATCACACAAAGTTTTTCCTTTTGCCTACCGAAGATGCCTTCCATATCATCTATCATCTGCCTACAGAATCCACCAATGTAGACTCTCTGGTCTATACCTCTTTCCGGAATGGGCAATGGGAAAAGCCCTATCAGATCGACCGATTTATGCCCATGCAGAAAACGCCTTTTCTTGCCCGTCGGCTTAGCAGGGAACATATCATTTTGTATTACCGTACCGGGCGAAACGTATTAAGTGCCAGAGAAATGCTTCTGACCCCTTATACCATGGGCAGTGTAACGCCTCTCATCCAGACCCCCTCCCCCTATACGGATGTTTCCATTGTTAATGACAACGAAAAAATCCATATGCTCTATATCGTTCGGGGGATGTTCCGTACCCAGGTGGTTTATCAATATAAGCGCACCTCTGCCATCAGCACGCCCCGTGTCCTCTGGGAAGATACAAACTGCGACAACTGTCTTGCTTTTCTGGAAAATGAGAAAGTCATCCTCATGTGGACAGCCAACGGACAGCCCATGCGCTGCGTTTCAGAAAACGGCGGTGCCTCCTTTGGACCGGTGGAACGATATATGGAAAAATTCCCCGGTTACTGCCTGAAGGGCGAGTTATTGGGCGCACAGGATGATTCTCTGAACGCAGCAGAATGTTACGGCAATGCCCAGCATGGATTTCTGCCTGCTGTTTTTACCCCTTCTCCCCTTCCCAGTCCAAAAGCGGAACAAAAGAGACCAATTCCTCAGCCAGACTATTCAAAGGCTTACACAGCCCTTCAGGATGCCCACAAAAAGCAAATGGAAGAGCTTTCCACCCTGCTGGTACAGCGGAGCGATGAGGTGGCTGCTGTCAATGCCCGCTGGAAGGCACAGGTAGAAAAGATGGAAGCCGAACTGGCTATTCTGCGCAAAGAAAACGAGACCCTGCGAAAGAAACAAACTGCTCCACCAACTCCCCTTTTGTCTCAAATCAATGACACAAAAAAAGATGCCTAAGGCACCTCAGGGTGTCGGCAAAGCCGACACCCTACTATTTATTCTTCCAGCACTTCCTGCAAAATATCTGCAATCTCCCCCAAGACCCCACTGCAGTCCGCCCCTAATGCCGAAAGCCTGCAGCAATCCAAACCACCAAATTTTTCCTGGGCCTGCAGCAAGAATAAAATCCGTTTCAGTTTCAGGTCTTCCGCATCGCATAAAAGCCCCAACACCATCACTGCCGCCACCAAGGCACTGCACATACCATTGATGCCAAAGCCTCCATGGATGCCCTCGCAAGCCGTCAGCATTTCTTCCGGCAGGGTAAACCCATATTCCTCTGCAGCTGCTCGCAAAATGATCTGAGAACAATTATCTCCATTGTTGCAAAGAGCCTGTATTCGTGCTTTCAGCACTGTTCTCACCTCCTTTTCCCTATTCTATGAAAAAAACGGACAAACGTGAAAAAGTCTCAAACCTTTTCAGATTTGAGACTTTTTCATACATTCTTATACACCGCAGGCTTCTGCTTCGTCTTCTTCCACGATTTTCGTTGCCAGAGGACGATATTTGCCGCTTTCCCAACGGGGATTCTGACTTTTGATCCACAGCATCGTCAAAACAATGCCCAGCACACCCAGAACCAAGCTGGACAGGACAGGAGAAATCATCGGCAGCACCTTAGGCACGCCAAAGTAACCCACTACGACCCCTGCAATAAACGCCACGAAGGGCAAACCATACATGATCATAACTGCATTGAAAAATGCATTTTCCTGCAGTTCCAATTCAACCCAATCGCCTTCTTCTGCATCGCAGAGATTTTTTGCTTCAATATCCATTTCTTTTTCTGTCATACCGGAAAGGCATGCTCTGCATTCGCCGCAAGCCTCTTTTCTATGGATTTTTACGACAGCAAGATCGCCTTTAACCTCGTTCACTAAACCTTTCATATTTCGACCACCTTTCTATATCTGACCCTAACGGATTACCTGCAACCATACATATATGATTATACAACAAAACAGTCATAAAAAAAAGCTGTTTTTTCATAGATTCCTTTACAATCTATGGCTTTTGATGTATTTTTTTCTTTTCATACAGCCAAAGTAGGAAATTTTTGCACAGTGCTCCCAGTGGAACCGCAATGAGCAATCCCCAAAAGCCCAACATCCGCCCAAAAATCGCCAGAGAAAGCAGCACCAAGACCGGATGCATCTCCACTTTCTTTCCAACGGCTTTCGGCACGATAAAAATGCTGTCCACCTGCTGAAGCAGTAAGATCAAAATAGAAGCATAAAGGGCTTTGGCAGGGGTGCCGCTCAAAAGCCCCGCAAATACCGCCAACAGGAATGCCATAAATGCACCAAAATAAGGGATCAGATTGGAAAAGCCGGAGATCAGCCCCAGTAAAATACCATGAGGCAGACCAACGATCAGAAATGCGGCAGAAAACAGAATTGCCATAATGATCGCATCCAGCATCTGTCCGCTCAGATAGCCGGAAAATACGGAATATATTTCGTAGAAAATATGTTTCATCGCAGTTGTTGCCCGTTTTCCCAATAAAACAGAAAAGATCTCGCCGCATACGTTTAATATCTTTTCTTTTTCCATCAGAAAATAAAAGGCTGCGGTTGCGCCAATGGCGATATCCAGCAAACTGCCGCCGATATCCGGCAGGATACCGGCGAAGCTGAAAACCTTCGATTCCATCCATGCAATCACCTGTTCCGTCCATGTGGAAAGGAATCCCTCCACATTTTGCAGGATGCCCACTTCTGCCAGCTTCAAATTCAGCAGAACAAGGATATCCCCCGCCTGCCGAATATATCCGCTGATCTGCTCCACAATCCCCTGCAGATCTGCATTGCCGATCTTTTTGGCTGCAAAACCGCCTGCCGAAAATAAAAACAGACCCACAGAAAGATAAGATAGTACTGTCCCCGCTTTTCGGTTATGGATACGGCTGCGATGCCGCAAAGAACAGCGATCCTCATAAAACCGCTGCCAGAAAACCGTCATAGGCTCTAAAATCAGGGTAAAGAAAAGCGCCCAGAAAACAGGCGCAAAAACGGCGAGGAAACTCCCCGCCGTTCGATATATGACATTTTTCGCATGGGACAGCCAAAACAGCAGCCCGCTCATCCCCACCAGAATCAAAACGGTGACAATAACGTGAAAGCCTATTTCCATGTATTTTTTGTTCCACGGAAGCCGCATCCTCTGCCCTCTTTCAAAATCATTTCAATTATTTCAGTTTTTTCAGCACCAGTTTCAGATAGTCCCAAACACGAATGGTGGAAGAAATGGAAAGACGTTCATCCGGGGTATGCACATCGTGCATATCGGGCCCCAGAGAGATCAGATCCAAACCGGGAATCTTCCGGGCAAACAAGCCACATTCCAGCCCCGCATGGATCGCAACGACCTTCGGTTCCACGCCGAATTTTTCCACCCAGGCATCCTTGAAAATACCCAGCAGTTCAGAATTGGGATTGAACTGCCAGCCGGGATAATCATTCACACCAACCACTTTGGCACCACACAGTTCTCCCAAAACTTCGATCTTTTTGCAGATGGCGTCTTTTCTGGTTTCTACAGAACCACGCACTGCATTATCGATATAAATATGATCTTCATTTGTTTTCAGAATACCAATATTACTGGAGCTTTCCACCAGACCTTCCATATTGGCATCCATGGTCTGCACGCCATAAGGCAAAAGCTGCAGCATGGCGATGAGGTTGTCTCTTGTTTCAGCCGTCAAAACCTCTACAACTTCTTCTGTAGCAGCCTCCATTTCCATCATTATATCGCTTTCGCAGTCTTTATATTCATTCCAGAAAACTTTTTGCAGTTCCGCCACCAGGGCAGCCCCTTCCGCTTCCTTGGCAGGGTCGATGCAGATGACCGCTTCAGCCTCTCGACAAATGGCATTATCCATATTGCCCCCATCAGCTCTCACCAGAGCATAGTCCATCTTTTCCCGCAGTTCCAACAGCAGTCTGCCCAGCAAAACATTTGCGCTGGCTCTCTGCAAATGGATATCCGCACCGGAGTGACCGCCTTTCAGGCCTAAAATACGGATCACAAAGGCCTTTGCATCCGCTTGTTTCGCTTCTTTTTCCAAAGGCAGATAAACACGCATTCTGCGGCCGCCGCAGCAGCTTACCATCAGATGACCTTCTTCTTCTGTATCCATATTCAGGAATCGTTTGCCTTCCAAATCGAAGGCATCAAAATCTGTCGCACCACCCATGCCGATCTCTTCTTCTACTGTAAATACACATTCGATGGGAGGATGCTCGATATCCTGCGCATCCAGCAATGCCAGCATATAAGCCACAGCAATGCCGTTATCCGCCCCCAGAGTCGTGCCACAGGCTTTGATATCATCCCCATCGATATACAGCTTCAGAGGTTCTGTCAGGAAGTCATGCTCTGTCCCTTCATTTTTATCGCAGACCATATCGATATGGCCCTGGATGATCAGGGCAGGAGAAGCTTCATAGCCTGCTGTGCCCGGCTTTTTGATAAGCACATTATATCTTTCATCCTGACGGCAGTAGAGTCCTCTTTCCTTTGCGAAGGAAACAATATAGTCGCTCAGAGCTTTTTCGTGGAAGCTGCCATGAGGGATATCACAGATTGTTTCAAAATAATAAAAAACTTTATCACAACCAAGATGGTTCAGTACGTTCATTGGGTTTTCCTCCTTAAAAATCATTCCTATCTATGATATTCCCCAAAAATCCTTCTGTCAATCATGTTCCGACAAAAAATCCCAATTGAATCCGGCATCTCCCATAGTTTTCCAATATCCAGAATATCCGTGAAACTGCTAAAATACGTCAACTTTCATGGCAGTATGTTCCTAACATAAACCGCCGCCCTCGAGACATACTAACTTTGCAACACCAAACAAAGCAAATTCAAGGAGGTTATTACAATGAGCAACAATAATACAAACAGCAATAAAATCAACGTACCCGAAGCAAGAGCAGCCATGGAGCAGTTCAAATTTGAAGTAGCAAATGAAATCGGCGTACCTCTGAAAAAAGGCTACAACGGCGACCTGACATCTGCCCAGAACGGCTATGTTGGCGGTTATATGGTCAAGAAAATGATCGAACGTCAGGAAAAAATGATGGCTGAAAAGGATCAGGGCTGAGCATAAGCTGATTTGATCTTTCGAAGCTAAATTTGAAAAGCCCCTTTGTAAATATCCTTTACAAGGGGGCTTTTTTTATACATTTGGGATACTAATTCTGTTGTTAGGGATACCCGAAATATGGTATCCCTATTTTTACGATTTTATGAAACTTTCAAAAGTAGACTGTGACCCTCTGTCACTGTGGACTTGTCTATGGTGAATTTGGCATCATGTACGAAGACAGGCTGTCAGAATAATAAAAATAGGCATGTCAGAAGTCCTGAAAAGTCAGGATTTTCTTGACATGCCTGCATTTAGTTACTATAGTGTCTGTATGGTTGGATGGTAGTAAGTTTCTCTATTCAACCTTCAAATCCTATCATAGAAAGTCTATTTACAGAAATTTTTACACCGTCCAAGCACTTCTAGCTTCTTGAATAATTTTTCTTCAGAAAATAGTGTCTAACTTTTTGGGTTCAGTTCACTATTTTTTATTCCTGTTTCTTTTTTTAATAGCAATAATAAGTTCCATTAAAAATAAGATAATCAAAATTTTAATAATAAAATCTAATCCAGTGCTTATAATAGGAACAAAAACAGCTAACCACTCCATTATTTTTCCGCCCCTTACTTTTTAACTAATAACATGTATCATCGCTTTTTCAGAATTTGCAGGGTCAAGCCACATTTCAAAATTAAATTTTCTGGTAAAAAACACTCCTGTAGCAGGTTCTGTAGTGGTTACTGTGCCATTTGTACCTGCTTTTGCATAATTGTTTCCACTACCAGTTCTTTTAATAACCTTTGTTTCATTTTCATCAACAGACGTATTTAATCCCCAGAAATCTAAGTATACGTCACCATCAAAAGAAACACTTCTGTTAGAATATGTAGCATATCCATATAATTCCAAATTCGCTGTTCCATACCCTCTATCTACGGACATTCTTTTTGTCACATTCGCAGATCTTAAATTGCTTTCATTTTCTACATCTTCTACTTTAAAAGTAAAAGTCTCAATTTTGCCATCAGGAATTCAACCTGGACAGGTTTGTCTTTTTCTAACGAAAATGTAACTCCTTCAGATAACTGATTTGAAGATATTTTAATAGGATTCTTATTTTCAACTTTCGTTGTTTCTGTGGTAGTTGCATACGCAGACATAGGAACGGTCAAAATAAATGCAAAAACTAAATAAACCAATCTCTTCATAATGTTACCTCCTCGTACAAAATAAATTTATAGAAAACGATAAGAATTTATTGTATACTATTATCAATCCTGATTGAAACAGATTTTGTGTTGGTCGCACGCTTCTGCATTTTTCATTCAGGATGTTTTTCTCTCCCCCCTTTTTCTTTTTTAATCTTCATACAAACCACCCCCATTCTATTATTATCCATCACTCTTTCAAAAAGTTGACTAAATATTTAGTTGCTTCCATTATATATTAGACTATATATTTAGTCAACTGTTTTATTTTTTTGCAAAAAAAGAATAAAACAGATAGTGAACAGTAAAAATCATCCACTATCTGTTTGCCTAATGTCTTATTGTCTGTACAATGTTCCGGTATAATATCCAATATACTTAGAGCCATCATATTCCATATGAACTAATTTCAATGTTCCAGTGTATGTATAACCATCTCTTTCCATAGAAACCTTAATCGACTTTAGTACCGCATCCGCACTCGAATATGTCCTCTTATATCCATCAATATTGATCTTTGAAGTCGCTCTGGTCTCCTGTCCCGTGATGTATGGTTTCAGCTCTTCATACGTCAAATAGAGGGTTTCCTCCTCCAGAAAATGCTCTTCCAGAACGAGCAATTCTCCGTCGTTTATTTCATCTCCAAATACATAGTTACTATCTGTACAGAATGCACTTGCCATAGTTGTAGGAATCAACATAGAAAAAGCAACTGCCAATGCCGAAAATTTCTTAAATTTCATGATTGCAACAATCCTTTCTTTCATTTCTTTATTCTCTTTTTTCGCAAATCCGTTTTGAAATATTTTTCCCTTTTCCTTTGCTCCTGCCATATTGACTAAATTTAATGCATACGATTTCCTTTCTTTTTCCCCAATGATCTGCATTACATGTCGATCACATGATATTTCCGTATCTCTGCTCACAAAGTGATAGAAAAGCCATATCGCCGGATTAAACCAATTCAGGCAAAGTATAAAAACAAGAATATGTTGTAACAATGGATGTTTGTATTTGTGATGCATATATTCATGCAATAAAATTTGCTCAAAGTACTTTTGATTCATTTGTTTAAGGTTGGCAGGTATGATTATCCCATGATAAAAAACACCACAGGCTACAGGACAATTTATTCTATCAGATTGCCGTATACTTATCTTTTTATTGCAGTCATAATTTGATAATATCTCCTTAACCATCGTTTCTAAAGGTGATTTCTCTGCAGTCTGCCAGATTTTACGACAGACTCTATGGTCTTTCAAATAATATCGACTGATCAGAATAACGCCAACAAACCATATAATAAATACAAGTACCCATAGAATTCCAATCGCAATATAAGGAATTTTATTGTTTAACATTGCTCTGATACTTACGATTGCGAAAATCATCAATGCTGCCGATAGATTCATGTATAGGAAATCCACTTCATAAAACCTCATTCCATTTTATCGATTATACCCTGCAATTCCGCTATATCCTGTTCCGATAAATTGCCGCAGTCGGCAAATGCATGCAGAAAGCTACGTGGCGAATGGTCAAACAGCTTCTCCAACAAAACGGAAATCTCATTTCTTTGCACTTCTTCCCGTGTCACTTTTGCCCTGCAAATATAATGCGGTTCAATTCTTTCCACCAACCCCTTGTCTATACATTGTTTGATGATCGTATAGGTAGTCTGCCGTTTCCATCCTACCCGTTCCTCCAGAATCTTCACCATTTGTCCTGCCCGCACATCGCCAAGTTCCCATAATACTTCCAAAATATTTAGTTCTGTATTGAGTAAAACCATTTTTACCTCCATATCAAAATATTTGTCTAAACATTTAGTCTGTTTTATTGTACTCTGCTTTTTCTAAAAAATCAAGTAAAATTGACTAAGAAATAAGTCAAATAAAGAAAAGCACAGGACATCCTGTGCTTATTCTCTAAAAATACGATTATTTCAGGTTAAAAAATGCATCTACACCCAGATATTCTGCTGCATCGTCCAGTTCTTCTTCGATTCTCAGCAGCTGGTTATATTTCGCCACACGGTCTGTTCTTGCAGGTGCGCCTGTTTTGATCTGACCGGCGTTTACTGCAACTACAATATCAGCGATCGTTGCGTCTTCTGTTTCACCACTTCTATGGGATACTACTGCTGTCATCTTGTTTCTGTTTGCCAGCTGGATCGCATTGAATGTTTCTGTCAGTGTACCGATCTGGTTTACTTTGATCAGGATGGAGTTGCCTGCTTTCAGGTCGATGCCTTTCTGCAGTCTTTCTGTATTTGTTACGAACAGGTCGTCACCAACCAGCTGGATCTTGTCGCCCAGTTCTTTTGTCAGCAGCTGCCAGCCTGCCCAGTCCTCTTCGCTCAGGCCATCTTCCAGAGAGATGATGGGATATTTTGCTACCAGAGCCTTCCAGAATTCTACCATTTCTTCGGAAGTTCTTACGATTTCCTTGCCTGCCATCCGGCTTTCGCCTGGGAAGTAATATTTTCCGTCTTTTTCATTATACAGTTCTGTTGCAGCAGCATCCAGAGCGATCTTGATATCTTCGCCCCATTTGTAGCCGGCAACTTCAACGGCTTCTTTGATCAGGTCGATAACAGCATCTGCTGTGGGCAGGTCGGGAGCGAAGCCGCCTTCGTCGCCAACTGCTGTGGACAGACCTTTATCTTTCAGTACTTTTTTCAGTTTGTGGTAGATTTCTGCACACATTCTCAGGGCTTCTTTGAAGGAAGATGCACCAACGGGCATGATCATGAATTCCTGTACGTCTACTGTGTTGTCCGCATGTTTGCCGCCGTTCATGATGTTCATCATGGGAACGGGCATTGTTTTTGCATTGAAGCCGCCCAAATACTGATACAGAGGCAGATCCAGTGCTTCTGCCGCAGCCTTTGCGACTGCCATGGAAACGCCCAGGATCGCATTTGCGCCCAGTTTGCCTTTGTTGGGTGTACCGTCCAGAGCGATCATTGCTTTATCTACAGCAACCTGATCCAGTGCGTTCATGCCGATGATTTCATCTGCAATGATATCGTTTACATTGTCAACAGCATCCTGTACGCCAACGCCGTTGTATCTCTCGCCGCCATCACGCAGCTCTACTGCTTCGAAAGCACCTGTAGATGCGCCGCTGGGAACAGCCGCACGACCAACGATGCAGTCGTCTACGATCACTTCTACTTCAACTGTGGGATTGCCTCTGGAGTCCAGAATTTCTCTTGCGTATACGTCTGTGATTTCGTAATAACCTTTCATGTTTCAATATCCTCCTTTTTTATCGTTATTTGCTTACTAGCAAACTTTCTCCTGTCATTTCTGCGGGTTTGGGAAGTCCCATCATTTCCAGCAAGGTAGGCGCGATATCCGCCAGCTTGCCGCCTTCGCGCAAGCCGACCCCATCGGTATAGTTCACCAAGATAAAGGGAACGGGGTTTGTGGTATGGGCTGTGAAGGGCTGTCCGCTTTCATAATCGATCAGCTGGTCGCTGTTGCCGTGGTCCGCACAGATAAACATCTGTCCGCCTACCTCCAGCAATGCCTCCATCACTCTGCCGATGCAGGTATCCACTGTTTCCACCGCCTTGATGGCTGCCTCCAGAATACCGGTATGGCCTACCATATCAGGGTTGGCATAGTTTACAATGATGAGATCATATTCCTTGGAGCGCAATGCTTTCACCAAGCCGTCTGTTACTTCTGCCGCACTCATTTCCGGCTGCAGATCATAAGTTGCGACCTTGGGAGAAGGCACCAGCCATCTGTCTTCATTGGGATTGGGTTCTTCCACGCCGCCGTTGAAAAAGAATGTAACATGGGCATATTTTTCTGTCTCCGCCGTACGAAGCTGCTTCAGACCAAGGGAAGAAATATATTCTCCCAAGGTATTTGTCAATCTTTGGGGCTTGAATGCCACTTCTTTATTCGGAATGGTCACATCATACTCTGTAAAGCAGATATATTTCAGATCCTGGGGTGCTTTTTCCCTTGTGAAACCATCAAAATCCGGATCACACAGAGAACGGGTGATCTCTCTTGCTCGGTCAGGACGGAAATTATAGAAAATGATCGCATCATGATCGCTGATCTTGCCAACCGCCATGCCATCCTCTTTTACGATGACAGTCGGCACCACAAATTCATCTGTCTTGCCCGCTGCATAGGAATCCTTGATGGCTTGTACCGCATCTGTAGCTGTGGTACCTCTGCCCAGCACCATAGCGTTATAGGCTTCTTGCACACGTTCCCAACGTTTGTCTCTATCCATAGCATAATATCTGCCTGTTACTGTAGCAATCCTGCCTACGCCGATCTCACGCATTTTTTCCTCCAGCTGTGCGGCATAATCCGCACCGGAAGTGGGAGGGGTATCTCTGCCATCCAGGAATACATGTACAAATACCTTTTCCAGACCGTTCCGCTTTGCCAACTGCAGCAATGCGTATAGGTGGGTATTATGGCTATGGACACCGCCATCGGAAAGCAAACCATACAGATGCAGAGCAGAATCATTTTTCTTACAATGCTCCACCGCCGCCAGCAGCTCAGGATTTTCAAAGAAATCGCCATCTTCAATGGATTTGGTGATACGGGTCAGTTCCTGATAAACGACACGACCCGCGCCCATATTCAGATGACCTACTTCGGAATTGCCCATCTGTCCGGCAGGCAGACCAACGTCCAGACCACTGGCGTAGCCCTGCACGGCAGGGTATTTTTTCAAAAGACCATCGATTACAGGAGTATTTGCCTGTTTGATGGCATTGCCTTCTTCTTTTTCATTGATGCCAAAGCCATCCAAAATCATCAAAACTGTTGTTTTTTTATCCATTTTTGCCTCCTTCTCCAGGGACGCTGTCCCCAGTCCCCCACAAAGGGAATACGAGAACAATTTTATTTGTTATAGTATACGATCTGAGCAAATTCCTCTTTCAGGCTGGCACCGCCAACCAGACCACCATCGATATCCTCCATAGCAAAAAGTTCTGCGGCATTCTTACCGTTTACACTGCCGCCATACTGGATACGCACGGTATCGGCAACTTCCTTATCGTATACTTCTGCCAGCACTTCACGGATGGCATGGCATACTTCCTGTGCCTGCTCGGATGTGGCTGTTTTGCCAGTGCCGATCGCCCAGATAGGCTCATAAGCGATGACAACTTTTTTCACATCTTCCGCAGAAACGCCTGCCAGACCGCATTTGATCTGGATGCGTACCCATTCGATGGTGATGCCTGCTTCCCGCTGTTCCAGCGTTTCCCCGCAGCACATGATGGGCACGATGCCTGCTTCCAGTGCTTTCTTTACTTTTTTATTGACGGACTCATCAGTTTCACCGAAATACTGACGGCGTTCCGAATGACCCAGAACCACATAGCCAACGCCCATTTCTTTCAGCATGGGAGCGGAAACCTCTCCTGTGAAAGCGCCGCTTTCTTCAAAGTGCATATTTTCCGCACCAACGCCGATGCCTGTGCCCTTCAGTTCTTCCAGAACAGGATACAGATCTACAAAAGGCACGCAGAATACCACTTCCGCGTTATCAGAAGCAACTTTATCCTTCATTAGCTTGCAGAATTCTGCCGCCTCCTTGGGCGTTTTATTCATTTTCCAGTTACCTGCAATGATCTTCTTTCTCATGTTTCATTCCCTTCACTTTCCGCCGCGAAGGCTTTCTCCGCAGCCAGTTCTATTTTTCGCACCACATCTTTTCCGTCCATGCCGGAAGTCACGGTGATGCGTGGAATCGCATCCATAGGTGTGGTGCCGGTGATGACCCCTTCTTCGATGGTGAACTGCATTTCATAGCCATCCTCCGTCAAAAGTCGCTGAGATTCTTCCGTATATCTTCCATTGGGATAGGCCATAGCCTTCACCCGTTCACCACTCAGATTTTCCGCCAAAGTCTCTTCGCTTTTCTGCATGGATTCCAGAAAAACCTCTTCTTCTTCTTCTCCTTCTGCCACAGGCACATGGTCTGCGGTATGGCTGTAAATTTTCATAATGCCGCTCTTTTCCATTTCCTCTGCCTGTTTCCAGGTGAATTTCTGAATGCCTGTCTGCTCTGTAACAAAATCTGTCACTGCAAAAACAGAAGCAGGGGCACGGTACTGTTTGAATAAGGGATACCCCAAGTCGTAATTGCTGTAATACCCATCATCCATGGTGATACAAAGATATTTTTGATCCAGCCCCAATCCTTCCGAATCGTCATGGAGCCGTTCTTTTTTCTGTTCCGCCTTTGTCAGCACTTTGTCCAGTTCTTCCAGGGAAATAACGCGCCAACCATCAGATTTGAAGTATCGGAGATGATCCTCCAATTCCGTTGTGGTCGTCACCACACCATTGCCCATCCCCATATCACGGATAGCAAAATGATGATACATCAATACCGGAATATATTCCCCTGCCAAAGCTTCCGGTTCTTCTGCCGCTCGGGCATATCTTACATAGCGGGGCTCTGCTTCTCTTTCCTCCTCCGCCGCATAAGCAGCAGAAACGGAAAAGAGGGAAAAGACCAAAGCAAGCACAGCCGCCGCTGTTTTCCTTCTCCCCATTATATTTCACTCTTTTCAGTTATTTCTTACTTATCATCCACCGCAACAACGCCGGGCAGTTCTTTGCCTTCCAAAAATTCCAGAGAAGCACCGCCGCCTGTGGAAATATGTGTCATTTTATCACCATAGCCCAACTGGTTCACTGCTGCCGCAGAATCGCCGCCGCCGATAATAGTGGTCGCATCGATGGAAGCCATTGCTTCTGCTACAGCCTTTGTGCCTTTTGCGAAGTTTTCGAATTCGAAAACGCCCATGGGGCCATTCCAAACCACTGTTTTTGCACCTTTGATAGCATCGGCAAACTGTTTTCTGGTTTCTTCGCCAATATCCAGACCCATCCAGCCATCAGGAATTTCACCGGTAGGCACTGTTTTATATTCTGTATCATTTTTGAATTCCTGTGTGATTACGGTATCCACAGGAGTCAGGAATTTCACACCTTTTTCTTCTGCTTTTTTCATCATTTCCAGAGCATAAGGCACTTTATCTTCTTCCAGCAGAGAATTGCCGACTTTGCCGCCCTTTGCTACTGCGAAGGTATAAGCCATACCGCCGCCGATGATCAGCGTATCTACCTTTTCCAACAGGTTATTGATGACATTGATCTTATCGGAAACCTTGGAGCCGCCCAGGATCGCCACGAAGGGTCTTTCGGGGTTGTTTACTGCATTACCCAGGAATTCGATTTCTTTTTCCATCAGATAGCCAACGGCTGATTCTTTTACGAATTCTGTCACGCCAACTGTGGAGCAGTGGGCTCTGTGGCTTGTGCCAAAAGCATCGTTTACGAAAACATCTGCCAGGGAAGCCAGTTCCTTGCTGTAGTTTGCTTCATTCTTTGTTTCTTCTTTTCTGTAACGTGTGTTTTCCAGCAGGATCACATCGCCGTCTTTCATGGCTGCCACTGCTGCCTTTGCATTTTCACCGACTACGTTGTCATCTTTTGCAAAAACAACTTCTTTTTCCAGCAGTTCGGAAAGTCTCTTCGCTACGGGAGCCAGAGAAAGTTCGGGTTTTACTTCGCCCTTGGGTTTGCCCATGTGAGAGCAAAGGATGACCTTTGCACCATCACCCATCAGTTTTTTGATCGTAGGCAATGCCGCTGTGATTCTGTTTTCATCTGTAATCACGCCATCTTTCAGGGGTACGTTGAAATCACATCTGACCAATACGCGTTTTCCTTTTACCTGTAAATCGTCCACTGTTTTCTTATTCAGCATCCGTATTTCTCCTTTCTGTTTCCCTAGAGCTGTTTTCCTAAAAGTTTTACCAAGAATCCACTCTATTATGAAAGTAATAACATTTTTATTTGGGACGAAAAATGTCCCTCAAAAGATATTATACGATAAGATTTACTTTCCCGCAAGTCTCAACATTTCCAAAGCTGCGCCTTCATCCGTCACAAAAATACCATTTGGGATACTATGGCTGACTGCCAGCAAGCTTTCTGCCTTTTTCTTGCCGCCTGCCACCACAATGATGCAGTCCATCTTATCGATATCATTAAAATCTATGCCGATGGAGCGGGTTTCATAAACAACTTTTCCCGTTCCATCAAAATAATATCCACAAGCTTCCGCCACAGCATGATCTTTTTCCAACTGTTTGCGGATATTTTCATCCAAACGGCGTTTTTCTGCCATTTCCAGGGCATTGCCCACACCCAAAAGCAGGATGTTCGCCTGCTCCATTTCATTGATGGTTTCAGCAATATCCGGGTCCTTCTTCATTTCATCCAACACATGAAGGCTCAGGTTATCGGGCAGATGCAGCAAGCGATAATCCGCCTGCAATTTATCCGCCAGTTTTGCCGCCAGCGTATCTGCCTGCAGTTCCAATCTACGGCCGATACTACCCCGGGCAGGAAGCACCATTTTTGCCATAGGCGATGATGCTTCGGAAGCTGCCTGCACCAATTCCGCCATGGCAGAACCGCCGGCAATGGCGATGCGCAGGTCTGCTGTTGTATTTTCCGAAAGGACACGAGCTGCCAGCTGCCCCATTTCCTTCTGAGCCCGTTCGCTGCCATCGCTGTCCCCTTGGGCAATGAATACCTTCTGGGCACCCAATGCATCTGTCAGGCGTTCTTCCAGAATGGAAAGACCTGTCAGGGCAGAGAAGATACTTTCCAATCCTTCCAGCACTTCCATGCCTTCTTCCGTCAGGCTCATGCCAATCTTGGAAACATTCACCAGATTCTGGGCACTCAGCCGTTCGATCTCGCTGCGCACCGTACGTTCTGTCATGCCAAGGGAAAGCACCACAAGGCGCCGCCCACAGGGCTGCAGCAATCTGACAGTTTTCAATACACGGTAGCGTTTTACAATTTCTTCTGTCAAATCCGGCGCGATTTTTTTGACCAGTTGCAATTTATATTCCATGTTTCTCACACACCTTATTTGGCTATCATTCGTCCCGCAAGTTTCTTTTTTGTCCCAGTTTCCATAAAAAAAGAGGGCGCAGCGGGAAAAATCCCCACCCTCTTATTTTTCTTTTCCATCAGGATCAAGCCTGTTCTACTTTTACAGAATCGTCAACGTCTTTATCCGTGCAGCAGCATTCGCATTCATCGTCTTCACAGAATTCGTCTTCCAGATCGTCCCAGTCATAATCCCATTCTTCTTCGTATTCGTCATCCATTTTTGTTTTCAGCAGGTAAACAACGCCTACTGTGACAGCAATCAATACAGCTGTTACCAGAGCGATCACAGCAAACAAAGTCTTTTTGTCCTCACCGTCTTTCAAAACGATGATTCTTTCTCTCAGGCCATCAAAGTTAGGTGCTGCTTCAAAATATTTTTTCATAATCGCATCTCTCCTTTTGGTTTTTTATGATTTGCTTTCACCGAATTTCTTTCTCAAAAACTCTTTGTTTTTCCGCATTTCACTATATTCATAGTATGCTTTTTTCAAGATTTGGCGTTCATCGTTGAATTTCAGCAGATGGTAAGCTTCATGGAATTTATAGAAGCCGGCATCGGCAAAGAATTCCTCACTCTGGGGTTTGCAGTAGAAAGAATTGGCACTCATCAGATACCAATGCACGGTTTTGCTGACGGTATCCTCGCTGCCTTTAAAGGTATACTGGGTCTTGCCGACGTATTTGATGATCTCGCCGTTGGCCCCGCTTTCTTCCTTTACTTCCCGCAAAGCTGTCTGCCGATAAGTCTCGCCTTCTTCCACTGTGCCCTTTGGAAGGACCCAGCCCATGTATCTGCCATTCTGGTTTTTATACAGCAGAAGGATCTTCCACTTGTATATCACGACGCCGCCGCAGCTGACTGCTTCTATCATCGTTTTTCCTCCCGCCTATTCAGTTTTTCGCACTGTCTATAGTATATCGCTTTTTCCATTCTTTTTCAAGGTATTTCCAAAAAGATTCTCCCGGCGGGTCTGAACCTATCCCATGTTTTTTTTGCGAAAGGGAGAGCAGATTTGCAGCTGCCTGATCTTTCTCATGCCGGATGTCCAAAGCCAAACTTCAAGGGCTGCGAAAAACACCCAGCATATCCACTCCTTTTCCAGCAGAAAAAAATTATACAACCCATGGGCAAGATAGGGCATGAAAAGCGCCAGGGGCAGATATTTTTTCTCATTCCGATACTTTCCTTGGGCCAGATAATAGCCCATCTGTACCCCAAACAATCCATGCCCCGGCACAGAAAGGAAGGCTCGGGTCAATGCCGTATCATAGCCCCCCAAAACAGGATGGGTCACATAAATGATATTTTCCACCCAGGCAAAGCCAAGGGATACGAATACACCGTAAACAATGCCGTCCAAAGGCTCGTTGAAGTTTCGATTTCCCCAGATGAGCAGAAAAAGAAAGACAAACTTCACCAACTCCTCTACCCCCGCCGAGCTAAAAAATGCTGTATAAAAGGGTGTTTCTTCATGGGGAAGGCGTACCTCCATCCAGGTACCGAAAGCATAGACCACCGCCGCCGTATACAACCCGAACAACAGCCCCAAAAATAGCATTTTCCACGGTTCTTTTTCATATTTATCCTTGACATACAGAAAAAACAGCCCCGCCGCCGCAGGCGCACTGGCAAATTCAATGAGCATATTTTTCTTCCTTTCCGCTTGTCATACTGCCGTTAGTTTTTGCAGAAAAAAAGAAACTATGATATGAATTTTTTTATAAAAGAAAGGCAAATCCATTGTAGTGGCGGCATAAGAAAACATTTTGTTTTCTTATGGGGACTCCTCCAAATGGAAATGCCTTTTCTTGGTTTTATTCTGTTTTGATTGCTGTCAATGCACTCAGCTTCATGGCCCGTTTTGCAGGCAGATAACCCGAAAGGATACCTACACCCGTGGCAAAAACCACGCCCCCCAAAGCCAGCCAAAGAGGGATGGCAGACTGCATGGTACTGCCCTGTCGGGCTGCCACGAGATTCACAATAAACGAGATGCCAAAGCTCACCACGATCCCGATGACACCGCCGGAAAACCCGATGAAGGCTGCTTCTGTCAGGAACAAACCTTTGATATCCTTCAAAGATGCACCGATGACCTTCATGATGCCGATTTCCTTTGTTCGCTCATAGATAGCCATGACCATGGTATTGGTGATACTGATGGCTGCTACCACCATAGAGACTGCACCGATGGCACCCAGTACCAGCCGCAGCATTTTGGTAGTCTCTTTCATGGCTTCCAGTTCATCTGTCAGGCTGGAGGCACGAAACCCCAGATCTTTGATCTGCTGCTGCACCGACTGGACATTGTCCATCTCATCTACCTTTACCAAAACCTGCTGATATTCCTTGGACTGATTGCGGTTGGAGGAATTGTTGGAACCGTATTTTTTTTGCTCCCATTCCTGTCTGGCTTTCTGCAGCTTTTCCAGTTCCTTGATGGGCATGATGACACGCCAGCTGTCGCTGCCTTCCGCAGAAAGCTTGCCCACTGCATCCACCTTAATCGGCTTGATGCTCTTATCCGCATTGCGTGTGCCATAATTCCAGTCATAGGTGATACTGATCTTTTCATTCAGCACATCCACCTGAGGAGGTTCTGATGTATACCGCATTTCCCAACTCAGCTTAGGGTCGTAAAATTCCACACCGCCCCCCACGACGATGGCTTTGCTGTCCTCCGCTGAAAGGGCGCGTCCCTCTTCCACTTTATAGCCCAAAGCTTCCATGGCACCTGGCTCAATGCCCATAATGCTGGCATCGGCAACATATTTCCCTGCCGTCAGATACATATATTCTTCTATCACAGGGGAAACTGCCTCCACATGCTCCATCTGGCGAAAAGTATCCACTGCCTTGGTATTCAGCTCGTCCTGCTTTTTCTCTTGCTTCATGGAATCCGATGCTTCATCATACACCATGCCGCCGCTGGGGTATACATTGATGACCTGCAGGCTGCCCCAGCTTTCCAGCTGCTGGGCAAAGCCTTTATTCATGCCGATGCCGATGGAAACCATGACAACGATGGACGCCGTGCCAATCACAACCCCAAGGATCGTCAGAATGGTTCGAATCTTTCGCTTCAAAAGGTTCCGCAGAGCCATATCGATCATATCTCTCGTGTTCATAAGGGCATCCCCTCTTTATCATCCTCCTGAATGATCTCTGTGATCTCTTCTTCAAAATCATCATTCAGATCATCCTCTTCTTCCAGTTCCTCCACATCGCTCACGCTTTCCGCTGTGCTTTTGGGCGGTTCCTTCTGTTTTTTCACAAATACTATCAGTGCCCCTGCCAACAGGATCACAAGACCGATGGCTGCTGCCACGTTCTTCATTTCCATAGGAGGATTTTCTTCCATTCCTTCCATATCCTCCGGCATCATGGGTTCTGTTACATTCAGCACCAGATCCCTGCGTTCCTCAACGGTCTCCCCGCTGGGGTCTTCATAGGAAATCACAATGCTTACAGGAACTTCACCCACAGTATTGGGCGTGAAAGTCGTTTCAAAATAATCACTGTAACCGGATTCCATGTTGCCGATATAGGTATTCTTATTCGGACAGTCCACATCGCCTTCTACTTTGATCATCAGATTGCTCAGGGTCACCTTGCCGGTATTATAATAGCTGAAGGCCACCGTTACAGGCATCCCCTGTTCCACTGTTTCCGGTACGGAAAATTCGTCGATCTGCAGTTCTGTCATCTGTTTCACATTGATGCCCAAAAGCTCTGTCGCCGTATATTCCGTTCCCTTGCTGTCCTCATATTCAAAGTTGACCGTCAGGGTATAGGTCTTGGGCTGGGCATCGGGCACTACATACAGCCGCAGTGATTTCTCCACGGATCCCTTGGGGCGGATAGAATCGAAATAGAACGTATTACTGCTGTTGACCGGTGTAAAGATATTGCCGGATTTTTCTGTTTCAGAGGAAGTTTCCTCCGCCAAGGTCAGAAACATTTTAATATTTTTGACCGCTTTATCCTTATGGGTATTCATCAACGTCAGTTTCAGGTCAAATTCTTCCCCTGCCATAACGATCAGCGGATCACATACATAATTGCTGACAATGATCTTTGGCTTACTTGTATTTTCCTCTTCATCCTTATCGGGATTGCTTATATTGACCCCCGCAAACTGCTTGAAGGTGGTGGTAGCTGTGCCGCCGGAGGTATATTCCACTGTAAACTGGATGGCATAATTCTGGGAAGCAGAAGCCGCCGTTCCCGCAAAGGTAAAGGACTGATGGGTGCTTGCCCCCGGTGCCAGTTCATTGATGGTTTTCATGCTGGCAGATTTGGGAACGACTGCAGAGCTGTCCACAGGTTCCGCTGTAATGATGATCTGCTTCGCCGCTACCGCCCCTTTATTATACAGATCAAAGGAGACCGTAAAATTCTGATTCACGCCATAAACCCCACCGGGTTCATGCATATTGCGAATCTCCAAATCTGCTTTTCTGCCGGCTACACCCCCCACATTGATGTAATATTGTTGGGTCTTTTCATATTCCTTTCCAAATTCATCCTGATATTTCAGCTTGATGGCAACAGGATAATTCCCCGCTGCCATATCTGCGCTGGCTACCAAAGGGAAGGAAAAGGCTGTGCTGCCGCCTACAGGAATCTTGGAGATCATTTTGCTGTTGAAACCACCTGTCAGGCTGATGCCTTCTGTAGTCAGGTTGTCCAGAGAAAGCTCCACCTGATACATATCCTGTCCGCCGCTATTGACCACTTTACCGCTCAGATTCCCGCTGGAACCGGGGGAAAGCGTCTCGGGGCTCAGTTTCATGCTATCCAGAGAAAAACCAGGCTCTTGATGATAGCCTTTGATTTTCAGATAAATGGTATTGCTGCCGCTGTAGCTGTTGCCGCTGCTGCTATTGTATGTATAATCCAACGCTACCGCATAATTCGGTTCTTCCACTGTGCCACTCCAAGTAACATTCAATGTTACGTTTTTATATCCATTGGTACCGATATCTCCCAAATCACCGCCGCCTTGTATGCTGACACGATAGGGAACCATAGCCGATGCACTTTTCGCCTGAATATGGACATTTTCTGCTGTGCCTGCGCCCTTATTTTTAATCTGCAGACTAATCTTTCCGCTTTTGCCTGCTTCCACTTCAAATATATTATTCCCGCCAACCACAATGCTGGGGGTTCCCTCATCGGCAAAGCCTGTTACACATTGTCCGACTAGCAAGGATAGTACCATCCCCATGGCAAATAATCGCCGCAACCATTTTTTACTCATAAATACCCTCTCCTTTGCCCCTTAATTTTTTCTGAATCTTCTCTATTTTACCATCCTGCAGCACCACGATACGGTCTGCGTATTCCGCCAACTCCAGATCATGGGTGACAATGACAAGGGTCTGATGATTTTTCTTTGCCATACCTGTGATCAAATCCATCATTTCATAAGTGGTTTTTGTGTCCAGATTGCCCGTAGGTTCATCGGCAAAGACCACAGGAGGCTCATTCACAAAAGCCCTGGCGATGCTGACCCTCTGCTGCTGACCGCCGCTCATCTCAAAGGGCTTGTGTTTTGCTCTTTCCTCCAAGCCGACCGCCTTCAGCATTTCCATCGCTCGCTCGTTCCGTTCCTTTACTGGAACCCCCTTAAAAATCAGGGGAAGCGTCACATTTTCCAAGGCTGTCAGAGTCGGCAGCAGATTATAGGACTGGAACACGAAACCAACATACTGCCTTCTGAAATTTGCCAGCTGGTCTTCGTCCATCCGCTCGATATGCTTTTTATGGAACAAAATCTTTCCTTCTGTCGGCTTTTCCAAACCTGCGATCAGGTTCAGCAAAGTCGATTTGCCGGAACCGGATTTCCCAAACAAGCAACAGACCTCTCCTTGTCGGATATTCAAAGAAACTCCATCGATGGCACGGATAGACTCACTGCCCATCTGATAGATTTTCTTTACATCCCTGATGCGAATGATATTTTCTTCCACAGGCACACCCCCTTATACACATGATTTTCCATCTTTTTAATGGAATTCTAATCCAATTTCATAGTAGCATATAGTTATTACAAAACAAAGGGGCAATTCCTTACGATTTTCTTAATGTATTTTTACAAAATAAAAAAAGCCTTAAGTCCCAAGACCTAAAGCTTTTTTCCTATTTATTCGATCACTTTATACTTTGCCAGTCTGTTGGCAGATTCTTCATCCACATAGACCTCCAGTAATACCCCATCGCCGGTATGTTCTTCCCGAATGATTTCACATCTGCCATGTACCCAGCCGATGAGACCGCCTTCTGTATAAGGCACCAAGGCTGTCATGGATTTACGGAAGCTCTGCAGCAATTTTTCCACCCGTTCCAAAAGCAGTTCCATACCTTCCCCCTTGGCAGCAGAAACCTGCACGATGTCCCTCGCCATGGTATCCATTGGCAAGGGCAGCTCCACTTCGTTGTCCATTTTATTGAATACCGTGATGACAGGGGTATCTTCGCAGCCCAGATCCTTCAAGGTCTGATAAACTACCTTCATGTGTTCGGCTCTATTTGGATTAGAAGCATCCACTACATGCAACAGGATATCCGCATACTGCAATTCTTCCAACGTGGCACGGAAAGCCTGCACCAAGTGGTGGGGCAGCTTCTGGATAAACCCTACGGTATCTGTCAGGAAAACCTCGGAACCGCCAAGCAGCTCCACCTTTCTTGTAGTGGTATCCAAAGTGGCGAAAAGTTTATCTTCCGCCAAAACCTCTGCATCGGAAAGATAGTTCAGAATGGTAGATTTCCCTGCGTTGGTATAGCCCACCAGAGAAATGACGGGTGTGCCCTTTTTGCTTCTCTGGTCTCTCAGCAACTTCCGATGGGTACGGATATCCTGGGCTTCTCTGTTCAGTTCCGCAATCCGCTCCTTGATATAGCGTCGATCTGTTTCCAGTTTCTTTTCCCCGGGGCCTCTGGTGCCGATACCGCCCCCCAGACGGGACATAGATGCCCCCATACCTGTCAGACGGGACAGTCGATATTTCAGCTGTGCCAGCTCTACCTGAATCTTCCCTTCACCGGACAACGCCCTTGCCGCAAAGATATCCAGAATGACGATAGTTCTGTCCATGACCTTTGTGCCCAATAGCTGCTCCAGATTTTTCAGCTGAGCGGGAGAAAGCTCATCGTCGCAGACGATGCCTGTGGCATCATAGGCTTGCACCATCGTTTTCAGTTCTTCTATCTTCCCTGTGCCCAGATAATGACCGGGATGCACCCGTTCTCTTTTCTGCACAGAACGAGCCACTGCTGTTGCCCCTGCTGTTTTTACCAGTTCTTCCAGCTCATCCAGACAAGCATCCGTATCCATGGCGGAACGGCTGTTTCTTTCATCCATTTCCACAGCGACCAGGATAACACGTTCCTCCAGCTCATTCAATTCGTGTAATTCTTTTGCCATTTTATACCTCCTGCAGCCATACACCGTCGAAGGAGAAAGCCGCAGGGCCTGTCATGTAAACATGATTATCCGCTTCTCTCCATTCGATGGTCAGTGTGCCGCCAATCAGCTCTACGTCCACAGTTCTGCCGGTTCTACCGTTCAGGAAACAGGCAACTGCTGTGGCACTGGCGCCGGTGCCGCAGGCCCATGTTTCGCCGCTGCCCCGTTCCCAAACACGCATTTTTACATGGCGTTCATCGATGATCTCTACAAATTCCACATTGACCTTATTGGGGAACATAGGGTGTGCTTCTGCCACCCTGCCGTAAGTTTCGATGGGATAGTCCTTTACATTTTCCACAAAGGTGACCGCATGGGGATTGCCCATGGAAACGCAGGTAAAGGCAAATTCCTTATCCAAAATTTCCGCTGTTTCCCCAATGACAGGATGCTTTTCGCTTACCACGGGAATCTGTGCCGCTTCAAAAATAGGTTCCCCCATATCCACGGTGATGCTTTCCACAATGCCGTCCTTTACATGAAGATCCAGATATTTCATGCCGCCTTTTGTTTCCAACGCCACCAGAGTTTTATCGGTCAGACCTCTTTCGTAAACATATTTCCCGATGCAGCGCACCGCATTGCCACACATTTCCCCTTCGGAGCCATCCAGATTGAACATTCTCATGCGGAAATCGCCCACCTCGGAGGGCATGATCAGCACAAGACCATCAGAGCCTACGCCAAAATGACGTTCACTCATGGCAATCGCCAGTTTTTCGGGATTCTCCACCTTTTCTTCAAAACAATTTATGTAGATATAGTCATTACCGCAGCCCTGCATTTTTGTAAAACGCATATTGTCCACTCCCCTCTTTCTCATTTCTTTTATGTATGAGGGGAACTCCCCACAGGGGGCTTTCCCCACTTTTTTATCTTTACTGCTTCGTCATGTGCATCCGTTCTTCCTGCCCTACAGAATGATACATGGTCAGGCACCAAAGGCCTGCCAGCCCTACCAGAGCGAAGATCACCCGTGCCAGCCAGAACATACTGCCGTGGAACAGGGTCGTAACCAGATCAAACCCAAAGAAGCCGATCAATCCCCAGTTCAGCGCACCAATGATAACGAAAGTCAATGCCAGGATATTTGTCGTTTTCATGGATATCCCTCCTTATAAAATAGTAAACGGATGATTCCGTGTCTTTAGTATCCCTAAGGAGTCCCATTTTATGAATTTATTTATCGAAAAACCTTTTTTGCCAAAGCACCAAAGTCATTCCCCTTCAAATTGCCTACAGCAGAATAGCTGAGTTTTTCGAAATCGAACACGCTTCTTGCCACTGCCAATACATCCTCCGCCGTTACCGCTTCGATCTTCAGGATCACTTCTTCCGTTTCCTGTACTTTGCCCCGCAGCAGCAAAGAGGCCCCTGCAGAGGTCATACGGTTCAGAGTGCTTTCCGTGCCGATGATAAAATTGGAGATCATCTGCTCCTTCGTCACCTCAATGAGCTTTTCAGGAAAAGCCTCTGCTTTCACCGCTTTGATCTCTTCTGCGATCAGTTGGAATACCTTTTCCGCCTGATTGGGGTTCATGCTGGCGCAAATGGTAAAGATACCTGTATCTGCGAAAGCTGTGGTATAGCTGTAGATGGAATAGGTCAAACCATGTTCCTCTCGAATTTTCTGGAACAGACGGGAACTCATACCGCCTCCAAAAAGCGTATTGAAGATGGCCATGGCATATTTCTGTGGATGTTCCCGTTCCAAGCCGGGGAAAGCAATACAGGTATGCACCTGCTCCACATCCTTTTCCTTTTCCACATAAGAAATATGGTAACCGGCTTGGGTATCATAGGGCCGGAAAGGCTGTTCTCTCTTCCATCCGCCCAGTGTTCTGTTCAGCTTTTCCAGCATTTCTTCCATCTCAAAATTGCCTGCCACAGAAAGAACGATATTCTCCTGATGATAATTTCGTTCATAATATTCCCGAATAAATTGGGAATCAAAGGCACCAATGGTCTCCTCTGTACCTAAAATAGGCATCCCAAGGGAGCTTTCCCGCCAAATGGCATCCTGCAGAGCATCGTGTACCAATTCCTCCGGCGCATCGTCATACATATAGATTTCTTCTGTAATGACATTCCGCTCTTTTTTGATATCCTCTTCCGCCAGCAAAGGATGCAGAAGCATATCGCTCATGACATCCAAAGCCTGGTCGATATGCTTATCCAGCACACGGGTATGATAGCAGGTATATTCCTTTGTGGTATAGGCATTGATCTGCCCGCCCAGAGCGTCCATTTCCTCGGCGATCTGTCTGGCGGTACGGTTTTCCGTTCCCTTGAACATCATGTGCTCGATATAGTGGGACACACCGTTTTCCCGAGGCAATTCGTTTCGGGAACCGTTTTTCACCCAAATACCAAAAGAAATGCTCCGCACATAAGGAATGGATTCCAATGCCACTTTTATGCCGTTGTCCAGTGTTCTGATTGTGACCATATCATCTCTCCCAAAATCAGATTTTTTATCCTGATAGTATCATCTGTCTGTTTTTTGTTTTTATGCTTTTTTTCCTATAAAAAGGGCTGTTCGCAGAGTCCTTTCCCTGCAAACAGCCCCTGCCTGCTTTTTAAATTATGCTTCTTTGTTTTCTTCTGTTTCCACTGCGTCCTTCATGGAGAAATTCAGTCTGCCCTGTTTGTCGATCTCCGTCAGTTTTACCATTACGCTGTCGCCAACGGCCAGAACATCTTCCACCTTGGCAACACGTTTGTTGGAAATTTTGGAAATGTGAATCAGACCTTCCTTGCCGGGTGCGATTTCAACGAATGCACCGAAAGCCATCAGTCTTGTAATGGTACCTTTGTAGATGGTACCGGGTACGGGATCGCTTACGATCGCTGTGATCATATCCTTCGCCAGCTGGATACCTGCTGGATCGATGCCCTTGATGTAGATGGTACCATCATCTTCTGTATCGATTTCACAGCCGGATTCTTCCACGATCTTCTTGATCACTTTCCCTCTTGCACCGATCACTTCTGCAATCTTTTCTACATCGATCTGCATCTGAGCGATCTTAGGCGCATAAGGAGACAGTTCCTTTCTGGGTTCTGCGATAGCTTTCAGCATAACTTCGTTCAGGATATAGTCTCTTGCTCTGCCTGTCTGAGCAAAAGCCTGTTCGATCATGGGGAATGTCAGGCCATGGATCTTCATATCCATCTGGATGGCTGTGATCCCTTCGCTGGTACCTGCTACTTTGAAGTCCATATCGCCGAAGAAGTCTTCTACACCCTGAATGTCTGTGATTTCGATGAAGTCATCGTCGTTTTCACCTGTTACCAGGCCAACGGAGATACCTGCAACAGGGCGTTTAATAGGAACACCTGCTGCCATCAGGGACAATGTGGAGCCACAGATAGATGCCTGAGAGGTGGAACCATTGGAGCTGAGGATATCAGAAACCAGACGGATAGAATAAGGGAATTCTTCTTCGCTGGGGATTACGGGCAGCAGAGCTCTTTCACCCAGTGCACCATGACCGATTTCACGTCTGCCGGGACCTCTGGAGGTTTTTGCTTCCCCTACGGAGAAACCGGGGAAATTGTAGTGGTGAATGTATCTCTTGCCTGTTTCGTTGGCATCCAGACCATCCAGTCTCTGGCCTTCGCTGATCGCACCCAGTGTGGTAACTGTCAGAGCCTGTGTCTGACCTCTGGAGAACAGAGCGGAGCCATGTACACGAGGCAGTACGTCTACTTCTGCAGACAGCTTTCTGATCTCTTCGATGCCACGGCCATCAGGACGTTTGTGGTCTCTCAGGATCATTCTTCTAACCGTCATTTTCTGGAATTTATAGATGATATCACCAATCAGCGTGGGGATGTCTGTTTCTTCACCCAGCATTTCTGTCAACTGTTCTGTCAGAGCTTCTGTTACTTCTTCTGTTACAGCTTTGATCTTAGCGTCTCTATCCTGTTTCAGTTCAGCAAAAACAGTATCTTCCATTCTTGCGTCTGTGATGAAGCCTGTTACCAGCTGGTAAGCATCTTCGGGAATCACATATTCTGTATAAGGTGCTTTTTCTTTGCCTTCTTTTTCTGTGATTTCTTTGATGAATTCAACAACTTTCAGATTTGTATCGAATGCCAGATGGATGGCTTCCATCATCAGTGCATCAGGAATTTCGTCTGCACCTGCTTCGATCATCATAACCTTATCTTCTTTGGAGGATACTGTCAGATTCAGTCTTGTTGTTTCTCTCTGCGCCGCTGTGGGGTTTACCACCAGTTCGCCGTCACAGTAACCAATGCTTACGGAAGAAACAGGATCTGTGAAGGGGATATCAGAGATATTCAGGGCCAGGGAAGCACCGATCATTGCCAGTACTTCGGGGGAGCAATCCTGATCTACGGACATTACTGTAGCAACGATCGCTACATCGTTTCTGTAATCCTTGGGGAACAAAGGACGCAGAGGTCTGTCGATGCATCTTGCTGTCAGGATAGCTTTTTCGGAAGGACGACCTTCTCTTTTGATGAAACCGCCGGGAATCTTACCAACGGAATACAGTCTTTCTTCATAGTCGATGCTCAGAGGGAAGAAATCGATACCGTCTCTGGGCTTATCGGATGCTGTTGCAGTTACCAGAACGGTTGTATCACCATAACGCATCAGACATGCGCCATTGGCCTGTTCTGCCACTCTGCCGATTTCTGCTGTCAGTGTTCTGCCAGCCAGTTCCATGGAATAGCTTCTAAACATAATCATTCTCCTTTACGTTTTTCTGCACCATAGATCTTCAACTTTATCCACAAAGAGCTTGTCCCATTGCGTGCAAAGTTGGAAATCTATAGTGCGCCTTCTAGTAATTTTTATTTTGATAGAACAAAAGGGAGGAACCTTCTCCTCCCTTTTCGGTATCATCTGTAGATTATTTTCTCAGACCCAGTTCTGCTACGATTGCACGGTATCTTTCGATATCGATTTCTTTCAGGTAGTTCAGCAGACCTCTTCTCTGACCAACCATTTTCAGCAGACCTCTTCTGGAATGGTGATCTTTTTTGTGCATTTTCAGATGGTCTGTCAGCAGAGCGATTCTTGCTGTCAGCAGAGCGATCTGTACTTCGGGAGAACCTGTATCATTAGGTGTTCTGCCGTATTTTGCGATGATTTCCTGTTTGTTGATTGTTGCTGCCATTGTTGTTTTCCTCCTTAGAAAATATAGGTTTTCTTTTTTCTGTATCCCCGGAGACTAAGTAGTGGTCGGAGTGTCCGAAAACTGAGTCACGGTTTTACAACATTTATAGTTTACCATAGGAGCCTATTCTTTGCAAGGAAAAACAAAGAAATTTTCTATGTTTTCCCTAAAAATACAAGGCTTTTCGAGGGTTTGTCCTCCTCCTGCGGCAAAATGTATTTCCCGCTCTGTTTTTCTTCTATTTATTCTTCCTCGCTTTTCCAGTGGGCATATTCTTCGGAAGCAAAATATTCCCTTGCCTGTTCCGCATTGATGGCGATCTGTCTCTGCAGTTCCTCCACACTGGGGAATTTCTGTTCACTGCGCAGGAATTTATAGAAGAAGGTCTGCAAAGTTTCGCCGTAGATCATTTCGTTGAAATCCAGCAGATAGGTCTCTACGATCTTTACTGTGCCGTTTACCGTAGGGTTTTTGCCGATATTCGTCACACCATAATAGTATTTGCCCTTATACAGTGTTTTGGTGGCATAAACGCCATTGGGAGGGAACAGCTTCAAGGGATGGGCTTCGATATTCACCGTAGGGAAACCAATGGTTCTGCCCAGTTTTTTTCCTTCCTTTACCGTACCCAGAATGAAATAAGGCACCGTCAGCATCTGATTTGCCTCTTCCAGATCCTTTTCGATCAGGCAATGACGGATACGGGAAGAGCTGACTCTTTCCTCGCCGTGGAGCACCTTCGGCACACCAACGACCATAATGCCTCTTTCTGCCCCCAGTTCCTTCAGCATTTCATAATTCCCTGCAGCACCCTTGCCAAAATGATAGTCTTCCCCTACCACCAGCACCTGGCACTTCAGCTTTTCAAAAATCAGTTTGACAGCGAAATCTTCGGGGCTCATTGCCGCAAATTCCGCATCAAAGGGGTATTCAATATAAGTATCAATCCCAATCTGCTCCATCTGGAATTTCTTCTCAGAGGGATCCATGATCAGGGCAAAATCATCTTTTTTCTTAAAAACGAGCATGGGATGGGGAGAGAAGGTGAAAACAACGCTTTTCAGCCCCTCTTCTTCCGCAAACTGCTTTGTCAGATGGATCAGCGAACGATGACCCAGATGCAGACCGTCAAAGTTACCCAGGGTAACAGCGGTTGGTCGGTCCTGCTCGATTCGCGTGTCAGTGATATGTTCCATTTTTTACTCCTTAATCAGCATCTTGAATGGTTTGATAAAAAAGCCTTCTTCTTGTTTTATCTCATAAAGCCCTACCAGGTTGTTTTCAAAATCGTATACAGCGACGATCTCGCCCACCTGCAGGGACGTAGGTTTTTGTTCAAAAAATTTCTCCCGGATCTTCCCGCCGTTATAAAGCAGCTTTGTAGAATTTTCCGCCACCTTTATAACAGGGAAATCCTTCAGGGCTTCTTCCATGGTCAGCAGAGCTTCTTCTGCCTGTTCCTGTTCTGCCAGTTCTTTCAATTCAGAAAGGCGGATGGCATTTTCCAGAGAAAATGCACCTGTTGCCGTCCGCAACAGTTCTTCCATGTGGCCACCGCAGCCCAAGGCCTTGCCAATATCGGCACACAGGGTACGGATGTAAGTTCCCTTGGAGCAATCCACATCCATCTCCACCCGATCGGGGGGCAGGAATTGACGGATACGGATATCATACACCTCGATGGTGCGGGATTTCCGCTCAATTTCTTTCCCTTCTCTGGCCAGTTCATAGAGTTTTTTCCCATTGACCTTTACCGCAGAATACATAGGCGGCACCTGTTCCAGCCTGCCAATGAAAGAATCCACCACTTCCCGAATCTTCTCTTCGTTGAAGTCCACAGGCTTTGTTTCCAGCACTTCACCGGAGGCATCCTCCGTGGTGGTTGTAACACCCAATTTCAGCATCGCACGATAGCTTTTTCTGCCGTCCATAATGACATCGGACAGCTTCGTGGCCTTGCCCACGCAGACAGGCAGAACGCCCTCCGCATCGGGATCGAGGGTGCCTGTATGGCCCACCTTTTTCATGTGGATGGTGCGGCGCACCACTGCCACCACGTCATGGGAGGTAAAGCCCTTTTCCTTGTATATATTAAAAATACCGTCCAAAAACAGTACCTCCTTTTTGGTATAGGGTCGGTCACATTCGAGCAAAAAGTATTTTTGTCTCTTGTTTCCTTCCCGCAAGCAAACTGCTGTTTTCCCCTTACAGCATTTTTTCCACTTCCGCCAATACCATGGCTTTTGCTTCGGCAATGGGTACGGAAATGGTACAGCCTGCCGCCTTCACATGACCGCCGCCGCCAAATTTCTGCGCCAGCGCACAGACATCGTAGCCATCATTGCCACGGAAGCTGCCTTTTACATCCGTTTCCGTCTTTTCATAGAAGAAACAAGCCACCTTTGCCCCCAGCACACCTTTCAGGTAATTGATGATGGCATCCAATTCCTTGTTGCTGCCGCCCAATGCTTCGATCTCTGCCGTGGTGATGGTAGAACAAACTACAGTGCCGTCAAAGAGAAGTTCCGCATTGTCCAAGGCTTTCCCCATGATCTTCAGCTCAGAAAAGCTGCGGCTATCGAAAAACCTGTTATAAATCTCTGTAAAAGGAATCCCATAGTCCATCAATTCCCCGGCAATCTTCATGGTTTCAGGAGAAGTGGAGGAATGACGGAAACCGCCTGTATCATAGATCAACCCGGCATAGAGCCCTGCCGCTTCCGCTGCTGTGATAGGCAGACGGTCTTTCAGCAGGCGGAAGATGATCTCACTGGTGGAAGAAGCATCCGCATCCACATAATTCAGTTCCCCGAAAAAGGAATTGCTGCCGTGGTGGTCGATATTGATTTTCTTGGATGCTTTTTGAAAAATCTCTGCAGCAGCACCAAGGCGACCTTCATCCCCACAGTCCAAGGCAATAAAAAGCTCAGGCACTTCTGCTTTTTCCGCTTCACAAACCAAATGTCCGTTGGGGATCAGATGATATTTGTCCGCATATTTCTCCAATACGACCTGTACTTTTTTACCACTCTTCTCTAGGGCACCCCCCAGTGCCAAGCAGGCGCCGATGGCATCCCCATCAGGGTTGATGTGCCCTGCCAGCACGATAGAATCGGCTGACAAGATCCCTTCCATGATTTTTTCAAAAGAGTCATTTGCTTTCATCATTCAGCATCTCTCTCTTCTCGTTCTTTGGAAATCTGGCTGAAAAGCTGATCCATGTGGATGGCATATTCTGCAGATTCATCCAATTTGAATCTCAGCTCCGGTGTGTAGCGCAGATTGATCCTTTGGGCAATCAGGCGGCGAATAAAGCCACCTGCGTTATTCAGCCCTTTCATCACATTTTCTTTATCTGTTTCGTCACCCAGTACGGAAACAAAAACCTTACAGTATTTCAAATCCTGTGTTGTTTCCACGCGGATGACGCTTGTCATCGCACCGATGCGGGGATCTTTCAGCTCTGCTCGGATGATCTGAGACAGTTCCTTCATGATCTCGTCATTGATGCGGGAAAGTCTATTGTTTGTTTTCATATCTTTTCACCTTGATTCGGTTGGATTAGCGCGGTACTTCTACCATCGTGAAGGCTTCTACCCAGTCGCCTTCTTTGATATCATTGTATTTTTTGAATACCAGACCACATTCATAGCCTGCGGCAACTTCTTTTACGTCATCCTTGAAACGTCTCAAGCTTTCCAGATCGCCTTCGTAAACAACGATACCGTCACGAACGATACGAACCTGACAGTTACGTACGATTTTACCGTCTTTGACATAGCTGCCTGCGATTGTACCAACGCCGGAGGCTTTGAAGGTCTGACGAACTTCTGCGTGACCCAGAACTTTTTCTTCGTATACAGGATCCAGCATACCCTTCATCGCAGCCTGAATATCTTCGATGGCGTTGTAGATGACACGATACAGACGAACATCGACCTTTTCTTCGTCGGCGAATGCTTTTGCAGCAGGTTCGGGACGAACGTTGAAGCCGATGATGATAGCATTGGATGCGGATGCCAGCATAACGTCGCTTTCTGTGATGGCACCAACACCACCGTGGATGATGCGAACACGCACTTCTTCGTTGGACAGTTTTTCCAGAGACTGACGAACGGCTTCTACGGAACCCTGTACGTCTGCTTTTACGACGATGCCCAGTTCCTTCATGTTACCGCTCTGGATCTGGTTGAACAAATCATCCAGGGATACTTTCTGGGGTGTCTGACCGATCAGTGTTTCTCTGTTCTTTGCGATCACACTTTCTGCCAGCTGTCTTGCCTGTTTTTCGTTTGCCGCTACATAGAAGCTGTCACCGGCGGAAGGCACTTCGGACAGACCCAGAATCTCAACAGGTGTGGAAGGGCCTGCAACCTTTACGCGTCTGCCCTTATCATCTGTCATGGCTCTGATCTTACCATAAGCAGGGCCGGCAACAACAGGGTCACCGACACGCAGCGTACCGCTCTGTACCAATACGGTTGCAACGGGGCCACGGCCTTTATCCAGCTGTGCTTCGATGATGGCACCTCTTGCTTTTTTGTTGGGGTTTGCTTTCAGTTCTTTCATTTCTGCTGTCAGGATGATCATTTCCAGCAGATTATCGATACCTTCTTTGGTATGAGCGGAAACAGGTACACATACGGTTGTACCGCCCCAGTCTTCTGCCAGCAGATCATATTCTGTCAGTTCCTGTTTTACTCTGTCAGGGTTTGCAGAAGGTTTATCCATTTTATTGATGGCAACGATGATTTCAACGCCTGCGGCTTTCGCATGGTTGATAGCTTCTACTGTCTGAGGCATAACACCGTCATCGGCAGCAACTACCAGGATGGCGATATCTGTGATCTGTGCACCACGCATACGCATTGCTGTGAAGGCTTCGTGACCGGGTGTATCCAGGAAAGTGATGGGTTTACCGTCGATCTGCACGGTGTAAGCACCGATATGCTGTGTGATACCGCCGGCTTCGCCTTTTGTTACATTTGCATGACGGATGGCATCCAGCAGGGAAGTTTTACCATGGTCAACGTGACCCATAACAACAACTACGGGAGGACGTTCTTCCAGTTTGGATTCATCCTCTTCCTCCTCTGTGCCGAAGGCTTCTTCCATGATATCTTTTTCTTCTTCCAGTTCCAGAATCACGTTGTACTCTTCTGCGATAGTTGCAGCTGTATCAAAATCCAGTGTAGCATTGATCGCCAGCATTTTGCCCTTTTTCATCAGATTCATTACCAGATCGGAACCTTTTTTGCCCAGGACTTCTGCCAGATCCTTCACGGTGATGCTTTCAGGGATATATTTGATCACAGGATCAGCGTTTGCAGCTTTTTCTGCTGCTTCCAGTGCTTCCAACTCTGCCATCAGCGCTGCTTCTTCTTCCATTTCACGACGTCTGCGTTCCATGGGGTTTTCTCTTACCTTCTGACCGTTTTTATTGCCGTTTTTGTTGCCCTTTTTATCTTTGCCTTTGTTGTTATCTTTATTCTGAGGTTTGCCCTGCTGCTGATTGCCGCCCTGTTTGGGGCCGTTCTGCTGCTGAGGCTTGCCCTGTCTGTTATCGTTTCTGTTATCCTGTTTCTGGGCAGGTCTGTTGCCGCCCTGTTTCTGGTTATTATCTTTTCTAGGTGCATCCTGTTTGGGTGCATTCTGCTTAGGCGCATCTTTTTTGGGTGCATCCTGTTTGGGTGCATTCTGCTTGGGCGCTTCCTTTTTGGGTGCGTCTTTCTTGGGTGCTTCCTTTTTGGGTGCTTCCTGCTTAGGCACTTCTTTTTGGGGCTCTTCTTTTTTCGGCTGATACAGTGCTGTCACCTTTGCGGCTTCTTCTTCTGTCAGCATTGCCATGTGGCTTTTTGCTTCGATACCAACACTGTTGATTTTTTCCATCAGAGCTTTATTGGCAACGCCCAGCTGCTTTGCCAGTTCATAAATTCGAATTTTGGACATTCCACAACACCTCGTCTTTCTCGAAGATCAATCTTCACCGACCTTCGTTCTATTCTCTATGGTCTCTTCCGCCAGCTGTCTCAATTTCTTCGCAAAGCCTTCTTCGGTGATTGCGATGATGGAGCGCATATCAGCGCCGATGGCTCTGCCCAATTCCTGTTTCGTCCCTGCCTCTATCAAAGGCAATTCATAATACACTGCGGAATTGATAAATTTCTTTTTTGTATTTTTAGAAGCATCTTCCGATAAGATCAGCAGATACGCCTGCTTCTTGCGTACCGCCTGTTCTGCTGCCACTTCGCCTGCGGCAAGTTTGCCTGCCCGCTTGCAAAGTCCCAGAAGGGAAAGAAATTTATGCATTCGTTTCTTCCTCCATCTCCTGCAGCAGCTGTTCATACACTTCCTTCGGCACAGGTGCCTTGAAGGAGCGTTCCAGCCCTTTGGATTTCTGTGCTTTCGCCAGACATTCCCCATTGGGACAAATATATGCGCCGCGACCGGGCTTTTTGCCGGTGCGGTCCAAAGAAAACTCGCCCTCATCATTTCTCACGATACGGATGAGTTCTTTTTTATTTTTCATTTCCTGGCAACCGGTGCATTTTCTGAGAGGTACTTTTCTCTGCTTCATACGCTCTCCTCCCTTTTATGCTTCTGCTTCAGGGGCAGCTTCGATTGCATCGATGGCTTCCAGAGCGTCCATTTCTTCTGCTGCTTCCGCTGCAGTTTCTTCCGCTGCAACTTCTTCTGCCACGGGTTCTTCTGCCAGGAAGTTTGTTTCTCTTGCCTGTGTTTCGCTCTTAATGTCGATTCTCCAGCCCGTCAGTTTTGCAGACAGTCTTGCGTTCTGGCCTTCTTTCCCGATGGCCAAGGACAGCTGATGGTCAGGCACAACGATCTTTGCGCTTTGTTCTGCTTCGTTCAGGACAACTTCCAAAACCTTGGAAGGGCTCAGAGCTGCTGCGATAAATTCCTTAGGATCTTCGCTCCAGTTGATTACATCGATCTTTTCGCCGCCCAGCTCGTTTACGATGACATTTACTCTGTAGCCATTCTGACCTACGCAGGCACCCAGAGCGTCAACGTTTTCATTTTTGGAATAAACAGCGATCTTTGTTCTGCTGCCTGCTTCTCTGGCAATGCTCTTGATTTCAACAGTACCGTCATGTACTTCAGGCACTTCCTGTTCAAAGAGACGCTTTACCAGTTCGGGGTGTGTTCTGGAAACAAAGATCTGAGGACCTTTTGTTGTCTGTTTTACTTCCAGAACGTATACCTTCACACGATCCATGAAATTGTACTGTTCGCCGGGGATCTGTTCATTCGCAGCCAAAACGGCATCGATCTTGCCCATCTGTACGATCACATTTCTGCGTTCTTTTCTCTGAACGATGGCTGTTACCACTTCCCGTTCTTTTGTGATGTACTGGTTGAACAGGATTTCTCTTTCTGCTTCACGGAATTTCTGCACAACAACCTGTTTTGCTGTCTGGGCGGAAATTCTGCCAAAATCCTTGGGTGTTACTTCCAGGTCTACTACGTCACCAACTACATAGTTGGGGTTCAGCACATGAGCCATTTCAATAGAAATCTCCAGCTGAGGGTCTTCTACAGGGTCAGCCACAGTTTTCTGTGCATAACAGGCAACATTGCCTGTTTCTCTGTCGATGATTACTTTGATATTCTGGCTTGTACCGAAATTTTTCTTGCATGCAGAAACCAAAGATGCTTCGATGGCTTCAAAAATCACTTCTTTGTCGATGCCCTTTTCCTTTGCAACCAGGTTCAATGCATCCAAAAATTCTTTACTATCCATTTTCCAGATTCCTCCCTTTGATTAGAAGATCACTGCCAGTCTCACACTGGCTGTATCTTTATGTTCAAATGTCACCACATTTCCGTTTTCTTCCTCAATGGAAAGCACGCCATTTTCCAGTCCCAGCAGCTTGCCCTGATACTGCTTGCTTCCATTCTGGGGCTTATACAGCTTCACATCGATGATCTCGCCCTGATATTTTACAAAATCAGCCTCTTTCTTCAAGGGTCTGTCGATACCGGGAGAGCTTACTTCCAAAATATATGCCTGCTCGATGGGGTCAGCCTCATCCAGTTTGGCTTCCAGCGCACGGCTTACCTGTTCGCAGTCATCGATATTGACGCCGCCTTCCTTGTCGATATATACACGCAGGTACCAGTTCACGCCTTCCTTTACGAATTCCAGATCTACCAATTCCAGATTGTTGGCTTCCACGATGGGTTCCAGAAGAGGCAGCACTTTGCTTTCTGTGTTGCTTCCTTTCGCCATTTTTACACCTCTTTTTCCAAAAATCTCCTATACAACAACAAAGAGCGGGTTGATTTACCCACTCTTTTCACCGACAACTTATATCTTTACTATAAAGTACTATACCACTTTCCCCCTGGATTTGCAAGGGGTTTTCAGCAAATTCCCATCTCCTTGCAAGATTCCCCCTTGTAGAATATAATGGAGGAAAGACGTTTGTCTATTTATACCACAAAAGGAGAAATTTTATGCATTTTATTGAAAAAATCAGAGCAGAACACCCTGCTCCTTTCTATATCTATGACGGAAAAGTCATTTCAGAACAGGCATCTATCCTGCAGGAAACCTTTCCCGGGTTCCAGTTTCTTTTTTCTGTCAAAGCCAATCCCTTTCTGCCTGTATTGAAAAAGATGGCAGCTCTGGGCATCGGTGCAGACGCTGCCTCCGCAAAGGAAGTAGCTCTGGCTATAGAGGCAGGCATGCCTGCAGAAAATATCTATTATTCCTGCCCCGCCCCCACCAATGAGGATCTTGCTCAAGTCATCGGAAAATGCCATATCATCGCCGACAGCTTTCATGTTCTGATACTTTTGGAAAAACTGGCTGACGACCGCAATCTACATCTGCCTGTCGGGCTGCGTATCCACCCTGATTTTACGATGGATGGTTCACCGCAGGTTCCTTCCAAATTCGGCATAGCGGAAAGCCACATCCGAGCAGTTGATTTTGCAAAAAAATATCCTCATCTCTCCTTTGAGGGACTTCATATCCACATTCGTTCTCAAGTATTAGATACGGAACAACTGGGCAAATACTATGATAACGTCATGGCTCTCGCCGTTCGCTTGCAAGATTTTCTTGGCACAGAACTGAAATATATCAATTTCGGCGGCGGAATCGGTATGGTCTATGATGCAGAAAAACAATCTCCACTGGATTATAAAAAGCTGAATAAAATCATTTCTTCTGCAAAAGAAAAACATCTCCTTTCTGCAAAACTAATTCTGGAAAGCGGTCGATTTCTCGCCTGCGACTGCGGCACCTATGTCACGGAAATCGTAGATATCAAGGAATCCTATGGCAAAAAATTTTACATCGTGAAAAATGGTGCGAATGGATTCTTCAAACCGGTTCTGCGCCAATTCCTTCTGCCTTTCCATCCGGATCATATTGGTGCGTTCTATGAGCCCTTTGCCACAGAAAATGACAGTTATGATATTTATGTCCTTTCTGACAGCGATGAAACAGAAGTCGTCGATATCGTTGGTCATCTTTGTTCGGGAGCAGATATCATGGCAAAAGATGTTACCGTCAAAAAAGGAACTATCGGCGATCTGGTGACTTTCAACCATGCCGGCAGCTACGCCTATAGCTTGGCACCGCTACTTTTTGCCAGCCAACCTATGCCACAGCAGTTTTTTATTGATGCATAAATTGATGTATCATGAAAAAGAGTCCAAAAGGACTCTTTTTTGTTTACATGACTAAATTTAACACAGGGCAAAGCACAATAGGTAGGAAAATAGCAGGCAGGAAATTCAGCACCTTCAGCTTTGTGATGCCTACGATGTTCAAACCCAAAGCAAAAATAATGAGAGAACCGGAGCAGACCATTTCTGCAATGACCGCATCCGTCAGGAATGGTGCTACGAACTGAGCCAACAAAACGATAGCCCCCTGAAAAACCAGAACAAAGCCCCCTGCCAGCATGACGCCGATGCCCAAAGAAGAGGCAAACACCATAGAGGAGATCAGATCCAGTACAGATTTGGTATACAGCATTTCATAATCCCCGGAAAGACCCGCCTGCAGGGAACCAACAATGGTCATTGCCCCAACGCAGAACAGCAAAGATGCCGTCACAAAGCCTTCCGCCAAAGATATTTGGCCGCCGTCTTTTTTGAAGCGGTTTTCCATACCTGTGGCAAAGCGATTCAATTTATCATCCAAGTCCAGACCTTCCCCGATGACAATACCAATGGCCATAGAAAGGATCAGTACCAGGGTATTTTCCCCTTTCAGAGTGCCACTCCAACCAATATAGAGGGTACATAAACCGATTCCCTTCATCAAGGTATCTGTGATCCGTTCAGGGATGCCCTTTTTCAATAATAAGCCAATGGCACTGCCGATCAATACGGTCAGGGTATTTACAATAACTGCGATCATATTTCTTCCTCTTTTCTTTTTTCTTTTGTTTATGTGTTTTTTAGAGTACCATCTTTTGCTCCATTTGTCCAGAAAGCCTTTCTGAAAAACATCTTTAGCTAATAAATGCATATAAATAAATGCATATAAAAAACGGCAAAATCTTTCGATTCTGCCGTTCCTTTTTTGAGATCAAAGAACTTTATTCAGGAAATCCTGTGTTCTCTTATTCTGAGGGTTGCCGAACACCTCTTCCGGTGTCCCCTGCTCCACGATGTAGCCGCCATCCATGAAGATGACACGGTCTGCTACTTCTCTTGCGAAGCCCATTTCATGGGTTACAACGATCATAGTCATACCGTCTCTCGCCAACTGCTTCATTACTTCCAAAACTTCGCCTACCATTTCAGGGTCCAGCGCAGATGTGGGTTCATCAAACAGCATGATATCGGGTTTCATCGCCAATGCACGGGCAATGGCAACACGCTGCTGCTGACCGCCGGAAAGATTCGCAGGATATTCCGCTGCTTTTTCCGCCAAGCCTACTGTTGCCAGCAGGCGTTCAGCTGTCTGCTTTGCTTCTTCCTTAGACATTTTCTTTCTGTCCACAGGGGCCAGCATGATATTTTCCAAAACATTCAGATGAGGGAACAGATTGAACTGCTGGAACACCATGCCAATGTTCTCCCTAACCTTGTTGATATTACATTTTGGATCGGTGATATCATTATCATCGACAATTACAGTGCCTGCAGTCGTTTCTTCCAGACGATTCAGGCAGCGCAAAAATGTAGACTTGCCAGAACCGGAAGGACCAATCAGACAAACTACTTCCCCTTCTTTGACTTCCAAGTCGATACCCTTTAATACTTCCAGGCTGCCAAAGCTTTTTTTCAATTGTTCAACTTTTACCTTGATCATTTGTTTGCCAGCCTCCTTTCAACCAGTTGGAAGATTTTTGTCAAAACAACTACCACAACGTAATACATGACTGCAACGATGGCATATGTTTTAAAACTTTTATAGTTTCTCGCTACGATCAACTGGCCCTGACGCATCAGTTCACCACAGCCGATAACAGAAAGGATAGAAGTATCTTTCAGTGTGATGATGAACTGGTTCAGAACGGAAGGAATAACGATACGGATAGCCTGAGGCAGGATGATCTTTCTCATCGCTACGCTATAAGGCAGACCCAAGCTTCTTGCAGCCTCCATCTGACCTTTATTTACCGCCGCAATACCGCTTCTGAAGATTTCAGACAGATATGCGCCGGCATTCAGGCACAGAACAATAATCGCCGCCTTAAAGGAAGTGATTCTGATCCCTAAAGCGCCTGTGATACCAAAGTAGATGAAGAATGCCTGTACCATCAGAGGTGTCCCACGAATCAGACTCAGATAAATGCCAGAGATCCAATTCAAGGGTTTTACTTTAGAAATGCTGAACAGGCAAGCAATCAGACCAATCACAACTGCCAAAATCAAAGAAAGAATTGTCATTTGTAGTGTAAGCTCCAAGCCGATCAAAAGCTGAGGCATACACTGTCCCACATACTCAAAAAAACTACTCATGAGGCACTACTCCTTCGGGAATTATTCCTGGATGTATGTATCCAGAATTTCCTGATATTTGCCGCTTTCTTTCAGGTTAGCAAGACCTGTGTTGAACATTTCCAGCAGTTCTGCATTTACGCCTTTGCCTACTGCAAAGCCATAAGAGCTGCCCTGTTCTTTATCTGTTACCATTTTCAGACCATTGTCCTGTGTGATACCATAGCCCAATACGGGATAGTCTTCAAAGCAAGCTACGCTGTTGCCAACAACTACGTCCATGCACATTGCGCTGGAATCATCGAATACTACTGTTTCGAAGCCATACTGATCCTTGATGGATTCAGCAAAGTCCATACCTTCTGTACCTCTCTTTACTGCAACCTTTTTGCCAGCCAGATCTTCATAGGATTTGATTTCTTCGTTATCTGCTGCGATACCCATTACAACGCCGCTGTCGAAGTAAGGATCAGAGAAATCAAAGGATTCTTTTCTAGCATCTGTAATAGACATACCGGCAATCACACCGTCAGCCTGACCAGACTCCAGAGCCTGTACAGCTGCATCGAAGCCCAGATACTGCAGGTCATATTCAAAGCCCTGATCTTCTGCGATAGCTGCCAGCAGGTCCATATCGATACCTACATAGTCGCCAGCTTCATTCTGGAATTCGAAAGGTGCAAATGTTGTGTCTGTAGCAATGATGTAAGTTTTGCCATCAGCTGCTGTGTCATCTGCAGGTGCCTCCTCGGAACCACCACATGCTGCGAAGCTGAATGCCATTGTCATTGCCAGTGTCATTGCTGCAAATTTCTTAAATAAACTCATTTTAAACTCCTCCTTTTTCTTTTTCCCATTTCAGGTTATTTTTATGAAATATGCACGAAATTATCTTCTGCATATTTATGGGCTTATTTTTTAATCTCCTGCTTCAGCATGGCAAGAAGAGAGCTGGTTCCCAGCCGATCCGCACCTGCTATCAGGAAGGTTTCCGCATCGGCAACGGATCTGATGCCGCCTGCGGCTTTAATCTTCGTATCCCCTGTCACATATTTTTTGAACAGTCGGATATCTTCCAGCGTTGCTCCGCCGCCGGCAAAGCCTGTGCTGGTTTTGATGAATTCCGCTTTGGAACGGCTCACCACATCACAAAGGGCGATTTTTTCTTCTTCTGTCAGAAGGCAGGTTTCGATGATGACCTTCAGCAGCTTCCCGCCGCAGGCATCCTTGACTGTATCAATCTCTTGCAGGATATCATCATACCGTTTTGCTTTTGCCCAACCGATATTGATGACCATATCGATTTCCGCCGCACCATCCTTCACAGCCTCTGCCGCTTCAAAAGCTTTTACCGCTGTAGTTTGGTATCCATTCGGAAAACCAATAACTGTGCAAACGGGCAGTTTTCCTTCCACAAAATCAGCTGCCTGCTTTACAAAAGAAGGTGGGATACATACGGAAGCAGTATTACATTCCATACCCTGCAGACAAATTTCGCGGATCTGTTCCCAGACTGCGTCCTGTTTCAGCAATGTATGGTCGATAAAACGGAAAATTTCACGTTTTTCCATGCACTTTCCTCCTCTATCCCACTAAACTACTTTAAAAGTATAACATAAAATCACTTGCATAACAATGTCAGTTTTTTTATTGTTTTCTAATGGTTTTTCTATAAATCAAGCTCTTTTATAAAATTTTTTAATATTATTCAAAACCTGCATATATAGAAAATGCAATAAAGCCCTTATTTTTTCTTTTAAAATATAGAAAAGTCCCATTTCTAAGGCTTTTCTTTTCTGCATGAAAATTTCTCATTGCATTTTGCACAAAATGTCTATAAAAAATTTTTTTATGCTGTTGAAGAGATGAAAATGAAAAAAACTCCCACCATGGTCACGCCACAATGGGAGCTTTTGCACACGGGATTATTCTGCTGCGGGAGCTTCTTCTGCAGGAGCTTCTTCCACAGGAGCGTCTGCCTGTCTCTTGGAGAGGCTGATCTTTTTCTGTTCGGAATTTACTTCCAGAACCTTCACGTTGATGATTTCGCCAACCTTCAGTTCATCTTCAGGTTTTACAACGTGTTTGTTAGCGATCTGAGAGATGTGTACCAGGCCATCTACGCCGGGTTCCAGTTCAACGAAAGCACCGAAAGGTACCATACGAACAACCTTACCTTCTACGATGGAACCAACTGCATATTTATCTGCTGCCAGTTTCCAAGGGTTCATGTTCGCATCTTTCAGGGACAGGCTGATTTTGCCTTTTTCTTTGTCTACATCCAGAACGAATACTTCAACTGCCTGACCTTCTTTCAGCACTTCTCTGGGGTTAGAGATTCTGCCCCAGCTCATTTCAGAGATGTGGATCAGACCATCTACGCCGCCCAGATCAACGAAAGCACCGAAGTCTGTCAGTCTGGATACTGTACCAGCGATCTTGGAGCCAACTTCGATTGTTTCGAACAGAGCTGCTCTCTTTGCTGCGATTTCCTGTTCAACCAGAGCTTTTCTGCCGCCGATGATACGACGTTTTACTCTGTCCATTTCGATGATATTGAATTCCAGTTCCTGACCTTTGAATACGCTCAGGTCTTCGATGAATCTATTGGAAACCTGGGAAGAGGGGATGAATACTCTTACGCCATTTACAACTGCAATCAGGCCGCCTTTTACAACATCTGTTACTGTACCTGTAACAACTGTTTTTTCATTGAAAGCCTTTTCGATATCTTCCATGCCCTTCTGTTCTTCGATGCGTTTTCTGGACAGCAGAACATTGCCGTCTCCATCGTTAACACGAACAACGAAAACTTCGATTTCATCGCCAGGCTGAACTACTTTGCTGGGAACTACTGTTGTATCTCTGCTGAATTCGCCTCTGGGGATAACACCGTCAGATTTGAAACCCAGATTAACGGAAACTTCTTCGCCAACTACCTGGATAACTGTGCCTTTTACAACATCGCCAGTATGCAGTGTAACGAGAGATTCTTCCAACATCTGCTCAAAGCTTACTTCCTCTCCTAAATTCTGTGCATTTTCAAATTCGCTCATAGTAACTACTACCTCCTTAATTATTGCAGGCGGTGTGGACGCACCTGCAGTTATACCTATTTTATCATCCTTCGAAAAAGTTTTCAACACCAAATCGCAAATTGTTTCAATATGAACGGTATTCTTGCAATTTTTTTTGCATATCTCCACCAGCTTTTGCGTATTGGAGCTTTTTTTGTCGCCGATCACGATCATCTTATCTACGCTTTGGGACAACTGCACGGCTTCCTTCTGTCTCTTTTCTGTTGCGGAGCAAATGGTCTGGGAAATATCCAGAGACAATCCCTTTTCTCTTAAAATATCCAACATTTCGTCAAATTTACTCTGGCGGAAGGTGGTCTGAACGACAACTGCATATTCCTTGTCTGCGGGCAGATCTGCCGTAGCTGCTGCTTCGGGACTTTCCAGAATGACTGCGCTGTTTCCGCACCAGCCATTGATCCCCATGACTTCAGGATGATTGCCGTCCCCGGCAATGATAACGCTTTTGCCATTTTCCCAAGCCTCTTTTACGATATTATGTATTTTTTTTACAAAAGGACAGGTACCATCCACCATCTTCATGCCCTTTTCCTCCAGAGCGTCGTACAAAAATTTGCCAACGCCATGGGAACGGATGACAACGGTGCCTTCCTCGATGCCATCCAAAGACTCGATGATATGCAGACCTTTTTTATCCAGATCGCCTGTTACTTCTTTATTATGGATTAGGGGACCATAGGAGTATAGAGGCGTACCATTGTTTTTTTCGATTTCCGCATAAGCCATTTCGATGGCACGCTTTACACCAAAGCAAAACCCTGCGGATTCTGCCAGTGTTACATTACTCATGCTTTCACCTTCATTTCTTCTACTCTGCCCATAATCACTTCTGTGATCTGTCCCATCACTTCTGTTGTCAGCTTCTGACTACGGAATTCGTCCAGTGTCAGGGGTTCGCTATAGTGGACTGTGATTTTCTGACGGAATTTGTATTTGCCGCTGATGGCACAGGGGATCACAGGCGCATTGCCCTTCATGGCAAACAAAGCCACGCCGCCCTTGGCATCTACTTCCTCCCCTTCTTTGACACGCTTGCCTTCCGCAAAAATACCCAGAATCTTGCCTTCTTTCAGCACTTTTAAAGCTGTTTTTACAGCCTTCATATCCATGGAAGCCTTTCTATCGATGGGGAATACCCCACATTCATTCAAAGCCCATGCCACGATCTTATATTTGAATAGTTCCTTTTTACCGATATAATGAGGCAGTCTATCTAGATAAATCGCTGCAGCAAAGGGGTCATAATTGCTGTAATGGTTACAGCAGATGATGGCATTCCCATCCTCCGGCACATTTTCCTTGCCGATGACCTCAACTTTAAACATGATGGCAAACCAAATCCTTACCAGTCTTACTGCCAGTCTGCAAAACCAAGATTCACCCTTCATTTTTCTCTCACCCTTTCCGCTGTAATATCCAGGATCGCTTGCAATACCTCCTCGATGCTCATACCTGTAGAATCCAGGCTGACCGCATCCTCTGCTTTTTTCAGAGGGCTGTGTTCTCTGTGCATATCGTTATAGTCCCTCTGGATGATCATTTTTTTGATCTCCTCGAAATCAGCTGTTTCACCCTTGGCTTCCAGCTCACCCACACGGCGATGGGCTCTTTCCTCTGCATCAGCATCCAGATAGATTTTCACTTCCGCATGGGGCAGCACCACTGTACCAATGTCTCTGCCGTCCATAATGACAGACTGCTCCCGTGCCATTTCCTGCTGCAATTCTACCATCCGTTCTCTGACCTTCTGATATGCCGCAACAACGGAAGCACCTTTGCCGATCTCCGCTGTTCTGATCTTTGCTGTCACATCCTCTTCATTCAGGAAAATACGTTGACCTTCCGTATCAGGCTGGATACGCATATTCAGCCCATCCAGAGAAGCCACAACGGCTGCTTCATCCTCCAGAGAAATACCTTCCTGTGTACAATGCAGGGCAACGGTACGATACATCGCCCCTGTGTCTACATAAATAATGCCAAGCTTTCTGGCAACCATCTTTGCAACGGTGCTTTTGCCGGAGCCTGCAGGCCCGTCCACCGCAATGGCAAATCGTTTCATTTTCGTTCCTCCTTATGCCTGACAGATGCTTTCCCCCGCCACATAGCCTGTGGAAAAGGCGATCTGCAGATTGAACCCCCCTGTATAGGCGTCTACATCCAAAACCTCCCCTGCGAAATGCAGATCCTTTACAAATTTGCTTTCCATGGTGGAAGGGTCGATTTCATCTACATGGATACCGCCGCAGGTCACCACCGCTTCGTTGTAGCCCGTTGTGCCTGTAATGGTCAAAGGCAGGGCTTTCAGCAGGGTACAAAGACGTTTTCGTTCTTCCTTGGTAATGCTGTTGACCTTCTTTCGGGGGTCGATCTCCACCAATTGGATGATAACAGGGATCAGCTTCTGGGGAAGCAGATCATCCAGGGCATTAGCAAAATCCTTATTTGCATATTTTTCAAAATCTCTCAACAGTCTCAAATCCAGTTTCTTTTCATCCATGGCAGGCTTCAAATCAATAAAGAGTTTATACCCTTCTTCTATCGTCAGGATGATATGTCTGCTGGCACTCAAAATAACAGGGCCGGAAACGCCAAAATGGGTAAACAGCATTTCCCCAAAGTCGCTGTATATCTTCTTTCCCTTATTATTTTTGATTGTGATTTCAATATTCTTCAAACTCAAGCCCATCAATGCATGGCACCAATCCTCCGCTGTTTTCAAGGGCACCAGAGAAGGATACAGCTTTGTCACATGATGGCCTGCCGCCTTGGCAAAACGATAGCCATCACCGGTGGAGCCTGTCCCGGGATAGGAAAGACCGCCCGTGCAAACGATCACACCATCGGCTTTTTCTTCTTTTCCATTTTTCAGGCGGATGCCAACTGCCTTACCCTCTTCGATAAGGATACTGTCTACAGGGCTTTCCAGATGAAGCTTCACTTTGTTTTTCTTCAGATATTTTTCCAGAGCCAGAACCACATCCAGAGAACGGTCGGAAACAGGGAAAACCCGCTTGCCCCGTTCTACCTTCAGTTCCAGTCCCAGATTACGAAAAAATTCCTGCAGCTGAAAGCTGTCCAGCTGATAAAAAGCACTATACAGGAAATACGGATTGCCGGGAATATTCTCCAACAAACCTTCCACATCACTGTCATTTGTAACGTTACAGCGTCCCTTCCCTGTGATGAGTATTTTTTTCCCAATTCGATTATTTTTTTCATATAAATGAACTTCATGGCCTTTTTCCGCCGCACGGCCTGCCGCCATCAATCCTGCCGCTCCGGCACCTACCACGATGATCTTCTTTTTCATATCATTCACCCTTTTTGAATACCTCAGCCATTTCCAAGTGGGCTTTATCATTCAGCGTCATCAGCAGCTTTCTGCCATCCTCCATCACATCCAGCATAGTGATAGAGGTATTGGTCATCCATGTTTTCCGATAGAAAGCATCGCCCATTTCCAGCAACCCTACCAGCATGACCCGCAGCAAGCCCCCGTGGGAAACGATGGCAATATTCTGCCCTTTATGTTTTTCCGCCAAGGCATTGAAACCTTCAATAGCGCGATCCATGGCATTCTGAAAGGAACCTTCCCCGGGAACGGGATGGTCAAAGGGGTTTTCAAAGAAATCTGTATACGCCTTTCCAAATTTTTCAGACAGCTCTGCAATCGTATGTCCTTCCCACTCGCCAAAGTTGATCTCTCTGAAATGGGCATCTTTGATGGGTGTCAGCCCATGGGCAGCCGCCAAAGGCTCCGCTGTGGCTACCGCTCTGTCCAGCGGAGAAACATATACCACATCCAAAGGCAGATATTTGAAGCGTTCGCCCAGAAGGCGAGCCTGTTCTCTGCCAGCATCATTCAATTGTATATTGGTGCAGCCCTGATAGCGGCCGCCTTTGTTCCAATCCGTTTCCCCGTGACGGATCAGATAAAATCTTGTTCTTTTCTGTTCCATGAGGCTTTCTCCTCCATTTCCTCTACTTTTTCCTAACTATACATTATACGGCAAGGCACAGCACCTTTCAAGCAGAAAAGCAGCCATCTGTTTTTCCTTATTTTGTTAAGAATTCCTTACAATGGATTCCCTCTCGTTGCATTTCCTTTTTCTTCATGTTACAGTTGAAATACGAAAAAGAACGGGAGGTGCATCCTTTGGACGATGATTTTGACGATTATTTGATCAATTTCCATGTATATTTACAAGAAAGCAATCGAACCCCTTCCCTTACTGATAAGGCGGAGATCGTGGACAGACAGGAAATGCTGAGCGAGATCATGGAAGCCGCAAGGGAATATTACGATCATGTGAATGCCTATGATTATCAGCAATTTCGCAAAGAACTGCTGGAGAGAGGCATCCGCTTCACCCCTGTGCACTACAGTGCCACCAAGGCGAAATGGACAAAGCTTTTCGCCCAATCTGTTTCCAAAGAAGAAAGAAAGCGTGTCCATGTTGAACAGCATCAATGGCATCTGTTCAGCTTCGAACTGCTGGACGCATTGATAGAGGACGCTGCCCGAAAGGCTTTTGACTGCTGCCCCAAAGATACCGTTTACCTCTTCTTCCAACGCAGAAAGGAAGCCTATCTGGTGGAAAATGCTCATTTGCTGAAAGCGGAGGATCTCGACCACAGATTTCTTCCCGATCCAGATATCTATCTATTCAGCGCAGAGGGAAAATGGACCTATATCCATACCCATGAACCAAATTGCGGTCCTTATTTTTACAAATGCGCATAAAAAAACCCCTGTTATTACAGGGGTCTTTCTCTATCTTCCTGACGCTGCCGTTCGTCCTCTTCTTCCTGCTGTTTTTTCTTTTCCTTGCGATTTTCCCAAACAGCCCCGCCGATATCCGTTGCAATATCTACGACCAATTCCACAATATCATCAATCATACGGATTCCTCCTTACAGCTTTTTCAGGTATTTGACTTCCTTTTCTGTCAGGTGGCGATATTTCCCCTTCTGCAGATCGCCCAGCTTCAATTCGCCTGTTGCCACGCGCTTCAGTTGTGCCACGGGATGCTTGATGGCTTCGCACATCTTACGCACCTGTCTGTTTCTGCCTTCGTGGATAATGATCTCCGCTGTGCAAAAGCGACCATCCTTATCTTTATCGATGATCTGGATTTTCGCAGGCTTTGTCCGCTTGCCGTCGATCACTACACCTCTGCGGAATTTCTGCAATGCTCCCTCATCGGGGACACCGTATAATTTTGCGATATAGGTCTTATCCACATCATGCTTAGGGTGGGTCAGCTTATAGGTCAGATCGCCATCGTTTGTCAACAACAGCAAACCGGAGGTATCATAATCCAACCGACCTACAGGAAAAATACGTTCCTTGACGCCCTTGACCAGATCCATTACCGCAGGTCTGCCAAACTGTTCCTTTGCCGTTGTGACATAGCCCTCCGGCTTATACAACATGATATAGACCATTTTTGTATTTTTTGTAGTCACTTTTTTGTCCAGATAAGTTACTTCATCCTTGGCCGGGTCGATCTTCATACCCATTTCTGTGACAACCTTGCCATTTACCTTCACTTTTCCCTGGGCGATCAGCTCTTCCGCCTTTCTGCGGGATGCCACGCCGGCTTCTGCCAGGAATTTCTGCAATCTTTCTTCCATATATAGAAATCTCCGTTCTCTCAAAAATATTTGTTGAGAACAGTATACCTGAGGATACGGGGAAAGTCAAAAATTTCTCCAAGTCAGCCAGTTTTCCGCCAGTCTATGCAGTCTTTCCTGCAGGGTAAAGGGTCGGGCTGCTTCCTCCGCCAAAAGATCAATTTCCGCCAATTTTTCATTTTCCAACCAGAGGATAGCTTTTCCCAGCTTTTCTCCTTTTTCCACAGGGGCTTCCATTTCTTTGGGCAAATCCACTTCCAGACGCAGGTTTTCTATTTCCTTCTCCGAAAACAAAGCCGTATACCCCTCCGCCAAAACAGTCTCCACCTGTTCCACGGGAGAATCGATGAGCTTCACTTCCCCCAAAACAGTTCCCTTTGCCACCGCTTCATAGAGATGGAAGGTATCGAAGCCATACTCCATCAAGGCTTTTGTATCCGTCCATTTTTTCTCTTTCCCCGCTGTCCCCCAGCCGCTGCCAAGAACTGTAGAAATCAACAGGACATCATCCCGCTCCGCTGCCCCAACAAAGCAGTGTCCTGCCTTATTAGTATAGCCTGTTTTTATGCCCAATGCGCCGCTGTATTCCTTCAAAAAACGGTCTGCATTGGTGACATTGCAGATATGCTTTCCTTCTATATCTGCCACGGAGATCTCCGGCTGGGCGACAATCTTCCGAAAGGTCTCATTTTCCAGAGCGTATGCCGCAATCAAAGACATATCGTAGGCTGTGGAATGGTGCTGTGCATCGGTCAAATGGCTGTCCAGACCATTGGGCGAACCAAAAACCGTATCCCTTGCCCCGATTTCCTCCGCTTTTCTTGTCATTTCAACGCAGAATTTCTCCACACTCCCTGAAATATGCTCTGCCAAAGCTACCGCAGCATCGTTATAGGAACGCAGCATCATGGCGGAAAGCAGATCGCCCACTCTCCATTGCTCGCCTTCTTTCAGATCCATATGTACCTCCGGCTGATGCGCCGCATTTTTACTGACGGTAACAGTGTCCTCCAAATCCCCCTGTTCCAAAACCAGAATGGCTGTCATGATTTTTGTGGTGCTCGCCATGGCAAAAGGGGTCTCGCCGTTTTTCTCCCATAAAAGCCGTCCCGTTTTTCCATCGATCAAGGCAGCCCCCTGAGCGGCAATATTGGGTTCTGCAGCGAAAACAGGGGTTACAGACAATAAAAAAAGCAGGAGTAACAAGGTTATCCGCTTCATAGGCATCCCTCCTCCTGCTATTTCTATTCATCTTTTGTTTCCGTTATGTACTTATACGGTCAATTCATCGCCATTCTCTTCCTCCTGTTCCTCTTCCAGAGGGGGCAGCTCGCCGATACTCTTAAACCCAAAATACCGCAGGAATTCATTGCTCGTCCCAAACAAAATAGGTCTGCCGGGGGTATCCCCTCTGCCCACTTCGCAGATCAACCGCTTTTCCACCAGCTTTGCCACCGCATGGTCGGAGCTGACCCCGCGAATCTCTTCGATCTGGGCACGAGTGATAGGCTGTTTATAGGCAACGATAGCCAGTGTTTCCAGTAAAGACTGGGTCAAGCCCTGTCTCTGGGGGCTTTTGTACATATTGCGGATATATTCGAAGCATTCCGCAGCCGTGCACATCTGATAAGCACCTCCGATCTCCACGATGCGCAGACCCCGTTTTTCCTTTTCATATTTATCTGCCAAAGCAAGAACGACTGCTTTGGCCGTTGCTTTATCCAATTCAATGGTCTGGGCAATAGATGTCAGCGGCACCGCATCCCCGGCAATGAACAGCAGGGATTCCACTACAGCTTCCAGTTCTGATAATCTCATTCTGTTCCTCCTTCGCTGTATTTGCTGATCAGGATCTCTCCGAAATTTCTCTCCTGGGTAATCTGCACTTCCTTCTGCTTAATCAACTCTAACAAAGCCAAGAACGTCACGACCTTTTCCATCTTCCCTGCATTTTTCCGAAAAATGGTGTGGAAAGCTGTTTTCCCATAGGGACGCAAAATCAGCAGGTCACGGATATATTCCATCTTCTCCCCCACCGTGAACAAATCCTTCTGCACAGAACGGAAGGAGCTGCGGACTTTATCCTCCTTTGTTTCCTTTCGTGCCATCACCTGCTGAAAGGCCTGATACAGGTCATCCATGGTAATGCCCTGCAATAAATCCTCCAATTCCTGGGGAGGCTGTTCCTTCAGCTTCGCCACAGATGCATCGGCTTCCTTATAAAAGACCAATGCCGCTTCTTCTTCCCGTTCCTTGAAGGTATCAGTCACATCCTTGATCTTTTTATATTCCAACAATCTCTGTACCAATTCTTCACGGGGATCAGGACCTTCCTCTTCCTCATTTTTTGGCGCAGGCAGGAGCATCTTGCTTTTAATCTCCAGCAAGGTTGCCGCCATGAGAAGAAATTCACTCATACCGTCCATATCCCGATCCTCCGCAGCATCCAAAAAGGCAAGATACTGCTCCGTCAGGGATGCAATGGGAATATCATAAATATCGATCTCATTTTTTTCGATCAGGTGATACAATAAATCCAAAGGACCTTCGAAGGCATCCAGCCTGATATTGATCGTATCCATCTCTTTCCCTTCCTTAAATCAACCCAAAAATACCGCCAAACAAAGACATCACACCATAAGTGATGCTCTCCATAAAGCCTGTGATCAAACCAAAGAACAGCAGGAACAGGAAGATCATCTGGATCAGCTTTTCATTCTGCATATATTTGAAATACTGGTTGGCAGGCATCAGCACCGCCAACACCTTTACGCAATCCATAGGTGCCACAGGCAGGATATTATATACCGCCAGACCCACGTTGTAATAAGCCATATACTGGAGCAGTACCACCAAATAATAATTGGCGCCACTTCTACTCAATGACTGATACACCCCCAGGAAAACGATCCCCAGAACCAGATTCACAACAGAAGGGAGGATTGCCACCAACAGCGTATCTCTTTTTCTGTTTTTATAATACAGGGCACTGGTTTCCACAGGCTTGCCCCAACCAAAGCCGCCGCTAAAATACATCATCAGAAAACCGATGGGTTCAAAATGCTTGACGGGGTTCAAGGTCAGTCTTCCCTGGCTTTTGGGATAGTTGTCCCCAAAAATGGTAGAAAGCAAAGCCCTTGTAAATTCATGGGCGGTTGTTGCCACAAGGATACCGGGGATGCCCAGCAGAAGTACAAATAACATATTGTTCATATACACAAATCCTTTCCAAGGTAAAATTTCAAAATGCCATATGATAGTATTGTACCTGAACCATCTAAATTAGTCAAATCCATATAAAAAGCCTGCTCGGCACTTTTCAGTTCCCGAAACAGGCTCCTCTTTTTTAATAACGCAAAGGGATATCCGAAAGCAGCACAGGGATATCAATGCCCTGGGTCTTCAGAAAATAGCGCATTCCTCTGACTGCAATATCACTGTTATTCTTCGCCCCCACCATGACGCTTTCCAGAGGGATCGTTTCTTTTCCTCCCTCAAATTCCACCATGATATAGGGCAGGAAAATCTGATCCAGCAGGCGAAAATTCGGCTTATCCGTACCAATATTGTTAATCAAGGGTGGAAAGATAAAGCGGTATTCCTGTTCCCCTTCAAAAAAGCTCTTTTTAAAAAACATGGCATAAACAGAGCAAACCACGGACATCTCCGTCACCAGCTTATCCAAGGATTCCTCGGAAGGGTCTGCTTCCTCTTCAAAAAAGCCCTCCAGATCCGTCGCTCCCTCCTCGATCAGATTGCGGATACAAGAAAGCAGAGATTCCAGCAATCCATTCATCTGCTCTTCTTCATCATAAATGACCGTGCCGTGGAGGAAAACTCGATTTTGAAAACCTTCCACAATCTTTTCATAATCAAATTCCAAACAGTATCCTCGAAAATCCGTAAATTCTGCCCAAAGAAGGGCATTGTTCTGCAATTTGGAAAAAGCAACAACATAAAAACTCATTTCGTCCATCCCGCAATCCCCATCGCCTTCGCAGATGGGCGTGATGACCCCCAAACGGTCGATCTCTTTTTTCAGCTTGAAAAAGAAACGCTCCCGCAGTTCTTGATTGACAATATATTTTTCTGTCAGCCGTTCCATGACCTCCACCGCATACTGAAATTCCAGCTTATCATTGAGGAAATCACTTTTCGTTGCCAAAAATTCACGATTTTCTACAATGCCCCGTACACCATCTGCCGTTGTATAATGATATAGCTTATCCCCTTTTTTACAAAGGGGCACGTGTATCCACGCATCCATATAACGGGTATCCTGCATGGGCTTTCCCTCCTGCTTATTCTCTGATCTGACCGTCACCGTAAATGATATATTTCGTTGTCGTCAATTCCTTCAGACCCATAGGCCCACGGGCATGAAGCTTCTGGGTACTGATGCCAATTTCCGCACCAAAGCCGAACTGGCCGCCGTCTGTGAATCTGGTGGAAGCATTGACATAAACCGCCGCCGCATCCACTTCATTCAGGAAACGCTGGGCATTGGTATAATTTTCTGTAACAATGGCTTCGGAATGGCCTGTGGAATATTTTCTGATATGATCGATAGCTTCATCCAGATCCTTCACCACTCTTGCAGAAATGATGAAGTCAGCATATTCTGTGCCCCAGTCTTCTTCTGTTGCCGCAATGGAACCATCCACCAGCTTTTGCGTGGCTTCATCGCCGCGAATTTCCACTTTCTTCTGCTGCAGAGCCTTGCCGATCTCCGGCAGGAAGGTTTCCGCGATCTTTTCATGTACCAAAAGGCTTTCGCAGGCATTGCATACACCGGGACGCTGAGTTTTGGCATTGATGACGATTCTTGCGGCTTTTTCAAGGTCTGCACTTTCATCCACATAAACATGGCAGTTGCCTACACCCGTTTGAATGACAGGAACGGTACTGTTCTGCACCACACTGTTGATCAAACCTGCGCCGCCACGGGGGATCAGTACATCTAAGTAGCCGTTCAAACGCATCATTTCATTGGCTGTTTCTCTGGAGGTATCAGGCACCATCTGCACGCAATCCTCCGGCAATCCCTCTGCCGCCAGGGCAGAGCGCAGGGCTTTGATGGTAGCCTGATTGGTGCGGAAGGCTTCCTTGCCACCACGCAGGATGACCGCGCTGCCTGCTTTCAGACACAGACCAAAGGCATCCGCTGTCACATTGGGGCGAGCTTCAAAAATAATGCCAATGACACCCATAGGTACTCGCTTCTGCCCTACCACCAGACCATTGTCCAGCGTCTTCATGGAAAGCACTTCGCCCACGGGGTCATCCAATTTTGCCACCTGCCGCAGACCATCAGCCATATCTCCCAGACGGGCTTCTGTCAGGGTCAGTCTATCGATGAAAGCACCTTTGATGCCATTTTCCAATGCCGCATCCACATCCGCTTTGTTTGCCGCTAAAATCTCTTCCTTTGCCGCCAACAGGGCATCGGCAGAGGCCAGCAATGCTTTATTTTTTCTGGGCGTAGGCAATGTAGCCAAAACGACTGCCGCCGCCTTTGCCTTTTTTCCCATTTCCACCAGATTACTCATGTTTCCTTCCTCCCATCCATCCGTTTTCCGTTACGATATCATCCAAAGGGATATCTGTTTTTTCTGTGGGGATCGGTGCTGTCCGCATCTGCGATTGGAACGCCAATCCGATTTTCCTGTATCCCTGATTGTTTTCGAAGTAAGTATCATAATAACCGCCGCCATAGCCGATGCGATTCCTTTTTGTATCAAACAAGGCTCCGGGCACCAGAAACAAATCGCCCCTTTCCGGAACGATGGCATCTTCCTTTTCCCCCAAAGGCTCCATCACGCCGAAATGGCCTTCTTTCAGATCTGCAAAAGAATCGATTTTCAGAAAATACATTACCCGTCCCTTTTCCGTTTTGGGGACGGCAACGATCTTCCCGTCTTGCCATGCTTGAACTATAATATCTCTCGTTTCCACTTCGGAGCCCATACTCACGAAAGTGAAAATGCTTTTTGCGGATTGATATGCTTTGCTTTGCAGGATATGCGCCGTGATTTGTCTGCTTTTTTCTTCCCGCTCCGCCAAAGGCATCCCATCTCGCCGTTTCAAGGCTTCTGCCCGCAATGCTTTTTTCATGGAAGAAACCCTCCTACTGCAAAAATGATGCAAAATACCAGTACCAAAGAGATCCGCCGCAGGGGCAGTTTCCTCTTTCCAAAAATATTTTTCAAAATCAGCCAAAGGACACCGGCCCAAAGACAGACTTCCCCTACAATGGAAAGCATTGCCCCAATGCCTTGCAGGGGCAACCCAAACCAAAGACACAAACCAAATGCCCCACCGCAGACGACCACAAAAAGCAATTCCTTCGTATTTTTGTAAATCGCCTTATCATTTTTCTCAACAGGGTCGAAATTCCCAGCCAACAAAAGCAGCCCTGGAACGACTGCACCAATGAGGCTTCCCGTCAGGACACGCAAAAACTGATTGCTTTCCCAAAGCCCCATATAGCTGCAAAAGCCATCCGCCGACATGGGGAGGATACAGCAGAGCGTCAGGAGCATTTGTTTTGCGGAAAAGGGTTGATTTCCCGCCATCCGCTTTTTCCAAAGAAAAAAACACAGGGCAAAAAATACGCCGATATAAATACCCGTACAACGGGCGCAGAGGGGCATTTTCCCATTTCCCCATATAAAACTGCGCTCCGCCATCTGATGACAGACGGCAGAGCCCATTCTCTCCAAAAAATCAACCATACTATCAATATTCAAGACTATAATATCCAAGACCGCCAAGCACACCAGATACGACGCAGCACAAGAGCCAAATAGCAATCATCACAACGCTGACCGTCATCAGCAGCTTACCGAAACGGCGATAATCCTCGGAGGGGCTTTTGGAAAGAACAACGCCGGCAACACAGCCTGCGATGGCACCAAGCCCACCTACCATCACAATCAGCACGATAATCAGTATTTTCAGCAAAGGGTGGATGGTGGCATCTGCAGAAACTTTTTCTTTTCTGACATATTCCGCATCACCGGTTTCCGTATTGCTTTCAAAATGATGGGTCTTTCCATCATTGTCTTCTACAGTAAAGCTATCTACTGCTTCTGCTTTGACTTCTTCCGCCTGACCATCGATTGTAGTCTTGGCAGGATCGATATTATTTTTCACATTACAAACGGGGCAGCCCAAACTTTCATCCAAGATCTGTCTGCCACAATTAGGACAATAACTCATCTCTTTTTCCTCCTTATTTTTTCAATTTACAAATCACCCAAATAGTGTGCCCACATCTTCTCCATCAATAATGCGATGCACAACTTTCGGGTCTTCCCCATGGGCGATCGCCATTTTAACCCCCGCATCCAAGCAGATCATCGCTGCCTGCAGCTTGGTCTTCATGCCGCCAACACTGAATTCCGAACCTTTCTTTTCTCCCGCCATAGCTCTGATCTCATCGGTCACCGCCGCCACATTTGCGACCCGTTTCGCATCAGGATTGGAACGGGGCTCTTTATCATAGAGGGCATCGATATCCGTTAAAAGAATCAGCAGGTCTGCCTTGATGATCTCCGCCACCATAGCGGAAAGGCGATCATTATCGGAAATTTCGATTTCGTATGTGGAAATCGTGTCATTGGCATTGACAATCGGCAGGATGCCCATTTCCAATAGTGTTTCCAAAGTATTCTTCGTATTTTCGTATCTGCTGTCGCTGCTCAATTCTTCCTTTGTCAGCAAGATCTGGGCAACGGTCTGATTATATCTGTCAAAAAAGTTATGGTAGATCTGCATCAACATGGCCTGCCCCACTGCTGCCGCCGCCTGTTTTTCCCGAACGATCGTAGGGCGTTCCTTCATCGTCATGCGCACGGCACCAACGCCGATGGCGCCGCTGGTGACCAGAACGACTTCCTTGCCCCGGTTTCGCAGGTCAGTCAAAACCCATGCCAGTTCTTCGATCCGTTTCAGGTTCAGTCTGCCGTTGGGATATGTAATGGTAGATGTACCCACTTTTACTACGATTCTGTCACAATCTTTCAGTTTTTCTCTCACAGTCTCAGCTCCGTTTCTTTCGTAAAGAATGTAAAGATTCCTCCTCATATTACAGTATACACCAAATCTCTATCATAAAAAAGGAAATTTCTATTAAGAAAAAAGAAATTGTAGTGATTCATAAACAAAAGCGAGCCCATAGGCTCGCCTTTGTGATTTTCTTTCTTTATTTCAGTTTGAAGGAACTCTTCAGAGGAACAATGCGGTTGAATACCAGATGTTCTTCTGTTGTGTCCTTTGTATCTACGATATAATAACCGTTTCTCATGAACTGGAATCTGTCGCCCTTCTTTGCATCTTTGACGGAAGGTTCGATAAAACATTCTTTTACTTCCAGAGAGTTGGGATTCATAATCATTTCGCCGTTGGGATCATCGGGGTTGTCCAGCATCATATGATCATACAGTCTGGCTGTCGCAGCCACGTTGTTCTTGGCACTTACCCAATGCAGTGTGCCTTTAACCTTTCTGCCCTCGAAACCACTGCCGCTTCTTGTTTCAGGGTCATAGGTGCAGTGTACTTCTGTCACAACGCCGTTTTCATCCTTCACAAAGTCTGTGCAGGTCACAAAGTAAGCACCTTTCAGGCGCACTTCCTTACCCGGAGCCAGACGGAAGAATTTCTTTACGGGTTCTTCCATAAAGTCTTCTCTTTCGATATACAGTTCTCTGGTGAAAGGAACTAATCTCTTGCCCAATTCAGGCGTTTCGGGATTGTTTTCCAGTTCCATCATTTCCACCTGATCTTCAGGATAGTTGGTGATAACCAGCTTCAGAGGGTCCAAAACTGCCATAACCACCTTTGCTTTTGCCTTCAGGTCATCACGGATACAGTAATCCAACAGACCGCTGTCTACCATGCTGTTTGCCTTGGAGACACCGATGCGTTCGCAGAAATCACGGATAGACGCAGGGGTATAGCCACGGCGGCGCAGACCGCTGATGGTCGGCATACGAGGGTCATCCCAGCCGTCAACCAGACCATTTTCCACCAAAGCACGGAGTTTTCTCTTGCTCATAACGGTATTTGTCATACCCAGACGGGCAAATTCAATCTGTCTGGGGGGATTTACGGTATAGCCCGCTTCTCTTACCACCCAGTCATAGAGAGGTCTGTGGTCCTCAAATTCCATCGTGCAAATGGAATGGGTGATGCCTTCGATAGCGTCCTCCAAGGGATGTGCAAAGTCATACATCGGATAGATGCACCACTTATCCCCTGTGGTATGATGGTTGGAATGGGAGATACGATAGATCACAGGGTCTCTCATATTGATATTGGGGGATGCCATATCGATCTTCGCACGCAGTGTTTTGGAGCCATCGGGGAATTCGCCTGCTTTCATCCGTTCAAACAGATCCAGGTTTTCCTCTACGCTTCTGTTGCGGTAAGGGCTTTCCTTGCCGGGTGTGCTCAGGGTACCGCGGTATTCTCTCATTTCTTCCGCTGTCAGTTCATCCACGAAAGCCTTGCCTTCTTTGATGAGCTTCACTGCTACTTCGTAGTATTTATCGAAATAGCTGGAGGCGTAATACAATCTGTCTTCCCAGTCGAAGCCCAGCCATTTTACGTCCTCCTGAATAGATTCTACATATTCTACGTCTTCTTTTGTGGGATTGGTGTCATCAAAACGCAGGTTGCATTTGCCGCCGTACAAATTTGCCAAACCAAAATTCAGACAGATAGATTTTGCGTGACCGATGTGCAGGTAGCCGTTAGGTTCGGGCGGGAATCTGGTGTGGATCTTATTCAGTTCCCCTTTCAGGTCTTCCTGGATGTAGTTGTGGATAAAGTTACCCGTTGCACCCAGACCGCTGTTGTTTTCCATGTTTTTTTCTTCAGCCATTGGTCGCCCTCCTGTATTTTCATTCGTTAGAAATTTTTTTACAATCAAAGTATGATGCTTTTCTGTGAAACAAAGCAGACACGTTCGTGACTGATTCACAGACATAACTCTGTAAATATTATAATACAATGTAGGTTTTAAGGCAAGAAACATGACAAATTTTTCTGACCATATATATAGATTATCGATATATATGAAACAATAAAAATTTGTTATTAGACATATATAGATATCCTATATATAATCAAGATAAAAATATATCGACTATCTACATAAAGGAGTGATCACAATGCCGATCGATAAAACCTTGCTGGCGGGAAGCACCGCCACCCTCATCCTAAAACTGTTGGACGGGCAAGATATGTACGGTTACCAGATCATTGAAGAACTGGCTCGCCGTTCGGATAATACCTTCCAGTTAAAGGCAGGCACCCTCTATCCCCTGCTGCATGGGTTGGAGAAAAAGGGACTGCTGGAAGCCTACGAAGAACATGCCGACTCCGCCCGTATCCGTAAATATTACCGACTGACAAGCAAAGGAAATAAATTTCTAAAGGAAAAAACTGCCGAATGGAAGGAATATTCCTCCGCCGTCAGCAAAATCCTGGAAGGAGGTCTTTGCTGTGAATGCTTCTGATCCCTTCAAACGATACGCAGAAAAGGTCTGCGAACAGATCAGATGGAAAAAAGCGCATCCCGTTGTAGCACAGGAGATCGAAAACCACCTGATCGACCAAAAAAATGCCTATATGGACATGGGCGATCCGGAAAGCATCGCCGAGGAAAAGGCTCTGCTGCAAATGGGTGACCCTGTGGCAGTGGGAGCGGCATTGGACAATACCCATAAGCCTGCGCCCCAATGGGGGATGATCGGATTGGTATTGCTGCTGTTTTTGCTAGGTGCTGTCATTCAGTATCTATTCATCACAAATATATCGCCAGAGGAAGGTTATAAATCTATTTCCATAAATGGGCTGCTTCTTTATCTTCCATTAAGTCTGGCTGCCTTCATTGGAGCATATTTCTTGGATTTTTCCTTCTTCGGAAAACATCCCTATCTGCTCCCCCTATGCCTTCTGGGAATTGATGTATTGGCGCAGCTGATCGGCGCAGGATATAATGGCAACAAATGGCTTACTCTCGGCGCTTTTACACTCAGCCCCATTGCTTTATCAACATTGTTCCCACTGACCTTCTGCGGCATATTTTATCATTTGCGGGAAAAAGGGAAACAGGGCTATTTTCTGGGCGGTTTGGCGGCGGCTTTTTTCTGCGTACAGTTAGCCCTTTGCCATACCTTTGCCGGACTTTTTCTGTTCGTCTGCGCCGCTGGGGTTTTGATGCTCGTTGCGGCAATGCGAAACTGGTTTGGTGGGAATACGAAGTCCCTCCTGCTGTTGTTCATTCTTGTGGGAATCGCTGTATTTCTCTTTCTGATATGTGCAGTTTCCTATCGGTTTGAACGTGTGCAGACGCTGCTGACTGTTTTCCATCCGGAAACAGACCCGCATGGCACAGGCTATCTTCCGCTTCTGTTGCGAGAAATATTGGAAAACTCTGTTTTTCTTGGAGAAGGAACTGCTTTTGCGGAAATCAATACTTATCTTCTACTTCCTCCGACAGAATTTCGGTCGAACTATCTGCTGACCTTCCTGACCTATCGCTACGGCTGGGCAGTTCCCATCGGATTGGTGCTGCTGTTGGCATTGTTCCTTGCCTTGGGCTTCCGCAAACGTCTGAAGCAGAAAAGCCTGTTGGGGCAGATGGTATCCCTTGCCATCCTCTGCACCTTCGCAGCGGAAATCCTCATTTACATCATCGTAAATCTGGGGTATCCCATCATTGCTCCCATTGCCCTGCCCTTCCTGTCTTATGGCGGCTCTGCCCTTCTGCTGAATATGGCACTGGCAGGGGTATTGCTCTCCGTATTCCGTACAGGAGAGGTCTATCGGGACAACACGAAGCCTGTTTTCAGCGAATCAAAGTTCATTCAATGGAATGACGGCAAGCTCATCATTTCCTTCAAAAACTAAATTTGATTGAAAAATCCTCCGAAAGAATGTAAAATAGAATCAATATTCTTAGGAGGATTACTTTTTATGCTTGCTTTCACCGTCAATGACACAAAATCTTTCATGGCACTTCTTTTGAAGGGCGATACCTTTGATTCCTTCCTCTTTCGGCAGGGGGAATTGACCACCTTCGCCTCTTTCATCATCGAAGGCAAGCGCTGCATGGATTTTTATACTGCCGAGGAACAGGAGCAGGGACTTTCCCGCTATGTCCGTTGGGAAGAGATGCGCCCTTTCGTATTTCATGCCATCAAGGGCAATAAGCTGCCTAAGGCAATCAAGCTGGTGTTTTCCCTTTCCGAAGAAAAAACCACGAACCTGCCCAATACGAAGGCCGCTTTCCTGAATATCCTCTTCAAGGACAACACTATTTTCTGTACCACCGCTATTTCCCAGGAAACTTTTTCCTTAGATAAAAGCCCCGAAAAGCTCTGGGAAGAATATGTGCTGAAATTCTTCAAAAAAAACGGCATTGGCATCCAACTGCCAGATACATAAGCCAAACACAATACTCCGTCCCCTTGGGCGGAGATTTTTTATGGGGGAAACCCCACTTATTAGCACTCACTTAAAACGAGTGCTAATTTCTTCTTGACTTTTCCTTTTTGCGTGATAAAATAAATATCAGTGACGTACAGAGCCACAGAAAAAGGGATGATATCCAATGCTTGCATGGATATCATTTGATTTTATCCGACAATATCAACCATCGCAACGGCTCTGCAAAAATTTTACTCAGGAGGTTTTTATCATGCAAGAAAAAGGGAATCTTTCTATCAATAGTGAAAATTTTCTGCCTATTATCAAAAAATGGCTCTACACAGATAAGGATATTTTCATCCGTGAACTGACATCCAATGCCTGCGACGCAGTCACAAAGCTGCAAAAGCTTTCCATGATGGGCGAAGCGGATATCCCCGCCGATGAAAAATATGAAATCCATGTAGTTTTGAATCAGGATGAAAAAACATTGCAGGTCATCGATAACGGTATCGGTATGACTGCTGACGAGATCAAAAAATACATCAACCAGATCGCCTTCTCCGGTGCAACAGATTTTCTGGCAAAATTTCAGGAAAAATCCGAGGAGGATAACGAGATCATCGGTCACTTCGGTTTGGGCTTCTACTCCGCTTTTATGGTCGCAGATCAAGTGGAAATCGATTCCCTTTCCTATCAGCCCGGCGCAGAAGCGGCAAAATGGAGCTGTGAAGGCGGGATCGATTACGAGATGGAAAGCGGTGCCAGAGAAACAAGAGGGACCACCATCACCCTGCATATCGGTGAAGATGGCAAGGAATTCCTGGACGAAGCGACTCTCTATGCTGCTATGACAAAATACTGCGCTTTCATGCCTGTTCCCATCTATGTGGATGTGGTAAGGGAAGAAACAGAAGAAGAAAAAGCTGCTGCCGCAGCGGCAAAAAAAGACGCCAATACCCTGCACGTTTCCCCCGACACTGCCGCCAATCTGACAAAGGAAGCAGCCATGGACATGCTGCAGGAACAGCAGGAAGCTGAAGAAAAAGCGGAAACAGAAACAGAAGAACCCAAGCCCCTGAACGACACCAATCCCCTGTGGCAGAAAAAGCCCGCAGACTGCACAGAAGAAGACTACAAAGCCTTCTATCATAAAGTATTCAACGATATCAACGATCCCCTGTTCTGGATCCACCTGAACATGGATTATCCCTTCCGCCTGAAAGGGATCCTCTATTTCCCCAAACTGGTGGAACAGATGGACATGATGGATGGCGAAGTGAAGCTGTACTGCAATCAGGTCTATATCGCCGATAACGTAAAGGAAGTTGTTCCCGAATTCCTGCTGCTCTTAAAAGGCGTGCTGGATTGCCCCGATATGCCCCTGAACGTTTCCAGAAGCGCACTGCAGAACGACGGCTATGTAGAAAAAATGAACGCCTATATCACAAAGAAGGTTGCGGACAAGCTAAACCAGATGTTCAAAAACGACCGTCCCGCTTTCGAAGGCTTCTGGGATGATATCAATATCTTCATCAAGTACGGCTGTATGCGGGAAGAAAAACTCTACGACAAAGTAAAAGATACCCTGCTGCTGAAGACCACTGACGGTGTCTACGAAACCATCTCCGAATATCTGGAAAAGAATAAAGAAAAACACGAAAACACCATCTATTTTGCTACAGATATCAACCAGCAGGCCCAGTATATCCGCCTGTTCAAAGAACAGGGCCTGGAAGCTGCCATCATGGATACCCCTGTTGATAAGCCCTTCGTTTCCTTCCTGGAATACAAGAATCAGGATATCAAGCTGAAGGTACAGCGTGTGGATGCGGATATCGATTCTCTGCAGGAAAAACAGGACGAGGAAGTATCCGAAGCGAAAAAACAGGCAGAAGAATACGAATCCAATCAGATGCAGGATTTGTTCCGTGCTGTTGTTTCCAATGATAAGCTGAAAGTAAAACTGGAAACTTTGAAAGCAGAAAAAGTTTCCGCTATGATCCTCCTTTCCGAAGAATCCAGACGTATGATGGAAATGATGGAGGCTTATGCAAACAACGAAGAATTCAAGACAATGTTTGCCAATATGAAACCTGATGAAACATTGGTGCTGAACCGCAGCAACAAACTGGTAAAAGCCCTGCTTTCCATGGCTGGCAAAGAAGAAAAGAAGGAAGATGCTTCTCTTCTGTGTCATCAGCTCTATGACCTGGCACTGATGAGCCATCGTCCCTTGACTTCCGAAGAAATGACAGCCTTTATCGACAGAAGCAACCTGCTGCTGGAAAAACTGGCGGAACAGGAAGCATAATAAAGCTACTCTAATACCTCTTTAATTATAAAAAAAGGCCGAGATGAAAAATCCATTCTCGGTCTTTTTTCTATGCAATTCCTATGCACTTTATTTTATTTCTGATTTGACTCGATGGTATCCACAATGATCTCTACTGCTTTTGTAGCGAAATTGATTTTTCTTTCGCTAAGAACTTCTCCGCCGCTGTTTATTCTCACATTCGCAATACATTTCTGGTTATCCTCGGAATCCTCCGCAGAGCCCATAAAAGTCAGCCATTCCACCTCAATATCCAATGTGGAAAGCTCTTTGCCCACTTCCGCCGTATATTGCAAGCCATCGAAAAAGGCAGTATTGGAGCTGGCATTTACAACCACTTGATGATCCTGTTTCTGATACACCTGCACCTTTAAATAAGTCTTATCCTCTTCTGCTTCCACATAGGCTTCGTTGGAGCATATCTCTGATTCATAAAGCAAAGAGGCATCTGCGACAGAGATAGGAAAAACCTCTGTTTTCTCCTGCCGCTCTGCCGTTTCTGTCCCACAGCCTGCCAGTAGGAAAAACACAGCTGCTATCCAAAAAAATTTAAAATATTTTCCCAAATGATCCATATCCTTTCCTTGATTCCGCTCTCACCGCTTTTATTCGCCTCTTTCCCCTTCGTTGGCTTCTTCCATGGTTAGTTCCTCCAGAGGGGCTTGTTCCATAAATTCCACCCGCACCACCGCCTGCGCCCAGTTCAGGGAGACCTTGGCGTACTTTTCCTTTTTCGCCCCTTCTTCCTTGAAAATCTGCAAAAATTCCTGCACGATCTCTCGGGTCATATACCCTCCCCGCCAATGAAACAGCAAGGGCTTGCCTTTTTTCACCGCCTGTGCAGAACGCTTTCGCGCATCCTCCATTTTCGTAAAGGACAGCTTCTTTTCTTTATAATAGAACCTGTCTCCATCTTCACAGGCAGGCATTTTCCAGACCAATCTTTCGTGATCCCGAAAAATCTGCTGATCGGGCAGCAGAAAATAATCATAGCGGATCTCCTCCGGCTTTCCCAGGGAATTATCAAAGGTACAGTCCAGATGATAATATTTTTTATCCATACGGACGATATTCCAGGCATGACGATATTTGACCCCCTTCTCCGGATTATTTTCCGAAAGGGCAATGACGCACCAGATATCCAATGCGTCGCACAAAACCTTTACAGCCTTGGCGATCCCCTCACAGACCCCCACCCCATGGCCCAAAGGACCGATGATTTCATGGGAATACTGCTTTTTCAGCTTATCATACCGCACATTTTGGCAGATGAAATCATGGATATACAGCAGCTTTTCCATATCGCTGCCCTTTGCCGCCGGTCGTGCCAGCTTTTCCACCCTTGCCCCCAATGCCTTCTGATGATCCTTGATCTTTCCCTTTTCAAAAAGGTAATCGGGGATCATCTCCGCATTTTCAGAATCGGGAAAATAGCGGTATTGAAAGGTACCGGCATAAAAAAGCCGGGGATGGTCTAAGCGAACCTTTGTAAAAACCTCGGAAAGCTCCTTTCTTTCCAGCAAAGGCACAGAAAAAGACGGCGCAAGAGACTGCAAGCCAGCCTTGATGGCATGGTAAGTATTCTGTTGTGCTTTTGATAAAGTGCTGTAATAATATGGTTCCATTTCTTTTTTCCTTTTATCTCCTGCAGGCTTTTATATATTCCAAGGGTACATCCATCCGTACTACCGTTTCTTCATCCGTCATACCGCTATCCAGAAAACGCCTGCAGACCATCTCCATATTTTCACCTACTTCAATGATGTGCTTATCCGGATCATAAAAACGCACAACTCGCTGTCCCCATCTATGTTCCAAAACAGGATGAACATATGCAATGCCTGCGATTTTTTGCAGCTTTTCCGCAAAGGCATCAAAATCATCTTCCTCAAAATAGATCTCTGTATTGTTTCCACCGAAAACGATCTCATCCTCTTTTCGATCAATGAACGCCTGCCATGTTTCTTTCGTCTGCAGGCAAACGCCACCGGTCAGGGTCACATTTGCTCCAAAATCCAGAATGACCTCCAGCCCCAATACTTCTTTGTAAAATGCCTTTGATCTTTCCATATCTGTTACGACCAATAACGGATTTTTGTACTTCATATTTTTCCCTCTTCCTTACAACTCGATCTCCAATTCCACAGGGCAATGGTCAGAACCCATCACCTGCGTATGAATCTTGGCATCCACCAGCTTTTCTTTTAATCTTTCGGAAACCACATAATAGTCGATCCGCCACCCCGCATTATTTTGTCTCGCCTTAAAACGATAGCTCCACCAGGAATACATTCCCGTTGCGTCAGGATAAAAATGACGGAAGGTATCCACAAAGCCTGCCGCCAGCAGGTCTGTGAATTTGCCCCTTTCTTCGTCTGTAAACCCGGCACTACGGCGGTTGGTGGAAGGATTTTTCAGGTCGATCTCGTTATGGGCCACGTTCAAGTCACCGCAGATGACCACAGGCTTTTTCTCATCCAATCCCTTTACGTAAGCACGGAAAGCGTCCTCCCAGTCCATCCGATAGGCAAGACGGGCATTTTCCTGCTGGGAATTGGGCGTGTAAACAGTGATATGATAAAAATTCTCAAATTCCAGCGTAATGACCCGTCCTTCGTGGTCGTGTTCCTCCACTCCGATGCCGTAGGTCACCGCCAGAGGCTCTTTTTTCGTGAATACCGCCACGCCGGAATAGCCCTTCTTTTCCGCATAATTCCAGTATTGATAAAACCCCTCTGTTTCCAGTTCGATCTGTCCTGCCTGCAGCTTTGTTTCCTGCAGAGAAAATATATCCGCATCGACTTCTTTGAAATAATCCAAAAAGCCTTTGCCTACAGCGGCCCGCAGGCCGTTTACATTCCAAGAAATCATTCTCATGTCGCATTCCTCCTTCTGAAAAAGTACTATAAGTATACCAGAACTGCCGTCCTTTGTCTTGCCCCACAGTCCAAAATCATATAAAATGAAAAAAAGATGTAAACTTTTCAGAAAGGAACTTTTTCAGAATGAATATACAAATCTATGGCTCTAAGAAGTGCTTTGATACAAAAAAAGCGGAGCGATATTTTAAAGAGAGAAAAATCAAATATCAATATATCGACCTGCATCAGTTTGGCATGGCAAAGGCAGTTTTCGAAGCAGCAAAAAAATGTATCCCCGTAGAGGATATGATCGACCGCAAGGCAAAGGCTTACACCAAGCTGTATATGGACTACATCGACGAAGCAAAGCGGGAGCCAACCCTGTTTGAAAATCCTGAGCTGTTTGCGACCCCCATCGTACGCAACGGCAAGGCATTTACACTGGGTTTCTGCCCTGATATCTGGAAAACATGGGAATGAGAGATCACACGTTAGGAGGGTTTTTATGAGAATCGCACTTGGACAAATCGATATGGGCTTTGAGGAAAAAGAAAAGACTATGGAGTTGTGCAGCCGCCTGATGGCAGAGGCCAAGGAAGCATGCGTCGATTTCATTATTTTTCCCGAAATGACACTAACAGGCTTCACCCTGAACCCCGAAGCCTATGGCGAAGATCGAAAAAACAGTAAGTCTCTGGCATTTTTCAAAGAAGAAGCCAAGAAAAACAGCATAGCAGTATGTTGTGGCCTGCCCATTTACGAAAATGGTATTTCCACAAACCATTGCATCATTTTTGATGAAAACGGTAATCAACTGGCGGATTATGCAAAAATGCATCCCTTTTCCTACGGGGCAGAGGCAAAGCATTATATCGGCGGCACTGAACTGCAGTTCTGCCAGGTGAAAGGCGTGCCCGTTTCCCCCCTGATCTGCTATGATCTGCGCTTCCCCGAACCTTTTCAGATCCTGTCTGAAAAGAGCCACATCATCACAGTCATCGCCAGTTGGCCCACAGCCCGCCGTGACCATTGGATGACCCTGCTGAAAGCCCGTGCCATTGAAAATCAGTGCTTTATCATCGGCGTAAACCGCAGTGGTGACGGCGGCGGTCTGTCCTATCATGGTGATAGTATGGTAATCTCCCCCAATGGGGAAGTATTGGCCCATGTGGAAGGCGGCAATGGCTTGACTATCGTAGATATCGACCCCGAAAAATCGGTGGAAGTACGGGCAGGGTTCCCCTTGAAGGCCGATCGGAAGCCTGAACTGTATCATGCCCTCTGGGAACAGCATCACGAAAGATAATTATGATAAACTTTTCGTATTATTCATAACAAAACCTCCTTTGATTTCAAAAGCGGTTGAAAAACCACTTTTATGCTATCAAAGGAGGTTTTTCTATGGTAAACACCCTGATTTCACCAGTTGAACCAGTAGTTTATTGGTATCAAAGCATATAAAAACGAAGCCGGCAACCTCCATCACCAGCTCCGAATTTCTTAAATATTTTGTTTCAAGCAAGTCTTAATATCATCCTCCGCATTACTGATTAGGCGCAAATCAAAAGTATCCACCAGATACTGCAGAACATTGGGACTCAAAAATGCAGGCAGAGTCGGTCCCAGATAAATCCCTTTGATTCCCAAACTCAACAATGCCAGCAAATCAGCGACCGCCTTTTGTTCATACCACGATACGATCAATGACAAAGGCAGTCCATTCACATCGGTATCAAAGGCATCTGCCAAAGCGGTTGCGATCCGTATCGCAGAATAAACATCATTACATTGTCCCACATCCAAAAGTCTTGGCAAACCTGCGACTTCTCCAAAATCCAATTTATTGAATCTGTATTTCCCGCATGCCAGCGTTAAAATCACGCAGTCTTTGGGAACCATTTTGGCAAAGTCTGTAAAATAGTTTCGTCCCGGTCTTGCCCCATCGCAACCGCCAATCAGGAAGAAATGTCTGATTTTTCCTGTTTTTACTGCCTCCACAATTTTCTCGGCATAGCTTAATGTTGCATGATGGCCAAATCCGACCAAAATCTCTTGGGGCTCCTGATCTTTCGGATAACCGCCCAGTTCGATTGCCTGCTGAATGATTTCACTAAAATCCTTGTCCCCGTTTTCTTTTTTGCCGATATGCTTTACCCCTTCCCAGCCTACCACATTGGTGCTGTAGATGCGGTCTTTATAGCCCTCTCTGGGCCGCATCAGGCAGTTCGTCGTCATCAAAATACATCCCGGAAGATTGTCAAACTCCTTCTGCTGATCCTGCCATGCCCCGCCAAAGTTCCCCACAAGATGGGGATATTTTTTTAATCCCTCATACCCATGGCACGGCAGCATTTCGCCGTGGGTATAAACATTGACTCCTGTCCCCTTTGTCTGTTCCAAAAGCATTTCCAAATCCTTCAGATCATGGCCTGAAACAATAATAAAAGGACCTTTTTTCATGTGAATATTGACCTTATGGGGAGAAGGATTCCCATAAACCTCCGTATTTGCTTCATCCAGTTTTTTCATAACCTCAATGGCCATTTCTCCGGTACGCATAGTCATACGGATCAGTTCTTCTACCGTAAGGCTGTCATCGGTGAGAGCCTCCAATGCCTGAATATAAAAATCATCTACCTGGTCACTATAATAGCCCAGCTCTCTCGCCTGATGCCCATAGGCACTGATCCCTTTTAATCCATATAAGATCGTCTGTCTCAAAGAACGGATATCCGGGTCTAAGGATTTATCATACATAATTCCCGCCATAGGCGCATCCTTTAGCATCTCCGTTTTTGTTTCCGGCAGATTGTAAGAAGCGTAGACCTTTTCATTTTTCATCTTCCCTGCCATATTCCTTAGATTTTCTTTGATTCTCTGGGATTCTCTCAATAATTCTACGTGCACTTCCGCATCAAAATTAACATTGGTAAGCGTTGTGAAAAGAATATTTTCGATAAAACGGATCACGTCTTTCTCTACACGCTGTCCTTCCTCTGCCAGTGCTTTTCCATAACAGCTGATGCCTTTGATCTGGAAAATCAACAAATCCTGCAGATTGGCAATTTCAGGCGTCTTTCCGCAAACGCCAAGCTTCGTACAGCCCTTTCCGTTTGCTGTCTGTTCACACTGGTAACAAAACATTTCATAGCCCAAATCCATATTATTGCTCATATGCCTACCGCCTTTCATTTATTTTTATGGTTTAGTATTATCAAACGAATGAAAAAAATACTTACCGCAGAGCAAATCAACTTTATGTAAGAAAATTCTTTTTCTGTTCCAGTACCAATTCTGCCGCCCAAATATCCACACCTCTGCTCATGCCTGTAATATAATTCACGAACCCATCATCCAATGCATCTTCTATTGCTCTTTTTAGTTTCCGACAGACAACTTCCGGAGAAACATTCAATTTCTCCGGTCTGTGTCCCGTAAAGCAGCAACTGGCAATCTTCTTCATATGTATCCACCTCTTTAAATTTCAATTCTATCAATAAATCTTACAATATTGCGGATATATCCACAATATTTATTTAAAGGAATTAAACCCATAATTTGAGTAACAATGTTATAGGTGGTGAATCATATGATCGACTACAGTCCTCTCTGGAAGACACTGAAAGAACGTAATATTAGCCAGTATCATCTGCTAAAATCCGGTCTTGACAATAAAACCCTAGACTCTTTAAAGAAAAATAAAAATATTACACTCCTTACTGTAGAAAAACTCTGCAAAATCATCGGTTGCACACCAAATGATATTGTGGAATTCAAAGAATAAGGACTACCAGATAGATTTTCTATCCAGTAGTCCTTTTTTCATACCATTTATCATAAAATCCCATAAACTCCACTATTCCCCTGCCTTTTGAATACAGCTTACAGCGTTCAGGCTGCGAGGATAGCCGATGTAGGGCAGGCATTGGGATACCACCCGAACAAGGAAGTCCTTGTCGTTGCCAAGGTTCATGTTGCCTTTGGCGTGGGCGATAAGCTGCGGTTCGCAGCCCCCTTGTGCCATCAGGAAACAGAAGGTGATCATTTCCCGTTGTTTCAGGTCCAGTCCGTTGCGAGTGTAAAAATCACCAAAGCAGTTGGCAGCCAGCCAGCGGTTGATATGCCCTTCCTTCCACGCCTCTTTCATATGCTCTCCGAAGATTGCTGCCTGGGCCTCTGCCCCCTTTTCCAGGCGGTCTGCCATCGTCGTGGTGGCCTGATTGGGAAGGGGCAGCGCAATCCCTCTTTGCGCAAAAATTTCATTGGCTGCATTTAAAAAAGGCAGCATCCGTCCATATCCAAGATAATCTGTCGCTTGATAGATAGTCTCCTTAACCATGATCGGCGTTACGCTGTTTTCCAGTGCAACGGGCAGCATTTCCTGAAAAGCATCCACCCCACCGCAGCCGATCAAGGCGGAAAGAATCGCCAGATAGCGCGTAGGCGCATCGAGCTGCTGGTTTTCTTCATTTACAACCTCGTCAAAGGCGAAGCGATGGAAACGCTCCGCAAATTCTGGATCAGTCTTTCTCAGTTCCATGCTCATCCCTCCATTAAAACGCATTTGCCCAATCCGCAAGTGCTTTATCAGATATGCCGTTTACCATCTTCCCCTCTTTCCAGTCTGCCTTTGGACAGAGTTTTTTCAGCACATCAACTGTCTTTCCCATGCCGCTGCCACCAGAGGTAGCAAAGGGTACCATCGTCTTTCCGGCAAAATCATAGCTTTCCACAAAGGTGTTGATGATATGAGGGGCAACGTACCACCAGATAGGAAAACCAAGGAATACTGTGTCGTAGTCCGCCATATTGGAGAGCTTCTCGGCAATCTCCGGACGGGAGGTGGGGTCATTCATTTCCACGCTGCTGCGACTCTTTTTGTCCATCCAGTTCAAATCTGCACGGGTATAGGGAACAACAGGTTTGATTTCGAACAGATCTGCTCCCATCGCCTTTGCCAAACGTTCGGCGGCCTTTTTGGTTGTGCCGCTTGCAGAAAAATAAGCTACCAGTTTCTTGTTCATCTCAATCTTCCTCCAATTCGTTATATTCTTTATCACTGACCGGTTCACACCACTCATTGGAGGTTTCCTCACCGGGGATTTCCAAAGCAATATGGGAGAACCAGCTATCCTTCTTCGCTCCATGCCAATGCTTGACTTCGGGCGGAATGGTGATGACCATACCGGCAGTCAAAGACACCGGGGCTTTCCCCTCTTCCTGATACCACCCCTCACCGGCAGTGCAGATCAACATCTGCCCGCCACCGGTTTTCGCATGGTGAATGTGCCAGTTGTTCCGGCACCCTGGCTCAAAGGTGACATTTGCCAGAAAAAGTCCATCCTCCGGCTTTGTCAGCGGATTCAGGAACGACTGCCCGATAAAATATTGGGCAAAAGCTGTATTTTCCGTCCCCAGTCCAAACACATTCTGTTGTGTGAATTCTTTTTCATCCATTGTTTTCATCATTGAGAGCCTCCTTTTATACAATTTGTTTATCATCCTTTGGTGATTTTGATGTTGTGACGTAATCGCCTTTTCTCAAAAAAATATAGGCGTCCTTTTGGAACACCTATATTGTACCGCTGACTTTTAGAAATGTCTAATTCCCACATCCTATTTTAATAAATGCCTAAAAGGCATTTCTGATATGCTGAATAAAAAGTGACTGCGCTGCTGAAAGTGTCTGATTCTTTTTCCAGACCAACACAGAGCCCGTCTCCATCCGAGGTGCAAGAGGAACAAATCGAAGATTCTCAAAAACCGTCCCGAGATCAAAACACAAAGCAGCACCCAAACCTCGTTCTACCATATATGCTGCATTTACGATCAAATTATATGTTGCTGCAATTTCCAGTTGTTCATAGGCATCGCCAAACCAATTTGCCAATTCATTTCTCACCAGTTCCCTGCGCACCATGAGCAGCGGAACCTCTCGTAAATCCTCCAAAGTAACAAACGCTTTTTCAGCCAGAGGAGAATCCATTCGCACTAAAACCCCCCATTGTTCTTTCAATGGCAAACGGATAAACTCATATTTGGATATATCTACCGGTTCGACCAACAATCCCATATCCAACAATCCTTTTTCGATGCGTTCTTTGATATCGTCTGCAATGGCACTGTAAATGCTGAACTGAACCAAGGGATACTTTTGACGAAAAGAAACCATGTTTTCCGAGAGAATAGACATACTCTTTGTTTCTCCGCATCCGATGGCAATTTCTCCGGTGGGCATTTCCTTCTTGTGCTGCAGTTCCATTTTCGTTTTTTCAGACAAGGCAACAAGCTCCAGTGCGCGTCTCCGCAACAGCATACCATCCTCGGTCAGGCTAACACTGTGTTTTCCACGATGAAAAAGCTTTACACCCAACTCTTCTTCCAATTGCATGAGCTGTCGGGAAAGGGTAGGCTGTGTCACATGTAAGAGCTGTGCAGCTTTTGTTATATTTTCTTCTCTGGCAACCATTAAAAAATAATTCAGTACTCTAAGTTCCACATCCATCACCTCGTATGATTGCTTGTTTTCTTTTCATTATATCGATATTTTTCAAATTCGCAACATAATTGGTATTAAGATATACATACAAGGCATTTCAAAAACAATGTATAATCCCTTTTGCCCCCTTCTGATTGACGGTAGCTATACTCTATACCTTCTTTTTAAAATCTCATACTGATTTAAGAAAAACATATGCAAAATCTCTCATTATTTTGCCAAAATTCAAAAAATCTGCTAAAATGTAAAAAGTCAAGGAAACACGATAAAATCAAGCAAAAAAAACATAAGTTATTATAGAAAGGTGTTTGATATTCATGATAAATGTACTGTTCATCTGCCACGGCAACATTTGCCGTTTTTATGTAAAACCCTTTATTTTCAAGGGTTTTGCCAATTGTATAATTGATGCATAACATTACTTTAACATCATAAGAGAGCCCTCTTCCATTGCACAGATATTTTTCAATCCATCACTTCATTATATCCTACTATTTGATTGTGATTATGTTTGCCGCACTATAAGCCTCTTTCAAATGTACACAATCTATTAGCATTTGCGAATTCCTCTCCTCGCATTCTAAAAACCGCGAACCTTGTCATAATTTGCATTATGAGAAGTTCGCCGATGGCAGCGTGAAATGCATCGAGGATGAGATTCCGTTTGA
>JAETUG010000007.1 GCA_021768705.1 Bacillota bacterium
CAAGTGGGGCAGCGATTCGATTCTCAACACCGGTAAGACAGCCCCCGGATGCTACGAGGGGAATCCACCCACTTCCGGCGCTGCCTCCGCAGTGGGCGGAACGATCACCTGGCAGGACGGCAATACATGGTATCTCTATAATGGTGACTGCACTACCTTCAGCTTCACGGCCCAAGCAGGAGAGATCATGAGTGTGACGGGAAAAGACAACAATATGCCAATCTATAATAATTACGCAAGCGATTCCGGTATTACCTATTATCTGGGGCAGTTCCATGTGGTTAACCAGGGCGGCGCCGCCAGTGCCGATAAGACGGTGGAATTCACCTATGGAGACAATGATAAAATCGGCGTCACCGCCCAAAAGATTCCCGCAACTACTGGAAATGAGGTTTTGGTTTGGTATACGACCACCCAAAGTGAATCATCACCGATCCCCTACGGAAATGTCCTTACCAGCGAAGGCGGCTTCGTCACCTTTACCGCGGAGATGGCGCGTCTTAAGGAAGACGAGTATTTCACCAGGATAATCGCCAGCGTTGGCAGCTATGAGAAGGACTACGTGGGCTATGTGTCCTCCCGCGATCAGGACCCCACGTCGGGATACGCCACCACCTTCGGCAAGCTGCTGACAGCGGAAGCGGGCACTTATAGCGGCTTTGCTACCATGAAGATGTACGATACTGGTTCTGATGAGGGCACAGCCATATCAGCCTACTATACCGTAAAGGTCACAAGCATAAGAGGCGAGATCCCCCTGGCCATGGAACAGGCATACAAGGAAGGCACCTTGGAGCGAGTACCCATCCTGAGCGAGACCTCCGCAACGGCGGGAGACATCATTACCTTCAATGGTCTGCTCAGCTCCTCCGCTTATCCCTATTCCTCCAACAATATTACAACGGATCAGGAAATCTATATCCGTCTGCCGGAAAAAATCACGGTCAACAACCTCAAGCTGTACCAAGAGGTTGGAAGGAAGGCGGATAAGGTATTCCTGCTCGATATGGTCACGGAGACGGAACAGAATCCCACAAGAACAGAAATACCCAAGACCGCATACAAGTTTGAGGAAGTGGCTTCTGCCGTAACCGGTTACAAGCTGTACAAGATTACATTCACGAACCAAAGTAACCCCGTAAAGGTCGGCTGGTTCGGCCCGGAACTGGGGCAGTATCAGGTTGGGATTTCCTTTGATATGGTGATCGCCAAGGACGCCGACGCCATGACCCTGGATATGCGGGACTGCGTACGGTTCAAGAGCGCATCCCTGAAATCCACATCCAACAACGGCACCCTGGCACAATATCAGGTTGTGGATACCTATGATATGGACAAGGATAGCGATAGAACTGAACTTATCAGCACCTTCAACGTTAACGCCGAGGGCACAAAGCTGTCTGTGGTGGCGGCACGATTGGGTCTGACCTTTACCTTCGGCGCAAGAGTGGCAGAGAAGGGTTCTAATCCTGACTGGACTCCGGAAGATTATTCCAACTTTGAGAAGGATGGGAAAAAGGTCTACCTGAAAGACGAAAACCACGTTGTAGATATGCTGTTTACCCTGAAGAATGAAACGGGCAGAGCCTTTAGCGAGGCGGAGGCCAGGGCGTTCTATTATTTTATCCCGGTACCCAAGGAGGGAGACCTCTGGGACAGCCATATGCAGGATCAGGCGTTTGAATTTGATATGAATCTGACCAGAGCACCATCGCTCGATGGTGTATCTCAGGGTAACATTCTGGTAACTTACGCCACAGATATTGATTCAAACGCAAAGGCGGGAGAAGATAAGCATTACACGAATACGGCTAAGTACATGACAGAGGATAAGCTATTAGAAGGGTACACTACAGAGGAACAAAAGGCTGCAAAATGGAAAGAAGTCAAAATGATCCGCATTGCGGCGAAGGACACTGTGACTAGCATTCGGAAAAATGCCGAGCTGAAAGTTGATATGCGTCTGGAACCGACGTTTAGAGATGACCAAGATCATTTTGATAGTATGGGAGATCTGGTGGGCAGCGAGATCAACTTCGGACCCTGCGGTGTGTCCCCCTATTCCGTGGGCAACACCACCAATCAGGGGCATAACCCCCTGCCCCGTATCCAGGTGGAATTCCAGACGGGCGTTATCGGAGGGAAGATTTTCCTCGATAAGAATTTTAACGGCACATATGACGAAGGCACGGATGAGCTCTATCAGGGCAATGTAATAGTAAAAGCGGAGCACCAAAGCGGAATCGCCGATACGAGTGAGGATCAAAAGCTGACAATAAGAGACGGAATCTTCAAATTCAGCCGCCGCAGGGCGGATACCTACTATGTAACCGTCACCAACCCCGGCAGTACCGACGCCAACGGCAAAAATCCGCTGAAATTCGTTCTGCCGGACGGAGGAAAATTCTTGGCGAATAAAGCCGGAACAGAAGCCACGGCAACCGTCATTTTGAATGTGAATCAGACCCCGAATGACAACACTGCGGCACAGAATCTGATGATTGGTCTGCAGCAGCCCCATACGGTGATGTTCAACGTGCCAAATGGGGGGGGCGGAACTACAACAAAGGTGTGGCACGGAGATAAGTTGATAACTGTTCCAATAGTTACGGTTGATAATGACTATCGCTTCACCGGAAACTGGATGGACGGAACCAACACATACACCGCCGCCCAACTCAAGGAAGTAGCAATTTCCAGCGATGTGACCTTTACAGCGGAAGTAAAACAGCTCTATTCCCTCACCTATAACCTCAACGGTGGCAGCGGAGCAGACGCTCCGGAGGCCTCCACGCATATCGAGGGCGAGAAGGTCAGCCCCGATTATAGAAATACGACGAAGCTGAAAAAAGGCGAGAATACGATCTTCGTTGGCTGGAGTGAAACGCAGATCTTGAATCCTCTTCCGGCAGGTGCGGCGAAGGAGGACATCGACAAGATTATCTCCACAGATGAGTATACAATGCCCGCCCGTAATGTTACCCTCTATGCCGTCTACGCGGTAGACGCCAACAAAAACAACAAACCGGATTACAATGATGATTCCGTTCATGTCCGCTATCATGGCAATAATGGTGACTATACAGATATCCTTTGCCCCCATCACCATGTGGTAGGCGCAACGGCGCAGCTTTCTACCAGCGGTGAAGTTTTTGGTAAAAGCTTGGAACATAATGCTGCTGCATCTGACGCTGCTGAAGCTGTAATATCCCATAAATTTACCTATGGTACCAACATCTTTATCGGCTGGAGCACATCGCCGATATTGAATGAGGTTATTGAAACCAACAAGCGGTATGAGGAACTGGAAAACAGCATTGTGACAGAAGTAATGATGGAAAAGGCGAAGGTTGACGGCGGAAACGCTGATGTGAACGGCAACACCAATGTTTATGCTGTTTGGGCGGCTGACCGCAACGGGAATAAAACGGCGGACTATCTGGAAGAACATACGCTGACATACGACGGCAATGCTCAGCAGGGAGGTACGGTTAAGGGATTGCCTACGGATACCAATATCTATATCCCTAAAGATACAGCCACATTGAGTGCCGACAAGCCTACTCACAGTGATGTAGATAACAAACATGTGGCCTTCATCGGCTGGACTGAGACGCAAACGAAATCCATTTACAGCAGTACGGGCATAGCACCGAAAACGGTCACGCAGGTTACCTTTGAGAATGCCGATAAAACGGTTTATGCGGCATGGGGCTATGATGAGGATAATGACGGAACAGCCGATGTGCTGAATCCTTCTCTTACCTATAATCTGAATGGCGGCGAGGGCGCAGCGGGTGAAACGTACGGAACGGTGAAAGTGAAGCTTGGCGAAAATCATACGGTCAAGGCGGCACCCAGTCGGAGCGGATATGAATTTGTCGGATGGAAAGACAACAATGGAAGGACATATCAGCCGGGAGACAACCTGATTGTGAATAATGATATAACGTTAACTGCTGCTTGGAAAAATATAGGTGGCGGCTCCGGCGGCGGTGGCGGCTCGAATAAGCCGAATAAACCGACCGATCCTTCCAAGGATAGACCTGCAAAACCTTCCAAAGTTGAGGAAGTACTGAACACAGAAGATCATTTCCAGTATGTTCAGGGCTATCCTGACAACACAGTAGCGCCTGAAAGAAACATTACTCGTGCAGAAGCGACAGTAATCTTCTTCCGTCTGCTGAATGATTCTGTCAGAACAAAATATCTGGATGCAGATAATGTGTTCCCTGATGTAAATCTGAATGACTGGTTCAACTTGGGCGTTTCCACAATGGAAAACAGCGGTTTTGTATCCGGTTATGATGATGGTCTGTTCAGACCTAACGCATACATCACCCGTGCAGAACTGGCAACAATCATCTCCAATTTCGATGATCTGGAACCTGCAGCAGAAAACAAATTTGCTGACGTAGAAGGTCACTGGGCAGAAAAATACATCAACTCTGCAGCGGAAAAGGGCTGGCTGAGTGGCTATGAAGATGGTTTGTTCCGTCCGAATCAGCACATTACAAGAGCAGAGACAATGTCTATGATCAACCGCGTATTGAATCGCAGAGTAGATGCAAATGGTCTGCATGCGGCTGCAAAACAGTGGAAAGACAATCCCGAAAGCAAATGGTATTACTACGCTGTTCTGGAAGCAACAAATAATCATGAATATGAACGTGCGAATGTTTCCGATTATGAAAACTGGACAGCAATCAAAGCCGAAAAAACTTGGGAAAACTAAATAGCAGTTTACAGAGCGGATGAGCCTAACAGCTCATCCGCTCTTTTCATGACAAGGAAGAAAAAAGGAGTATAATCAGAAAAACAAAGGAAAAGAGGGAGAGTATGGGAGAAATCATCATCAGACCAGTGACGGAAGGGGATGCAGAGGAGCTGCTTGCAATTTATGCACCCTATGTGACGGAAACAACGGTAACTTATGAATATGATGTGCCTTCGCTGAAAGAATTCCGAGGGCGCATCCGCAATACACTGGAACGATATCCCTATTTTGCGGCGGTGGAGGATGGAAAGATTCTTGGCTATATCCCTTATCCTGAAATCAAAAAATAATGAGGGAACAAAAGCTTAATTTTTTCGTCAGATATACAGTAAGTCCTGTAATCGGGTGGGATTTGTTGCATCATGATGTTTTTTGTAGTATAATCGTAAGATAGAGAACTATGTATATCGATGAATATAAGGAGATCATATATGGAAGAAACAGTAATCGTAATCATGTTGAAGGATGCGGAAACAGGCTTTCTGGAAAAGGAACTGGGGGCTTACTCTATTTCTGAAAACGGCGAGCTGATCTTCAATATTTATGCAGAAGGCGAAGAAAAGAAAGTCGTAATGCGCCTGACCTGTGAAAGAGAATTGCAGGATTGGGAATACGACGCAGTATATGATTATTATGATACAGAAACCGTGGGCGCATGGGTGGATTCCATCGAAGAGGAAGATGGGCATTACGATCCCGTTTGGGTGGTGACCTTCCCCTTCGCAGAGGAACAGGACGTGATGGAACAGAAACTGACAGATATTCTGGATGCCCACAAGGAAGAACTGCTTTCTGTTTATGAAGCGATCAAAGATAAAGAGGATGATTATCGTGGGGAATAAAAGATGGCGGTTCCTCAGCCTTCTTTTGGGAATCTGTATCTTTATGACCAGCGGTTGTGATTTTGGCGGTGCGGGGCAGGCCAATACTCCTGTGCAGGGGGGGAAGGAAGGCGGCCACACTACGGAGATCATCGTGCCCGGCGGAAAAGAAGATACACCTGAGGAGGACGAGGAAAAGACAGAGGAAGAGAAAAAAGAAGAAAAAAAGACGGATACGAAAAAACAGACGACCCAGTCCAAGCCTTTCTGGCAGAGCGAGACTTCCAAGCAGTATGAAACGCTGACAGCAGTTGCGGCGGCGGCGCAGCAGGATTATAAGATCAATGGACCAAAACGGGGCTGGATGAGCAAAAACGGCAAGCTCTACGGCTATTATGATGGCTGTTACATAACCCCTGCCATGCTGGTGAAGGAAGGATATTTGCAGAATGGTCTGGATACGGCAGGATTTGAGATCCTGCTCATCGAAGGCAGTGACCTGGCGGTATATGATGGCGCCAATGTGCCTTCCGACAGTATGAATTTCGGTGTGTTTGCCGCAGTGAAACAGAATGGAAAATATCTGCTGGCATCTCCCTCCGGAAAAGCGGGGCAGATCTCTGAAGCAAGCTATGGCAAACTGCTGGCGAAATATAATCAGAGCCATGGTTCTGTGGTGCGTTTGTCTTCCGCTTCTGCGGAGTATGGCCGTATTTTGAACTATATCTGCCTGTATGAAGGGAAGTTTGAGGATTTCTTCGTGCGGGAGATCCGCAAAGACAACAAATATGCAGTCGTTACATTTTCTACTACGGCAGATACCTCTGCCATCAAGCAATGTGTGCTGAAAAATGACAATAATTTCTGGGAGGTCATCTATCCCAATGTGCAGATGGATGCATATCCTGTGACCTCCATCAACCGTCTGGTGCCTGATTTCAATGTGGATGTACTGCCAAAATATAATCTGGCTTCCTGGAGAAGCTATGTGAAACGGGAACAGGGCGGCGCAGTGGCTGCATTGTTCAGTAATCAGTTTATTTCCAGCAAGAGTGAGATCTATTATCAGTGTGCAACGCCAGACTGTGCATATTTCCGTATGACAGACGGCAGACGCTATGCGGCATACCGTGCCGGCGATTATTGGGTAGCACAGCAGGTAAGCTCTGATATTGCGGCGAAGAATTATTTTATGGAGCGGACAGGGGTAGACTACAGTTTTATCATCCTGGACGATTAAGAAGGTGCTTTTTATGACAAAGACCAACGTGATGCGTCTGCTGGAAGCGGCAGGCATTCCTTACCGTACAGCGGAATATGAATATGATGAATCGAACCTTTCGGGGCTCCATGCGGCGGAGCAGGTAGGCATGGCACCGGAGCAGGTGTTCAAGACCCTGGTAACGAGAGGAGATAAAACGGGGATCAATGTGTTCTGCATCCCTGTGGATATGGAGCTGGATTTGAAAAAAGCGGCTTCTGTATCCAAAAATAAAAAAGTAGAAATGACCCATATGAAGGAGCTGCTGGGGCTGACGGGATATATCCGCGGCGGCTGTTCCCCCATTGGGATGAAGAAAAAATATCCTACCTTTATCGACGAAACTTGTATTTTGTTCGATGAGATCGCTGTCAGTGCAGGAATCAGAGGGGAGCAGATCATCCTTGATCCTAACGATCTGATCCGATATACAGAAGCTGTGGAGGCGGATGTGACAAAAGAAATGACATAAAAACGGTAGTGAAAAAAACAGCCTTTCGATGATGGAAATTCGAAGGGCTGTTTTTTGTATGTTTATGATTTGGGGTTATTGAGTCAATTTTATCATTTGGCTGAGGGGGGTCTCCTGACCGTCTACCACAGCAGAAACTTGCAGATAGATGGCCTGTTCCGCAGGGGGGAGGATACCGAAGCAATAAGGATAGCCCCAGTACCATTTTTGGTTGCCTTTGTTGGGGTTTTTCATAGGGGTAAGCTTTCCGTCAGGGGAGGACGTGGTATACACATTGTAGTAGTCGGCGCCATAGATGGGCGACCAGGAAACATAGGTGTAACCGTCATCTTCTGTAGAGACCCGCAGGTTTTGAGGAGCAGGTGGCGTATAGAAGTAGTTTTTCATTTGGCTCAGGGGAACAGAGAGAGTTTGAGGGACCTGCAATACCTGAGAAATGGGAATGGAAAGATATTCCTCGTCGGTATAAGCGGAAGTCATACCGATGAGCTTTCCATTGGCATCAAAGAGTCCGCCGCCGCTGCTGCCCTGAAGAATCACTGCAGTGGAGTAAATATAATCTCTGTCATACGCACGGATGACGCCTGTGGTGATGGTATTTCGATTCCCATAGGGAGCACCAACGGCAGACACTGTATCTCCGATGCTGTAGGATTCGGAGACAGGGGCAGGCTTCAGGTCATTTTTATTGATACGCAAGAGCGCAATATCCGATTCCGGTTTTAACCCCACTACGGTAGTCTCTCCCTGATAGATGGTGCCGTCAGAGAAGACAAACTGGATGGTGGAGGCATTTTCGATCACATGATAATTGGTGGCGATCAGGCCATCAGAAGAAAGCAGGATGCCGCTGCCCTGCACTTTATTGGTTTGCACATAGACTACGGATCGCTTCATATTGCTTTCCTTAGCGGATGTTGCATAGATGGAGACGGTAGAGGAGCTGCCATCCCAATTTACTTCTGCACCGCTATATTCCGCCAGAAAACGGAGTGGGACAAAGGTACGTCCGTTTTTGATCTGTGCCGGGGCATCGACCGATACGCGATTGCCGTTGACGGTGGCGGTATTGCTGTTGATCTGTAGGGAGATCGTCGCAGTTTCGCTGAGGGCGAGGACGGTCTGGGTATGCTCCTGCCAATGAACGGTATAGCCTAAAGATTCCAAAATACCCCTGACAGGCACCAAAACACGGTCATTTTCAATAAAAGGCGCTTCATCAAAGGAAATCTCGTTATCATCTAAAGTGATTCGAATAGAGGCTGCTTCGACTGAGAATAGAAAACCGGTGCATAATAAAAGAAAGAGAAGTATACTTTTTAGCATTCGTTTCAATGGGATTCACATCCTTTCCTTGAAAGTAAGTATAGCATAAAAGGAAAAGCATTGGGGGATTTTTCGAAAAATTTAAGAATTGAAAGAAAGGTTTGCTTTTTTGGATCGTTTATAGTATCCTGTGTAGACGGAGGTGGAAAACGATGTTTGAGTGTATTACAGAAACGACCTTCGATGAGATTTTTCCGCTGCTGGAGAGTGCTTTTCCGGAGAATGAACTGCGGGAAAAGGAACGACAGAAGGCAATGCTGCAGAAAGCCTGCTATCGGCTTTACGGTGTGCGAAAGAATGGAAAATTTGCTGCGGTCTTTGCCGCATGGGAAATAGAGGATTTTTTATACATTGAGCATTTTGCAGTAAAAGAAGAATATCGCAATGGTGGTTACGGTGGAAAGCTTTTAGATGCTTTCCTGGCGGAAAAAGGCAAGCCAACGGTTCTGGAGGTAGAAGAACCTGAGGATGAACTGACCAGACGGCGTATCGGATTTTATGAGCGACATGGGTTTATGTTCAACGGATATCCTTATTTGCAGCCTCCCATGCGACAGGGACAGGACGTACTTCCGTTGAAATTGATGACAAAGCCCTCAGCGATCGACGAAGCGACCTATAAAAGATATAAAAGACTCATACACAGGATTGTGTATCAATACGAAGGTGAGTTATGATGAAATATTGTTTTGGTATCGATATCGGCGGAACAACGGTAAAGATCGGGCTGGTCATGAAAGACGGCTCCATCTTCGCTAACTGGGAGATTCCTACCAGAAAAGACAATGATCCTACAGGACTTTTGCAGGATGTAAAAGCATCCCTGGAAAGCTGTCTGCAGGAAAAAAAGATCGCAAAGAAAGATATTCTGGGCATCGGCATGGCAGCACCCGGCCCCGTAACGGCGGATGGCGTGCTCCATGGTGCGGTGAATATCGGCTGGGGGGATGTGAACCTGGCGGAAGAGGCAGAACGCATCATCGGTATTTCTCCGGTGCGTATCGGCAATGATGCCCGTGTGGCGGCCTTGGGCGAAGCGGTCTATGGCGCAGGCGCAGGGGCAAAAAGCATGCTGATGGTAACATTGGGTACCGGCGTTGGCGGCGGTGTTGTGCTGGATGGAAAAATCCTGATGGGCGACAGCGGCGTTGCCGGGGAAATCGGCCATATGACCATCGACCCTTACGAAAGGGATTCCTGTAACTGCGGCAAAAAAGGCTGTTTGGAGCAATACGCTTCTGCCACAGGCATGGTGCGGATGGCGAAAAAATTCCTGGCGGAAAAGGATATGCCTTCTGTTCTGCGTCAGTGTGAAATCCTTTCTGCCAAAGACCTTTGGGATGCGGCAAAAGGCGGCGATGCCCTTGCGGAAGAGATCACAGATTTTGTCTGCGCCAGACTGGGCAGTGCCTTGGCCAATGCCATCTATATCGTAGATACAGAGCGGATCGTCATAGGCGGCGGTGTTTGTGCGGCAGGGCAGTTCCTGTTGGACAAGGTCGAAAAAGCATATCAGGCCAATGTTTTTGCCCACAGCAGAAACAAAACCTTCGCACTGGCTAAGCTGGGCAATCATGCCGGCATCCAGGGGGCGGCTGCTTTGATCCTGCGGCAGTAAAATAATTTGTGGGAATAGTAAATAAAAATGGATTGGCGTTTTTGTGAAAAAAGCCAAAAACAAAAAATCAGTAAAAAATGCGCGCAAAAAAGAAGGAATGCGCAGACTTTTGGAGAATCTAAAGAGTAACAGGAGTTACCCACTTCATACTCCTGATCAATCATGAATAATCCAAAGGTATACCACCAGAAAATATCCAGATATAAAAGGGGGAGATTGCAATGGTTAAAATTCTTGCAGGTGAAAAAGGTGAAGGTAAAACAAAGAAAATGATCGATATGGCTAACGCAGCCAGCAAAGAATCAAAAGGCAGCATCGTATTCGTAGACGATGACAACAGCCACATGTATGATCTGCACTACAGTGTGCGTTTCGTAGAAACACCCAAGTTCATTATGGAAGATCCACAGGTGTTCAGAGGTTTCGTGTGTGGTATCCTTTCTCAGAATAGCGATATTGAAACAATTTATATTGATGGATTGAACCATATTATGGACAGAATCAGCGACGCAGATTTCGTTTCCTTCATTCAGGAGCTGGATAAAACTTCCAAGGAAGCTGAAATGGACATGGTAATGATTATCAGCCGCAAAACGGATGCGCTTCCCGCAGAAGTACAGCAGTACCTGATTTAATGGATAGACTCACATAAATCAGGAAAAGTCGATATTTAAAATATTTTAAATATAGGAAAACAAGAAAGAAATGAAAGACCGAAAGGAAAATATCCTTTTGGTCTTTTTTTTGTGAAACTACTGCTTGCAAGAGATGATGTAGGACAAAAAAGAATATTTTCTTCTGAAATTGTTGTATAATTTGAAGAACAGAACAGGATTTGCCTTTACTTTTGGGTTTTCTTTGTGCTAAAATACTTTTAATAGTTCGTATTTTGTATGCACAGAATATAAAAAGATAAAATTCTTTTGCGTTTTCAATGAAAAAAATGGAAAGAAATGAGAAAGGTGAGAGAGAACATGAACAGATTTCAGGAAATGTATCGTGCAAAACTGAAAACACCCGAAGAAGTTGCAATGTATGTAAAATCCGGTGACATCTGCGCCTGCCCCACAGGCTTGGAAGACCCCGAGACCATCTGTGCCGCTGTTGGCGAAAGAGCCAGAAAGGGCGAGATCACAGGGGTAGAACATCATGCCATTTTGTCCGTAAAGGGCGGCGCATTTATGAACCCTGAACTGAAGGGCAGATATGACTACGTATCCTGGTTTACAGGCGGCGCAGGCAGAAAAGCAGTACAGCAGGGTATCTATACTTATGTACCCAACAACTACAGCACAGCTCCCGGCTATTGGAGAGACTGTATGCCCAGACTGGATGTATTCTATGCAGAGGTTTCTCCTATGGATAAGCACGGCTACTTCACATGCGGCATGTCTGCGGCAGAAGTACCTGTGATGAAAGACAAAGCATCCATCATCCTGCTGGAAGTAAACGAAAAAATGCCCCGTGTGATGGGGAATAACCTGATTCACATTTCTGAAGTTACTGCCCTGTGCGAATCTTCCCATGAACTGCTGACACTGCCCGAAGCACCTCTGACAGATACAGATAAGAAGATCGGTCAGATGATCGCTGACGAAGTTCCCAACGGCGCAACACTGCAGCTGGGCATCGGCGGCGTTCCCAATGCAGTTGGCGTGCTGCTGCGTGACAAAAAGGATCTGGGGATCCATACAGAAATGTTCACAGACAGTATGGTAGACCTGATTGAATGTGGTGCGGTAACCAACATGAAAAAGCCCATCAATGTGGGTAAGACCGTTGCGACACTGGCTTGGGGTACCAAGAAAATGTATGACTACATGGATGATAACCCCGCTTTCGAAATGCATCCTGTAGACTACACAAACAACCCTTATGTGATCGGTCAGCATGATAACTTCATCTCTGTAAACGCTTGTGTGGAAATCGACCTGTTTGGTCAGGTTTGTGCAGAAAGCCTTGGCACAACACACTACAGCGGTTCCGGCGGTCAGGTAGACTTCGTGCGTGGCGCAAACCTGTCTAAGGGCGGCAAGGGCTTCATCGCTATGACTTCCACAGCGAAAAATGGTACGATTTCCAAGATCAAACCCGTTCTGACACCCGGCTCCATCGTAACAACACCTAAAAACGAAGTGGATTTCCTGGTAACAGAAAACAATATCGTTCGCCTGAAAGGCCGTACAGCCAGCGACAGAGCAAAAATGATCATCTCCTTGGCTGCGCCTGAATTCAGAGAAGAACTGACATACGAAGCAAAGAAAATGAACCTCATCATCTGATGAACGAAAGCCCCGTTTTGACAACGGGGCTTTTTTATCTGAAAATATTGTGCTTATGGGATATTTGTGTTATTTTGATAAAAGAAAAATGCCACAAGAAAGATGCCCTTGGGCAGGAGTTTGCAGGCGATGCCCTGGGAGAAAAAGGAGGAATTTGCAGTGAGAGTCAGCTGGGATGAATATTTTATGCAGATTGCGGAGATCGTAAAGACCCGTTCTACCTGCCTGCGCAGACAGGTGGGGGCAGTTATCGTAAAGGATAACCGCATCATTACCACAGGGTACAACGGTGCGCCCTCCGGCTTGAAGCACTGTACAGAGATTGGCGGATGTGAACGGCAGCGGCTGAATATCCCCTCCGGACAGCGGCATGAACTTTGCCGTGCGCTGCACGCAGAGCAGAACGCCATCATCCAGGCGGCGAAGATCGGCGTCAGCACAGAGGGTGCCACGATCTATATCACCCTGCAGCCCTGTGTCATCTGTGCCAAGATGCTGGTGAATGCAGGCATCACCCGTATCGTACATAAGGGGGAATATCCTGATGAACTTTCCAGAGCGATTTTGGAAGAAGCAGGCATTGAAGTTGTTGCTATGGATTGATTTTTCGGGAAAATACCCATTTGCATTATGAATGTAAGACATGATAAAATAGAAGTGTAGCGTATGGTTGGAAAAGGAAAGTCTCCAAGGTGTGCTGCACTTTTCTTTATGATGCAGATGGATCAAAGGTGATATAGGAGGGGAGCACGATGTTTCAAAAGGGTGAGTATGTAATTTACGGAAATAACGGCATTTGCCGCATCGAGGAGATTGGTATTCCGGTCGGCACGCCTATGGGACGCAGCGGGAAAGAATATTATACACTGGCTCCCGTTTTTGGCTCGGGCACCATCTATGCGCCGTTGGATACAAAGGTATTTATGCGTCCTATTTTGACAAAAGACCAGGCGGAACAGCTCATTGAACAGATTCCTGAAATTCGGGAAGAGGACTTTGAAGGGCAGGATGTTCGTGCCTTGAGCGAGAAATACAAGGGGTGTCTGGATACCCATCAGTGTGAAGACCTGGTGAAGCTGATCAAGACGGTCTATATGAAGGGAAAATCCATGGTGGAAAATGGGAAAAAGCTGGCAAAAACGGAACAGGAATATGGCAAGCTGGCAAAGGAATTGCTCCATCGGGAATTTTCCATGGCACTGGAACTTCCTTATGAAGAAGTGGAAGGATATATTATAGATAAGCTAAAAGCATTGCAGAAATGAGGAAAAGCCGCGGATGGAAGGATCCGGGGCTTTTTCAATATGAGAAAGGAAATACAAAAATATGTTCGTGTTCGCTTGCCCTTTTATGGTTCATTCGATATAATGAAAAAGATATGATACAAAGAATTGGAAATGGAGAAGAAGCATGATCGCATATATCAATGGCACGCTGGAACGGCGGGCAGAAAGCTACATCATCATAGAAACAGGGGGCATCGGTTATCAGATTTTTGTTTCCCCTGCCACATTGGCGAAATTGCCCCGGACCGGTGAAAGGGTGAAGGTGTTCACCTATTTCAGCGTGAAGGAGGACGGCGTTTCTTTATATGGCTTTGCCAGCGCAGAGGAACAGGAAATGTTCCATAAGCTGCTGACAGTCAGCGGCGTTGGGCCCAAAGGGGCTTTAGGGTTTCTTTCCCAGCTGACGCCGCAGGAGATCATCCTGGCGATCATTTCCGAGGATGTAAAGACCCTTTCCAAGGCACCGGGGGTGGGCAGAAAGACAGCCCAGCGGGTGATTTTGGAATTGAAGGATAAATTCAAGACAGAGGATGCCCTTTCCCTGGGCGAGGAAGTACAGGGAATTGTGGAAACTTCCGTGGGCGGCGATGCAAAATTCGAAGCCATCGATGCCATGACGGCATTGGGCTACAGCCGCAGCGAAGCAGCCAGGGCGGTCAATGCTGTGGCGGCAGAAGGCATGTCTACAGAAGATATTTTGAAGGCGGCATTGAAAAAAATGATATAAGCAAAAAAGGAAGCGACAACGAAGTTGATATTTCTTTTTTGCGAAATGATATTTTCGGATAACAAAGAAAAAGCAGGTGTTTCATTTGGAAAACAGACGGATTTTGACTACCGGTTTGCGGGAAGAGGACCGTGAGCTGGAGCCGAAACTGCGTCCTGCCACGTTGGAAACATATATTGGGCAGGAAAGTGTAAAAGAGAATATGCGGGTGTTCATTGAGGCGGCAAAGCAGCGGAAGGAAGCCTTGGATCATGTGCTTTTGTATGGTCCTCCCGGGCTGGGAAAAACCACCCTGTCCAATATCATCGCCCATGAGATGGGGGTAAACATCAAGACCACATCTGGCCCTGCCATCGAGCGTCCCGGGGATATGGCGGCGGTGTTGAACAGCCTGAATGAAGGAGATATCCTTTTCATTGATGAAATTCACAGACTGAACCGTATGATCGAGGAAATCTTGTATCCCGCCATGGAGGATTTTGTGATCGATATTATGATCGGCAAAGGCCCTGGGGCTCGTTCTGTGCGTCTGGATTTGCCGAAGTTTACTCTGATCGGTGCCACAACCAGAATTGGTCTGTTGACGGCACCGTTGCGGGACAGATTCGGTGTGGTGCAGCGATTGGAGCCTTATAATGTGGAGAATCTAAAAATTATCATCAAACGCTCAGCGGAGGTGCTGCAGGTGGAGATCGACGACAGCGGTGCGGAAGAGATCGCCCGCCGTTCCAGAGGGACGCCCAGACTGGCAAACCGTATGCTGAAACGGGTCCGTGACTTCGCTCAGGTACGCTATGACGGTGTCATCACGGGGGAAGTGGCACGATTTGCTTTGGATCTGTTAGATGTGGATAAGATGGGCTTAGACCAGACAGACCGAAAGATGCTGCTGACCATGATCGAGAAATTTGGCGGCAGACCTGTGGGGCTGGATACCCTGGCGGCCTCCATCAATGAAGAATCCGACACCATTGAGGATGTTTATGAGCCTTATCTGCTGCAGCTGGGCTATATCCAGCGTACCCCCAGAGGGCGTATCGTCACCAAGCTGGGCTATGAACATTTTGGGATGCAGCCGCCGGAGGCATGATGCAGCCCGAAGCATGAAAGGAGAAATGAGCATGAAGCTGAACATAGACGAAGTGATCGAAAACGTGAGAGACGAACTCCTTTGCTATGAGGATGCGGAACAGACCGCCGCAAGATGGGAAAAGGAATTTAAGGAATGGGTGGAAAAAAATAAGGGGAAAAAGAAAGACATCGTTGTGGATAAGGGCGGCGTTTCTCTGAAGATCAAGGATGAGGAAGAAATCTTTGAAATTGCCGATTCCTATATGGATGCCATCATCGAAGGCAGCGTGAAGCAGTATTGGGAGAAATTTTAAGGAGCATAAATAAAAAGCGGATGATAAAAAATCTGATGGTGAGAGGTGTCGATAAAATCGGCACCTTTTTTTGATGATGGGATTCTTTTGAAATTACTAAGACTTTTTTAAGAATTGGGGGTAGTGGTTGCGCAGAAATATTCTCTCTGCTATGATAAAACAGAAGAATGAAAGTTTCGGAAAAGGGGGAATTGTGATGAAATGTGCAGCGGATTTTAGACGGATCGCCAGAGAAGCCCTGAGAGGAAAATGGAAAATCGCCGTATTGGCAGGCTTTGTGGCACTGCTGTTGGGCGGAGTCGTATGGGAAGGAACGCCGGAGATCAATTTTCAGTTTAATGACGGGAGTATTCGGGCACAGATGGATATTTTGGGTCAGAATGTTGATTTGATGCAAATTTTGCAGAGTGACAGCCCCCGTGCCCTTTGGGGAGTTGTCCTGATGTATTTTTCTGTGGTGGCGATCCTTGTTGCCATCGTACAGTTTGTGTTGGGCTGTATCGTGACGGTGGGCTATGCCTGCTTCAATTTGGAGCTGGTGGATGGAGAAGAATTGACCATCGGCACCCTGTTCCAATATTTTCCCCAATGGAAAACAATGGTGATCGCCGGATTATTGCAGACGCTGTATATTTTTCTTTGGACGCTGTTGTTTATCATCCCGGGAATCATCGCAGCCTATCGCTATGCCATGACCAGCTATATTCTGGCGGAAAACCCGGAGATGAAAGCCGGCGAAGCCATCGACCGTTCCAAGGAACTGATGATGGGAAATAAATGGCGGTTATTCTGTCTGCATTTTAGCTTCATTGGTTGGGGGTTCCTGTGTATGCTTACAATGGGGATTGGGAACCTTTGGCTGACACCTTATATGGAAGCGGCTACGGCGGCGTTTTATCGGGATATCACTGCACCTTTGGCGGATGAAGAGATGACTATGTTGTCTGCTGCGGAGGCATAAAAGCACATCTCGTAAGGATGCAAAAAGAAACAGAAAAAGATTTGAAATCAAAAGAAACCCGTCCCTTGGGAGAGAATCCCATGAGGACGGGCTTTTTTATGCTCATTTATGCTTCAGGCGGTTCCGTAGGCAACAAGGTATCCCAGAAATCCTTTTTACCGATTTTTTTCAGATTGCGCCACTTGGGTTTTTCTTCATAATCATGGCGGCAGATGGAGCGGAATTTGCAATAGCTGCAGGGGGTCCGCTGCCCATCACGGAAGGGTGCAGGGGCGATGATGCCCTCTTTCATGGCTTCACCCAGTTCTCTGGTGCGTTCTGTCACGAAATCCAAAATGGCCTTGTACTGTTCTTCTGTTGCCAGATTGGAGGAGGCGGAAAGCTCCCCCTTTTTTGTATAGCCCACAGGGACAACAGCGGAGGTTTCGCCTGCTGTCAGGCTGTTGTCCAGCCCTTGGATGAGGGCATCCTCCTGCAAAAGCAGCCCCGACATCTGCATTTTTTCATAAAGCGTTCGCTCGATCTCTTCTGCGGAAAGCTCTTTTTCCAGAGAGAGGGTAGGGTCGGTGATGCGGAAATAGAAGACACCGCCGGGCTTCAACGCTGCGCCTGTCTTTTGATAATATTTCAGATAAGCGTCCAGATAGATGAGGAGCTGTAACTGTAAGCCGTAGTAGATATCCTGAAAGCTGAAGGTTTTATTCCCCGATTTATAATCGATGATTTTAACGTATCGTGTGCCTTCCGCATCCAGCAGATCTACACGGTCGATTTTGCCGTTTAAAATCAGGCTGCCGCCGTTACGCATCTGAATGACGATAGGGGGCAATTTTTCATGGAGACCGAAGCCCACTTCGTAGCCCGCAGGAGTGAAATTGCCCTGCTGTAAATGCTGCACCAATGTCCATGCGGCTCTGGTGGAGATTCGTTTCAGGCGGCGGATGAGGTATTGATTTGCCGCCGAATCCATCAGCACCCGATCGCCGAGACGGGGGGCGGCTTCTTCTACCGCCTGATGGATGAGGGCTTCTGTTTTTTCCTTCGTCAGGTCTGTCCAAGGGATGCTGTTTTCCTCCAAACGATTGGCGAACAGCTCCAGCACTTCATGGAACAGAGAACCCAGATCGGGGGTGTGGAGCTGATACAAGCGGCGTTCCTCCGCCTTTAGCCCATATTCCGCAAAGAAGGAGAAGGGGCATCCGGCGAAGCGTTCCAGACGGGAAACGCTGGAAAGGATGTTTTTGCCGTAGAGAGCCTTTGTAGTCTTGGGAGAAAGACGCTCCGGCTTACCGCTTTTGCCTATGCCTTTTTTCAGCAGGGCAAGGCGATGCTGCCATGCTGTGTTTTCATCGAAGAAGCTGTAGATATCCTGCCAAAGGGGAGAGATGGGTGTTTCCTCCTTATGCTTTCGCATTTCTCCGCCCAGAAGATGGAAGGCGGCTTCGGGAGAAGTTTCTTCCAGAGTGAAGGCGGGCATGGCTTCGATTTGCAGGCATTCATCCATCCGCTGCAGATTCCCGATCAGGGAGGAGGGGGCAGATTCCCGCCCTTCGCTGTCGCAGGCGGCATAGGTCAGCCACAGCCCTTTGGAGGGCTTTGTCAATCCCCGATAGATGAGGAATTGTTCTTCGAAGATTTTTTGTTTGCCCCCATTGGCAAGCTCTATGCCTTGGGCGGTCAGCAGATCCCGTTCCGTTTCTGTAAAAATACCCTGAGCCGTTGCAGGGGAGGGCAGTACGCCCTCATTGACGCCCAGGACGAAAAGATATTTGATTTCCGGCAGACGGCTGCGCTCGATATCGCCGATGAGCAGGCAATCTGCCGTAGGGGGAATGACCCCCATGGTGCATTTTTCCAAGCCTGCTTCCAAAATCTTTGCCATTTCCGCAAGAGTCATTTCTTCCCTGCCTAAAATGGCATGGGCTTTTTCAAACACATCCATCACCAACTGCCAGATCTGGCGATATTCCTCGGCTTTGTTCAGGTTGCCCCTTTCTGCCGCCTTCTGTGCCCAGCTATCCAGGGTTTCCGCCGCCTGCAGACCATCCAAATGGGTAAGGAGGGCATTCAGAAAATCTCGGAAGGGAAAGGGCTTCTTCTGGGGCAGGGAAAGGAGAGGGGCAAAGGGCACCATGACCCGTTCCCGCAGAGCGTTGATGGCATCCACGGCTTCTGCGCCTTCCTTGAGGATGCCGTAGTCCCAAGTGTCCTGTTTCCATTTATAGCCCTTGATGCCGTAAGCAAGGACGTAATTTTCCAGGAGATCGATTTCTTCCGTGGTCAGGGAAGTCAGTCCCGATTTTAGATAAGAAAACATGGCTTCATAGCGGAAATCGTAAACGAGGATATCCAGCAACGCTGTCAGCAGGGTCAGCAGAGGGTGAGAGGCTGTTTCCCGACGGGCGTCGATGAAGCAGGGAATATGATATTCCTCCAAAATCCCCCGCAGATTTTTTTCATAGGTCTCCATGGCGTTGGTCACCATGGCAATTTCCCGAAAACGGACATTTTCTTCCCGTACTAACCGCAGAATCTTCCCTGCGGCGAAGCGGATTTCCTCCTGCAGAGAAGGGCAGGCAGTGATATGGACGCTTTCTGCCAGAGCAGTTTTTTTGTAAAAGCTATGAAAAAATTCACGTTCCAGATTGCGGAGGGCATCGGTTTCGGCACGGTGATTTTTTTCCAAAATCACAGGCGGAACAGCAGCCAGACCCAATTCCTCCGCCAAGGCAGCCAGTTTTTTCTTTGTCACATAAGGCTCGTAGAAGGGGGCGGAAGGGGGCAGAAATGCGCCGTAGAAGCTGTTTCTGTCCATAGGAAGGGTGATATTCACCTGAGGGGAAAGAAGCAGCAGGCGGCGGATGACACTGTATTCCTGGGGCGTGAAGCCATAGAACCCATCCAGCCAAAATTCCGTATTTCCGAAGCCCAAGCTGTCATCCAGTCGTTCCGCCAGAAGTCCCAAGGTCTCATCGGCGGAGATATATTCTTGTTTCAAAAATTCCAGATAGGAACGGTAGATATGGGTCATGTCCTTCAGCTTTTCCTTTGCCCCGTGGGAAAGGCTTTCTGTCTGTGCAAGGGCTTCTGTCTGTTCCGGAGAAATGCGGTACTGGAAAAATTCGGAGATCGTCAGCCCCAGCTGGTCTACAAAACCTGGCTTGTCCATGACACTCTGAAAATAGGAGATATGCTCTTTTTCTTCCAATAAAATCTTCCGCAGAGCCATAGATTTTCCTATATCCCCCAGAGGGACACGGCTGCCGATGCCCTTTTTGGAAAAGACACGGTGGGCCAGACGGCCGAAGCTGAGGACTTCCGCCGTCAGGATGGCATTCTGTCCCGTTTTCTGGATCAGATCCCGCTCTGCCTGAGAGGTAAACTGTTCGGGAACGATGAGTATCTGCCGTTTTTCTCCTGTATTCGATTGTTTGATGATCTCTTCCATGCAAAGGGTGGTCTTTCCTGTGCCAGCCCTGCCGATGATGAAACGCAGTCCCATATCTGTTCCCTTCTTTCTCGTTCGTTTCTTCTATGATACGCAAAGAGGCGTTTTTTTTCAAGGCGAACGTCTGCATAAAAGAAGAAAAAACAGAATATGGTAAGGGTAAGAGATTTTTGAGGAGGGGTATGCGTGGGCAGCACGAAATTTGTGGTGGTAAAGGCTAAGGAATTGGTGAAAACGGCGGTATTTGCCGTGTTGGGTGTTATCATCATCGTTGGGCTCATCACCTTTTTCCTGAATATGGGGAAGGATGAGGACACGGGGCTTTATCGGGATGGTACATATTACGGGGAGATGAACGTGGGGCAGGGAACGGCGGAAATTGCCGTGACGGTGGAGGATGGCGAGATCGCCGATATTTCCATGGAAGAACCCGGGGAAGCAGTGGAGGCTTTCTACCCCCTGCTGGAAACGGCAGCGGAGGAAGTGGGGCGTGAAGTGGTGGCGACCCAATCTCTCACCATTGAAGTGGACCCGGAAAATGCCCATTCCGCCCAGATGATTTTGAATGCCATTGCAGAAGGGTTGGAACAGGCGAAGAAATGAGAAAGGCCCCTGATTACGTTTCAGGGGCTTTTTTGCGTGGAAAAGTATATCTCATCCTGTTTGGACATAAGGTGAAAGGAAGGAGGGATGGAAATGACGGAACAGGAAAGACGGCGGCGCAGACGGGAAATGGAACGGCGGATGCGGGCGCGGCAAACGATGCGGGGAAAAGAAAAACAGAAGGGCGGTCTGCTGGTCTTTCGGCTTTATGTAGCGTCGGTTTTGGTAGGGGGATGCCTGCTGATCTCCCTATTTCAGACAGAAACATCGGAAATGGTCTGCGCCAGGGTAAAGCAGGTCATCGCCTATCAGGTTTCGGCGGAGGAAGTGGATGTTTGGAAGGAACGGGCGGCGGCACTTTTAAAAGGGGCAGGGGAAAGTCTGCCTGCCTTTGAGGAAAAAGAAACCCAGCAGGAAGAAAAGAAGGTCTATCAGCCTGACGGGGAAGCATCTCCCTAGTCTGCTGACATGGAAAGGGCTGCGCTGGGAAAAGAAAAGAGAGGATTGGATCGATCCGGTGCAGGGCATCATTACTTCTTCCTGCGGCACACGGGAAAACCCCATTTTACATAAGGAAGAACTCCACGATGGGCTGGATATTGCCGTGGCAGAGGGGACGGAGGTGTTGGCAGTGAAAAGTGGAACCGTCACAGAGGTGCGGACTTCTGCGACCTATGGCAAGCTGCTGAAATTTGAGACAACCGATGGCTATGAAGTCATGTATGCCCATCTTTCGGAAGTCCTTGTGAAAAAGGGAGAGAAAGTGAAACAGGGGCAGGTAGTGGCAAAATCGGGAAACACAGGCCTTTCCACAGGGCCGCATCTGCACTATGGCATTTATAAAGAGGGAGAATTGCTTGATCCGATGGACTTCATCACCTTGGGCTGGACGGACGGTGTAAAAGCAGAGTTTCAAGCCAGGGGAAACGTGTTGTAAAAGAAAGTGATGCAAAACTCGTCTTTTTCGGTTATGATAAAAACAGAAAAGCGAGGGATGCACTTTGAAACGAGTTTTGATGGATATTTCCGCCGATCTGACCCGCATTGCACTGGCGGAGGATGGCGAATTGAAGGAATTATATTATGAAAGCAAACGGGAGGAAAGTCTCGTTGGAAATATTTACGCAGGCCGTGTGGCAAATGTGATGCCCAATCTACAGGCAGCTTTTGTGGATATCGGTGTGGGCAAAAACGGCTATTATTATTATGGCAATGCCCGTGCCGTTTCCGACAAAGGGAAAAACATTGCCAAGCCGAAGGTCGGCGATACGCTGCTGCTGCAGGTGGAAAAGGACGCCGTTGGCAGCAAGGGGGCTGTGCTGACGGAGAAATTTTCTTTTCCCGGCAAATTTCTTGTGCTTCTGCCAAAGGAAGCAGGGGAAATCGGTATTTCCCGTAAGATCACCGATTCCGAAGAACGAAGCCGTATCCGTGAAATTGTGGCAGAGCTGCTGCCGGTGGGCTGCGGGGCCATTGTGCGCACCAATGGCGCAGGCAAAAGCCGGAAAGATTTTGAAAAGGAACTGCAAGCCCTGACGGCAAAATGGGAAAAATTAAGCCATGGGATATATCGGAAACCCCCTGCCCTACTGCTGCAGGAAAACCACCCCGTGAAGCGGGCGGCACGGGATTTTTATAGTGCCGATGTGGATGAATATGTGGTGAATGATAAAGCTGCTTATGAAGAATTACTGGAAACAGGGGATTTCAACGGAGAAGAACAGCCTGCCTTGAAGCTCCATGCAGATAAATTGCCTCTCTTCGAAGCCTATTATCTGGAAAGCCAGAGTGCAAAAGCATTGGATACCCATGTATGGCTGAAAAGCGGCGGTTTTCTTGTGATCGAAGAAACGGAGGCCTGCGTTGTCATTGATGTGAATACGGGGAAGGCGGCAGGGAAAGGCGATCTGCAGAAAACCATCCTGAAAACCAATTTGGAGGCGGCGGAGGAAGCCGCCAAGCAAATGCGTCTGCGAAACCTTTCCGGTATCATCATCATCGATTTTATCGATATGGCAGACCCGAAGGCGCAGCAGGAAGTGACCCGCAGACTGGAAGCGGCAGTGAGAAAAGACCGCATCAAGACTGTGGTGGTGGGCATGACGGAGCTGGGGCTGATGCAAGTGACAAGGAAAAAGACCAGACCTTCCATGAAACGGCAGATGACCACAAAATGCCGTGCTTGCGAGGGGACGGGACGGCTGCCCTCTATCGAATGGACAGTGACGAAGATGCGCAGAGAAGCGGAGAGCATTTTCGCCAACACCATCTATCATAAGCTGACGGTGAAAGCCGACCCCAGACTGCTGGCTGCTTTTGGAGGGCAGGATGGCGCATGGGCAAAGTCCCTGGAAGAAAAAAGCGGCGGCACCATTCTTCTGGAAGGGGCAGAGCTGGGCTTTGGTCAGTATGAGATAGAGAAAGAAAAATAATTTTGTTTAGCGTCTGGAAGATTTTTATAGGATTGCATCGCTTTTATGTCAGACAAAATTTGCTGCGGAAACAGGAAAATCTTCCGAAATGCTGAATTTTCAGGCGTTTTCTTTGTTCCTTCTGCCCAAGATTCGCTTTACTTGGCTGAATTGTTTCTTGACACGCATATGAAAAAGTAATAAAATAAAAAAGGTGTATTTTCGCCATTACTTACAGGTTATATGAAACAATAAAATTGTACTTTGAAAACTGAATAAAGGGAGGTGTTTTTCATAGATCCGATAAGTATTATCTGTGCTGTCGTCGGTTTGCTGATCGGTGTCGTAATCGGCATCGCTTACCGCAAAAAGATCGCAGAGGGCAAGGTCGGCGTGGCTGAAGAAAGAGCCGGCAAGATCGTGGAGGATGCGGTAAAGGAAGCGGAAGCAAAGAAGAAGGAAATCCTTCTGGAAGCAAAAGAAGAGAGCATTAAGACAAAAAATGAACTGGAAAGAGAAGTTCGTGACAGAAGAAATGAACTTCAGAAAAATGAAAGACGTCTGTTCCAGAAAGAAGAAACGTTAGACAGAAAGGTCGAAGCTCTGGAAAAGAAAGAAGAGCACATGACCAAAAAGCTGGACGAACTGGACAGACAGAAGGAAGAAGCAAAGGCACTGAGAGAAAGACAGCTGCAGGAATTGGAGCGTATCTCCGGGCTGACTACCGAAGAAGCGAAGAATCATATCCTCGCTATGGTAGAAAACGATGTGAAACACGAAGCAACACTGCTCATCAAGGAAACAGAAAGCAAGGCAAAGATGGAAGCGGACAAACGTTCCAGAGAGATCGTTGCCAATGCCATCCAGCGCTGTGCCGTAGACCATGTGGCAGAAACCACAGTCTCCGTAGTACAGCTGCCCAATGATGAAATGAAAGGCCGTATCATCGGCCGTGAAGGCAGAAATATCCGTGCTTTGGAAACACTGACAGGCATCGATCTGATCATCGATGATACACCCGAAGCAGTCATCCTTTCCGGGTTCGATCCCATCAGAAGAGAGATCGCAAGACTGGCTTTGGAAAAACTGATCGTAGACGGCCGTGTACATCCTTCCCGTATCGAGGAAATGGTGGAAAAGGCAAGAAAAGAAGTGGAAACAACGATCAGAGAAGAAGGCGAAGCAGCAACCTTCGACACAGGTGTCAATGGGCTGCATCCCGAACTGATCAAGCTGCTGGGTAAATTGAAATACCGTACAAGCTATGGTCAGAATGTATTGAAACATTCCATGGAAGTTTCCCATCTGGCAGGTCTGATGGCTGCAGAGCTGGGCGTGGATGTCATTCTGGCAAAACGTGCCGGTCTGCTCCATGATATCGGTAAGAGTGTTGACCATGAAATGGAAGGTTCCCATGTCAGCATTGGCGTGAGCCTGCTGAAACGCTATAAGGAAAACCACACAGTCATCAATGCGGTAGAAGCCCATCATGGCGATGTGGAACCTCAGAGCATCATCGCAGTGCTGGTACAGGCGGCAGATGCAATTTCCGCTGCAAGACCCGGCGCAAGACGCGAAACACTGGAATCCTACATCAAGAGATTGCAGAAGCTGGAAGAAATCGCTGACAGCTTCAAGGGCGTTGAAAAATCTTTCGCAATTCAGGCTGGTCGTGAACTGCGAATTATGATAGTACCCGAAGATGTGACCGATGAAGGGATGACCCTTCTGGCGAGAGAGATCGCTAAGAAGATCGAAGAAGAATTGGAATACCCCGGTCAGATCAAGGTAAATCTGGTAAGAGAAACCAGAGCCGTGGAATACGCAAAATAATTTTAACACCTGAACTGAAAAGCCGTCCGAAGAAGGACGGCTTTTTCTATAGGAAGGAGGATATTATGAAGATCGATACATTTTCTTTCAGATTCGGCGATACCAACGGTTTCATGGAATGGTATCGTTATAACCCTGCCCAGGGGCTGTGGATCGATAAATTTGACGGCACCATGCAGGCAAAACGCTGCCAGATGACAGAGGAAGAACTGGAGGAACTGGAAAAGGTCATTCGGGAAAACAAGATAAACGAATGGAATGATTTCTGTAAGCTGGATATGTGCATGTGCAGCGGCAACAGCTGGACGCTTCATGTGACCTACAAAGAAAGCAATGAGGAATATATCCACGCTATGGGCCATAGCGAAGGGCCAGAGGGCTTTGAAGAGGGGAAGCGGGCGTTGGAAGCGTTTTTTGAAACATTCCTTTGACAGGATGTTATGCGGATGAAATGGAAAAATGGTTATCAATAAATAAGGAGAATACTATGGGTTCGTGTTTATTTACGTTTCTGATCACAGTTATTTCTATACTGTTACAGCTATTTTTTTATAATAATATTGGGATCTGCTTTGCGGTTTGTATGTTTGGCGGAGCAATATTATACAGTATATACAATAAGAATAAATGGTCATAAGAAATGCAGAAATTTATTTAAAAATGTAGTATAATAAATATTCACAGAAAACAGAAGGGAGGCGGCGAAATGCTCATCACAGCCATCGAGCCCCAGAAGCGGGACCCAAGCAGATACGACATTTTCATCGACGGCGCATACGCCTTTGCGCTGCCTATGCAGGATATCCTCTATTTCAAGCTGAAGGAGGGGCAGGAAGCGGCGGAGGAGACGGTCGATTTCATCCGCAAGAACCTGATCTACATCAAGGCGCAGGACACGGCGCTGCACTTCATCGGCTACAAGATGCGGACAACGCAGGAAATCCGCCAAAAGCTGGCAGAGAAGGGCTTTGCCGAGGACACCATCGGGGAGGTGCTTTCCTTTCTGGAAAAATATGGCTATGCCGACGACAGGGAATATTGTCGGAAATATATCAGGGAAAAGCTGCGGATGAAGCCCAAGAGCGGCTATGCGCTCAAAATAGAATTGCGGCAACGGGGCGTTTCCCCTCACATCATCGACGAGGTGATGGCGGAGACGGAGATGGACGAGGCAGGGGATGCTTTCCGCTGGCTGGAAAAGAAAAGCCGCGGACAATGGCCGCCGGAAAATGAGAAAAAAAAGAAACAGCTATATGATTTTTTGCTGCGGAAGGGCTATTCCTACGATATCATCGGGGAAGCCTTTCGGCAGATGCAGGAAGCCTATGGAGGTGAGGACTGATGGCATTTTACATCGGAGAGATCAGAAGGATACGAAAGGAATTTTTCGAAGCATACAAGGATGGGGACTATAAAAAGGCGATCGTCCTGGGGAAAAGCCTTTTAAATATATATGTGGAAAATGACGACTGCGACTGCATGGAATACGCCGTGGATATGAGCAATCTGGCAATGGTTTTCGATCAGCTGCATCTCTATGACCGTGCGGCGGAATATTATAAAAAGGCGGCAGAGCTGAAAAAGGATTACAGTGGGGAAAGCCTTTCTTATGCGGATACGCTGAACAATCTGGCTATCGTTTTCAACCACCTCGGCAGGCAGGAAGAAGCCCTGAAATTGCATAATAAGGTGCTAGAAATTCGGGATGCCAAGCTGGGCAGGGAGCATGCCGATGATATCCACAGCCTGTACCATATGGGCAATACATACGAATTGCTGCAGGATATGGATAAGGCCATTGAATGTCATACCAAAGCCCTGCAGCGGGCAAGACGGTGCAAGGAATTTACCATGCTGGACTTGGCTGATCTGCACGGTGCAATGGCGAGAGCCTACGATGCCAAGGGCAATTTCAAAAAAGCCATATATTATTATGAGGTCTGCTTAGACTTGATCGAAAAAGCACGGGGGAATGATAATTTCTACTATATGATGAATGTGCTGACGTTGGCTTCTGTCTGCGAAAAGGCGGGGCTGATGGATCTGGCGGTGGAATACTGCGAAAAGGCTGTGGAGATCCGCAGAAAGCTGATGAGCGAGGACCATCTGGATTTTATGAACAGCCTGAATTCTCTGGCGGCCATCTGCTGTAAGGATGGGCAGTACGATAAGGCGTTGGAGCTTCATCGGGAAGTACTGGATATCGTGGAGCGGATGCTAGGAAAAGAGCATATCTTCTATGCGGATGCTCTGAATAACCTGAGCGTGGACTATGCAGGGAAAAAGGAATTTAAAAAAGCCCTTGCCCTGAATATAAAGGCATTGAATCAGAAAAAGACCCTACTGGGAGAAAAAGACCCTCAGGTGGCGGCGTGCTTGATGAGCATGGGTACGCTGTATGATAACATGGGGAAAGGAGAAGAAGCACTGCAATGCTTCGAGGATGCCCTTGCTATCCGCAGAACCATTGAGCAAGGCAAAAATACTGCCTGCGCCGATACCCTGACCGCCATGGGAAAGCTTTATGAAAAGCAGAATGCCTATGAAAAAGCCGCAGAAGCTGTAAAGGAAGCACTGGAAATCCGCAAAGCCTGCGGTGATGAAAGCAGCGGGATGTATGTCTGGTGTCTGCATCTTTTGGCTGAGATTTACAGAAGACAGGGCGAGCATGAAAAGGCCATCGGCTTATGCAAGGATGGCGTGGATATCATGGAAACCCGTTTTGGTGCCAACCATCCCCGTTATGCTGCGGCTCTGGAAAAGCTGGGACTGGTCTATGAAACAGCGGGAGACTTGGAACGGGCAGAGGAAGCCCTGACCCGTACGGCGGAGATCCGCAAGGAAATGCTGGATGAGGATAATCCCCTGTATCTGAATACACTGGAAGCCTTGGCCCGTGTTTCTATCAAGCAGAAAAAATTTGAAAAGGCCATCGAGCTGTATCGGGAAAAGAATGATGTGAATTTCGAGGAAACTGCTCAGGAGCAGCTGGCGGCGGCAAATAATCTGCTGGCCATTGCCAACTGCCATAGATTTGCAGGGAACGAGGATAAGGCGGAAGCCTATTTTGCGGAAGCGGAAGCGAAACAGAAGCGCAGCGGTCTCCCTATGGATGAGACCTATGAAAAACGCAGACATCTGTTCCTGCAGCAGAAAATGGAGGAGATCATCCAGACACCCCCGAAGCCTGAGGGTAAGGGAGAGGCAGACCCCCAGAAGGCAGTGGAATATTACAGCGCATTGGCATTATCCATCCGGAATAAGGAAGGAGAAAGCCAGAATTTTGCCAAGGCACTGCTGAAAACGGCGGCCCTCCATGCCAAACTGGGGCATCAAAAGGATACAGAGACCCTTCTTGACCGTGTGCTTTCCATTGGAGCCCGGGAAGGGGTGTTCACGGTGACCTTTGGGAAGCTCTGCGACCGTGTGGGGCGCATTTACGCCGAAGCCGGCAGCAGGGACAAAGCGGAATCCACCCTGCGGCAATCTTATCAGATCCAGGCTATGGCGGGGAAATGTATGACCAGGGAAGGACATTCGCTCTTGCTTCGCCTACTGCAGGAAAAAGGCGATGAAAAGGCTTATTCTGCAGTAAAAAACGGCGAAAAATTAGAATAAATTTGTTGACAGAAGGGCTTCGGTATGCTAGTATATTGGAGTATGTTCAGCCGCATGAAGAGGTTCGAGAAAATCGGAGAAAGGCTCCGGTTACCACATTCAGCGAGTAAAATTGCGAGGAGGTGTCAACATGTACGCAATTATTGAAACTGGCGGTAAGCAGTATAAAGTATCCGAAGGTGATATCATCACAGTTGAAAAACTGGCTGTAGAAGCAGGCTCCGAATACAAATTCGACAAAGTTCTGGTTCTGGCAAAAGACGGCGATATCAAAGTAGGTGCTCCTTACGTGGAAGGTGCAGCGGTTACAGCATCCGTAATCGGTGACGGCAAAGCGAAAAAGGTTGTAGTTTACAAATACAAACCCAAAAAAGGCTTCCACAAGAAAAGAGGCCACAGACAGCCTTTCACAAAACTGCAGATCAAATCCCTGTAATCTATCATGATTAAAGCTAGGATTTATCGCAAAAATCAGAAAATCTGCGGATTTGAGATTTCCGGTCATGCGGGCTATGCCGCAGCAGGCGAGGATATCGTTTGTTCCGCGGTGACAGTGCTTTGTTTTAACACAGTCAACGCTGTGGAGAGATTCACTGACATCCCCTTTAAATGCGAAGCGGATGAAAAACGCGGCGGTTATCTCAAAGTCTTGTTTCCCCTTGAGGGAATGACAGACCACGATACACAGCTTCTTTTGGAAACTTTGGTCATGGGCCTGTCGGATATAGCATCAGAATACAACAAATATCTCACTTTGATACATGAGGAGGTGTGAAGTATGTTCAGATTGAACCTTCAGTTCTTCGCGCACCATAAAGGCGGCGGTTCCACAAAGAACGGTCGTGACTCCAATGCTAAGAGACTTGGTGCAAAACGTGCAGACGGTCAGTACGTTCTGGCTGGCAATATCTTATACACACAGAGAGGCACAAAGATCCATCCCGGCGTAAACGTTGGTAAGGGCGGCAACGATACACTGTTCGCTCTGGTTGATGGCCGTGTGAAATATGAAAGAAAAGGCAGAGACAAAAAACAGGTTTCTGTTTACCCTGTCGAAATCGCTGAATAAGATTGCATGAAATCGTGAAGGCTTCAAATGATATCATTTGAAGCCTTTTTCGTGAGAAGCGGAGCTTCTCAAACAAAAGCCTGCTTTTGTTTGGGGAGACAGAGGTTTAAACAAACGAGTTCCGGCGGCATAAATGCTTTGAAACTCGCAGTTTTCCTCGGCATCGAAGTTCGGCTTTTGACGAAAAAGTTAAGTTGTCCCTTTCCCTACCGCAAAATATAATTTTGCGGCAGTATAAGGGTCAAGGGAAATTATTTCCCTTGTGGGGTTTGGGGCAAAGCCCCAAGGAAAGGAGCGAAATAAAATGTTTGTAGATAGAGTCAAGATCCATGTAAAAGGCGGCAACGGCGGCGATGGCAAGGTTTCCTTTTTCCGTGCAAAATATATCACCCATGGCGGCCCCGACGGCGGCGATGGCGGCAAGGGCGGCAATGTTGTTTTTGTAGGCGAAAGCGGCATGAATACCCTGATGGACTTCCGCTATAAAAGAAAATTCGCAGCAACCAACGGCGAACCCGGCGGCAAACGCAACTGCTTCGGCGCAGACGGCGAGGATGTCATCATCAAAGTCCCCGTTGGTACCGTCATCCGTGAAGCGGAAAGCGGTAAAGTTATGGCAGACATCACCCGCCACGGCGAGGAAAAAATCCTGATCTATGGCGGCAAAGGCGGCAAGGGCAATCAGCACTTTGCAACCCCCACCAGACAGGCGCCCAGATACGCAGAACCTGGCAGGATCGCCAAGGAATATGATGTTATTCTGGAACTGAAGCTGATCGCAGACGTTGGTCTGATCGGTTTCCCGAACGTGGGGAAATCCACACTGCTGTCCATGGTAACAAACGCAAACCCCAAGATCGCAAACTATCACTTTACCACACTGTCCCCCAATCTGGGCGTGGTAGAAGGCAGATTTGGCGATAAATTCGTTTTGGCGGATATCCCCGGTTTGGTGGAAGGCGCCAGCGAAGGCGTTGGTCTGGGGCATGAATTCCTGCGCCATGTGGAACGTACCAAGGTTTTCATCCATGTGGTAGACGCAGCCGGCGTGGAAGGCGACGACCCTGTGGAGAACGTGGAAAAGATCAACAGAGAACTGGCAGAATATAAAGAAGATCTGATGAAACGCCCCCAGGTCATTGCGGCAAATAAAACAGATATCCCCGGTTCTGAGGAAAACGTGGCAAGACTGAAAGAGGTTTACGAAGCAAAGGGCTATCAGGTATTCCCTATTTCTGCAGCCACAAACAAAGGTCTGGATGAGCTGCTGACAGAGGTCGGCAGGATTCTGAGAGAATACCCTGAAGATATCGTATTCGAAGAAGAATATGAAGAATTTGATGAAGTGAAAGTGGATCAGGAACCTTTCACCATCGAAGAAGTGGAAGAAGGCTATTTCGTGGTTTCCGGCGTTGGTGTAGAAAAGATGATCGGTTACACCAATATCGATACAGAAAAAGGCTTTGCGTTCTTCCAGAAATATCTGAAAGAAAAAGGGATCATCGAAGCACTGGAGGAAAAAGGCATCCAGGAAGGCGATACCGTTCATATCTACGATCTGGATTTCGAATTCTGGAAATAATTGCCCATCAAAAAGAAAAGGCATTTCGTACAAATACGAAGTGCCTTATTTTTATGCAGAGATTCATTTTCCCAACAGGAGCATTGTAGCTTCTGCTACATTCCGATGCTCCATGGCTCTCGGTTCAAAGTGCATGAGCTTGCAGACGATTTGCAAAGCCGTACCTATGCCGAATACGGAAATGATAGTGCCAATGCCTATAGGACCGCCCAGCAGCCAGCCAATGAACAACGCCGCACCGACCATTACGGTCTGTACTACGCCGATCGGGGTATTGGGGAACCGCTTACCCAAGGCGATGAGCAGGGAATCCCGTGGGCCGCAGCTTTGCCCGGCGGACATATAGAAATATTGCCCATAACCCATGATAAACAGACCTGCAACCACCATAACGCAGCCCAGGGGCAGGCTGTTCACTTCTGGCAGGGAAAGGATGCGGTCGATGAGGTCAACATAATTGCCCACCAGAAGGGCATCCAAAATGGTGCCGTAGCCGATTTTTTCTTTCAGCAAAATATCGATGAACAAGATGAGGATACTGATGCCCGTATGGACGATGCCATAGCTGAGCCCTATGTGATAGGAGACACCCATGGAAAGGCAATCCCACGGAGCAAGGCCGATATCTGCCTGAATGGTCAGATAGACGCCGAAGGAAAAGAGGAACAGCCCGAAGGCGGATTTACCGATTTGTTTTATCATTTGTAGGGATTGGTTCTGCATGGTGGTTCTCCTGTTTTATGGTTGCGCCCGCCGCTGCGGGCTTATTTTTTTTGCAAAATGGGGTGTTGTGTCTTTTTGGGTGGCTTCGTTGATCTGGATGCTGCGGATGCCGCTTTTCATCACCAGCTTTCGTAGGAAGGAATGGTACATGAAGGGGCATTTCAGTACCTTTAAGAACAGCTTGAAGCGGATATGGAAGGTCTTTTTCCAATATCTCTGATTCAAATCGCCCTTGGGATGGTTCAGCACACGGCTCAAATCCCTTGCGCTGTAGATGGCGCTGCTGATGCCCTCTAAAGAGCTGGGGCTGATGAAGCCTGCCGCTTCGCCGATGAAGAAAATGCCCTTTTCTCCTTTGCAGAAATCCCCAAAGGAGGAGGGGCGCAAAACTAGACAAGCCTCTGTTTTCAGGGGCTCGCCAAAGCGGAAGCCGATCTGTTCCAGCTTTTGTTTTTGCTTCTCAAAGCGTGCTCTGGCGTTGTCCAAAGGGAATGCACCGCCGAAGATGAACTGATGGTCTTTGGAAATAGACCAGGAGCAGCAATCGGTGGTCTCCGGGTCGAAGATGCAGGAATAGAAGGGGGTGGGGTGGGTTTCCGGGAACCATTGCTGGATGGAAAGATAGTTCCGAATCTTCTTTTGGGGGTAAAAGGTTCGGCGGACGATGGAATTTGCCCCGTCGGCACCCACAAGGCATTTTGCTGTGCAGGTGTGGGTTTTTCCTTGGGCAGGGTCAGGTCAAAAGATGCCAGTGCTTTTTGGGCATCCCCTGAAATGAGCCCACCGCAGGGCTTTTGGAAGCCGTCCTTGCCGAAAACCTTCTTATCGATGGCGATGATTTTGTATTTTGGTGATAATAGCCGTGCCAATGTGGAGCCGGCAGGGCCAAGGCCGATGATGGCGATATCATAATCGTAGTTTCGTTTCATACAAACACTCCCTTTCACAAGGCAGTTTAGCACAAAATATGGAAAAGTAACGGAATGTATGAAAACTTTATATTTTTCTTAATTGTTTTGTAAGAAATACAGGAAAAGTATAGCGCAAAATATCTTCCTTTTCAAGAAGAAGGATTTTTTTCTTTTTTTCGGAAAGAATAAGCAAAAAAGAAAAAGAGGTGGCGATATGGCTGCATTGGAACGATATTTGCCCAGATGCAGGATTTTTTTATTAGATGGGCAGAAATTTCGGACAAATCTTTTGGTATTGTTTTTTGACCTGCCCCTATGGCGGGAAACGGCAACAAAGACAGCCCTTTTGGCAGAAGTCCTGAAACGGAGCGAAGAGCCGACGAAAGCAGCAAGGCAGGCAGAAGAGCTTTATGGTGCCTTGTGGGATATCAGCGTGGTGAAAAAAGGGGACAGACAGCTGCTTTTATTCTCTTTGGAGACCTTAAAGACAGTGGAAATGGAGGATGCCCTTTCTTTCCTGCGGGAACGGGTCCTGCGTCCCTTGGAGCAGGGAAGTTTTTCCGAAAAAGCCGTGGAGCGGCAGAAGATTATTTTGCGCAGAAAGCTGGAAAGCCTGCGGGATGATAAGAAAGCCTTTGCCCGCAAGCGTGCGTTGGAGGAGACGGCAGAGGGAACGGCTTTTGCGATTTCCGGTGATGGGTATGCCGAGGATTTGGAGGAGATCAACGGAAAAAATCTGTTTGCATGGTATCAGAAGATTGTAGAAACGGCGGAGGTAAAGGTCTTTTTTTGCGGAGACAAAGAGGAAAAGCCCAAGGTGCTTTCCCTGCGGCAGAACTTTCCGGGCAGAGTGGCAGTAAAGGCAAAAGAGGAACAGGATAACGACCGCCATGAGCCGCCCCGTTTCATACAGGAAAAAGCAGAGGCCGAACAGGCACGATTGCTGCTGGGCTTTGAGGCAGATGTGGAAAACAGCCGCAGACAGGCGGCGTTGCTTCTGCTTCATCAGCTTTTGGGCGGCGACCCTGATTCTTTGCTGTTTCGGAAGATACGGGAGGAACAGGGCTTGTGTTATGATATCAAATCTTATCGTTATCCTCTTTCGCCGTACCTATTTGTACAGGCAGGGATTCAGGAAAAAGACGCCAAGGAGACAGGCAAGCTGACGCTGAAATGTTTGGAAGAACTGAAAAAAGAGGGCGTTTCGGCGGAAAAGCTGCAGCAGGCAAAGGAAAGCATCCTGCGGGATTATGATGGCCTGGCGGACAGCCCCTGGGCCATGGTGGATTTTTTTGCGGAGCAGGCGTTGCAGGGAAAAGAGCTGAGTACGGAAAAATTCCTGCGGCAGGTGGAACGGGTGGAACCGGAGGATATGATCCGAGCGGCGAACCACTTAAAGCTGAAAACAGTCTATTTGCTTAGCGGGGAGGCGGATGAAAATGGCGAGAACTGAGAAAAATCAGCAGGGAAAAACGAGGAATGGCCTGCAATATTATATCCTGCCCCAAAGGGATTTTGGGGAGAAGATGGCGGCTGTTTTGGTGAAGCGGGGGGCAAACCACCTTTTTTGGAAGGGTGGGGATGGAGAAAATATTACCTTTCCCCAAGGCACAGCCCATTTTATCGAGCATAAGCTTTTCCAGCAGGAATGGGGCGATGCCTTCACGAAATTTACCCAAAACGGCGCATCGGCCAACGCCTTCACCGATGGGGACAAAACAGTCTATTATTTTACCTGTCGGGAAAAATTTATGGAAAACCTGAAATTGCTGTTGGATTTTGTCCAGAAGCCGTTTTTCACAAAAGAGGATACGGAACGGGAAAAAGGCATCATCACCAGCGAGATCACCATGTATGAGGATGACCCTAACTGGGTGGTCTATTATCAGATGTTGGAAAGCATGTATGGAAAGCATCCCATGAAAAATAGAATTGCGGGTACAGCGGAGACCGTTGAAAAAATTACGGCAGAGATGTTGCAAAAGGCCTATGAAACCTATTATACCACGGAAAATATGGTGCTGATCTGCACGGGGGATGTGCCTGTGCGGCAGGTGCGGGCGGCGGCGGAAACGGTACAGAACCGAAGGACGGATGCCCGCGTCTATTTTCCTATGGAAGAGACGGGGATTTTGGAAAAATATAAGGAACGGAATATGGGGCTTTCTCAGCCCAATTTTCAAATCGGCTTTAAACTGCCATCTGCCAAAAAAGAGGATTGGCTGAAGCTGCGGATCGCCGCAGGGTTTTATCTGGAGTTTTTGGCTGGGGAAAGCAGTCCCTTTTTCCGCAAGGCTTACGAAAAGGAACTTTTGGATGAACCTTTGGGGTCTGCCTTTTTTTGTGGGGAAGGATATGCCTTTGCTGCCTTTTCCGGCAGTGGGGAACACCCCGAAGAAACAGCGGAGCTGCTGGGAAAAGAACTGGAACGGCTGCAGAAGGAAGGGCTGGACTGGGAGGATTTTCGACGTATCCGCAAAAAAATGCTGGGACGGTTTCTGCGGCGGATGGATGCCCCCGCAAGCCTTTGCCTGGGGCAGATCGAATGGGCGATGATGGGCGTGCCCGGGGCAGAGGTGCTGGAGGTTATCAAGACCATGCAGAAGGAAGAAGCCGAAAAACTGTTGCAAAATGCCTTCACCATAGATACAATGGTATTATCTGTGGCTCGATAAATTCAGTGGGGAAGCGCAGATAGAAAGAAGGAGTGTATATGCCTGAAATATGGTTTCCCAATTTAGGGATCGAGATCGCCCATCTGGACAGAGTGGCGTTCACGATCTTTGGAAAAAATGTATATTGGTATGGTATTTTCATCGGTTTGGCGGTCATCATTGGTGTTGGCATGGCCATGAAGGAAGCAAAGCGCACGGGGCAGAATCCGGATATGTATGTGGATTTTGTCATCTATGCCTTGATTTTCGCCATCATTTGCGCCAGACTGTATTATGTTATTTTCTCCTGGGATTTTTACAGTGCCCATCCGGAAAAGATATTTGCACTTCGGGAAGGCGGTCTTGCCATTTATGGCGGTATCATCGGCGCAGTGCTGACGGCTATCGTTTATTGTAAAAAGAAGAAGGTCAATTTTTGGCTTTTAGGGGATACTACGGCTCCTTGCATTGCTTTTGGACAGATGCTGGGCAGATGGGGCAACTTTTTCAACAGAGAAGCCTTTGGCGGCTTTACCAATGGCCCTTTTGCCATGCGGCTGCAGGTGGCACAGGTGCGTGCCGGCGATATTTCGAGTCAGGTGATGGACAACATCATGAATTTCGGCGGCGTGGATTATATTCAGGTGCATCCGACATTCTTGTATGAATCCCTTTGGAATCTGTGCTTGTTTATCATTTTAATGACGCTTCGCCCGAAAAAGAAATTTGACGGACAGATTTTAGGGCTGTATTTCCTGGGCTATGCCCTGGGGCGTGTCTGGATTGAAGGACTGCGGACAGACCAGCTGACGATCGGCCCTTTTGCGGTGAGCCAGCTGCTTTCGGCGGTGTTGATCGTGGCTTCAGTGGCATTCCTGATCTGGAAGAGCAAAAAAGAAAAAGAGAAAAACGTAACGGAATAAACAGAAACTGCCCTGCCTTCGGGTGGGGCATCTTCATTACATAGGAGTGTTTGCAATGGTTTTATTGACAGCGGAAAATATCAGAAAAAGCTATGGCACAAGGGTGATCTTCGATGATATTTCCTTCAGCATCCATGAAGGAGATAAGATCGGCGTCATCGGTGTCAATGGCACAGGGAAATCTACGTTACTGAAGATTATCGCCGGAGTGGATCAGGCGGACAGCGGCACGATCATCACCATGAACGGGATGCGGATCGGCTATCTTTCCCAAAGTCCTTTGTTTGTGGAGGGAACAACGGTTTTGCAGCAGGTGTTCCGTGGGGAAAATCCTCAGTTGGCGTTGGTGCGGGATTATGAGGAGACTATGGCGGCTCTGGCAAAGACCCCTGAAAGCGAAGGCTTGGTGAAAAAAGCGGCGGAACTGGCGGAAAAAATGGATAAGGCGGAAGCATGGTCTTTGGAAAGCGAAGCAAAGACAATTTTAACGAAGCTGGGCATCTCCGATTTTACCCAGACAGTGGAGACCCTTTCCGGCGGACAGAAAAAGCGGGTGGCACTGGCGGCGGCATTGATTGCTCCGGTTGACCTGCTGATTTTGGACGAGCCTACCAACCATATCGATAATGATACCGTAGACTGGCTGGAAAAGCATCTGGAGAAGTATTCCAAAGCCCTCCTGATGGTGACCCACGACAGATATTTCCTTGACCGTGTTGCCAACCGCACATTGGAACTGGAAAAGGGTAAGATCTATTCCTATCAGGCCAATTATTCCAAATATCTGGAAATGAAGGCGGAACGGGAAGAACTGATTGCTGCAGGGGAACGGAAACGGCAAAATTTTCTGCGGACAGAACTGGAATGGGTGCGGAGAGGAGCGCAGGCCAGAAGCACCAAGCAGAAGGCGAGACTGCAGCGGTTTGAAGAAATTTCTGCCATTCGTGCGCCGGAGGAAAAGCAGAGTGTGGAGCTTTCTTCTGTAGGCAGCAGATTAGGAAAAAAGACCATCGAGCTGCGGAATGTCAGCAAAGCTTACGATGGCAAAACCTATATTAAGGATTTCAGTTATATTATCCTGCGGGATGATCGTGTGGGCATCATCGGGGAAAATGGCTGCGGCAAGTCTACCTTGTTGAATATTATGGCTGGCAGACTGCAGCCCGACAGCGGCCAGGTGGAACAGGGCGAGACCGTGAAGATCGGCGTATTTGCCCAGGAAAATGTAGATATGGACGAAAACCAGAGGGTCATCGATTATATTCGGGATGAAGCGGAGATCATCCGCACAACGGACGGACATATCACCGCATCTCAGATGCTGGATAGATTCCTGTTCCCCCCTTCCATGCAGAGAGGGCCGATCTCTATCCTTTCCGGCGGGGAACGGCGGCGGCTGTATCTTTGCCGTGTGCTGATGGGGGCACCCAATATTCTCTTTTTGGACGAGCCTACCAACGATTTGGACATTGAAACGCTGATGATTTTGGAGGATTATCTGGAGCATTTCAATGGGGCAGTGGTGGCGGTTTCCCACGACAGATATTTTCTGGATAAGACCATGGGACGTATCTTTGCTTTCCTTGGCAATGGAAATATCCGCCAGTATGAAGGTGGATATTCCGACTGCAAGGCAGCAAGGGAAAGAGAACTGCCTGCCTTTGAGGAAAAGACTGTGAAGGTGAAAAAGGAAGAAGCACCCAAGGAAAAGGTCAGTGGGCCCATCAAAAAAATGAGCTATAAAGACCAGCGGGAATATGATACCATCGGCGACGAGATCGCCGCTTTGGAAGAGAAGATTGCCAAGGCAGATGCGGAAATGGCGGCTTGTGCCACAGATTTTACCCGCCTGCAGGAGCTTTCCGCAGAAAAGGAAGCATTGGAAGAAAAGCTGGAGGAACGAATGGAACGCTGGATGGAGCTGAGCGAGCTGGCGGAGGAAATTGAACGGAATAAGGGCTGATCTTGCCGCCTATTGCAAAAAACGCGTTTTTTTGGTAAACTTAATAGATATGATTAAAAATAGAGTGTTTGAATGATTTGGAGAGTGATGACCGTGGACGGTAGTCCGGTGTTGATTGGCTTATTGTTATTTTTAGTATGTTGTTCTGCGTTTTTTTCCGCATCGGAAACGGCGCTGACGTCCCTGAGCAAGATCCGCCTGCGCAATATGGTGGACGAGCATGTGAAAAATGCAGATCTGATCATGAAGCTATTGGAAGATCCCAATCGCCTGCTCAGTTCGATCCTGGTGGGGAATAATCTGGTGAACAACGGCGCATCTGCCCTGACGACAGCCCTTGCTATTCAGTTGTTCCATGGGAATACAGGCAACGGTGCGGGGATCGCAACCATCATTATCACCATTATCATTCTGATTTTTGGTGAGATCACCCCCAAGACGATTGCAGCCCAGAAAGCGGAAAAGGTAGCCCTGCTCGTTGTAAAGATCATTGCAGGCTGTGTGTTTATCTTCCGTCCTGTGGTGGCGGTGCTGAATGTGGCTACAGGCGGTCTGATCCGTCTGTGCGGCTGTGACCCCGATGAAAGATCCCCTTTGATCACAGAAGCAGAGCTGAAAACGATCGTAAATGTGAGCCATGAGGAAGGCGTTCTGGAATCGGATGAAAGAACCATGATCAACAATGTGTTCGATTTTGGAGATTCTAAAGCCAGGGACGTTATGACCCCCAGAACGGATATCGTTGCAGTGCCTTTGGATGTGACCTATGAGGAATATGTGCGTTTGGTGCAGGAAGAAGGCTTCTCCCGTATGCCTGTTTATGGGGAAGACTTGGATGATATCGTGGGTATTATGTATGTAAAGGACGTATTTTTTCTGAATGAAGCAGATTTTTCTGCGGAAAAATTCATGCGGGAACCCTTTTTCACCTATGAAAGCAAGCCTTTGGATGAGCTGCTGGCAGAATTGAAAAACAGCCGACTGGCTGTTGCGGTGGTTCTGGATGAATACGGCGGTACTTCCGGTATGATTACCACAGAGGATATCGTAGAAGAGATCGTCGGTGAGATCGAGGATGAATATGATGATGAAGAAGAGGAGATCGAAGTCATCAAAGATAACGAATTTGTGGTAGACGGCAGCACCCGTCTGGAGGATTTCAACGAAATGGTGGGCACAGAGCTGGAAAGCGAAGAAGTGGATACCATCGCCGGATATATCTTGCTGCTGCTGGGCAATTTCCCCGAAAGCGGACAGGAGATCGAAACAGAAGGGCTGCGCATCATTGTAGAGGAAATGGATAAAAAACGAATCGAAAAATTACGTGTTTATAAATAAGCAATCAAAAAGAAGCTGCAAAACCTATTTTGGCTCGCAGCTTCTTTTCTTTTATCATCATTCAGTTTTGCCGATGGTCTTTAGCATGGTTTCTGTGGTCTCCATATAGTAAGATGCATCCTGCATGCCTTCGATCTTCAGTTCGGCGGGCATCCCCTTGCTGTCTACGAAGATGGTCGTAGGCAGACCGTTCAGGTTATCCATGATCCAACCTGCCAGATTCTGGTCGGGCATGATGCCTGTGAAGGTAACACCGGCTTTTTTATAAGCATCTGCAACTGCTTTTTCTGCTTTTTCACCGGGGGTATCGATGACTACCTGAATGAAGTTTACGTTCGGGTGTTTTTTCTGCAGGTCTTTGTAGAAGGTTTCCAGGGTATCCAGTTCGTTGATGCCTTCTTCTTCGCAGTAGCTTGCCCAGAAATTCACAATCGTCATATCGTAATCATAAAAAGCAGTGGTTGTGATGGGGTCGCCCTCCAAAGTATTTGTGATGAAGTTCAGGTATTTGCCGTTTTCTTCTGCTGCATCAATGACAGCCTGTTCATTGGGCATAGAAATTTCAATGCTTTCTTTCAATTCAGGCAGGTATTCTTCCAGATTGCGGAAGGTTTTCTGGGCATCGTCGGAGAAATGGTCGATACCGGAAGCGTAATCTGTCATAAAGTAGAAGTGGAAATTGCCTTCCACGCCGATTTCTTCTACGTTGTTGAACAACGCCAGTTCTTTTTTCACTGTTTCCGTTTCCAGATTTTCAGCCTTTACCACCAAGAATTCCACGATGGGGGTCATCAGCTCTTCCACGGGAACGGTGGAGTCTGTATCGTTCAGATCAGCCATATTTTCGTCTGGCGCATAATTATACTGCACCTTGGCAAAGATTTCGCCGCTGGCATCTACGAAGGAAATGGGGATCAAATTTGCATTTTCTGTTTCTACCCAAGCATCGGGGATGGTATAGGAAAGACCACATTCCTCCAGTTCGAATTCTGTCTGGATTTCATGGGGGGCTTCCTCTGCGGTGTTATCCTTTCCACAGCCGGCTGCGCCGAAAAGCAGTATCATTGCCAAAAGCAGGGCAAGTTTCTTTCTCATTCTTAAAACCTCCTGTATTCTGTTGTGTTTTGTCTGGATAATATTATATCGGAAAATATTTTTATCCGCAACCGAAAGAGGGAAAGTATGGAAGAAAACTGCGGAAAAAATCGATTTTAATCTTTTTCTAATCTGTTTCGAAGAGATATTTAAAGAGAAAAAACCATACTGGAGGCAGACAAAAAGCCATAGTATTGGTATACTGTAGAAAAATGAAACCTTTGGAGGAAGTGAGGATATGGAGCGAAAAAAGATTCTTCTGGTGGAAGATGAGGTCAAGCTGGCTCGTTTTGTGGAACTGGAATTGAAATATGAAGGCTATGATGTCACCGTCTGCCATGATGGCAGAGAGGGCATGAATCAGATCACCAATGGGGAATTTGACATGATTCTGCTGGACTTGATGCTACCCGGCTTGACGGGGATCGAAATTTGCCGCCGTGTGCGTAAATTTTCCCAGATTCCCATCATCATGCTGACAGCCAAGGATGAAGTGATGGATAAGGTGGCAGGGCTGGACAGCGGTGCCGATGATTACCTGACGAAGCCCTTTGCCATCGAAGAGCTGCTGGCACGCATGCGGGTAGCCTTCAAGCATTGCGAAGGCACCAAGACGAAAAAGACTATTTTACAGGTACAGGACTTGGAGATCGATACGGAAAAGCGCATGGTGACCGTTGGCGGCAAGGTAGTCGATCTGACCAAAAAGGAATTTGAACTGCTGAGCTATCTGGTGCAGAATAAAAATATCGCCCTGAGCCGAGAGCAGATTTTGAACGAGGTATGGGGCTATAGTTATATCGGTGAGACCAACGTGGTGGATGTTTATATCCGCTATCTGCGCTCAAAGATTGACGAAGCCTTTGGGAAAAAGTATATCCTGACGATCCGAGGGGTAGGTTATTATGTCAAAGACGAATAAAGATGGACTGGTGGGCAGCATACAGCATATGGCCATCGCCAAACGTATCACTTTGCTGTACAGCGGCATTTTTTCCCTGTCTTTGCTGGTCATCAGTGTTTTTATGGCACTGAATCTTTCCGGATTGCAGCAGGCAGAAATGCGCAGACAGCTGCAGGCTACGATTTCTAATATTCAAAACTATCTGGAATCGGGGAAAAACCTAAGTGAAGAAGCATTAAGAGAACTTTTACAGGATAAATATGTAGAAGTCAGTGTTTTCAGCTTTGCAGAAAATCAAGTATACAATAGCTATACAGGAGAAGCACCTCCGTTTATTTTTCGACCGGAAATGGGAAAAAACAGAGGGCAGAGCGGGGAAGATGAGGATTTTTTCAAGGATTCGCCGATGCTGAAGGAAAACGAACTGTATCAGGAGGGGTATCAGATTGATGTGAGCCGGGAAAACAAGGGCGGCAGCATGGAATATATCCTGAAAAACGAGACAGACCAGCAGTTTATGCTGATCACCAATCACTTCCGTACAGAACGGGGGGGCTATCGGATCCAAGCCTTCAAGATGTTGGGCGATGGCGGCTATATCATGCGGAATTTCCTGATGAAAATGCTGTTGGTGGATATTTTGGGGATCTGTTGCGCATTCCTGATCGGGAGATATATCAGCCGCAGGATGCTGAAACCGGTGGAAGCCATCCGCACGACGGCAGAGCGTATTTCCATCGAAGATTTGAGCCAGCGTATTTCCACGGAAGGCCCTGAGGATGAAATGAAGGAACTGACCATCACCTTCAATTCCATGATCGACCGATTGGATACGGCTTTCCAGCGGCAGAATCAGTTTATTTCCGATGCTTCTCATGAGCTGCGTACGCCCATTGCAGTGATTCAGGGCTATGCGAACCTCATCAACCGCTGGGGAAAAAGCGACCCCGAAGTTCTGCAGGAATCCATCGATTCTATTTTGACAGAGACAGACCATATGAGTGCCCTCATCCGTCAACTGCTTTTTTTGGCAAAAAGCGACCAGAGTAAGCTCAACGTGCAAAAAGCCAAGGTCTCTTTGAATGAGATCGCCGGAGAGTTGGTGCGGGAAATGACAATGTTGCAGGAGGACAGAATCATCACCTTTACAGCGGAGTCAGAGGTGGAGATTTTTGCAGATTATGACCTCATCAAGCAGCTTTTGTGGATACACGGAGAAAATGCGCTGAAATACTCCGGTGAAAAGATCGAAGTGAAGGTCTGGAAGGATCAGAAATGTGGCTATGTTTCCGTGCAGGATTATGGTGTGGGGATCGCAATGGAGGACCTGCCCAAGATATTCGACCGTTTCTATCGGGTGGATAAATCCAGAAACAAAGAAATTTCAGGAACAGGCCTCGGCCTTGCCATTGCCCGCTGGATCGTGGACAGCCATGATGGGAATATTTTGGTGGAAAGCAAGGTGGGAGAAGGAACGGTATTTACCGATAAATTCCCTTTGTTTGCACCTGAAACGAAACCCACATCGAAATTGAAACAGAAAAAAGAACCCTAAATGGATCAGGCTTGCGGAATTGTTTCTGCAAGCCTTTTTTGCCGCACTGAATCAGAAGGAAAAGGTATCTATGGTGCATTTCTTAAGAAATCTTTATTTTTTGGCAGATTTCTTGTGGGGGAGGGGCAATTTTGGTATAATATCTTCATGGGGCGGAGGAATATCTTTCTGGAAAGAGGTTTTCCAAACCAAATGCAAAAATAAGGATGAAAGAGGGGGAATAGGTATGAAAAAGAAACTGGCGGCATTGCTTTGCGGTGTCATGTGTGTAGGTGCATTTTCCGGCTGCTCCAGCACAGAACTGGCTTATCTGCAGATGAGCAAGGAACTGTTGGATACCGTGGAAACCTGCAAGGTAGAAGGTACGATGCAGGCAGATGTGGACTTCGATGCCCTGCAGGGCTTTGCAAAAGATGTTGCAAAAGCAACACGTGAAGAATTCGGTGCCGATTTTGATGGAACAGGAATGCCTTCCGGCAAGAAATCTGTGACAGTAGAGTATGATATGAACATGAATCTCAATACGCTGGAATATGATATGGCTTTTGATGTGACCTGTGAAGGCCAAAAATATGACCTGGGCACCCTGTATTATAGCATGAACGATGGTGTCTATGTGACTTCCGATACCCTTTGGGGGGCATATCAGCTGGCGGATCATTTTATGCAGGAGAAAGCAGACAGCTATTGCTTCAGCGCTGCTTTTGCAAAGGACTTGAAAGCGGTGCTGGCAGAGGATCAATACATCGAGCTGGTTTCCGTGGATGATATGACCGGCGTAGATCTGGACGCTGCAATGCCTCAGAATGGCATGGGCGATCTGTATGATGCAGTGGTAACCTTCTATGAGGATGTGCTGGATGGTTTTGAAACCGGTATGGTGAAGGAAATTTCCGGCGGCTATGCCATTGAGGCGAATGGGCAGGAAGTGGCAGAGCTGATGGTCAATCTGCTGGATTTTGTAGCGAAAAATCCCGATCAGGTGATCGATGCTACAGAAGCTTATATGAGCAAAGTAATGGATCAGATGCCCGCAGGCACACCGGAAGAAACGGCAGCGGCAAAAGAGGAAATGGCATCTCTGTTCGCAGAAGCGAGAGCATCCCGCAATGATTTTGTGGCGGCTGCAGAAGAGATGAGCGTTGCACTGAAAGGCATCTTGCAAGATCAGAGCGTTTCCATGATTTTGGATAGCTTTACATACAAAGAGGAAATGAAGAAGGTCGGCAACGGCTTTGCATCTGTAGCCTCTTATGATGTGACGAACAAAGGGAAAAAGGTGCTGCACCTGACAGCGAAGTCTGCCCTGGAAAAATCTGCTGTGACAGTTACTATGCCGAAAAACGCAGTATCTATCGATGATCTGACAGTAAAACTGGAAGCACTGGAAAATAAATATAATCCCGTTACCGGCGTTACCATGCAGTGGGGCTGGGATGGCAACAGCAGCGAAGCCGATTTGATGAAAACAAGAGCGGAAGAGGCTTTCTTCGGCAGTGACTATGACTGGACAGAACTGATCGTGAAGGACGGTCGTGCATATCTGCCCCTGCGGGTGATCTGTGATGCTCTGGGCGAAACGGTCGGCTGGGAAAATGCCACAAAAACCCCTTATGTGATGCAGAATGGACAGCGGATCGACATGAAAGGTCTGCTGCAGGATGGCAGAGCCTTCGTTGGGGTAAGAGATTTTGAAAAACTGGGCTATACAGTAACCTATACATCCCATGAAGAGGGCTATAAAGAAGCGGAAATTACAAAATAAATCATAGAAAAAGGAGGTCTCTGTTGGGGATCTCCTTTTCAATTTGTTTCCAAAGCCGCCGTGTTGGCATCTCCATTCAGCAAAAAATACTTTTCCGAACTGTTTGAGCCTGCGTTTCTGTGAGGAAAAGTTTATTTTTGTGAATGGAGTTTGATGCCACAGCGGCGTCCCAACTGTCATGTAGGGTGCATTTGTGAGGAAAAGTTTATTTTTGTGAATGGGGTCAGATGCCGCAGCGACAGCGCAGTCCTTGCCAAAAGGCGTAGGGAATAGCCAGATTCCCCTTGCCGCTGCCCAAATGGATAGTGGGCTTATTTTTGCCGTGAAAATCGCTGCCGCCGGAGGGAAGCAGACCCATTTCTTCCGCCAGAGCGGTGATGGCCTTCGTTTCTGCCGGGGAATAGGTGGAATACTGACATTCGATGCCGTCTAGTCCGCAGGGGATCAGTTCCCGACAAAGCTCTTTCAGCTGTTCCGGTTCCAGCCCATAAAGGGTAGGGTGGGCTAAAATGGCAGCACCGCCGGCTTCCTTGATGGTGCGGATGCAAAGCTCCGGAGAAAGAAATTCCCGTTCCACATAGCCTGGCAGCCCTGTGGAGATATAGCGGGAGAAGGCATCCTCCTTCTTTTTGATATAGCCCTTCTGCAAAAGGACATTGGCAAAATGGGCACGGGTGATGATCTCTCCGCCTGCGTTGGCCGCTACCTCCTCCAAGGTGATATGCAGCCCGATGGAGGAAAGCTTTTCGCACATTTTCAGATTGCGGATATGGCGGCTTTGGCGGATATCCTTCATCCGTTCCCCCAAAAGGGGATGGTTGGGGTCGAAGCCCAGACCGACGATGTGGATCTCGGGGCGGTGATATCGTTCCCAAAGGGCTGCAAATTCGATGCCGGAGATGGTCTCGATACCACAGACTTTTCCTGCGGTCTGAAATTCCTCCAGCCCGTCTATGGCGTCATGGTCTGTCAGCGCAAGGGCGGAAAGACCGATTTTTTTCGCCAGTTCCACCAGCTCCGTGGGGGTGTATGTGCCGTCGGAACAGGTGCTGTGGGTATGCAGATCGATGATGGGTGGATATTGCATGGAGTTCACTCCTTTCTTCTATGGGTAGCATAGCATATTTTTGGCAAAAAGCCCATAAGATAAAACCAAAACGGATAGGTTTGGATGTGATCTTTTGGGAAAGGGAAAAAAAGAGAAAACGAAAAGGGAAAAAATACATAGCAGCAGGAAAACAGAGAAAATGCCTGCAGCCACCAGCACAGGGATTTGTTTCCTGCGGGGCATGGGCATTGCCTTTGCCATCACCTGCATCATTTTTATCGGCTTTGGCATCCTGCTTACATATACTTCCCTTTCGGAGGAAAGCCTGCCCCTGGTCTCTCTCATTTGCACTGCCATTTCGGCGGCGGCAGCGGGCTATGACTGGGCGGCCTGCAAAAAGAAGAAGGGGCTGGTCTGGGGTGCTTTGGCTGGGGTGGTCTATGCAGTGTTGCTATATCTTGTCACCAGCCTTGCGGCAGACAGCTTTTCTCTTGCATTATCAGGCATTATGACCCTTGCCGTTGCGGCAGCAGCAGGGGCGATCGGCGGCATTTTGGGTGTAAATAGAAAATAAACTTGCAAATCCTGTTTTTTGTGCTAAAATATTTTTCGTGATAAAACGGAATAAAGGGGTATGGATCCTTCCGGACATTGGGGAAAGATTCACCCCTTTTTTGTGTGAAAAAAGCTTTTAGGGCAAAAAAGGAGGAGAAGGAATGAAAGTAAGAGGCAGAATGATGCTTTTGGTCACGTTGATCGTGGCAGTGCTGCTGAGCATGCTTTCCTATAAAGGCATTGGGGCAGAAAAAGCATTGAGCGTCAATCGGATCGAACAGGGGCTTGATTTGAGCGGCGGTGTAGATATCGTATATGAAGCGGATCAGCCCACGGTAACAGATGCAGAAATGAAAGCAGCCATTTCCCTTTTGCAGGGCAGACTGGACTGGAGCGGCTGGACAGAAGCAGAGGTTGCCCGGGAAGGGGACAAGCGTATCCGTGTACAGATTCCCGGTGTGGCAGATGCGGAAGAAGCCATCCAGGAGATCGGTCAGACGGCGCAGCTTTCTTTTGTGGATGAAGCAGGAAATGTGTTGCTGACAGGGGATATGGTGAAGGATGCCTATAAGCAGGTAGGGGCTACAGACCCCAATGGTCCTTCTCTGCCCTATGTTGCCCTGGAATTCAACGAAGAAGGGAAACAACGCTTTGCAGAAGCAACACAGAATAATATTGGCAAAGTGATCTATATCGTAATGGATGATGAAGTCATCAGCGCACCTGTGGTGCAGACTGCCATCACCGATGGACATGCCATGATCACAGGGCAGTTCGGCGGGGAAGAGGCAGAAGAACTGGCTTCCTTGATCCGTGCAGGCTCTCTGCCCTTCAATCTGAATGTCATCCAGATGAAAAACGTTGGTGCCAGATTGGGTGCCGATGCCCTCTCTACCGGTATCAAAGCAGGTATCGTGGGGATCATTCTGGTGCTTGTCTATATGCTGATCAGCTATAAGCTGCTGGGCTTTGCTGCCGACTGGGCACTGGTCATCTATATTGGTCTGGAATTGGTAGCCTTGAGCCTTTTCCATGTGACGCTGACTTTGCCCGGTATCGCAGGTATCATCCTTTCCGTTGGTATGGCGGTAGATGCCAATATCGTTATTTTTGAACGTGTCAAGGAAGAGCTGGTGATGGGCAAGAGCCTGCGGGCAGCTATTAAAAACGGCTTCCAGAGAGCAACTTCTGCCATCATCGATGGTAACGTGACAACGCTGATCGCAGCGGCGGTGCTGTTCTTCCTGGGCAGCGGTACGGTCAAGGGCTTTGCCACCACATTGATGATCGGTATCATCGTTTCTATGTTTACAGCATTGGTTATTACTCGTATTATCGTAAAAGGGTTGATGTACGCAGGTGTGCATAATCCCAAATATTACGGCTTGAGATTGAAATAAGGGGGTGGGGAAATGAAGATTATTGAAAACAGAAAGAAATTTTTTATCCTTTCCCTGCTCATCATTTGCATTGGCTTTGGCGCAATGTTCGTCAATGCCAGAGCAGGCAAAGGCGCACTGAATTGGGATGTGGAATTTACAGGCGGTACTTCCATGGAGATCGATTTGGGCGGCGAATATGATGGGGCAGAACTGGAATCCATTATCAGTGAAGCCACAGGTCAGTCCAGTCCCCAGATCCAGCAGATCATGGGAACCAATGGGGTTGCCATCAAGCTTCAGTCCATCGATAGCCCTACCCGTGTGGCACTGGTAGAAGCAGTACAGGCAGTATATCCTGATGCGGAGCTGAAAGAAGCCAATGATATCAGCGGTACTGTCAGCGGCGAAATGCAGCAGGCAGCCATGAAAGCGACTTTGATCGCCGGTGTGGCAATGCTGATTTATATTTCTATCCGCTTCCATGATTTCCGTGCAGGCGGCAGTGCCATTGTGGCGCTGATCCACGATGTTTTGGTGGCTTTGGCGGCTTATGCGCTGTTCCGTATTCCTGTCAACAATACTTTTATTGCTGTGTTGCTGACGATCCTGGGGTATTCTGTCAATTCTACCATCGTTATTTTCGACCGTATCCGTGAAAATAAAGATAATTTCAGACCGAACCAGATGGCAGAGCGTATCAACAAGAGCATCAGCCAGACATTGGCTCGTTCCATCAATACTTCCCTGACGACATTGTTTACCGTTGGTGCCATTTATGTACTGGGCGTGCCTTCTATCAAGGAATTTGCACTGCCTATGATGGTAGGTATCATTGCCGGGGCATATTCTTCCATTTGTATTTCCGGTTCTATTTGGTATACGTTCCTGCCAAAGGCAGAAAAAGGATCAAATAAATAAAGATTGGATGAAAGCATTGGAGCACTCCAATGCTTTTTTCTTTCGAAAAACAGATTTTTGTGGTATGCTCTAAGATAGTATGAAAAAAAGGAGGAACCCCCATGAAACGCTGGCTTTTGAAACGAACGAAAGTGAATACGGCAGAAATGGCGAAGGAGTTGGGGATTCGTCAGGCTACAGCCGCTGTTCTTGCCAATAGGGAATTATATTCCCGCAAGGAGGCACGGGAGTTCCTTTTTGGCGGAGAGGAGGCTTTTGGGGATCCTGCCCGGATGAAAGACCTGCAGAAAGGCATTTATCTCATTGCAGATGCCATTCAAAAAGGAAAGAAGATCGCCATTTACGGGGATTATGATGTGGATGGTGTGATGAGCACCTCTATCCTCTATCAGACCATCACCCGCTGCGGCGGCAAGGCGGTGTTCTATCTGCCCCATCGCCAGAAGGAGGGCTATGGTCTGAACCTGAAAGCGGTGGAAAGCCTTTCGGCGGAACAGGTGGAAGTGCTGTTTACCTGCGATAACGGCATTGCCGCCCTGCAGGAGATCGCTTTGGCGAAGGAAAAGGGGATGACTGTCGTTGTTCTCGATCACCATGAACCGGGTTTTACGGGCATTGATGCAGAACGCAGAGATATCCTGCCCAAAGCCGATGCCATCATCGACCCAAAGCAGAGAGACTGCGGCTATCCCTTCAAGCAGATGTGTGCCGGTGGGCTTGCCTATAAATTTGCCTGCCTGCTGCTGCAGGAATTTTGTATACAGGATGAAAAACTGGAAAAGCAACTGGTTTCCTTTGGAGCCATTGCTACCGTCTGCGATATCGTGGATCTGCTGGGGGAAAACCGTGCGATCGTAAGAAAAGGTCTGCCGGAGATACAGAAAACAGAAAATATCGGTCTGCGTGTCCTCATAGAAGAAGCGGGCCTTTCCGATAAGATCATTACTGATTATCATATTGGTTTTATCCTTGGCCCCTGCATCAACGCTACCGGACGGCTGGAAAGCGGCAGACAGGCGGTGGAGCTGTTCTGCACAGAAGAAGAAAAAGAAGCCAGAAGGCTGGCGAAGCATCTGGTGCAGCTGAATGAAGAACGGAAACAGCTGACAGAGGAAGCGGCGGAACGGGCAGATATTGCCCTGCAGAAGAGCGGCACCTTGCAGGATAAGGTTTTCGTGTTATATGATCCGGAGATACATGAAAGCATTGCAGGCATCGTGGCAGGTCGTATCAAGGATAAATATTATCATCCCACGATCCTCATCACAGGCAGCGAAGAGGGGGCCAAAGGCTCCGGCAGAAGCATTGAAGGGTATCACCTTTTCGAGGCTCTTTTTGCCAACAGAGACCTTTTCACCCGCTTTGGCGGTCATGCCATGGCGGCAGGGCTGTCTCTGCCTGTGGAAAATATCGATGTGCTGCGAAAGCGGCTGAATGACAGCTGCCAGCTGACAGAACAGCAGATGATCCCTGTCCTGCGGATTGAAAAATCCCTTTCCTTTGCGGAGATCGATTTGGGCTTGGCAAAGGAATTGAAGGCACTGGCACCCTTTGGCAAGGGCAATCCTTCCCCTTTGTTCGGCTCCAAGGGCATCCATGTGGATAGGCTGGATCTGATTGGGAAGCATAAGGATATCCTGCGGCTGACCCTTTCGGAACCGAAAAGCGGCATTCGCCTTTCTGCAGTCTCCTTTGATGGATATGGGCAGCTGAAGGAATTGTTGGAGAAATTGTATCCCAATGAGGATTGTGATAAAATAATAAAAAATGGGCAGCTGCCGAAGTTGCTGGATATCATTTATAGTGTGGATATCAACACTTATAACGGCAGAAGCAGCGTCCAGTTGATGATAAAAGATTTTCGATTTGCAGAATAAGGAGGATACATAATGGATTTCAAGGATAAAATAAGATCGATCGAGAATTACCCCCAGGAAGGCGTGATCTTTCGTGATATCACAACACTGCTGAAGGATGCGGAAGGCATGAAGGCCGCCATCGACGAAATGACAGCAAGGCTGGACGGTGTGGAATTTGATATGGTTCTGGGGCCTGAATCCAGAGGCTTCATTTTTGGCATGCCTGTGGCCTATAATCTGGGCAAGGGCTTTGTGCCTGTCCGCAAAAAAGGCAAGCTGCCTGCGGCAGTCATCAGCAAGGAATATGCCCTGGAATATGGCACAGCCACCATCGAAATGCATAAGGATGCCCTTCAGCCCGGGCAGAAGGTAGTCATCGTGGACGACCTGATGGCAACAGGCGGCACAGCAAAGGCCATCATCGAAATGGTAGAAGAAATGGGCGCAGAAGTGGCGGCTTTGTTGTTTCTGATCGAGCTGGATTTCCTGGAAGGCAGAAAGGTTCTGCCCGGCTATCGGATTGAATCCGTGATCCATTACTAAAAAACAGAAACGGGAACGTTTGCTCCCGATATCTTTTTGGAAAAAGGAGTCTCGTATGTACGGACAGTTTTTTATGCTCTTCGGGCTCATCCTCGTGGGGTATTACTGCAATAAAAAGGGATATCTGACTTCCCAGACCAATAAAAATATGGGCAGCATGGTCATGCATGTGACGATTCCTGCCATGCTCATTACCACCATATCCAGTATCGAGATCACCGATCAGGTTTTGAAGGGATTCTTCCTTTCTGCGGCAGGACAGGCGGCTATGATGATCGGGTTTGGTTTTCTGATGCGGTTTTATGGGAAATGGCGGAAGATGGAACATGCCCTGCTTCCTATGCTGGACTTGACAGCAGGCTCTTTGAACACAGGCTTTATCGGTCTGCCCGTTACTATGATCTTCTTTGGGGAAGCAGGCATTGTTTATATGTCTGCAGGTGTTTTGGCATTGAATCTGTATCTTTGGAGCTATGGGGTATATATCATTTCCGGCAAAAAAGAGACGAATCCCATCGTTATGGGCAAAACCTTTCTGAAAGGGGCCATCAATCCCAACTGTATCGCCATTTTGCTTGGCTTGGCACTGGCCATGACCCGTGTCATCCAGTTTGTGCCTGAAATGGTGATCGGTCTGCTGACAAAGGTGGGGGATCTGTCTACGCCCTTGTCCCTGATCTATATTGGCGCATTGGCAGGCAGCAGCGGCATCGTTCAGCTCTTTCAGGAAAAGCTGGCGTTGGAGATCAGCTTGGTGAAGATGATCCTGATGCCTGCGCTGGCAATTTTGTTCATGTTTTTCGTGTCTGCCAGCAGCTTGGCGAAGTCTGTTTTCCTGCTGTCCATCTGTATGCCCTCGGCGGTGGTGGTTCCCATGATGGTAGGGCAATATGGTTATGGGGAAAAATTATCTTCCAATATCGTTCTCTGGACGACTTTTATTTCCATGCTGACCATTCCCCTGAGTGTGGGGCTGTCCCATCTGCTCTATTGAAAAAAGCCGAGAAACCTTGAAAAATCGGAAAAAAGTGCTTGCAATACACCTGGATGCGTGGTATAATCTTTCATGTTGATTACGGACGGTCCAATGCTGCATCAAAGGGATGGGGCAAGAACGTCTAAGGTGTATAAGGAGGAAATACAATGGATATCATCAGAGAACTGGAAAATGAACAGCTGAAAAGCGAAGTAACTCCTTTTAACGTTGGCGATACAATCCGTGTATATGCTAAAGTAGTGGAAGGTACAAGAGAAAGACTGCAGATGTTCGAAGGCGTTGTTATCAAAAGACAGGGCGGCGGCATCAGAGAAACTTTCACAGTAAGACGTATCGCTTCCGGTGTTGGCGTTGAAAGAACATGGCCTGTGCACTCTCCCAGAATCGACCGTATCGAAGTTGTTAGACGCGGTATCGTAAGACGTGCAAAACTGTTCTACCTGAGAGACAAAGTTGGTAAAGCAGCTAAGGTTAAAGAAGTATTGAGATAAGAAAAAGCGGTCTCGGTGAACAGGTTTCATCGAGACTTTTTTCGTGAGAGACAGAAGTTTTTTCTGCCTTTGACGAAAGAAGTTGCTTAGAAAAAGGAGGTCTTTCCCTTGGAAAATGAAAAATTGAAACAGGAAGAACTGCTGGAAACAGCGGAAAAGAGAAATAGAAGAAAAAAAGAAAAGAAGAGTATGCCAATCCTGCTGCAGCTGGTGCTGTTGGTGGTGCTGGTGCTTGTTCTGCGGAATGTGATGGGGACGGTCTATGTCAAAGGTTCTTCTATGGAGCCTAATTTCTATCATGGAGATCTGGTCTTTATCAATAAATTGAGTACATCCATCGGCTCTCCCGATTATGGGGACGTTGTCATCTGCAGAATGGAGGATGATTTTGCTTATGAAAATATCATCAAGCGTGTGATCGGTCTGCCCGGGGATGAGATCGACATTGTCTGGAATGGTGACAGTGAAAATGTGGAATATTACCTGTATCGGAATGGGGAATTGATAGAAGAGCCCTTCCTGGGGGAACCGATGATGACAAAAGGCGATATCGAATACCCCTTCAAAGTGCCTGAAAATTGCTATTTCGTTATGGGAGATAATAGAAATGCCAGCTCTGACAGCCGCAGAGAATCTGTCGGTGCCATTCCCAAGGAAAATCTGATGGGGAAAGTGATTTTCCGCCTGTTCCCTTTTAGTGAATTTGGTCTGATTAAGTGAGAATAGAAAGAGGTAGCTATGAATCATATTCAGTGGTATCCCGGGCATATGACAAAGACCCGGAGAATGATGGAAGAGAATATATCTCTGGTGGATATTGTCATTGAGCTGGTCGATGCCCGTATCCCCTACAGCAGTAAAAATCCCGATTTGGATACGATCGCCAAAAACAAACATCGTATCCTGCTTTTGAACAAATGCGACTTGGCAGATGACAAAGCAACAGATATCTGGCAGGAATATTTTGAAAAACAGGGGTTTCGTGTGATCCGCATTAACGCCCTGAAGGGCAGCGGCTTTGGCGAAGTGACAGAAACGGCCCGTGCCTTGATGAAGGAAAAGATCGAAAAGCTGAAAGCCCGTGGGCGCATCAATGTACCTATCCGCAGCATGATCGTGGGGATCCCCAATGTGGGCAAATCCACCTTTATCAATAAATATGTAGGGAAAACCACGGCAAAGACTGGGGATAAACCCGGTGTGACCCGTGGCAAGCAGTGGATTAAGCTGAAAAAAGACTTCGAACTTCTGGATACCCCGGGTATCCTGTGGCCGAAATTTGAGGATCAGCAGGTGGGGTTGAAACTGGCTTTTACCGGTGCCATCAATGATGATATTTTGGATGCGGAAAACTTGGGCGTTGCCTTTATCAACCATATGGTAGCAAGAGACCCCGATTGTTTCCGCAAACGGTATCAGATCGAATTCGACAGCATCGAAGAACCCCATGCCATCCTGAAAAAGATCGCGATTGCCCGTGGCTTTAAGAAAAAAGGCGATGAGCCGGACCTGGAACGGACAGCCAAGATCATGATCGATGAATTCCGTGGGGGCAAGCTGGGCAAGCTGACTTTGGAGCTGCCTGAAGATATTGACGAGATGCTGGAAGAAAAAGCCGCAAGAGATGCGGAAAAAGCCCTTCTGGATAAGGAAAGAAAAAGAGCCTACAATAACAAAAAGAAAAAATGATTTTTTGAACCGAGTGCTTTCACTCGGTTTTTTATATATCGGAACAAAAGAGGGATTTTTTTCGTCCAAATGGAACAGAATATGGGCAAAAGAAGAGAAGGAAAGGAGAGAAAAGCATGAAGAAAAAAATATGGATTTGTGGAGTGCTGTGCCTGCTTTGTCTTGGGGGCTGTGGAAAAAAGGAGCTGCTGCAGGAAAAATTGGATGCCAATGCCATCGATAAGGTGGTGGTGACCCTGGCTATGGGAAACCCTGACAATGGCGCAGACTGCAAGGTCATCACCGATGAAGGAGAGATCGCAAAGCTGATTGCGGTGTTTAACAGTGCTGTCATAGAGGAAAGGGCAGACCTCGATGAGGAATGGGTGGCAAGCTCCGGTTCCTATGCCTTTTTCAGCGGAGAAGAACAGGTACTGAAGCTGAACACCAATGGCAATGACCCGGAGCATATTTGGATCAACGATGCTTTTTATGAGATCGATTACCCGGACAATATGTATGACCCTTATGAGCAGTATCGATTTTCTTCTGCACAGACCATTGTAGTGGATGAAAACGGAGAGCTGATGGGAAGTCCGGAAGTATAAAGAAAAACAGCGGTAAAATCTTTTGGTTTTACCGCTGTTATTTTTATGCGTTTTGTGTTTTTAAAATCTCAATGATATTCTGGATGACCTGTGCCGTGAAGCCCCAGATGGTATGATCATTGTATTCATAAAAAAGCTGGGTGGTTTTGCCCTTGGCAAAGGGGTAATTTTTGCCGCCTACAATCTTATCATAGGGAAAATCTTCGGATTCGACCACCTTCCACACGGTATCGTGCTTTTCCGGAATGGTTTCCATGAAAAATTTCAAGGGAACGGTGAAGATTTCGTCCACTTCCATGGGATTGGGGCGGGCTTTTTGGTAAATCTCATAGGGGACATAGCCGATGAAGGGCTGTATCATACCACGGTAAATCGTCAGCATGAAATCGCTCTTGCCCAAAATCTGGATATCCTCTCTCTGGATGCCCATTTCCTCTTCTGTTTCCCGTAGAGCCGTTTCCCGCAGAGATTCGCCCTTTTCCTGATGCCCGCCGGGGAAACAGACATCGCCGGGCTGATTCACGCCGGAGGCACGTTTGTTGAGGATGAAATGCAGTTCTCCGTCGATTTCCGTCAGCATGGCAAGAACGGCGAAATAACGCAGATGCCAAATCGGCTCCGCCTGATGTTCCGAAAAGATGGATTTGACTTTTTTCAAGCAGCTTTTGGGTTCCATGGAGTTCAGTCCTTTCTTAATTTGATTCGTGTGGCAGCCATACGACGGCGGCTGTCCTCGATTTCGGCATAGTGCTTGCGGGTGGTGTTGACATCGGCATGGCCCAACACATCTGCCACCAGATAAATATCCCCCGTTTCCTGATAGAGATTCGTACCAAAGGTACTCCGCAGCTTATGGGGGGTGATTTTCTTGATCGTCACGCCATTAGCGTATTTTTTTACCATATTTTGCACCGTGCGCACACCGATGCGTTTGCCCTGACCGGAAAGGAAAAGGGCAGGTTCGTTTTCTTCTTTTGTGACGGCGTTTTGCCGTTCTTCCAGATAGTCCTCCAGCGTTTCCCGCACTTCCTCGCCGAAATACAGGAATACCTCATTGCCGCCCTTACGGGTGACTTTTACGGCATTATTTTTGAAATCCAAGTCCTTGATATTGATGCCTACACATTCGGAAACACGCATCCCTGTGCCCAAAAGCAGGGTCATCATGGCTAAGTCTCGCTTTTTCGTCCGTTCATGGAAGGCTTTCTGACGGTCGGTCAGCTTTTCGCCGGTCTCTACAGCATCTAAAAAGTTTGCCACTTCATTCACATCCAGGCGGATAATGGCTTTTTCGTGGATCTTCGGGGTATCTACCAAAGCCGCAGGGTCTGCCTTGATGATTTTCTTTTTATAATAATATTTGAACAGCATCCGTACTGCTGCCAGCTTACGGGATTTGCCCTTCTCGTCGTTGTGCATTTCTTTGCCGTATGCAGGATTCTCATGGTCGGGGCGGATATAATAGGAAAGATATTCCATAAAGCAGTCGATATCCTCGGAGGTGACTTCGTTCAGGTGTTCTGCTGTGAAGTCCTTTGCTTCGATGCCGCCCAGAGTGCGGTGTTCCTCATAAAGGTAGCGGAAGAAGATACGCAGGTCGTAGGCATAGGCGAGACGGGTCTTTGTGGATGTGGTTTGGGCGATGCCCCGAAAAAAGGACTGGGTAAAGGGAGGCAGTTCCTTTTGCACCTCTCGCAGCCGCAAAGTCTCTTTGTTTTTCAATTCTTCATGGTAAGTGGACATATTATTCCTCCTTATTCCAGCCTTTCAGAGAAGAACGTTTGATGGCACCGAATACCTTTTCCTGCAGATTATCATATCTCTGGGAAAGCTCTGCCAGCAGTTCCTTGGTTTCCTGCCGTTTGGTATTGCCATCGGCAAGGCAGGGATTTTTTACGATATGGATGCCGCTTTTATTGACAAAGCTGCGACATTCCCATTCGGGCACATACATCAGGGGGCGGATAGACCATAGCTTCTTTCTATCCAGATAGCTGACAGGGGCGAAGCAGTTCATGCGGCCTTCATAAAACAGGGACATGAAGAAGGTTTCCACCACATCATCTTTATTATGCCCCAGAGCGACCTTGTTGCAGCCCAGTTTTTCCGCCATATCGTTCAATGCGCCCTTTCGCATTTTTGCGCAGAGGGAGCAGGGGTTCTTCTCTTTTCTTTCTTCAAAAATGATCTGACCGATATCGGTGTTGACTACGGTGTAGTGGACGCCCAGCTCGTCGCAAAGGGCCTGGATATCGTCATATTTCGCACCGGGCAGACCCAAAGAAACCGTAATCGCTTCGATCTCGAACTGTTTGGGATAGAACCGCTGCAGATGTTTTAAAGCCAGAAGCAGGCAAATGCTATCCTTTCCGCCGGAAACACCAATGGCGATCTTATCCCCTTCTTCTATCATATGATAATCATCTACGGCACGACGCACGTAGCTGAGTAATTTTTGCAGTTTCATAGCCGTTCTCCTTTTATATCACATAATTTCCTAGTCTAATTATACTAAAAAGATATGAAAAAGAAAAGATAAGGACTTGTTTTTTCCTAGAACTCTGTTTATTTTAAAGGAGAAAGGGTATCTTATGAAGAAATTATTTAGAAAAAGGAAGAAGGAACAAAAGGGGGAACGAAAATGAAACAATTATTGGCTTTGCTTTTGGCGGGGTGCCTTTCTTTTGGGCTTGGTGCCTGCGGAGTGCGGACGGAAACAACAGAGACACCGCCGAAAACAGAAGCGGAGATCAAAGCAGAAACCATACAAACCAGTATCGACCATATGACCCCTGCGGAAAAAGCAGGGCAGCTTTTGATGGCGGATTTTCGACAAAATGCCGATGGAACGGGCATGACAGTCCTTTCCGCAGAAGCAAAGGAAGCCATTTCTGCATATCATATTGGTGGGGTGATTTTGTTTGCGGAAAATCTGGACACGGCAGAGCAGACAAAGCAGTTGACGGCAGATTTGCAGGCAGCGGCAGACCTGCCTCTCTTCATTGGCATTGATGAAGAAGGGGGGCTGGTTTCCCGTTTGGATAAGAGCAATATTCCCCATGAGCCTATTCCTGCAGCGGCGGAAATAGAAGATGCAGCGGCGGTGGGGCGAACCATTGGGGAAGAATTGACAGAGCTGGGGATCAATGTGGATTTTGCCCCCATTGCCGATGTGAACACAAATCCCGATAATCCCGTCATTGGCACCAGAGCCTTTTCTTCCGATCCACAAATAGCGGCGGAACAGGTGGGCAGATTTATCAGAGTCATGGAGGAGACCGGTGTCAGTGCCTGTGCAAAGCATTTCCCGGGACATGGGGATACTGCCATGGACAGCCACAAGGGGGAAACCTATGTGGAACATGATATGGAACGGCTGCGGACAGTGGAATTTGTTCCTTTCAGGGAAGCGATTGCTGCCCATGTGGATTTCATCATGGCAGGGCATATCCAAACGCCCAATGCCACCACGGACGGCATGCCTGCGTCCCTTTCCCCGGAGCTGCTTGGAATTTTGCGGCAGGAATTGGGCTTTACCGGCATCATCATCACCGATGCCATGAATATGGGTGCTATTGTGGAATCCTATGGCGCAGGGGAAAGCGCAGTGCTGGCGGTGCAGGCAGGGGTGGATATCGTGCTGATGCCTGCGAATCTTGCAGAAGCGGCAGAGGCCCTGACGGAAGCCATTGAGAGTGGTGGAATTTCGGCGGAACGGGTGAATGAAAGCCTGACACGTATCCTTTCCCTGAAATATGATAAGGGAATGTTGGGATAAGAAGAAAGCCGATTGCTTCGCAAACCGCTTTGCTCATTCGGCTTAAGGCAGGACTTTTTCATAAAAGCCGATTGCTTCGCAATCACCGCCGACATTCGCAAATCGCTTTGCGCTTTGCTCATTCGGCTTGCCTATCTTATGATTCCGTTTTCCTGCAAGCGAGCTTGCGGAACCCTGAATCGCAAGATAGGGCTTTTATAGAAAAATCTTGAAAATATACATAGGAAACTGTATAATTATTTTTATAATCTTTTTTCGACAAAATTATAAAATCTTTATCAGTAAGAGGGGGTGATGAGTATGGCAGCAATCGAAGAACAACTGTATCAGGAATTGATCGAGAAAATCAAAACCTACCATCCATCCGATGATTTTTCTATGGTTGAAAAAGCCTATAAACTGGCGGTGGAGGCCCATAAGGAGCAGAAAAGAAAATCCGGCGAGCCATATATCATCCATCCTTTGAAAGTGGCATATATCCTGGCGGAATTGGAACTGGATATGGAGACCATCGTGGCAGGTATCCTGCATGATATCATTGAAGATACGGAATACAGCTATGAAGACATCAGCAATCTGTTCAGCGAAGAGATCGCTGCACTGGTGGATGGTGTCACCAAACTGGGCAAGCTGTCCTATTCTACAAAGGAAGAAGCGCAGGCAGAAAACTACCGTAAGATGTTCCTTGCCATGGCAAAGGATATTCGCGTCATTTTGATCAAACTGGCGGACAGACTGCACAATATGCGTACGCTGAACTATATGACGCCCGAAAAACAGCGGGAAAAAGCACAGGAGACTCTGGATATCTATGCGCCTCTGGCACACAGACTGGGTATTTCCAAGATCCGTTCTGAAATGGAAGATCTGTGCTTCAAGTATTTGAACCCCGATGCCTATTTTGATCTGGCAGCAAAAATCCAGAAGAAGAAAGAAGAACGGGATGAATTTGTACAGAATATCGTAAACGATCTGCAGGCGAAAATGGACGAAGCCGGCATCAAAGGCAAGGTCTATGGCAGAACGAAGCATTTTTTCAGCATCTATAAAAAGATGGTCAACCAGAATAAAACGCTGGATCAGATCTATGACCTGTTTGCCATCCGTGCGTTGGTAGACAATGTAAAAGACTGCTATGCTGTGCTGGGGATCGTACACACCATGTATACCCCCATGCCCGGTCGTTTCAAGGACTATATCGCCATGCCCAAGCCCAATATGTATCAGTCTCTGCATAATACCCTGATCGGCCCTATGGGGCAGGTCTTTGAAGTGCAGATCAGAACATGGGAAATGCATCGTACCAGTGAATATGGTATCGCTGCCCATTGGAAATATAAAGAGGGCAAGGCAAACGAAAAAACCAGCAAATCTGCGAAAAAGGAAGAAGCAAAGCTGGCATGGCTGCGCCAGATCATGGAATGGCAGCAGGATATGTCGGATAACAAAGAATATCTGGATACCATCAAGCTGGACTTGAATATTTTTACCACACAGGTGTATGCCTTCACCCCTCAGGGGGATGTGATCCAGCTTGCCAAGGATTCCACACCCATCGACTTTGCTTATATGATCCACTCTGCTGTCGGCAACAAAATGGTCGGTGCCAGAGTAAATAATAAAATCGTGCCGTTGGATCATAAGGTTCAAAACGGTGATATCGTTGAGATCATCACTTCTCAGAATTCCAAAGGCCCCAATAGGGACTGGCTGTCTATCGTCAAAACAGCCCAGGCCAGAACAAAGATCAAGCAGTGGTTCAAGAAGGAAGAGAAGGAAGAAAACATCATTCGTGGTCGGGAAATGATTTTAGCGGATATGAAGAAAAAAGGCTTCCAGCCGCAGGATCTGCTGCGCTCCGAATGGCAGGAGATCGTTCTGGTCAAATATGACTTCAAAAACTGGGATGCTCTATTGGCAGCTGTTGGTTACGGCGGTCTGAAGGAAGGGCAGGTAGTTAACCGCCTGAAGGATGAATACCTGAAGGAAAAACGCAAGACCCAGACGGCAGAGGATGCCCTGAAGGATTTTGAAAAAACCATTGACCAGAAGCCTGTCAAACAGCATAAGAGCAAGAGCGGTATCATTGTGGAAGGCATCGGCGATGTTGCTGTGCGTTTTTCCAAATGCTGCAGCCCTGTGCCCGGGGATGAGATCGTTGGCTTCGTTACCCGTGGCCGTGGTGTCACCATTCACCGTACGGACTGTGTCAATGTCATGAATCTGACGAATGATGAACGGGCCCGCCTCATCAATGCGGAATGGGATGCCCACTATGCCCGTGGGGATTCCAACACATCCTATCTGGCGGAGATTCGTGTGACAGCCGGTGACAGAAACGGTCTGATTCTGGAGATCAGCCGTATGCTGGCAGATGATGATATTTCCGTAAAGGGCTTCAATGTCCGTACAACGAAGGATATGCTGGCAATTATCAATATTACAATGGAAATCAGAACAAAGGAACAGCTGGAACGGGTGGTAAAACACCTGAAGAGCCTGAAAGACATCATGGAAGTAGAGCGTGTTTCCGGCCTTGGCTGATCTTTGGATATATCGTAGGAGGAAGAAATGAGAGCAGTATTACAGAGAGTAACAGAAGCAAGTGTGACCATCGATGGACAGGTGGTTGGTGAAATCGGCAAGGGTATTATGGTTTTGTTCGGCATGTTGGGAACAGATACCGATAAGACGATTGATTATATGCTGGATAAAGTGATCAATCTGCGTATCTTTGAAGATGAAAACGGCAAAATGAATCTGTCCCTGATGGATATGGAAGGGGAACTTCTCATCGTGCCCAATTTCACACTGTATGGCGATGCAAGAAAAGGCAGACGTCCCGGTTACTCCGGCGGTGCGGCTCCCGAATTGGCAAATGAACTGTTTGATAAGCTGTGCGCAAAAGCCCACACATTGGGGATCAAAAAAGTGGCACAGGGGCAGTTCCAGGCAGATATGAAGGTTGCCCTGATCAACGATGGCCCTGTAACACTGCTGTTGGACAGTGAAAAACTGTTTTGATTGTTATGGATACAGAAATGATTTATTATGTCCTGCAAGGACATGAACTGCAAAATGATGTGCAGACGATGATCCAGGTGTTTCTTGCTAACCGTCACTATACCCGTGTGGAGGAAGTGACGGGGGAGATCACCGTGGTCAGCTGCATGGAGAAAGGCATTGCTTCGGCAATGCTTTATCGCCGTAGGGAAAAAGTTGCAGAATGGTCTATGCCCTATGCAGAAGAAACCTTGACGGAAAAGGAACAGAAACGCATCATCAAGCGCACCATTTATGAACTGCTGAAAGCAGAAACAGGCATCCGACCTCAGTGGGGTCTGCTGACAGGGGTTCGCCCTGCCAAGCTGGTGCGTATCCTGCTGGAAGAAGGAAAGGACGATGCAGAATGTATGGCATTTCTGACAGAGGACTATCTCGTCATGGAGCATAAGGCAGCGCTGGCACTGAAAGTAGCAAAGGCGGAACAGAAGATTTTGCAGGGCAACAAGCCCGAGGAGATCAGCCTGTATATTGGTATTCCTTTCTGCCCCACCAGATGCTTGTATTGCTCCTTTACGGCCTATCCCCTCCATCAGTATCAAAATCGTGTGGATGAATATTTGGATGCCATGTTCAAGGAATTGGATTGGCTGGCATCCTACAGCAGGCGGTTCACCATGAAGAATATCTACATCGGCGGCGGTACGCCCACTTCCTTGAACGAGGCACAGCTGGAACGCCTGTTGAAAAAGGTGGAGGAACTGTTCCATCCCGATGATTCTATGGAATATACGGTGGAAGCAGGACGCCCCGATACCATTACCAGAGAAAAACTCTGCCTGATGAAGGCATACGGCGTCAATCGTATCTCCATCAACCCCCAGACTATGAATGATAAAACATTGCAGGCGGTAGGCAGAAAGCATACGGTGGAGGACATCCGTCGAGTGTTTCGGGAAGCCAGGGAAGAAGGTCATGAAAACATCAACATGGACTTGATTTTGGGTCTGCCCGGGGAGGATGCCGCAGATGTGCGGAACACCATGGCAGAAATCATGAAGCTGGAGCCTGATAATGTGACGGTGCATACCCTGGCGGTGAAACGGGCATCCCGTCTGCGGGAAGAACTGGACCGGCACGACATGACTACGGCGGAGACGCTGGAACAGATGTTGGATATTTCCGCAGAATATGCAGAAAAAATGGGTATGGAGCCCTATTATATGTACCGCCAGAAAAATATGGTGGGCAATTTTGAAAACGTTGGCTATTGCCACCCCGGCAAGGAAGGGGTCTATAATGTCCAGATCATGGAGGAGAAACAGACCATTCTGGCGGCAGGGGCAGGGGCCAGCACCAAAACCGTTGACCCTGAAACAGACCGCATCGAACGGGTATTCAACGTAAAGAGTATTGAAGATTACATCGGTCGCATCGATGAGATGATAGAAAGAAAAAGAACGGGCTTGCCCCAAGGAGGTAGGATATGATCCAGTTAGTAAAAGGGACAAAGGATATTTATGGCGCAGAAGTGAAGGCATGGCAGGAGATCGAAGGTAAGATGAGACGCATCTGCGAAACCTTCGGTATCGGTGAGATCCGCACACCTGCGTTTGAATTTACAGAACTTTTTGCCAGAGGCGTTGGCGAAACCACAGATATCGTGCAGAAGGAAATGTATACCTTCACAGATGATGGTGACAGAAGCCTGACCCTGCGCCCCGAAGGCACAGCAGGCGCAGTTCGTGCCTATATCGAACATGGGATGCACAATCAGGCACAGCCCACAAAGCTGTACTACATTTCTCCGACTTTCCGCTGTGAAAATACACAGGCAGGCAGACAGAGACAGTTCCACCAGTTTGGGATCGAAATGCTGGGCTCCTACAGTGCGGCACAGGATGCAGAGGTTATCTCCGTTGCCACTGCTCTGCTGGAAGAAATGGGTGTAGAAGGAGTAGAACTGCGGATCAATAGCCTTGGCTGCCCCGAATGTCGTGCAAGATATAATAAAACCCTGAAGGAATTTATCGGTCAGAATCTGGATAAACTGTGCCCTACCTGCAAGGAACGCTTTGAGAAAAACCCTCTGCGTGTATTGGACTGTAAGGAAGAATCCTGCCAGAAGATCGTGGCAAATGCGCCTTCTGTGCTGGATTGCTTGGATGAGGAATGTACGGCTCATTTCCAGAAGGTGCAGGATATCCTGACGGAAAACGGCATCGCTTTTACCATCGATCCCAAAATCGTGCGTGGGCTGGATTATTATACAAGAACCGTATTTGAATTCGTATCCAACGGGTTGACCGTTTGCGGCGGCGGCAGATACGATAAGCTGGTGGAGGAAGTGGGCGGCAAGCCTACCGGTGCTGTTGGCTTTGGTCTGGGAATCGAAAGACTGATTATGATTCTGGAAAGACAGCATGGTGCGATTACAGAGACCCCCGAAAGAGACGTTTATATTGGCTCCATGGGGGAAGCAGGACTGCTGAAAGCACAGGCGTTGGCCTATCAGCTGAGAAAAGCAGGCATCAAAGCCGACTGCGATACCGTGGAACGCAGCGTAAAAGCTCAGATGAAATATGCAAACAAGATCGGCGCAAAATATTCCGTGATCCTTGGCGATTCTGAACTGGAAAGCGGAAGAGTAGAATTGAAGGAAATGGCTACCAGCGAAAAGAGTGAAGTGGCTCTGGCAGATCTGCTGGATATCCTGAAAGAAAAATGTGGGAAATAAAAGATGGAAATAGATAGGAAAGAAGCTCTGGGAAGAAGTTCTTATGGGCTTCTTTCTTTTTTTAAAAAATGTTGGGAATGAAAGAACTTCTATGAATATAAAAACAGGGAAAGACCTTGTATTTCATAAGTGGAGGTGTTATGATAATACGATGAATTGACGGTCTTAAAAAAGAAAAAGACCTTAGAAAAGCAAGGAGGAACGACCATGAACGTTGTGATCGTAGGGGACGGTAAGGTGGGCGGCACTATCGCCAGCCAGCTTTCTGGCGAAGGACATGACATCATTGTGATTGATAATAATACGAGAGTTTTGACGAATGCATCCAATACTATGGATATCATCAGTGTGGAAGGCAATGGCGCCAGCATGCAAGTGCAGGAAAGGGCAGGCGTGCCCCATGCCGATCTGCTGATTGCTGCCACTTCCGCCGACGAGGTCAATATGCTGGCTTGTCTGGTGGGGAAAAAATTGGGGGCGAAGCATACCATTGCCCGTGTGCGTAATCCGGAATATTTTCAGCAGATCAACAATTTGAAGGACGACTTGGGGCTCAGTATGGCGGTTAACCCGGAATTGGCGGCGGCGGAAGAGATTTCCCGTTTGCTGCGTTTCCCTTCTGCTTTGAAGATCGATACCTTTGCCAGAGGCCGTGTGGAGCTGGTGGAAATCAAAATCCCTTCCCACAGTGTTCTGGATGGTATGCCCCTTTGGGCCATCTATAAGGAATTTCAGGTAAAGATCCTGATCTGTGCGGTGCAAAGAGAGGGTGAGGTTTATATCCCCAGCGGGGATTTTGTGCTGCAGGCAGGAGATAAGATTAACCTGACAGCATCCCATTTGGAGATCGCTAAATTTTTCCGTACCATTGGTATTTTCCGTACCGGTGTGAAATCCGTTATGATTATCGGCGGCGGGCGAGTCGCATATTATCTGGCGAGGGAACTGCTTTCTCTTCATGTGCGTGTAAAGATCATCGAAATGGATTATAGACGCTGTGAAGACCTTTGCGAAATGCTGCCGGAAGCTGTCATCATCCATGGGGATGGGACGGATAAGGAACTGCTGCAGGAAGAAGGTCTGGAAAAAACAGATGCACTGGTCTGCCTGACGGGGATGGACGAAGAAAATATCGTTGTTTCTTTGTATGCCAAGGCGAAAAAGGTTTCCAAGGTCATCGCCAAGATCAACCGTATCAATTTTGATGAGATTTTGGATGCATTGGATATCGATGGCTTCATTTCTCCTAAGACCATTGCGGCAAGCAATATCGTCCGTTATGTAAGGGCGATGCAAAATTCCGTGGGCAGCAGTAATGTAGAAACCCTGTATAAGCTGATCAACGACCGCATTGAAGCACTGGAATTCAAGGTAAGAGAAAAATCTTCCGTTGTTGGTGTTCCTCTGAAAAATTTGAAAACGAAGGATGAATTGCTGGTAGCGACGATCATCCGCGGCGGCAGAGTCATCATCCCCGGTGGGAATGATTCCATCGAGGTGGGAGACAGTGTTATCATTGTAACGAGAAACAAACATTTGATGGATTTGAAAGATATTTTGAAATAATATCTGAGATTGGTGAAGAACTATGAATTTTAATATGATTGCCTATATTTTAGGCAACATTATTCGGATAGAGGGCATATTGCTGTCGATACCGACTTTTGTTGCCTTTTGGAATAAAGAAACCCATGAAGCCATAGCATTTATCGCTACGATCGCAGCCTGCTTGATTGTGGGGACGCTGCTGATCAGACGTGAACCCCAGAATAAGCGGATTTATGGCCGAGAAGGCTTCGTTGTTGTAGCATTGTCATGGATCGTTATGTCACTTCTGGGGGCGTTGCCTTTTTATTTGAGTGGTACGATAAATGGATATATCAATTGCTTTTTTGAAACAGTATCCGGCTTTACGACCACCGGCGCCACCATCCTGACAGAGATCGAAGGATTGCCAATGAGCATTTTGTTCTGGCGGAGCTTTACCCATTGGATCGGCGGTATGGGTATTCTGGTATTTACCTTAGCCATCATTCCCCTGGGGGATGATCGTACCATGTATCTGATGAAGGCGGAAGCACCCGGCCCTATGGTTTCCAAACTGGTGCCAAAGGTAAAATCTACAGCGATGCTGCTGTATAAGATATATATAGCCCTGACAATCATTGAGATGGTGCTGTTATTGTTGGGGGGCATGCCTTTGTTTGACAGTATCGTGAATGCCTTCTCTACAGCGGGGACAGGGGGCTTTGCCATCAAAAATGCAAGTATCGCAGGCTATCATAATGCCTATTTTGAATATGTGATTACGGTATTCATGCTGCTGTTCGGTGTGAATTTCAACCTGTATTATCTGATAATTCTGAAGGATATTAAAAATGTTTGGAAAAATGAAGAATTGAGATATTATATTGGGATCGTATTTGCCAGCATTGCACTGATTACGGTCAATATCTATCATATGTATCCCACATTGGAATCTGCTTTTCGTCATGCGGCATTCCAGGTGGCAGCAATCGTGACGACCACGGGTTTTGCTACGGCGAATTTCGATGTATGGCCGGAATTTTCCAAAACTTTGATCTTCTGTTTGACCGTTTTAGGGGCCTGCGCCGGTTCTACCGGGGGCGGCATCAAAGTATCCAGAATGATCATTCTGTTGAAATCGGCATATCGGGAGATCAAACGTATCGTGCATCCCCGTTCTGTGAATCTGATCAAATTGGACGGTGCGAAAATTGAAGAAGATATTATCAGCGGGGTAACGGGATATATCGTTGTATATCTTCTGCTCCTGCTGGGTTCTTTTATCCTGATTTCTTTGGACAACTACGATTTTGCCACATCCCTAACCTCTGTGGTGACTTGTCTGGGGAATGTTGGCCCCGGCTTTGCCATGGTTGGTCCAGAGGAAAATTTCCTCTTTTTCTCAGGATTTTCCAAGGTGGTTTTATGCTTTGATATGCTGTTGGGCAGATTGGAAATTTTCCCGATCATCATGTTGTTTACTCCTTCTATTTGGAAAAAGAGCTATATGTAACAATGCAGGGCGCTGCATCGTTATGATACGAAAAGAAAAAAGCAGTCCGGGCGGGCTGCTTTTTTCGAAAGGGGAGGGTGTATTACTATATATTTAACAAACAAAAGTGTGATATGCTTTTTTATTCCCTGAAATTGGGAAGGGGTGCCTGCGACTGTTCGGGGAAGAGAGCCGCAGGCGGGAAGTAAAAGGGGGCGTCCTTTTGACTTCTCTTATAGTATACAATGAAAATATGGACATTTTGTGAATGAAAACTTAAGGCTTTGTTAAAAAAGACGAAGAGATTTCTTATGATATCATATAAAAAAGCAAAGGAGGAGAAAAGAATGCCTCGATTGATAGATGAAGAAAAGAAAGAAAGCCTGCAAAAGGGAGAAATGCTTCGCCAGGCGGCAGTGGTGGTTTTCCTGCTGTTGGGCGTGCTATTTAAAAATGCAGGCATCGGCTTGGGAGCGGCGGCCTGCTTTGTGGTAGCGGCAGTTTGCGCTGTAAACTGGATTTTGTTTGTGAAAAAGCAGAAGCAGACAAAAGAAAAGAATACAGGAGAATAATGGGATTATTTTGACTTCCATATCAAAGATGTGGTAAAATAAGATGTTATATATGCATCAAATTTGTGCAAGGAGGAAGCGTATGTCTCAGGACAAACAGAAAAATATTCGAAATTTTTGTATCGTGGCCCATATCGACCATGGGAAATCCACACTGGCAGACAGACTGATCCAGAAAACGGGTCTTTTGACAGATAGAGAAATGCAGGAACAGGTTCTGGACAACATGGATTTGGAAAGAGAAAGAGGCATCACCATTAAATCTCAGGCGGTGCGGTTGATCTACCATGCCCAGGATGGCGAAGAATATCAGTTCAATCTGATCGATACCCCCGGTCATGTGGACTTTAACTATGAGGTTTCCCGTTCCCTGGCAGCCTGCGAAGGCGCAGTGCTGATCGTTGACGCAGCCCAGGGGATCGAAGCGCAGACATTGGCAAACGTATATCTGGCATTGGATAATAATCTGGAGATCCTGCCTGTCATCAATAAAATCGACCTGCCCAGCGCAAACCCTGCATGGGCAAAACAGGAGATCGAAGATATCATTGGTATCCCTGCAGAGGATGCCCCGGAGATCTCTGCGAAAAACGGCATTAATATCGAGGATGTTCTGGAACGCATCATCACAGATATCCCTGCCCCTACAGGTGACCCTGATGCGCCCCTGAAAGCGTTGGTATTTGACTCTGTTTACGATCAATATCGGGGTGTTATCGTTCTGATGCGTATTTTTGATGGCAAGATCCGCAAGGGCAGCAAGGTAAAAATGATGGCAACAGGCAAAGAATTTGATGTTGTAGAGGTTGGTATCTTTGGCCCAGGCCGTTTCCTGCCTGTGGATGAGCTGAGCGCAGGGATGGTAGGCTATTTTACAGCCAGCATCAAAACAGTATCCGATACCCGTGTGGGCGATACGGTTACAGAAGCGGCCAGACCGACAACAGAAGCCCTGCCCGGCTATAAAAAGGTAAATCCTATGGTTTACTGCGGTATCTTCCCTGTGGATGGTGCAAAATATCCTGATTTGAGAGATGCTTTGGAAAAACTGCAGTTGAATGACGCTGCACTGTTTTTCGAGCCTGAAACATCCATTGCTCTGGGCTTTGGTTTCCGCTGCGGTTTCCTGGGTCTGCTGCATCTGGAGATCATTCAGGAAAGACTGGAAAGAGAATATAATCTGGATCTGGTAACAACAGCACCCAGTGTTATCTATAAAGTATATCTGACAGATGGTACAAGCTTCGACCTGTCCAACCCCAGCAATATGCCCGACCCTGCCCGCATCGAAAAGATGGAAGAGCCTATCGTAAAGGCAGAGATCATGCTGCCCAAGGATTATATTGGCCCCATCATGGAGCTGTGCCAGCAGCGTCGCGGTGAATATATCAGTATGGAATATTTGGATTCTAGCAGAGCCATGCTGACCTACCATATGCCTCTGAATGAGATCATCTACGATTTCTTCGATGTGCTGAAATCCAGAAGCCGTGGCTATGCCTCCTTCGATTACAGCCTGATCGGTTATCAGGAAAGCGAACTGGTGAAACTGGATATTTTGGTAAACAAAGAACCTGTGGATGCCCTGTCCTTTATCGTGCATAAGGGCTCTGCAACAGAACGTGGTAGAAAAATGTGCGAAAAGCTGAAAAAGGAAATCCCCAGACATTTGTTTGAAATTCCCATTCAGGCAGCCATCGGTAGCAAGATCATCGCCAGAGAAACCATCAGTGCTATGCGGAAAGACGTATTGGCAAAATGCTACGGTGGTGACATTTCCCGTAAGAAAAAACTGCTGGAAAAACAGAAAGAGGGTAAAAAACGTATGCGTCAGATTGGCAATGTAGAAGTACCTCAGCAGGCATTTATGTCCGTATTGAAGCTGGATGAGGAATAACACATGGCAGATATGGGAAAAACTCGATGGGAAAGTCCGTTTGAAAATTGAATCGATCGATACGAAAATGGTGTGATTAAAAAATCATGCCATTTTTTTAATGCGCCAAGAAACCTTTGGAAGATATTGCAAAAATTTATCAGTTTACAGCAAATGCAGCGGAAAATGTAAGAAAGTGATAAAACGCAGTTTTGTATATTTTGCTTTGTTGACAGATACGGAGAGATGAAGATAGAATAATAATATCGGCATAGGGTGTATCATATGAAAAGGAGGAGCTGACTTGCGTAGAAAAAAGCCACGAGAGATTTTTTCCTTGCCTCAAAATCTGGGGTTTCGGCCAATAAACGATTTTGAAGGGAAACCGGCGGTGATTTTAACGGTGGATGAATATGAAACGATCCGTCTGGTGGATAAAGAGGGGATTTCGCAGGAGGAATGTGGAGTTTTTATGAATGTTTCTCGCGCTACAGCACAGCGCATCTATGCAGCAGCGCGCAGAAAAATTGCACATTCCCTGGTAGAGGGACTTCCACTTCAAATAGAAGGGGGAGATTATCTGTTGAAAAACATAGAAAAATGATCATTGGGGTATGGGATCGTATCATTTCAAAAACAAAAGAAGCACATTGAAAATGAGCTATGCAGATTAAACAATTTTTGTTTTGGAAATGGTTGAAATCGCTGAAAAATAAACAGCAGATTGACACTGCAAAATACTAAGGATTATAATTTAAAAAAACAGGTTGAAACCGATTTCATATGGAGGGAATCGTATGGTAAGCATTAGGGAAGTGGCAAAAAGAGCAGGTGTTTCGCCTGCCACAGTATCCAGAGTGATCAATGGGACTGCCAATGTAGATTCGATCAAAAAGGACAAAGTGCTTACTGTAATCCATGAAACAGGTTTCAAACCAAACGAGCTTGCTCGTGCTTTGTTTAAAAAATCTTCCAAAATCATTGGTGTGATCGTGCCTAATATTGAAAATGCCTTTTTTGGCGAACTGGCAAGAGCCATTGAAGAGGAAGCGTATCAAAACAATTACCGTATTCTTTTGTGTAATTCTCAGAACAATACGGAAAAAGAACTGTTGAATATTCAGACGCTGAATCAGCTCAATGCAGACGGCATCATTATCATGACAAACAGCGAAGACCTTGCTTCCAAAATTGGGCCATGCCAGGTGCCCTTTGTGATCCTCGACCGCAAGATCGAAGGTCTGGATGAGATCGCTTTTATCGAAGCGGATCATTATAAGGGGGGGAGAATGGCTACGGAACATCTGCTGCAATGCGGGTGCAAAAATATCGTTTGTATGCGTGGGCCGCAGAAATTTTCCAGTGGTCAGCAAAGGTTTTTAGGCTATCAGGATATCTGCAAAGAATATGGTCTGAAGGAGCAATGGCTGGATTGTGATTATGATTACGAAGAAGGACTGCGGGCGGCAGAAGAGCTTTTGTCGAAATTTTCCGATGTAGATGGTATTTTGGCCTGCAATGACATGGTCGCCATTGCGGTGTATAAGGTATTATTAAGTAAGGGATTTCATGTGCCGGAGGATATTCAGCTCATGGGCTTTGATAATATCCGATTCAGTAAATTATTTGCACCGGAATTTTCAACGATCATTCAGCCCATCAGAGAAATGGGAACCTTGGCGGCACAAGTTGTTGTGATGCATGCCAATGGAGAACCGATTCAAAAGGAAAATGTGTTTGACGTATCTTTGGCAGAACGGCAGACAACACGACATACAAAGGAAAAATAATTTCAGATGAACATACAACAGAAAGGAGTTTTTACTTTGAAAAAGCTGGGGATTTTAAACAGCGATATTTCCAGAGTATTATCATATATGGGGCATACAGATACGATCTGTATTGGTGACTGCGGTTTGCCGATTCCCGACGAGGTGGAACGGATCGACCTGGCGTTGGCCTTTGGTGAGCCTGCCTTTATGAGGACATTGGAAATCGTAGCGGGAGATATGAAAGTAGAAAAAATCGTTCTGGCAGAAGAGATCAAAGAACAGAATCCTGATGTGCTCAGCAAGATCGAAGCGTTTTTTGCCGGGCAGGATGTTGCAGTGGAATTTGTATCTCATGCAGAGCTGAAAGAAAGAACCCATGACTGCAAGGCTGTCATCAGAACGGGTGAAACGACACCTTATGCCAACATTATCCTTCAGTCTGGCTGCATTTTCGCTTAAAAATAGTTTTTCGAGTTAAAAAATAAAAAAGGAAGGGGATGGGGCAGAATGAATATCGAAATGAAGGGTATCGATAAGTCCTTCGGTTCGAATCAGGTTTTGAAAGATGCCGGATTCTTACTGAAAGACGGTGAAGTGCATGCGCTTATGGGTGAGAATGGTGCAGGCAAGTCTACCCTGATGAAAATTCTGACAGGCGTATATACAAAAGATGCCGGTACGATTCTGGTGGATGGCAAGGAAGTTGTCTTTAAAAGCCCACAGGAAGCAGAAAAAGCAGGCATTGTATTCATCTATCAGGAGTTGAATGTACTGTTCGATCTTACAGTAGAAGAAAATCTGTTCATGGGGAAAGAAATCACAAAAGGTTTCGGTATCTGTGACAAAAAAGCCATGCGGGCAAAAGCCCAGGAAATCATGGACAAGATGGGGGTAAATATCCCTGTAACAGCAACCATGTCTGATCTGTCTGTTGGGCAGCAGCAGATGGTCGAAATCTGTAAGGCACTGATGGCAGATGCAAAGGTCATCATCATGGACGAACCTACAGCGGCATTGACTGCCAGCGAAACAAGAGGTTTGTTTGAAGTTGTCAACGCATTGCGGGCAAAGGGGGTATCTATCGTATATATCTCCCACCGTATGGAAGAGATTTTTGAATTGTGCGACCGTATCACAGTCCTGCGTGATGGCGCATATGTAGGCACAGAAAATATCAAGGATATCGATTTGGATCATGTTGTACAGATGATGATCGGCCGTACCATTGGGGAACGTTTCCCCAAACGCCAGGTAGCGGTGGGCAAAGAAGTGCTGCGTGTAGAAGGTCTGAGCAGCGGCAAGCTGTTCCATGATGTCAGCTTTGATGTAAAAGCCGGTGAAGTCGTTGGTGTTTCCGGGCTGATGGGCGCAGGCAGAACAGAGATTATGCATGCGATCTTCGGCAATATCCATCGGGATGCAGGGAAGATCTTCATCGAAGGCAAAGAAGTGAACATCAAAAACCCCGGACAGGCTATCGCCGCAGGCATCGGCTTCATCACAGAAGACCGTAAAACAGAGGGTCTTCTGCTGGATAAGAGCGTTGCGGAAAATATCGAAATCACAAATCTGAACAAAGTAGCCAATGGCTTCGTGCTGAATAAAGAAAAGCGGAATTCTATCGTTAAAAAAGGCATTGAAGAATTCCGTATCAAATGCTTTGGCCCCGACCATGAATGTAATAACCTGAGCGGCGGGAACCAGCAGAAGGTTGTATTGGCAAAATGGGTCTACACAGATCCCAAGATCCTGATTTTGGACGAGCCTACAAGAGGTGTAGATATCGGTGCCAAGAAGGAAATCTACAATATCATCAATGAAATGGCTGCAAAAGGTGTAGCCGTGGTCATGGTATCTTCTGAATTGCCGGAAGTACTTGGCATGAGTGATCGAATCGTAGTTGTTCATGAAGGTAAGATTACAGGTATCCTGGATGCTGCAGAAGCAGATCAGGCAAAAGTAATGACATTAGCTACAGGGGGAAGTTTATAATGGAAAAAACAAAGAAAAGCTTAGGGGCTTATTTTGGTGAGTATGCCGCGTTTATTGCGCTGCTCCTGTTGGCAGTGGTGCTGTGCTGCGTCAGCCCTGAATTCAGAACAGCAAGCAACTTTTTGAACCTGATGCGTCAGGCGACATTCAATGGCCTGATCGCCTTTGGTATGACATGTGTTATCTTGTCCGATGGCATCGACTTGTCTGTTGGTTCCACATTTGCACTGAGTGCCATCATCTGCGCAGAAATGCTGATCCATGGGATCGCAGCCCCTTTGGCTATCATTGTATCCTTAATCATTGGTACAGCCTTAGGGGCCTTCAGTGGTATTTTGGTCACAAAAGGCCGCCTGCAGCCCTTTATCGCAACATTGATTACCATGACAGCTTATCGTGGCTTTGCCATGATCATCACAGACGGGAAACCCATCTCCAAGCTGAAAGCAAGCATCGAAAGCGACTTTGGTGCAAAATTGTTTGCAATGCTGGGGAAAGGCTCCCTGAATCTGGGTTTTATCAAAATTCCCGTGCCTGTTATTATCCTGCTGGTTTCTCTGGCGATCTTCTGGTTTATGCTGACAAAAACAACTTTCGGCAGAAAGATTTATGCAACAGGCAGCAATATTAAATGTGCAAATCTGGTTGGTGTTGATACAACAAAAACAAAGATCATCGTATATGCAATTTCCGGTTTTATGTCCGCTTTGGCTGGTCTGATCATGATCTCCCGTGTAGACTCTGCCCAGTCTATCCTGGGTCAGGGCTATGAACTGGATGCTATCGCTGCAGTTGCTCTGGGCGGCACCAGTATGAGCGGCGGCCGTGGTAAGATCATGGGTACATTCGCCGGTGTAATGATCATTGCAGTACTGAACAATGGTATGAACATCATGGGTATCAATACATATTATCAGTCTGTAGTAAAAGCATTGGTTATCCTGATCGCTGTATTGGCTGACCGTAAGAGATAATCAAAACGGCGGCAAAAGCAGCGGAAGCAGCAGGCGCAGGAAATAGCGCAGGCTGGTTCTATCAAGCAGTTATATGAGCGGCGGCGTAGGGGAACATCGCATCAGACCGCTTGTATATAGGTTAAAAGGAAAAGAGGAAAAAAAGAAAACGGAGGCAAGAAAAATGAGAAAATTTTTAGCAATGATTCTTTGCGTAAGCATGATGGCAACAGCATTGGTAGGCTGTGGCAGCTCTGCAGAACCTGCAGCAGATGATGCAGCAACAGTAGAAGGTGCAATCGGTCTGTCTGTTTCCACACAGAACAACCCCTTCTTCGTAACACTGGTAGAAGGTGCTGAAGCAGCGGCTGAAGCAGCAGGCGTTAGCCTGACAGTAGTAGACGCAGGCGATGACGTAACAAAACAGGTAAGTGACGTAGAAGACCTGCTGTCCAAAAACATTTCCGTACTGATCATCAACCCCGTAGACTCTGATGCAGTTGCAGGCGTTGTAGAGTCCGCTATGGAAGCAGGCGTAAAAGTAATCGCAGTTGACCGTGTTGTAAATGGCGTTGACGTTGATTGCACAATCGCTTCCGATAACGTAATGGGTGCGGAAATGGCAACACAGTACATCATCGACACACTGGGCGAAGGCGTGAAAGTAGCAGAACTGCAGGGTATCCCCGGTGCATCCGCTGCAATCGACCGTGGTACAGGTTTCCACAACATTGCTGATGACAAACTGGAAGTAGTAGCTAGCCAGACAGCAAACTTTGACCGTACAGAAGGTATGTCCGTAATGGAAAATATGCTGCAGGCAAACGGCGATATCCAGGCAGTATTCGCAGCAAATGACGAAATGGCTCTGGGTGCTGTAGAAGCAATCGCAGGTGCAGGCAAAGAAATTATGGTAGTTGGCTTCGACGCAACAGATGACGCAATCGCAGCGATCAAAGAAGGCACAATGGCAGCAACAATCGCACAGCAGCCTTACATGATCGGTGAAGCATCTGTTCAGAATGCAGTGAAACTGATGGCTGGCGAAGAAATCGAAGCAAACATTCCCGTAGAAGTAGCACTGGTTACAGCTGAAACAGCTGAATAATCCATCGAAAAAAGAGGTAATCTGATGAAAGTATTAAATATTGGCTCTATGAACCTAGATCATGTATACAATGTAGACCATATCGTTCAGCCCGGTGAAACAGAAGCATCGGAAGATATGAATGTTTTCCTGGGCGGGAAAGGCATTAACCAGTCCATGGCGTTGGCAAAGGCCGGCGTGCAGGTTTACCATGGTGGGTTGATCGGTGAAGATGGTCAGCCGTTTCTGGATGCCTGCAAAGAATATGGCGTAAATGCAGACCATATCAAAATGATCAAAGGCAAAACAGGCCATGCTATCATTCAGGTGGATAAAAATGCCCAGAACTGTATTCTGCTATATGGCGGCGCAAATCAGAAACTGACAGAAAGTTATGTGGACGAAGTGTTGAGCAGTTTTGAAAGCGGCGATATCCTGTTGTTACAGAATGAAGTGAATCAGTTGCCTTATATCGTTGACCGGGCTTATGCAAAGGGGATGCAGGTGGCACTGAACCCTTCTCCTTTCAATGAAAAATTGAAGGAAGTAGATTTGAAGAAAGTGAGCATCTTTTTGCTGAATGAAGTGGAAGGCGGTCAGATCACAGGAATGACTGATCCTGATGATGTGCTTGAAAAAATGAGAGAAATGTTCCCCCATGCAAAAATCGTTCTGACACTTGGCAAGGATGGCGCAAAATATGCGGAAGGCGATGTGACATATTATCAGCCTGTTTTCAAAGTACAGGCCGTGGATACGACTGCGGCTGGGGATACCTTTACGGGCTATTTCCTGGCAGGGCTGATCGATGGCATGGATATTCCTGATATTTTGAAAATGAGCGCAAAGGCATCTTCTATTGCAGTTACAAGAAATGGTGCAGTACAGTCTATTCCTTTGAAGGAAGAAGTTATGGAAGCATTGAAGGAACTGTAAGAAAAGTCGGGATAAAAATCAGTCAAGATTGCAGGCAATATAAAACTGCATAAGCTTGGATAAGAAGGATTAGAAACGTCTTGTATCTGCAGGACTTTCTAATCCTTTTTTTGATATACGTACATGCAAAACCGGATCGGATCAAAGATATGGGCTTGCAGAATAGCAAAAAAAGCCATCGGTAATTTCGATGGCTTCTTTGAAGGGAATATTTTGTGTTCTCTTTTTATTCGATGGCATGGAGATGCTTCAGGCTGATATCCAGAATGGGTGCGGAGTGAGTCAGGGCACCGCTGGAAACATAATCTACTCCCAGCTCCGTGATCGTTTTGATATTTTCCTTTGTCATATTGCCGGAACATTCTGTTTCCGCTCTGCCGTCGATGATATGGATGGCTTCTGCCATTTCTGCAGGGGACATATTATCCAGCATGATGATATCTGCTCCGGCTTCTACGGCTTCTTTTACCATATCCAAAGTTTCCGCTTCCACCTCGATCTTGCGGACGAAGGGAGCATAGGCTTTGGCTGCGGCAATGGCTTCTTTTACGCCGCCGGCTGCGCCGATATGGTTATCTTTCAGCATCACGCCATCGGATAAGTTATAGCGATGGTTGAAACCACCGCCGACCTTGACCGCATATTTTTCGAATATTCTCATGCAGGGAGAGGTTTTTCTTGTATCCAGCAGGGTGGTTTTCGTACCTTCCAGCATTTTTGCAACGGTATTGGTATAGGTTGCGATGCCGCTCATGCGCTGCAGATAATTGAGGGCGGTACGTTCACCGGAAAGCAGTACACGGATATCCCCGGTAACGGTGGCCATATGCTGGCCTTTTTTAACGGTATCTCCGTCTTTTACATAGAAATCTACTTTTGTGTTGGGGTCTAACAGATGAAAGACCCGTTCGAATATGCTCAGACCGGCAATGACGCCGTCTTCTTTACAAATGAGCTGCACTTCACCTTTTTTATATTCCGGCATGACAGCGTTGGTGGAAACATCTTCGCTGTTGATATCTTCTTCCAGAGCCAGACGGATATATTTATCTGCAACAAGCTGCATCGTAATGGGGTTCATCATATTAGTTTCCTTCCTTTCCTGCAGCAATCTTCTGGGCTGCTCTTTCGGCAAATACAAGACATTCCAGCAGGCTGTTGCTTGCCAGTCTGTTTTTGCCATGGACGCCGGTGCAGCTGGTTTCGCCTACTGCATAGAGATGCTCCATTGTGGTTTTGGAATTGCCGTCCACATGGATGCCGCCCATAAAATAATGCTGGGCAGGTACGACGGGAACAGGCTCCTTTGTGATATCATAGCCTGCTTCCAGACAGGTCTTGTAAATATTCGGGAAGTGGTTTTGGATATCTTCCGCAGGTACCGGCGCAAAGGAAAGCCAAACATGCTTGCTCCCTTCTTTTTCCATTTCCGCATGGATCGCCTGAGAGACTTTATCTCTGGGGAGCAATTCATCAACGAAGCGTTCCCCTTTGCTGTTTAAAAGAATGGCACCTTCGCCGCGGGCAGATTCAGAGATAAGAAAATGTCTGCCGGGTTTATCCTGATAAAGGCTGGTGGGGTGGATCTGCACATAGTCCAGATGTTCCAGCGCAACACCGTATTTTTCCGCTACTTTCAGGCCATCGCCGGTCAGACTGGGGAAGTTGGTGGAATGTTCATACAGACCGCCAATGCCCCCTGTTGCCAGAATCGTATCTGTTGTATGGATCTGCAGGGTATTGCCGTCGGCTGCTTTTGCAAGGATGCCGTGGCAGGCATTATCTTCCACCAAAAGGTCTTCCATGACCGTATGATCCCAAATGGTTACATTGGGACATTCCTTCACACGCTGCAGCAGTGTTTCGGTGATCTCTTTTCCGGTGATATCCTGATGGAAACAGATGCGGGGCTTGGAATGGGCGCCTTCCTTAGTATATTTCAGTCTGCCATCTTCTTCCTTATCAAAATCCACGCCCAATTCCAATAGGTCATCGATCACCTTTCGGCTGTTTCGGATCATGATATCAACGCTTTCCCTGCGGTTTTCATAATGACCGGCTTTCAGGGTATCTTCAAAAAAAGCATCATAATCGTTTTCATCCCGCAGGACGCAGATACCACCCTGGGCCAGCATAGAATCGCAGCTTTCCAGATCTTCTTTGCAGATCAGCAGGATATTTTGTTCCGCAGGCAGCTTCAATGCTGCGTATAAGCCGCTGGCACCGGCCCCTACGATCACGGTATCATAGTGTAATTCTTTTATCATGTATGTTCTCTCCTTACTTTGCAAGCTCCAGCATTCGTGTCAATGTGCTGCTGGCTGCCTTTGCCTGTTCTGCCAAAACGGCGGCCTGATTTTCTTCTGTCTGCAAAACATGCAGAACCTTTTCCAGTGTGATGCGCTTCATATCTTGACAAACAGGCGTTGTTTTGGGGAAATAGAAGGCTTTGTCAGGATTTTGTTTTTCCAATTCATAGCGTACGCCGACTTCGGTACCGATGATGAATTCTTTTTTGCTGCTTTTTGCGGCATAGGCAATGATACCGGAGGTAGAGCCTATGTAATCTGCCAGCTTTGTCACTGCTTCGTTACATTCGGGATGTACCAGGATTTCCGCAGCAGGATGGGCAGTCTTTAATTCCTGTATTTCTGCGGGAGAAATCACTTCGTGGATGGGACAATAACCTTTCACCAGCATCACGTTTTTTTCGGGCACCTGCTGTGCTACAAAACGCCCCAGATTTTTGTCCGGAATGAACAGGATGTTCTGATTGGGCAGGTTTTTTACGATCTGCACTGCATTGGCGGAAGTCACGCTGACGTCGGACCAGGATTTGATCTCTGCTGTGGAATTGATGTAGCAGACAACAGCCAGGTCTTTGTAAGCAGCGCGTGCTTCATCGACCTCTGCTTTTGTTACCATATGAGCCATAGGGCAATCTGCCACAGCATCAGGCATCAGCACTTTTTTTGTGGGGCTCAGCAGGCAGCCGCTTTCTCCCATAAAGGAAACACCGCAATAAACGATGATCTGATTGGGCAAATTTGCGGCGATCTTGCTTAGATAAAAAGAATCGCCTACATAGTCGGCAATTTCCTGCACTTCTGGTTCCACATAATAATGGGCAAGAATGACAGCATCCTTTTTTTCTTTCCAGATTCTGATTTCTTCTTTGATATCCATAGTTTCCTCGATTCTGTTAAAGGGCGTAGTTTTCTGTTTATTTTTTATTTATTCAATTTTAGGATGTTTTTGAATACGGCAACAAGTATAGCACATTTTGTTTCATATGACAAGACACCTGCATCTAAAAGTGTATATTTCAGCAGGCTGCGTTGGGAAAAATACATAAAAAAGAACGGTGCAACAAAGACAGTCATATCGTTTTTATATAAATGAGGATTAGAATACATAGGTTATGTATAGATTCGGATGATAGCTTGCCTCAGAAATTCTTATAAAGGAAGACAATGAATTTTATTGACAAATATCTTTGAGTAGTGTATAGTGCAGGCGTAAAGGCAGGGGCGTCTTTCTCATTGTAAAAGGGGAAAGATGCCTTCTTTTTTTAGAAATTGGGATGATTTTTTGAATAGATACAGAATTTTTATGGAAAATGGACAAAACTACAGTAGGTGCGAAAGAGCGCACGAAGGGAGAGGTTTTGGAATGGAAAAACGAAAGCAGCTTTATGAAGGAAAGGCGAAAAAGGTCTATCACACAGATGACCCAAGATTTTTGATCGTTTCTTATAAAGACGATGCCACAGCCTTTAATGGACAGAAAAAGGGCACGATTGTTGGGAAGGGTGTCATCAATAATAAGATGAGTAATCTTTTGATGCAGAGGCTGGAAAAGGCAGGCATCCCTACCCATTTCGTAGTGGAGCTGGATGACAGAGAAACGTTGGTGAAAAAAGTCTCCATCGTGCCTTTGGAAGTCATTGTCCGCAATATTGCCGCAGGCTCTTTTTCCAAGAGATACGGCGTGGAGGAAGGACAGGTATTTGATGCGCCGACTATCGAATTTTCCTATAAAAACGATGAATTGGGCGATCCTCTGATGAATAAAACCCATGCCATTGCCATGAAGCTGGCAACGGAAGAGGAGATTGCTATCATTGAAGCATATGCCTTTGATGTCAATGAGGAGCTGAAAAAATTCTGGGCGGAATGCGGCGTAACATTGGTGGATTTCAAGCTGGAATTCGGCAGACTGGCCGATGGCACCATTGTGCTGGCAGACGAGATCAGCCCCGATACCTGCCGCTTGTGGGATGCCAAAACAGGAGAAAAACTGGATAAGGACAGATTCCGTCAGGATCTGGGCGGCGTAGAGGATGCCTACAGCGAAGTAATGAAACGTCTTTTGGAACATATCTGAGGAGGTGTTTTATGTCGAATTGCGCAATCGTTGGAATCAACTGGGGAGATGAAGGGAAAGGCCGTATGGTCGACCTTCTGACAGAAAAATATGATGTAGTCGTTCGGTTTCAGGGCGGCGGCAACGCAGGCCATACCGTTGTCAATGAAAAAGGGAAGTTTATGCTGCATCTGCTGCCTTCCGGCATTTTCAGAAAGGGTGTCATCAATATTTTGGGCAATGGGGTTGCCCTTGACCCGGAAAACCTTTGGTTGGAAATGCAGGAGGTCGTCAAACAAGGAGTTTCTTTGACCCCTGAAAACCTGAAGATCAGTGACAGAGCTTCCATTCTGCTGCCCTGGCATAGGGACTTGGATGCCTTGGAGGAACAGCGTCTGCAGGATAAAAAATACGGTTCTACCAAGCAGGGGATTGCTCCCTTTTATTCCGATAAATTTCAGAAAAAGACCATTCTGGCAGGGGAATTGTTTTACCCCGAAGAACTAAAAGCCCATCTGGCAGACCTGCTGGAATGGAAAAACCTGACTTTGACAAAGGTTTACGGCACAGAGCCCTATACCATGGAAATGCTGGAGCAATGGATGGAAGCGTATTGTGAAAAGATCAAACCCTATATTTGCGATACCACAGTAGTTTTGGAAGAGGCGCAGAAGGAAGGAAAGGGCATCCTGTTTGAAGCCCAGCTGGGCTCTTTGCGGGATCTGGATTATGGCATCTACCCCTATACGACATCCTCCAATACCACAGCAGGCTATATCCCCATCGGCTCCGGTCTGCCCTCTGCCCGTGTTTCTGATATCGTGGGCGTGGTAAAAGCATATTCCACCTGTGTGGGGGAAGGGCCTTTCGTTTGTGAACGATTCGGTGAGGAAGCGGAGAAACTGCGGAAAGCCGGCTTTGAATACGGCGCAAAAACAGGCAGACCCCGCCGTGTGGGTCCCATGGATATCGTGGCAACGAAATATGGCGTAAGGGTACAGGATGCAACGGAAATTGCCTTGACCAAGCTGGATGTTCTCAGCTATATGGATAAAATCCCTGTTTGTACCCATTATTTGCTGCATGGGAAACAAACAGATGCATTTCCCTTCCCTGTGGCGCTGAAGGAGGCAAAGCCTGTCATCGAATATTTTGACGGCTGGAACTGTGATATTTCCAAAGCCCGTACATGGGAGGACCTGCCCAAACAGGCGCAGGACTATGTAACCTTTATTGAAAAAGCCATTGGATGCCCGATCACCTATGTTTCCGTTGGCCCTGAAAGAGATAGTATTATCAGAAGAAGTAAGGAGAATTTCCATGAAGAATAAATATGAATCCCCGTTATCCTCCCGTTATGCCTCCGATTATATGCTGGAGTTGTTTTCCGCCGATACCCGCTATCAGACCTGGCGAAAGCTGTGGGTTTCCCTGGCAAAAGCGGAAAAAGAGCAGGGCTTGCCCATCACAGCGGAACAGGTCAAGGAACTGGAGGAGCATATCGAAGATATCGATTATGACTGTGTGAAACAAAGAGAAAAAGAAGTCCGCCACGACGTAATGGCCCATGTGTATGCATATGGGAAGGTGGCACCCTCTGCTGCGGGCATCATCCATCTGGGGGCCACCAGCTGTTATGTGACAGACAATGCAGATTTGGTCATCTATCGGGATGGTCTGCGCTATCTGCGGAAAGAACTGCTGCAGGTCATCGCCAATCTGGCGGATTTTGCGGAAAAATATAAAGCATTGCCTACCTTGGGTTATACCCATTATCAGCCTGCCCAGCTGGTGACCGTTGGCAAGCGGGCGACCCTTTGGATGCAGGATTTCCTGTCCGATCTGGAGGAGATCGATTTTGCTCTGGAAAACATCAAATTCCTTGGCTGCCGTGGCACCACAGGCACAGAAGCCAGCTTTCTGGATTTGTTTGAAGGGGATGCGGAAAAAATTGATGCGATGAATCAGAAGATCGCAGTGGATTTTGGCTTTACAGAATGTTTCGATGTCTGCGGGCAAACTTACCCCAGAAAAGTGGACAGCCGTATTTTGAACTGCCTTTCTTCCATCGCTCAGAGCTGTTGTCGTATGGCAAATGATATCCGTCTGCTGCAGCATGACCGTCAGGTGGAAGAGCCCTTTGAGAAAAATCAGATCGGTTCCTCTGCCATGGCATATAAGAGAAACCCCATGCGCAGCGAACGTATCTGCTCTCTGGCTCGTTATCTGATGGCAGATGCCATAAATGCCCCTATGACGGCTTCTGTGCAGTGGTTGGAACGGACGTTGGATGATTCTGCCAACCGCCGTATTTCCATGCCCGAGGGCTTCCTCTGCGCCGATGCGATTCTGAGACTGGCGCAGAACGTGACCGATGGGCTCCATGTAAATGAAAAGATCGTCGAACGGACAGTAAAAGAGTATTTGCCATTTATCGCTACGGAAAACCTGATGATGGAAGCAGTCAAACGGGGCGGCAACAGACAGGAGATCCATGAAGTCATCCGCACCTGCTCCCACGAAGCAACGGCAAAAATGAAAAACGGTGAGGACTGTGACCTGTTGGCACGCTTGGCGGCGAAAAAGGAATTTGGCATGACAGAAGCAGAAATGGAACAGCTGCTTGCCCCTGAAAACTATATCGGCAGATGCCCGGAACAGGTGGATGCATTTCTTGGAAAGGTACGCCCTTTGCTGGCAGAGGTATCCAAAGAGACGGTAGAGATCAATTTGTAAAATAGAATGAAAAACGGCATAGTAATTTTCTATGCCGTTTTTTTATGGTATTATGGTATAATGAAGGGGAAAGGGAGAGATGAAATATGAAAGTGATGAAAAAATTAACATTGCTGCTAAGTTTGATTTTTGCAGTAGCAGGCTGCGGAAGTGAAACAGATGCGGCGGAAACGCAGACACAGCAGGAGGCTGCGGCAGATGCAGCATTGGAGGTGCATTTTATCGATGTGGGACAGGCAGACTGTGCGCTGCTGGTCGCCGATGGACATTATATGGTCATCGATGGGGGCAACAACGATGATGCCGATGCCATCGTATCTTATCTGAAAAATCAGGGTGTGAAAACGCTGGATGCTGTGGTGGGCACCCATCCCCATGAAGATCATATCGGTTCTTTGGATGCGATCATCAACAGCTTCGATGTGGAAGCGGTTTATATGCCCAAAATCATGCATACTAGCCAGACCTTCGAGGATGTGTTGGATGCCATTGCCAATAAAGGACTGAAAATCAAAGCCCCCAACCCCGGAGATACCATCAGCTTCCATGGGCTGCCTGTGGAATTTCTTGGCCCCCAGCAGGAATACGGCGATTTCAACAACAATTCCATTGTGCTGAAGGTAACGGCGGGGGAGAGAAGCTTCCTCTTTACCGGTGATGCGGAAGAAACGGCGGAAAAAGATATCTTAAATGCAGGCTATGACCTGCAGGCGGATGTATTGAAGGTTGGTCACCATGGCAGCAGCACCTCTACTTCCGATGCCTTTTTGCAGGCGGTTTCGCCCCAATATGCAGTCATCAGCGTTGGCACAGGCAACAAATATGGGCATCCGGAAAAGGTGACCCTGGATAAACTGCAAAATATCGGTGCGGAAATTCATCGCACAGATATGGAGGGGACTGTCGTTTGCAGCACAGATGGTCAGAATATTCTGTTCAACGGTGTCAGCACCCAAACAGAAACCGCTGATACGCCCGTTGCAGCGGAAACCACAGAAACCTATATCGGCAATAAAAATTCAAAGAAATTCCATACGGAGGATTGCTCCGCTTTGCCGGCAGAAAACAACCGTGTGTATTTCGAAAATCGGGAGGAAGCCATTTCTCTGGGCTATCAGCCCTGTGGTTCCTGCAAACCATAAGGAGGGAAGACCATGGCACAGATTGTAGACCGATTCGAAGGGGAATACGCCATCCTGCTGGATGGGGAGGACGTGCTGGAAGTGCGGAAAACCGATTTGGCAGAAGGCATTGCAGAAGGAGATGCAGTTTTCCTCGGAAAGGATGGCATCTGGCAAAAGGATGCGGCAGAAACAAAAAATAAACAGGAACGCATTGCGAAAAAAATGAATGCCCTGTGGGAATAAGGAAAGACGGCATAGTTTATGCCGTTTTTTTAATATTTTTTTCAGTTTTGTTGTTTTAACAACATGATTTCCTCGGAAAGGATGCTATACTCAGACCATAACAGAGAGGATCATTCTAAGGAGGAAGAGATATGATTAGAAGAATTATTGAGATCAATGAAGAAAAATGCAACGGCTGCGGGCTGTGTGCCCAGGCTTGCCATGAAGGCGCCATCGGCATGGTAGACGGGAAAGCAAAGCTTTTAAGAGATGATTACTGCGATGGTCTGGGAGATTGCCTGCCCGTTTGCCCTATGGATGCCATCAAATTTGTAGAAAGAGAAGCGGCGGCCTATGATGAGGCGGCAGTTTTGGCGAATAAAGAGAAGAAGGAACAGCCCTGCGGCTGCGCAGGCTCTATGGCGAAAACCATTCGGAGAGAAGAAACAGCCCCTGTTGAGACAACTTCTCAGCAGTCTCAACTGCGGCAGTGGCCTGTGCAGATCAAGCTGGTGCCTGTGAAAGCTCCTTATTTTGAGGGGGCCAACCTGCTGATCGCAGCGGATTGCACAGCCTATGCTTATGCCAATTTCCATCAGGAATTCATCCGTGGAAAGATTGCGGTAGTGGGTTGTCCAAAGCTGGATACGGGAGATTATTCTGAAAAACTGACGGAGATCATTCGTCAAAACGATATCAAGAGTGTAACGGTGGTGCGTATGGAAGTGCCCTGCTGCGGCGGCATCGAGCGGGCAGCAGTTACAGCCCTGCAAAACAGCGGGAAATTTATCCCCTGGCAGGTGGTGACTATTTCCATAGATGGACGCATCGTGGAAAGATAAGAAACAGACAGCGTGGAAACACGCTGTTTTTTTTGTATGTAAATGAAAACATATGGCTTGCTTTCCTTGCCGAATTAGCGGTATAATTATTATAGTATACACTTTGAACCTATTTTAAAAATTAGATAGAAAGCGTGAAAAAATATGAAATTAACAGAACTTTTTGCAAAAGATACGTTTAATATGTCCTTTGAAGTTTTCCCCAATAAGAAACCTGAAAATCTGGAAAGTGTGAAGAGGAAAGTCATGCAGATGGCAGAGCTGGAGCCTGCTTTTATGAGCGTGACCTATGGCGCAGGCGGCGGCACAAGCCAATTTACATTGGAAATTGCGAAAAAGATCAAACAGAGAGGCGATGTGCCCGTTCTGGCCCATCTGACAGCCGTTTCTTCTACAAAGGAAACCGTAGCTGCCCGTATTGCAGAGCTGAAAGCAACAGGCATCCAGAATATTATGGCCCTGCGTGGCGATCTGACCCCCGAAATGGAAGGGCAGGACAGAAGCAAGTGGGCATACAGATATGCCGTTGATTTGGTTCGTGAACTGAAGGAAAAGGGCGATTTCTGTATAGGCAGCGGCTGTTACCCCGAAAAGCACCCCGAATGTGCCACCATGGCGGAGGATATCCGTCATCTGAAAGAAAAGGTGGACGCAGGCTGCGATTTTCTGACCTCTCAGATGTTTTTCGACAACAATATTTTCTATAGCTTCCTGTATAAGGTGAGAGAAGCCGGTATCGAGGTTCCTGTGATTCCCGGTATCATGCCCATCACACAGGCAAATCAGGTGGCACGCTCCATCGAGCTTTCCGGTTCCTTCATGCCCCAGAAGTATAAAACACTGGTAGACAGATTTGGCAACAACGCCGCAGCCATGCAGCAGGCAGGTATTGTCTACGCTACAGACCAGATTGTTGACCTGTATGCCAACGGTATCAAGACGGTACATATCTATACCATGAATAAGCCCGATGTTGCAGCACAGATCATGCATAATGTAAAGGATATTCTGGGCTTATGATATGGGCAAAGACCTATGCGGCTCCGCCCGTTAACGAGAGGGAAGGTCTGCGATATGCAGGCTGCCATTTCAGAGAAGCAACGGTAGAGGAACGGCAGTTGTTCGAAGCCTGTTTGTCGGAGATACAGGGCAAGCTTTCCTATAAAGTCTGTTGGGGCAGATTTCCTGTGAAAAAAGAGGGAATATGCCTTGATTTTGGTTTTTCCCAGGTGGATTCGGCAGGGCTGACGAAAAACCTGGAGGGCTGCGAGGAGATCATTTTGTTTGCGGCCACCATTGGGCTGGAGATCGATCGTGCGATTCGGAAATATACTAACCTTTCCCCTGCGAAGGCGTTGTTTTTTCAGGCCATCGGTGCAGAGCGCATCGAAAGCCTTTGTGATGCCTTTTGCGAGGAACAGGGGAAAGCATTGCAGGCGGAAGGAAAGTTTTTGAAGCCCCGTTTTAGCCCCGGCTATGGGGATCTGCCGTTGGAGATGCAGAAGGATATCTTCCGTGTGCTGGACTGTTCCAGAAAGATCGGTCTGACCTTGAACGAAAGTCTGCTGATGAGCCCTTCCAAATCGGTGACTGCTATCGTTGGCATCAGCGGAGAAGAATATCAAAAGGAAAAAAATAAATGCGGCGCCTGCCAAAATTTGGACTGCGCCTTTAGAGGATGAAATCTATGAACGTATTAGACTATTTGAAAAACAATATCATATATATGGACGGCGGCATGGGGACACTGCTGCAGGCGGAAGGTCTGCAGCCCGGCGAACATCCGGAACGCTGGAATCTGGAACATCCGGAAGTCATCATCAAACTGCAGAAGATGTATTTTGATGCGGGGGCAAATATCATCAATACCAATACCTTTGGGGCGAATAGCCTGAAATTCGACCAGGAAGAGCTGGAAGAAATCATCAAAGCTGCCATTGCCAATGCAAAAGCGGCGGCGGCAGCCAGTACAGGCGTCCAGGAAAAATTTGTTGCTTTGGATATCGGCCCCTCCGGCAGACTGCTGAAACCCTACGGCGATTTCGATTTTGAAGAAGCGGTGGCAGTATTTGCAGAAACGGTCCGCTTTGGCGTAAAGCATGGGGCAGATATGGTTTTTATCGAAACGATGAACGACAGCTATGAAACAAAGGCGGCTCTGCTGGCGGCAAAAGAAAACTGCCATCTACCTGTATTTGTTTCCAATGCCTACGGAGAGGACGGTAAGCTGATGACAGGGGCTTCTCCTGCGTCCATGGTTGCCATGCTGGAAGGTATGGGGGCCGATGCCATTGGCGTGAACTGCTCTTTGGGCCCCAAAGCCCTGGCTTCTGTGGTGGAACAGTATCTGGAGAAGGCTTCTGTCCCCGTTGTACTGAAACCCAATGCAGGCCTGCCCAGAGAGGTAGATGGAAAGACCGTATTCGATGTATTGCCTGATGAATTTTCCGATGATGTGGCAGGGCTGATCGCTAAAGGCGTACGGATCGCCGGGGGCTGCTGCGGCACTACACCGGCATATATCGAAGCAGTTGTGGAAAAAACAAAGGGCAGGAAGCCTCTGCCTGTGGAAAAGAAAAATATCACCTGTGTATCCTCTTATACCCATGCGGTGGAATTTGGCGCATCCCCCATCATCATTGGGGAACGCATCAACCCTACGGGGAAAAAACGGTTCAAACAGGCTTTGGTGGAAAATGATATCGACTATATTTTAAACGAAGGTCTGACCCAGCAGGAAAAGGGCGTGCAGATTTTGGATGTAAACGTTGGATTGCCCGAGATCGACGAGGTTGAAATGTTGAAAAAAGTCTGCTTTGAGCTGCAGGCTATCATTGATCTGCCGTTGCAGATCGATACTTCCGATGTGGCGGCAATGGAACAGGCATTGCGCCGCTATAACGGCAAGGCTATGATCAATTCCGTCAACGGCAAGCAGGAAAATATGGATGCTATTTTCCCTCTGGTGAAGAAATACGGTGGTCTGGTGGTGGCACTGACGCTGGATGAAGGCGGTATCCCCGATACAGCGGCAGGCAGAGTTGCCATTGCGGAAAAGATTTTGAAAACCGCAGAAAGCTATGGCATTGAGAAAAAAGATATCATTTTTGATACATTGGCAATGGCCATCAGCGCAGACCCCAATGCGGCGAAAGCAACTGTAGATGCCCTCCATGAGATCAAGCATCGTCTGGGCTGCCATACTTCTTTGGGCGTTTCCAATATTTCCTTCGGTCTACCAAACAGAGATGCCATCAACAGTACATTCTTTGCCATGGCACTGGAAAATGGGCTGTCTGCGGCGATCATGAATCCCTTTTCCGGGGATATGATGAAAACCTATTTTGCTTATCGTGCCCTCCATGGTCTGGATGAAAACTGCGGGGACTATATCGATTTTGCATCCAAATATGTGCCTGCGGCAGCGGCAACAACCGTAACACAGTTGACGGCGGCATCCGCTTCCGAAGAATATAAATCTGCGTTGCAGAAGGCCGTTGTAAAAGGCTTAAAGGACCAGGCAGGGGAACTGACGGCAAAACTGTTGGAGGAAACAGCCCCTTTGGAGATCGTGCAGAATGAGATCATCCCTGCCTTGGATATCGTGGGCAAGGGCTATGAAGAAAAGACGGTGTATCTGCCCCAGCTTTTGATGGCGGCAGAAGCGGCGAAAAGTGCCTTTGAAAAGATCAAAGCATCCATGTCCACGGAAAAGGGCGAAGCGGCGGCAAAATGCAGCTTTGTTCTGGCAACGGTAAAGGGAGATATCCATGATATCGGCAAAAATATCGTAAAGCTGTTGTTGGAAAACTACGGCTTCGATGTGACTGACCTGGGGCGGGATGTTGCCCCTGAGGTGATCGTGGAAGAAGTGAAAAAGCAGCATGCACCGCTGTGTGGCTTGAGTGCCTTGATGACAACCACAGTGCCTGCCATGGAAGAAACCATCAAACAGCTGCGGGTGGAAGCACCCTGGTGCAAAGTAGTTGTTGGCGGGGCAGTTCTGACACAGGATTACGCTGACCGCATCGGCGCAGATAAATATGCCAAGGATGCCATGGAAAGCGTCCGTTATGCCGATGAGATCAATGCAGGCTTAAGGGAATAAAAATAGAAAAAAAGAGCGCCTTGAGAAGAGATTCTCAAGGCGTTTATGCTTTCAAAAAAGAAATTTGCAAAATCAAGATGGGAAAGCTTTTTGCAGCAGGGCGTACAATGGTTTGAAAAGCACCAGACACAGCACCACATTGCCGATGCAATGGATTAGATCGAACCCCAGTCCGGACACCCAGTAGGAAAAAGCTGCTGCAGGACCCCCTGCGATGAGGTAGGGCAGGGTGCAGAGGGCGCCAAAGGAAAGACCGAAGAAGCCGGAAATGATGCTCCAGAAAAGAGAAGAGGTGTTGTTCCTGAGGAGCAGGACGACGATCGCCAAAATGCTCCAGATATAGAGATACTGGAACCACCACATACCGAAGCCATAGAGAAACCCTTCCAGAAAAACAAAGCCGTATATCATCCAGAAAACCTTTTTTCCGAAAAAGATGGTGTAAAGGATGATAAGCAGACTGACGATTTCCAGATTGGGCAGAAAGGACATCACAACTTGTCCCGTAAACAGCAGGGCGGTCAGTACGCCCATCCATGCTAAGCTGCGGGCTTTGTTTCCTTCCATCAATAGCCCTCCGTCAGTGTCAGCTCGAATTGATCGCCATCCGCAATGGGAGTTGTATCAGCGGCAGTATTCAGCTTTTCGCCGCCTTTGGTGATGCACCACCACTGTTGTTTGCTGTCATCAGCAGTTTCCCCATCTACTGTGGTGATGAAAAGACCGTATTGTCCCATTTCACCATCGACCAGTTCATTTTCTGCCAATACTTCTCCCAGATATTCCCCATCGGTCTGATAGGTGAAAGTGTTTTGGTTCTGGTCTGCATGGGTAACGACTACGGCAATTTCCTTTTCACCTGTAGCTGTAGTCGGTTTTTGTTGGAAATAGAAAAGACCTGCAACGATGCAGAGAAGGATCAGGATGCCTGCTAAGATTCCATTTTTTTTGTTCATAAAAATTCCCTCCGATTTTGTATGTTTTTCGGTTTTTATCATACTGCGGATATTGGATTTTGTCAATTTTTCGGAGGATTCAACGAAAAAAAGAGCCCCACAATAGAGCGGGGCTGAAAAAATAATTTTTATTATTCATATTTTGTGGTGGCAACGATTTTGATTACATAGTTGTCATCATCCAGAGTGATTTTTACCTGAAGATATTCGTCTTTATCCAGATCTTCAAAAGCATCGATCAGATCATCAAAATCCTTGTTGTTTTTGCCATCAATGGAAACTTCCAGCCAGTCAATATCATCGATGTCATAGGATTTGGAACCGATTTTTATATAACCATCGTTTTTGCCTTCGTAATCAAGGTCTTTCAGTTCGCCGCTTTTGGTTGTATAACCATCTTTGTCTTCCTCGGTGGTTACTTCGATCTTTGTAACGTAATCACCGGAAATCGTCAGTTTTGCTTCCATTACAACATCATCTTCAAACAGATCCATCAGTTCGTCAAAGTCTTCTGTTTTTTTGTCGATTTTTACAGTAACATCATCGACATCTTTGATGGAATAAGATTTTTTATTATCCAATTCGATGGTGCCCTTAGAGCTGCTTTTTTCTTTCAGATCGGTGATCTCGCCTGTTTTGGTGGAGGTGGAAGTTTTCTTGGTAGCAGTGATTTTTGTGATGTAGTTATCATCATCGTTATCTTTATCCAGGGTAACGCTTACTGTGAAATATTCGCCATCTTCCAGATCTTCAAAAGCATCTGCCAGTTCGTCAAAGTCTTCCGTTTTGCCATCGATCTTAACAGTCAGATCATCAATGTCTTCAATATAATATTTTGTGGAGTCAACCTTAATATATGCGTCATAATCCTCGCCGCTGACTTCTTTGATTTCCTTCAGTTCATCCGTTTTGCTGCTGCTGGAGGATTTTGTGGTAGTAACGATCTTTGTTACGTAATCATCTTTATCCAGTGTCAGAGTTGCGGTAATGGTTTCACCATCGTCATACAGTTCTTTTAGATCATCGTAATCCTTTGTGGAGTTGTTGATCTTAATGGTGAGTTTCTTGTAATCATCAATATCATAGGAATTGGAGCCGATCTTAATGCTGCTCTTGGACAGAGATTTGATCGTTCCGGTCAGGTTTTCTTCTGCTGTTTTTGTATCAGCTGTTGCAACCAGCTTTGTGATACGGGTATTGCTGTCCAGTGTTAAAGTCGCTTTGATGGTTGTGCCGTTTTTAAACAGTTTTACCAGTTCGGCAGCAGAAGAGTTTGTGCCGTTGAGGGTCACTGTGGCACCTGTGGAAGCGAAAAGATAATATGCGTTGCTGTTTTCAAAATTCACATAGAGAGCATTCATATCGGCGATTGTTCCGCTCTGTGTGGAAGCAACGGGATTTGTAGGTACGGTTGCAGAAGATTTATTCAATACACTGTACAGATTTGTGACCAATACAGCAGTTTCTGTACGGTTCAGTGTGCTTTTTGGATTGAATTTGCCTACATTATCGCCGTTTACAACACCCACCTGATTCAACAGGGCAACATAAGGGCGTGCTTCGGAAGAAATGCTGGCGTTATCGTTGAAGTTTGTTGTTGTGGCATTGGCGGAATAGGAAGGTACGCCGGTGGTCAGGGCACGGCCCAGGATCGTTACTGCCTGTTCTCTTGTGGCAGGCAGGTTGGAGCCGTTTTTCATAAAGCTGCTCAGGTTGGAGATGGAGATGATGCCTTCTTCCAGACAGTAAGAAACAGCAGGATGCGCCCATTCCTGGATGCCATATGTTTTCAGTACAGCAGCCCATTTTTCTGTTACGGAAGTATCAGAAGTTGCTTTGCCTGTCTGCAGCAGCAGCTTATATGCCAGCTGGCAGGATTCTGCCAGAGATACGGAATCTCTGGGACGGAAATAATTCTTGCCGTTTCTGGTTTCGCCGACTACCAGTCCAAGTTCTGCGGCTTTATTGATAGAGGCCTCTGCACCGGTCCAAGGTACCTGATTCATGTCTGCAAAGGTCACTGCGTAAACAGACATAGGCTGGCATGCCATCAGGGCGGCGGCTACAAAAGCCATGGAATGTTTGAATTTTTTATGTTTCATGAAGATAACCTCCTTTTGTTCTATGATTAATTCCATTATAACAGATCAATATATGTTATGATAAGATTATAGTACAAAAGTGGGAATTTTAACAGGGCTTTCGGGAATTTAAAAAAGATTTAAGAATTTCGACAACTCCTTGCCAAGACATATCTTTCAAAAAAGAAACATAAAGTGTCAGTAAGATGCTTTTGGGAGGAATGGGAGGATGAAGAAATACGGAAGGGTGCTGCTGTCAGCCATACTGGCTTTGGTGCTGATGGTTGGTTCGCTTTTTCCTGTCTATGGCGCAGAAACAGACCCGCTGACATTGGAAAGCAAAAGTGCTGTGCTGATGGATGGGGCAACAGGGACGGTCTTATATGAAAAGAACAGCCATGAAGCCATGCCCCCTGCCAGTGTGACGAAGGTCATGACACTGCTTTTGATCTATGAGGCGGAAGAAGCGGGGCAATTCAAATGGGAGGACAGCGTGCAGGTCAGCGAATATGCAGCCGGCATGGGCGGCTCCCAGGTCTTTCTGGAACCGGGCGAGACCCAGACGGCAGCAGATATGACGAAGTGTATTGCTATTGCTTCCGCCAATGATGCGGCAGTGGCTATGGCAGAATTTGTAGGAGGCAGCGAAGAGGCTTTTGTGGAACGGATGAACAAAAAAGCCGAGGAATTGGGAATGAAGGATACCCATTTCGTCAATGCCTGCGGGCTTGATGTGGATGGACATGAGACCAGTGCCTACGATATTGCCCTGATGAGCCGGGAACTGATGACCCGTTTCCCTGAAATCCAGGAATACACTACCACCTGGCAGGATACCATCATACATAAGACCCGTAAGGGGGAATCGGAATTTGGCCTGACGAACACCAATAAGCTGATCAAATGGTATGAAGGCGCAACGGGGCTGAAAACAGGCTCTACGGGGAAGGCGTTATACTGCCTTTCCGGCACAGCGGAGCGGAATGGGCTGCATCTGATTGGCGTTGTCATGGCTGCACCGGATTTTAAGGTGCGTTTTCAGGAGACCATGAAGCTGCTGGATTATGGATTTGCCAATTACACCGCCCAAAAAGGGTTGCCTGCAGGGCAGGAAATGGCAGAGATCCCTGTGACCAAAGGGATGGCAGACAGGGTTCCGGCGGTGGTAAAAGAAGAAATTTCCATGCTGCTGAAAAAGGACATGAGCAGCGACTGGGAAACGCAGACAGAAGTCCTGCCCAGCATGGATGCGCCTGTGGTAGCGGGGGAAAAAGTGGGTGAGCTGGTCTACCTCATCAATGGAGAAGAGGTGGGGCGGACAGATCTGGTGACGGCAGAAGCAGTGGAAAAAGCCAATATCAATACCATGTTGCAGCGGATGCTGAAAAATTGGTTTTAAAGGGTGCATAGCAGCGCCCTTTTTTATAAAAATAAAATAAAAAATTGCCAGAGGGAATTTTCGCTGAGCCTGTCAAGGCTTGTATATTTCTGGTGTTTTTGGGCTGAATATCGCCTTTTCTTTGGGGAAAAAGTAAGCTTGGAGCAAAAAAACGAAAATTTTTGCTTCGAATCATGCAGTTGGGAGAGGAGAAGATGCAGCGGATCAAAAGTAAAATATTTTTTTCAGTATTCCCGCTGGCGGCGATTTTGATACCGACCCTGCTATGGCTTCCGCAAACGGCACAGGCATCCGAGCGGCGGGAATTGGTTCCGGTGGGGCAGACCGTTGGCGTGACAATGGATACGAAGGGACTTTTGGTTTTGGGGACAGGCTTTGTGAGCGGAGAGGACAATGAAACCTATGAGCCCAGCAAAGGTGTCCTGAAAATCGGGGACCAGATTTTGGAGGCCGACGGTAAGTCGCTGGAAAACAAGGAAGCGTTTCTGGAAGCGGTGGAAAGCAGTGACGGCAAGACAATGAAGCTGCTTCTGGATCGGGATGGCAAAGAGAAGGAAGTGAAGATCACACCGGTATTCAGCAAAGCCGACAATGCCTTTAAGATCGGCGTATGGATTCGGGACAGCATCCAGGGAATCGGCACAGTGACCTATTATGACCCGAAAAATGGAACCTTCGGGGCATTGGGGCATGGTGTCTATGATGTGGATATCGATGAACTGATGGAGATCCGGGAAGGCTCTCTGGTGGATTCCGACCTGACGGAAATCGTAAAAGGGCAGAAAGGCGCAGCGGGGGAACTGATGGGAAAGGTGAATATGGAGGAAAAACTGGCTCACATCGAAAAAAATACGGAAGTGGGGATTTATGGTACGGCGGAAGAGACGATATTTCAGGGAGAAGCTTTGCCCATTGCCAAAGCGGATGAGGTCAAAAAAGGCGAAGCGGTTCTTCTTTCTGACTTGGAAGGCGGAAAGGTGAAGGAATATTCCCTGAAGATCGAAAGTATCGACCCCAATGGGGGAAAAAGAAATAAGGATATGACCATCCGTATCACCGATGAACGTCTGCTGAACCTGACAGGAGGTATCGTCCAGGGGATGAGCGGCAGCCCCATCCTGCAGGACGGGAAACTGGTAGGAGCGGTGACCCATGTGATGCTGAACGAGCCTGCAAAAGGCTATGGCACATTTATTGAGACCATGCTGGCAGCGGCATAAGCAGATAGCGGCGGAATCTTCCGCCGCTATCTTTATGCAGAAAGAATGCAGTTCCCTTTTTGTGAAATAGGTTTTCTTCACAGGAAAAAGCATAGAGTTTGTGTAAACCGTTGACATAGTATTGAAAGCTATGTAATATTATAATAAATAGCTTTGAAAATGGTAACGGAAAGGAAATCATTATGAAACAGATCATTCTTGTTGCAGAAACCGGTTCTGATGTAAATGCCCAATTGGCGGCTGAATATGGGATAAAGATTGTCCCCATGCATGTTTCTTTCGATACGGAGATTCTGGACGATGGCGCATTCCCTGTGGAAAAGATCGTGGATTACTACCATACCACAGGCAAGCTGCCGAAAACCAGCGGCTGTACTCCGAAAGATTTCGAACAGGCATTTGATGCGCTCCATACAGAATATCCCGATGCCCAGCTGTTGTATCTGGCTTATTCGGCAGTGACCACCTGCTCCTGTCAGAGTGCGGTGATCGCTTCTGAGCATAGGGATTATGTGACCATTTTGGATACGAAACAGGTTTCTATGGGGCAGTGCAATGTTGTCATCACCATGGCAGAGCTTTTGCAGGAGCACCCCGATATGACCATAAAAGAAGCGGCAATGGCTGCGGAAAAGCTGATCTCCCGTGCCAAAATGTGTTTTCTGCCTGATAATCTGGATTTCCTGCGGGCAGGTGGGCGTGTGAGCAATGTGGCAGCTTTGGGGGCTCGTATCTTGAGCCTGCATCCTTGTATCGAAGTTTTGGATGGCAGACTGGTGGCTACAAAGAAATATCGTGGAAAAATGTGCAAGGTAGCCGCACAGATGGTGACAGAATATGCAGAAAAGTATGATCTGGACAAAGAATGCCTGTGGCTTGGTTATACTGTCGGCTTGTCTGAAGCTGTGCAGAAAAGTGCAGAGGAAGCGGCAAAAGAATGTGGCTTCAAAAAAATAAGATGGATCCGTGCCAATGGTGTCATCACGACCCATGGGGGTCCTGCAGCCCTGGGGATGGCCGGGTTTTCCAAAGAATGATTCAAGCGTTTCTATACGATTTTATGCCCACGGAAATGTGGGCTCTTTTTTTGTCTATGTGATTGTGGTATAATAACGAGGAAAGTGGCTGTCATGCTTGCATGAACAGCCATTTGACGAGAAACACCATCGAGACGGCAGGCGAGATGGTATAATAACGATAAATTTCAGCGGAGAACCTCAAAACCTGCGGTTTTTCGGTACATTTGCTACGCAAATGCCACCTGAAGTACGCCCTGCTATAGGCAAGCCTACGCAGTGCGTCCGTTCAATGGCACTTTCTCCGCTTTTATGGTAAAAACAAACAAGGAGAGGTTTCATGGATCACTTGCTTATCGTTCCGGAAGCAATCTATATTATCCTGTTGCTTTGCAGCTGGGTGGCAGCTATGTTTTTCGGCATCGCTTTCGTTTATGGGATACAAATGAAAAAAGGAAAACGTACGGTGGCTAGCTGGGGTGGTTTGTTTGCCCTTTGCCTTCTGATGATTTTTTTGCTGATGAATGGTATGATCGTGGCTGCCGGCTGAGGGATTTGGGATTTTTTCGCTCTGGATGTCGAAAAATCCTATTTTTCGGTTTTTTACTCCTATAACTGTGCATTCTGGTTTTGTCATATAGCGAAATTTTTGGACACCCCTTATAATTGAAATCGACAGGAGGCGGAAGGGAAGCCGCACTTTCTGTCAGAAAATGGAAAAAGTATAAGAAATGGGGGTCCTTTTATGAAGGAAACTGAAAGAAGCAAAGTGATCCTGGCGGATCGAGATGGGTTTTATCTGCAGCGGCTGAAACGCTGTCTGGAGCGCAGAGGGGATATGGTGGTCATAGGAATGACCGACAGCGGCCCTGCAGTGCTGGAAATGGCAAAGAAAGTAAAACCGGATGTGATCCTGATGGATATCCTGCTGGGAGAGCGGGATGGCCTCTGGGTGTTGGAAAATCTGAAAAAAGAAGGCATCGATTGTATCTGCATCATGATTTCTGCCATCGACAGCGATAAGCTGGTGCGTCAGGCTATCACCCTTGGGGCGGATTATTATATGGCGAAGCCCATTCAGGGGGAATTGCTGATGGAACGGATCCACCAACTGCTGGAGCATGAAAATGGCAGCAGCGTTCGTGAAACGGAAAAAGAAGAAATACCGGAAGCGGTGGAAAATCCTTTCCGCAATCTGGAGGGGGAAATTTCCGTGCTGCTGAGCCGTATGGGAATTTCCGCCAGCATCAAAGGCTATCACTTTATCCGCAAGGCAGTCATGATGGCGGTGGAGGATCAGGATGTATTGGTGGGTATCACCAAAGGGCTCTATCCGGATATCGCAAAAATGTATAAGACCACTGCCAGCAAGGTAGAGAGAGCTATCCGCCATGCGATTGAAAGCGCATGGAAAAAGAATGGCCCTCAGGTCTATTTTGAGGTGGCGGGCTATTTGCTGGCGGAAAAGCCGACCAATGGACAGTTCATCGCTGCATTGTCGGAATTTTTTCGCATCCAGAGAGAGGAAAGACCTAAAAAAATCAGCTGAGGAGAAAGAGACGTGAGGGATCACGTCTTTTTCTTTTGAAAAATCGAAAGTTTTCGTTGTATTTCATTACAAAAGTTATCAATCAAAAAAATTATTATAGCTTAAAAATAGGAAGTCTATAAATGGTTGCCAATGTAGTTGTTTATGGACTTTTTTTAGTACGAAAAATAATTCGCATCTAAAAACAAATAATGTTTAGAAACGATGCTGAGGGCAATTATCGTGTGTCGTTTCAAGATGGTTGCAGCGCTTTACAATGCTTTTTCGGACTTTTACACACTTTTACGCCGAAAAAAACGATATAAGTTACTATAAGTAATCAGATCGTTACAAATCTTGAAAAGATAAAAGTGATATTTCATTTTTAAGAAATAAAAATTCTCCTTTAGAATTGTATCAGGAGGATAAAACGCTCAGAAATACAACGAAGGAGGCTTTTTATGGGAAGTAACATTTATGGATACGTTCGTGTATCTACCAAGGAACAAAATGAGGATCGACAGATACTTGCATTACAGAATTTTCCGGTTTCAGAAAAATATATCTACATGGACAAGCTCAGCGGAAAAGATTTTAACCGCCCACAATACCGGAAACTGTTGAAAAAACTTCGGCCCGGCGACATTCTGGTAATAAAGTCCATTGACCGGCTGGGCCGTAACTATGATGAAATCCTATTGCAATGGCGGATCATCACCAAAGAGAAAAAGGTGGATGTGGTGGTGCTGGATATGCCGCTTCTGGATACCAGAAAGTCAGGAAACGATTTGACCGGTACTTTTGTAGCCGATCTGGTCTTACAAATTTTATCCTATGTGGCACAGACGGAACGCGAAAATATCCATCAAAGGCAGAGAGAAGGAATTGCGGCGGCTAAACTGCGTGGAGTACAGTTCGGAAGGCCGCGAAAGCCAGTGCCGGAACAGTTTTGGAAGCTTAAAGAGGATTGGGAAAATAAAAAAATCACCTCTCGGGCGGCAGCGCAGCAGCTTTCTATCGCGCAGGACACCTTTCTGAGGTGGGTTCACGGAAAATGAAATAATATAACTATGAGAGCAGGAAAATGTAG
>JAETUG010000028.1 GCA_021768705.1 Bacillota bacterium
CTGCAGCTTATTTGCGTCAACCAGAGTTCTTCTTTTTTCAATTTCCTTTGCAACAGCCTCTGGTATCCGCAGCAGGCGGTAACTGTTATCCGTCTTTGGCGGTTTCTCTATGACCTCATACGTCTGAATTTTACTTTCACCCTTTGGAATAACAGGGTTCGATGTAATCTGCCGACGAATATAGATTGTCCTGTTTTCCGCATCAAAATCTCCAAATTTCAAGCCTGAGATCTCACCTTTTCTCAGTCCACAGAACAGTCCGAGCAGAATCTCCAGATACCATCCGCTATCGCAGGCAGCTTTCAGGAGTTTTTTCACATTTGCTTTGTTTAAAATAATGATCGTTGGCTTTCTTCTTGGATACGTTTTCGTCGCGGGTATCGGATTAACCCTGATATATTCCTGTATCACAGCCTCTTTCATTGCCATGTTCAGGAACTCTCTGGACTTGTTGCCGGCAGACTCGCATGTCTTTGATACGACAGCCAGCAAAGAATCAAAATATTCCTCATTGGCATATCGTAATTTTATGTTCTGCTGCATGTTCGGAAGAATCAGGTCATACAGCACATAGGCGCATACCATGCGGGTTGTATTCTCAATCCTCTGGGAAAATACATCCTCAAACCAATAAAGCAGATAATCTCTCAAATCCACATCCGGGTTTGGCTTTGCCGACATCTGATAGGCTCTGGAAGCTTTCTTGAATTCCTTCTCATATTTGTAATAACTGGCTTCCGCTTCCTCCTCACTCTGAAAACCTCCACGTTTGCTATACTTTACAGAACCATCCGGCTGCAACAGTTTAACTCTGTGAACCCATGCATTTCCTTCATAAAAGGCAACTTCTTTTTTCTTTGTTGACTGTTTCACTAAATCACCTCATTCATAGACCACCATTCAGCCATTCATCAAATCCCCGTTTTGGCACTCTGAAAAGCTTGCCTATTTTAAGAACTTTAAATGGCGGATTCTTCTGCTTATACACATCTTCAAGAAAGGTATAAGATTTACTCTTTCCTATTCCAAGCATGCGCTGAATATCAGCTGCCAAATATACCTGCTGGTCAACTGCCACTTCATTCTCTACATCTGCTGCCATTATCTATCTCCTTTCCTTCTCTGTTTTTATCACCTTTTCGTTCCTGCTATCATCAAACGTTTTTTTGCAGCTGAAGTGGTATCCGCATAGCATCTGATATAAAGCCTCTTCATATATCTTATACGAATCGAACACCCCGTCTTTCAACTGCAATCAGCATATTTTTTCCTACATAAATTAAAGAAGTGTAATTTGTGCATACCCAATCAGGTCACTTCCTGCGCCAATATTTTTGCCGCGTATTTCAGGTATTGCTATGCAATTTTTAAACAGAGGGCGGGCTCACGCATGGTCATCGCACACTATCCATCTGTGCCTGTATAACTCCTGAATGGTGCTGTGAAATTGTCAAAGTGCAAAGAGGCTTCCATATTCTGGATGCAGCCATACACTATATAAATAAAAGAGGCCCTTTCTTTTTTCTGCAAATTATCAAAATAAATTTTCATTTTTACTTTTGAAAGTCTGGCACAAAATTGGCACAAATCCGCACAAAATTGGCACGATTCTGCTCTTTCCCCGTAAATGGGGATATGTTACACTAAATATGCTTAAAACTGTATCCAGAAGCAATCCGGGCTGGCATGGCACCTTTCCAAAGAGGTGCTTTTTTTGCGCCTCTGACCGCAGAGCCGGCTTTTCCCCCACCGTCCGCCCGGAAGAAAGAAGACCATGCCCGTTCTTGTGGCATGGTTTTTTCTTTCCACAACCAAATCTTAATTAAAGGAGGTCCACAAATTGAGACTGAAAAACAAACTGCTGACCCCTGCCCCGGCAGGAAAGAAACCCCGCCGCAGGTTCTCCCCTGCGAAGGCATCCTACTATGCCTTCCTGAGTTTTATGATGTTCCTGATGACCACACAGCCGGTCTATGCCACAGATGTATGGACGAAAGCCACGGAGATCATGAAGGACGTCTATAACCAGATCGTGCTCATCTCCACCGTGGCTGCTATCGTCACCGCCTCAGTGGCCCTGCTGATGATGAACTTCTCCCGCTCCGGACGGACTGTGGACGAGAGCCGCGCATGGCTGAAGCGTATCTGCATCACCTGGGCGATCTTAAACGGCCTGGGGTTCATCATGGCTTACATCACCCCGTTCTTTGCAGA
>JAETUG010000029.1 GCA_021768705.1 Bacillota bacterium
GAACGGCAAGCATAGAAAAACAGGTCTGTTTTTCTGCTTGTTAAGGGCTTAGCCCCTAACACCCCTCGTGACTTTGGCGTGACTTTTTTCATTTTTTGCATTTTGCAAAAATGAAAATTTCATCAAAAAAAGAAAACAGCGGCAGAGCTGAAATTTCTTCAGTTCTACCGCATAATCCATTATATATGTAGCGTGTTTCTTTCTTCCGCTGCCACCCTGTTCTTTTCTTCTTTTGCCGGTCTGCTTTCCAACTTTCTCTTCAGCTCCGCCAGTCTTTTTTCTTTTTCAGAAAGCTCATCCGCCTTTTCAAATGGTGCGTTAAGCTGCGCTTTAATCCGCTCCATGTCAGTTTCTAAGGCAGCTTTGCTTTCTTCCATGTGCGTAAGGCGCTCCGGCAACTTTTGAATTACATTTTTGATTCTGGCAGTAACGCCTAAAGGACTATCTCCGCTTTCAATCACCATGCTACTTTCTCTTTGAATCTTTAGATCGGCTTCTGTATCAAAGGCATGTATCCGGGAAAGAATTTCAAATCCGGCATACTCTGCAATCTTCACAAATTTTTCTTCCTTGCTGTTTCGCATAATTGCCTTCATAATCGCCTCACCGCCCTCTGTGCGCTCTGAATAAATTTTGCCTTCCACAGTAATCGCAAAGTTATCTCCTTCGGGAAGTTCGATGTCCTCCAGATAAACAGAATCTTTTTTCACAGCAGTAATCCGCTCATCAAGGTCAGCAATTTTTGCCGGCAGGATTCGATCAAACTGGTCCTTCATTTGATAATGTTCGTTGTTGTAATTGCCCAAAGACAGCCGCAGTCTGCTTATATCATTTTCCAGCTCAATTCGCTCCTTGATTAACGGGTCTCCCGTCGCTTGTGCCTTGGCTTCTGCCGCCGATAGCACTGCATCATCTATGTCCTCGCAGCTCCTGGCTGGCGCTTTGCTGGTCATGATCTGCGAGATAAACTTCTGCTTATTTTCAATCAGCTGCCAGCTGTATGCGTCAAAAGTATTTTCCGTAATATAGCGGTAAATCTGTACCTTCTCGTTCTCATTTCCCTGTCTCAGGATGCGACCCTCCTGCTGCTCAATGTCAGATGGTTTCCAAGGCACATCTAAGTGGTGCAGAGCGATGAGTCGGTTTTGCACATTCATACCAGCTCCCATTTTTGATGTGGATCCAATCAGGATTCGCACGCTGCCATTTCGTACTTTTGCGAAAAGCGCCTGCTTTTTTGCATCAGTATCCGCATCATGGATAAAGGCGATCTCGTCTTCCGGGATCCCCACTGCCATTAACTTTTCCTTCAGATCGCCATATACATTAAAGCTGCCGTCTGCCTTTGGCGTGCTTTGATCGCAAAAGATGAGCTGGGTAGACTTTTTCTCCATGGTCTGCCTGTAGATTTCCACACATTTTTCTGTGCAGGCATCCACCTTAGATTGATGCAGCTCCAAATCAAACTGTAATCCAGCAGCGTCATCATCAAAAGGCAGCAGCCGCTCATCCAGGGCCAGCTTCCTGCCGTCCGTGGTGATCTTCAGCATATTGTCATCCCGGGCGTCCACATTTCCGCCCCGTACTGCATCAGCCCGCTCACCAATGGCTGAGATCATAGCCTTTTGCCGCTCTGATGGCTTTAACACCACGTTAACATATTCTGCCTCTGGCACATCTAAATCCAGCATATCCGCCGGCAAAATGTCTGCGCACTCCTTAAAGCTGCTCATCAGCTCTGGCAAATTGAAAAATCTGGCAAATCTAGTTTTCTGACGATAACTGTTGCCTTCTGGTGCCAACTCAAAGTCCGTAGTGCTTTCTGCAAATGTTGAAGCCCACCGGTCAAAGGTCACCATGCCCAGGCTCTCCAAAACGTCGTACTGCAGGTATCTCTGCATGGTATAAAGCTCGGCGATAGAGTTTGATACGGGCGTCCCTGTGGCAAAGGTAATCCCTTTACCGCTGGTAATCTCGTCCATATACCGGCACTTGGCGTACATATCGAAAGATTTGTTCGCACCACCTGTAGAAACGCCCGCTACATTCCGCATCTTCGTCTGCAGGGCCA